>JBBQTF010000001.1:0-297446 GCA_038234675.1 Steroidobacterales bacterium
ATTGTAGTTTGAACTCATGGATCGGCCGTACGCACCGACGTTGGCGATCAACAGCACGTCGCCTTCCTGCGAAGGTGGTAACAGCCGATCGTGGCCGAGTACATCCGACGACTCGCAGATCGGTCCGACTACGTTGACCAGTTCAGTAGCGGACTCGTTGAGGCGGCTAAGATTGACGATTTCGTGCCAAGACCCGTATAGCGCCGGCCGTATCAATGAATTCATGCCCGTCGTGACACCGACGTAGCGCGTGGCGCCCTTGACCTTTGTCTGCGTCACGCGCACCAGCAGCACCCCGGCCGCGGCGACCAGGAAACGCCCGGGCTCGAGCCAGAACTCCAGCCCCGGCGCGCGGGCGCGCACCGCGCCCAACGCGGCGTCGAATTGCGCCAGATCCAGCTCGGCTTGCTCGCGACGCTCCGGAACGCCAAGCCCACCGCCGATGTTGATGCACCGCAATTGTGGAAAATACCGCGCCGCTCCCAGCAGCAGTTCAGCGCTCTGCGCCCAGCTGTCGGCCTCGAACACGCCACTTCCGGCGTGGGCGTGCAACCCGATCACGCGGCACGCTCCCGCGGTGGCTAGCGCTGCCAGATCCGCAAGCTCATCGAGCGGAATGCCAAACTTGGCGTCCTCACCGGCTGTATGCACGTGCAGGTGGTGGCCCCGCCCCGTGCCCGTGTCCACTCTGACAAGCACGTCTCGTCCCCGAAAGATCTCTGGCCAGTTCTGTAATACATAGCGGTTGTCGATGGTGACCGTGACACCCCGCTCGAAAGCCCACGCGTACTCCTCGCGCGGCGCAAAGTTGGGGGTGTAGAGGATTCGGCCCGGCGCCAGCCCGGGGACGGAGATCATTACGTGCTCGATCTCTCCGCGCGAGACGCATTCAAAGTCAATATCCGCCGCCCCGATGATCCGCAACAGCTCGGCATTGGGGTTAGCCTTCATGGCATAAAAAACGCGTCCGATCGATTTGAGGGCGCTTAGCTTGGCCGCCGCCGCCTCGACTTCACGACTGTCGTACACGTAGGCGCAACCGTGCGCGTGCGCTATGCGCAGTAACTCGTCGCGGCGCGGTTCCCACCACGGGCGTCTCACGGCGGCACACTCAGGGAGGCGATAAATGTCGGCCCATGCGGACCCCGGCGTGGTATCGGCCGCCACCTGAGGCGTGCGACATGGTCACTTTGGACCTGCCGCTGACTATGTCCCCATCCGAGGATCGGCAACTTCGTGTAGGCCGAGGTGATTCTCGCATGCAACTCGGCGGCCAGGTTTCGATGGTGGGTGTCGAGTGCTGCCCGGAGCGGGGCGTACGTCCCGCGAAGCGCGGCGCGAAGTAGTTTTTCGAAGAGGTCGGTAACGCCAACCAGTGCAGAATGCACGCTCAACACAGGGGCGCCGCTCGCACGCCGCGCGCACATGACCGAAGCGCTGTTGAGCCAGTTCCCGCGTGCACTGACGCTTTCATCGCCGAACTTCAGGACGATCCAATCGGCCGTGACGCCTGCGCTCATCGCTAGCCTTGACTACACAGGTATCTGGGACGGCCTGGCCAGTCGCAGCGCGCTGGCGGACCGCCGATTATTCTTCGTTGAAAAGATCCCGCAGATCTTTCTCGAGCTTGCGATCGGCAAGCACCTCTTCGAGCTTGCTCCAGGCGGCCTTTCCCTTCTTACCTTGGGTACGCACGCGCTTGTCCACGCGTGCCAGCAAACCGTCGTAATCGGTGCTGTCTTCGGCCTCAGCGACGAATTCTTCGTCTAAATCAAAATTTTCGCTATCGCGCTCTGACATGGCTTCTCTTCAAAATATTCTTCAATATCAGCAAGTTAAAGCAGAAATAGATCTCCCGGGGGCAGCGAACTATAGCTGATTTGTCGCGCTATTCAACTCCGACACCAAATCTGCGAAAAGGTGCCCCCTCACCAAGGCCAGCCCGCAGCGGATCAACGGGCGCCCGGGAGCACCGCGGCGGTCGGGCTCGCGTCCGGAAGCTTCGCCTCAAGACCGACCGTGGCCAGCACGCCATCAGCGCGCGCCAGAACCTCACGGGCGTAGTCCCAATGGATCGCCACAACGCTTTTGCCCACGGCCTCTTTCAGTAATTCAGAGAATTTATCCACGTCGGGTTCGTAAGTTTGCCCCTGCGCGTCCACGGGCGGGTGCGCCTCAAGCAGCAGTTCGCCATTGACCCACGCGATTTTGACCGGCTCATTGATAATGCGCACCGGGGTGCCCACCGGGACCATCGGAAACAGCGCCTCGATGTCTTCCGGATACATGCGTATGCAGCCATGGGTTACCGCCAGGCCCACGGCGATCGGATTGTTGGTGCCATGGATCAGGTAGGTGCCCTTCCCGGCCCCAAGCCGCAAGGCGCGAGTCCCGAGGGGATTGTCCGGCCCAGGAGGGACGCGCGCAGGCAGGATATCGCCATCCTTGGCGTGCTCGTCGCGAACTGATTTGGGCGGGAACCACCAAGGGTCCTTTTGTTTGGAGATTACCTGCGTCAGGCCCAGCGGCGTGTGCCAGTCCATCTTGCCGATGCTGACCGGATAGCTGATCACCTGCTGGGGCATGTGACGCTGCGGTTTTGGGTAATAGTAGAGCCTGTGCTCGGCGATATTGACCACGATGCCGGTGTGCGGGCCGGTGGGCAGTATGTGCCGGCCCGGAATGAATACGGTTTTGTCGGCGCCGGGAATCCACGGATCCAGCTTCGGATTGACGCGAATCAGCTCTTCCGAGCCGAGGCTGTACTGACGCGCCAGGTCATAGAGGGTGTCCTCATAGACCGTTTGTACGCTCTGGTCTTCGCCAAATACGCTCTGTGCAGTGGCGGTAATTACATAAATCGTGGCGAAGCAGGGCACATTGCCAGCCGCCAACAGCAGCGCGATATAAGTTTTTGTTTTAAGCATTGTTTTGACGGGGTACGTGGCAGCCAAGCCTAGCACGAGGAATCTTCCGACTTTAAATATATACCAGACACTTGTATGGTATCGGCATGAACACCCTTATCCCGGAACCGAGTCCTCGCCAACGTCAGGTCCTGGAATTGATCGAACAGTTTCTGCACCGCCACGGCCGCCCGCCGACTCGTGCCGATCTGGCCCGATTGATGAAATTACGCAATCGCCAGGGCATCGATCAACATCTGCGCGCGCTCGCCGGCAAGCGACTCATCGCGCTGGAGCCGGGTGTGGCACGCGGCATTCGTCTGCTGCAATCCTCCTTCGCGCTGGCCCGTCGGCTGGCGCTGTATGGGCGGGTCGCGGCCGGCGTACCGACACTGGCACTCGATAACATCGAGGATGAGTTGTTGCTCGATCCGGCGCTGTTCCGTCCGCGCGCCGATTTCCTGTTGCGCGTGCACGGCCAAAGCATGCTCGATGCCGACATACACGATCGCGACATCCTGGCCGTGCATCGTACCGCGCAGGTCAGCAACGGCCAGATCGTCGTTGCGCGCTTGGGCGATGAAGCGACCGTGAAATATTACCGCCGCAATGGGCATTTGCTGCGATTGGAACCGGCCAACGCCGCTTTCAAGCCGCTCGAAGTGGATCTGCGGCGACAACAGTGCGTCATCGAGGGTCTGGTAGTCGGACTGCTGCGCCGTGGATTGCCGCAGGCACGCAAATCGTGAGATCTCAGGTGCTGCACGGGTTGAATATGTCCTCGCCGCCTCTGGATCGTGATCAATTGCGCACGCGGTTGGAACACATGGGCCGCACTGCCCATGCCGACGATCAGGGGCGGCCCACTGCACAGCCCACAGGCTTCGCGAATTTCGACGCGCTGTTGCCAGGCGGCGGATGGCCGGTGGGGGCGATTACTGAACTGATGCCCGAAACGCAGGGGATCGGCGAGCTGTCCTTATTGTTGCCCGCGCTCGCGAAACTCAGCCGTGCCGGTCGGTACCTGGTATGGATTGCACCGCCTTGCCTGCCCTACCCGCCAGCGCTCGCGCAACATGGTCTGGTGCTCAATCGGGTGGTGCTCGTGCAGGCGCGCGATACGCCCAGTGTGCTGTGGGCTGCGGAGCAGGCGCTGCGTTGCCCGGCCATCGGTGCGGTGCTCGCCTGGCCGGCCGCACTCGATGACCGACGCGTGCGCCGGCTCCAGCTCGCAGCCGAGACCGGCGGGAGCTGCGGTCTGCTGTATCGCCCGCCGACCGCGGCGTTGCAGCCCTCGCCCGCGGCCTTGCGGTTACGGCTCAAGGCCCTGAACGCCGGGCTGCACGTCGAAATTCAAAAAGCCCGTGGTGGGCGCGCCCATGCTCTGGTTGTGTATCCTGCTGCCGCGGTTTGCGCTTGAAGCGTCGGCCGGCGCTGCGCGTGGTCCGGAGCATCCGCCCCGGCCGCCACCAGCGGTGCAGGCTGCGCTCCAGAACCTGGCCCTGTGGTCCCTGCAATGGAGCGGCCAGGTCAGCGAGCATGCCGCCGCAGACGGCAGCGCCCTGTTGTGGCTCGAGATTGGCGCGAGTCGTCGCTTGTTCGGTGATCACGCCAGCTTACGGGGGTGCGTTGCCGCAGGCCTGATACCGCTCGGCTACACCCATCGATTAGGTATCGCCCCAACCCTTCAGGGCGCGGCACTTCTGGCACGCGCTGGCCTCGCCACCAGCGCCGTAACGGGTACGCAGCTGTTGCAACTGCTCGAGCCGCTCCCCCTGGCTTTGCTGGCACTGCCCGTCGAGCAACTCGCGGCCTTGCACGGCGCTGGCTTGCGGCGCATCGGTGAAGTGCTGGCATTGCCCGCGGCCTCGATAGCGCAGCGTTTTGGTCCCGACGCCAATCTGTACCTGCAGCGTCTGCGCGGCGCGGTGCACGAGCCACTGCGCTACGTGCAAGCACCGGCGCATTTTCATACTCGTTACGAGTTCAGCGACCCCGTGACCGACACCACCGCGCTGTTATTTCCCCTGCAGCGCCTGCTGGCGGGACTGCAGGGGTATCTGCGCGCGCGTGAGCGCGCCGTGCAACGCTACACGCTCCACCTCGAGCACCGTCGCGGCGCAGTGACACGCCTGGCGGTGAGCCTCACCCGGCCTAGCCGTGATGCGGCGCAGCTGTTGTTGCTGGCGCGCGAGCGGCTGGCAGTGACCGCGCTAGCCGCGCCGGTGCATGGACTGGGGGTTACAGCCTCCGAATTTCTGCAGCCCCTGGTGGTACAGAATGATTTGTTTTCGCGCGCGGATCAGCAAAGCGAGCAATTCCAGCAGGTCCTCGACCGGCTCGGCGCACGCCTTGGCGCGGGTGCGGTGCAGGCCATGAGCAGCACCGAGGAACACCGTCCTGAACGCGCCTGGCACCTGCACGCCGCGCGGCTCGTGGCGCTCACAGCGGCAGCCATCGGACCTGCGGGCGGGCAACGTGACGGATCAGAACGACCTAGCCGCCCTTGCTGGTTAATGTCAGAACCGCGGCGCATCGACAGGCCGCAGGAATTGCTCGCCGGTCCCGAGCGCATCGAAAGCGGCTGGTGGGACGGCGCCGATGTGGCGCGCGATTATTACCTGGCCCGCGAGCCGAACGGCGCGCAGCTGTGGGTGTTTGAAGACCTGCGCGGCGGCGGTTGGCATGTGCACGGCCTCTGGGCATGAAGAGCGCAGCGCTCATGCACAGGGCCATGCTCGCGCCGGCGTGTGTGAGGAGGCCGTGACCGAGTACGCCGAACTGCATTGCGTGAGCAATTTCAGTTTCCTTCGCGGCGCCTCGCACCCGGCCGAACTGGTAACGCGCGCACACGAGCTGGACTATCGGGCCTTGGCGCTGACCGACGAATGCTCGCTGGCCGGCGTGGTGCGCGCCTACGAGGCGCGGCGCGACTTGCCGGAAGGAAGCGCGCTGCAGCTGATCATCGGCGCCGAATTTCGCTGCGACGAAGGCCTTCAACTGGTGTTGCTGGCGCCCGAACAGCGCGCTTACGCACAGATCTGCCAGCTGATAACCCGCGCCCGACGGCGCGCCACCAAGGGCAGCTATGCGCTCAGTCCTGTGGACCTTGAATCCGGGCTCGAGGCCTGCCTGGCGCTCTGGCTGCCGCCATCGACTCCCACCCTCAGCGCGACAGCGGCGCTGCGTCAGGGACAATGGTTCCGCGAGTGCTTTCCACGCCGATCCTGGCTGGCGGTGGGGTTGCATCGGGGCACCAGCGACGCAACGCGCTTGACGCGCTGCCTGGAACTCGCGGCACAGTGTCACCTGCCGACAGTGGCCACCGGCGACGTGCACATGCATCGGCGCAGCCGGAGGCGCCTACAGGATCTGCTTACTGCGATTCGCCACGGTTGCACTCTGGCCACGGCGGGCAAGCGATTGTTCGCCAACGGCGAGCGGCATATGCGCTCGCGGCAGACGCTGGCGAGTCTTTACCCCCCAGAGTTGCTTGCCGCCAGCCTGGCCATCGCCGAGCGCTGTCATTTTGATCTCGGTCAATTGCATTATGAGTATCCGGCTGAACTGGTGCCCGCTGGCAACAGCGCTACAACACAGTTGCGACAGCTGACCGAAGCCGGGGCAAGAAAACGTTGGCCTGGCGGCGTACCGGCGACGGTCGCGGCGCTGCTGGAAAAAGAATTGCGGCTGATCAGCGAACTCAGGTACGAACATTTTTTTCTCACGGTACATGACCTGGTCGCTTTTGCGCGGCAACGCGGCATACTCTGTCAGGGACGCGGCTCGGCGGCGAACTCCGCGGTTTGCTACGCCCTTGGCATTACCGAAGTCGATCCGGCGCGCATGAACTTGTTGTTTGAGCGCTTCGTCAGTCGCGAGCGGCGCGAGCCTCCCGATATCGACGTCGACTTTGAACACGAGCGGCGCGAAGAGGTGATCCAGTACATCTATTCCAAATATGGTCGTGAGCGCACCGCGCTCGCCGCCACCGTCATCACCTATCGCTCACGCAGCGCGCGGCGCGATGTCGAGCGGGCGCTGGGCATCACCGCCGGAACGGCGCCGCCCTCGGCAGCAGCGGCGCTCGCCGCGCAACTCATTGCCGAGCTGCGCGGCTTCCCGCGCCATCTTTCCCAACATGTGGGTGGCTTTGTGATTTCCGGCGAGCCATTGCACCAACTGGTGCCGATCGAGAACACTGCCATGCCCGGACGCACCGTGATCCAGTGGGACAAGGATGATCTGGAAACGCTCGGTCTGCTCAAGGTTGATGTGCTGGCGCTCGGCATGCTCACTGCGATCCGCAAGGCACTGGAACTCACGTTCGCACATCGCGGTTGGCCACAGCGCGTGCAGGACATTCCCGCCGAAGATGGCCCCACCTACGACATGATCTGCCGCGGCGAGACCACCGGGGTATTCCAGATCGAATCGCGCGCACAGATCAGCATGCTGCCACGGCTTCGCCCACGCTGCTTCTATGACCTGGTGATCGAAGTGGCGATCATCCGCCCCGGCCCGATACAGGGTGGCATGGTGCACCCGTACCTGCAGCGCCGGCAGGATCCGGCCGCCGTCACTTATCCGAGCCCGGCGCTCGCTGAAGTTCTGCGCCGCACGCTTGGGGTACCGATCTTTCAGGAACAGGTGATGCAGATTGCAGTCACCGCCGCCAACTTCTCCGCCGGAGAGGCCGACCAACTGCGTCGCTCCATGGCGGCGTGGAAACGCCGCGGCGGACTGGAACCGTTCCGCGAACGCCTGCTCTCGGGAATGGCGGCCAACGGTTACACCACCGAGTTTGCCCACAGCATCTATAAGCAAATCCTCGGCTTCGGCGAATACGGATTTCCCGAATCGCACGCCGCCTCCTTCGCCTTGCTTACCTATATCTCCTGTTGGCTCAAATGCCATGAACCCGCGGCCTTCATTGCCGCGCTCCTCAACAGCCAACCGATGGGTTTCTACCAACCCGCGCAGCTCGTGCAGGAAGCGCGGCGCAGTGGCGTGAGCATCCTGGCGCCCGACGTGCTGATCAGCGAGTGGGATTGCACGCTGGAGGCGGCGAACGGCGGCGCGCTCGCTATCCGCATCGGCCTGGCGTTAGTGCGCTCGCTCCCTCGGCCCGACGCTGAACGCGTCATTGCCGCGCGCACGGAGCAGGCGTTCTTTAGCATCGCCGACCTTGCCCGGCGCGCGGCATTGTGCCGGCGCAGCCTGCAGCTGCTGGCGCGCGCGGGTGCATTACGCTCGTTAAGCGAACATCGGCACGCGGCCAGCTGGCTGGCTCTGGGCGCCGAGCCGCCACCGGGCACGCTGGCTCTTACGGCGGCGGCCGAGCCGGCCGTGGCGCTGCCTAGGCCCAGCGCCGCCCAGGAAATCATGGCTGATTACCAGCAGCTCTCCTTGAGTACCACGGACCATCCGCTGCGACTACTGCGCCCACGTTTGCGCGCTTTGGGACTCAGCAGCAATCTGGAACTGCGCGCGCTCCCCGATGGTACGCCGGTGCGGGTGGGCGGACTGGTCACCCACCTGCAACAACCCGGCACCGCATCCGGGGTGGTATTCCTCTCGCTCGAGGACGAGACCGGCATCGTCAACGTGATTCTGTGGCCCCAGGTGTTTGCGATACAGCGCATGCCCGCCCTTACGGCAAGTCTGCTGGAGGTGAAGGGCACGCTGCAGAACCAGCACGGCATCACGCACGTGGTGGCGCGCAGTCTGCACGATCGCTCGCGCTGGCTTGCCGGGGTGGCGCGCCGTTCGCGCGACTTTCATTGAGCACCAGCCCCCAAGTTCACAGGGACGCTGGGCTTTCCAAGCCACCGCCAATGAATAAACTGGACCGGTGGCTCAATGCCTAAAGCCCGGCGTGATGCGGGGTCCAGGCGTCTTGTTCAGTAGATAACCGACTCCAGCCTCAGGAACGCTCGCGCAGGTACGGGAGTGCGGCGCGAAGATACATAAACATAGACACTAGCGTCAGCACCGCAGAGACCAACGTGAGCCACTTGCCCAACAGGTACATAGGCACCCCAAGCAACTCATGCCGATACAGCAGCAGACTCACTCCCACCATCTGCACGATCGTCTTGTACTTACCGAGCGCGGACACTGCAACCTTGGTGCGATGGCCAAGCTCCGCCATCCACTCGCGTAACGCCGAAACGGCGATCTCACGCCCGATGATCACCACGGCTGCCAGTATCATGAGCAGGTGCTGATCGCGACTCACAATCAGCACCAAAGCCACCGCGACGATCAGCTTGTCAGCGACCGGGTCAAGAAAGGCGCCCAGCGATGTCGTCTGCCCCAGGCGGCGCGCCAGGTAGCCGTCGAGCGTATCGGTAATGGCGGCGGCCGCGAACACTAAGCCGGCGGCGACATCGGCTCCGCCGAGCGGATTGCGCTTGCCCATGACGCACAACAGGATGATCAGCGGTATCGCCAAGATCCGCAGCCACGTCAAAATTATGGGCAGATTCCAGACCATCAGGCCCCCGGGTGCAGGTGATCATATAAAATTCTCGCCAGCGCTGTCCCGACTCCCGGTACGCGCTCCAGATCGGCTATGCCGGCGCGCAGCACTCCGGGCAACCCGCCAAAATGCACCAACAATGCGCGTCGGCGCGCCGGTCCCAGGCCAGGCACGGCCTCAAGTATCGACTCAGTGTAACGCCGCGCGCGCCGGCGGCGGTGACCCGTGATAGCAAAGCGGTGTGCTTCGTCCCGAATCCGCTGTAATAAGTGCAACGCAGGGCTGTCGGGTGGCAGCGTGCGGGCCACCGACTCACCTAGCCAGTGCAATCTTTCCTGTCCGGGCTTCCGGTCCGGCCCCTTTGAGATCCCCAGCAGGACCAGGCCGTCGCAATGCGCCCTCGCAAGGCCCTGCTGAGCCGCCCGCAGTTGACCGGCACCCCCGTCAATGAGCAGCAGGTCGGGTCGAGGCAAGTCGCCCGATACGATACGCGCCCCATGGCGCGATAGCGCCTGCTCCAGGGCCGCATAATCGTCTCCGGGCGCCACGCCCTCGATGTTGTAGCGCCGATAGGCCCGCTTGAGCGCACCGTCGGGTCCGAACACGACGCAGGCCGCCACCGTGCCCTCGCCGCCGGTGTGGCTGATATCGAAGCACTCGATACGCTCCGGGGCGCGGGTTAACGGCAGCAACAAAGTCAGCGCCTCAAGTGCCCTGGCCACCAAGTCGTGCCGGTCGGCGCGCATGCGCAGGGCCTGGCGCGCGTTCTCCTCCGCCAGTTCCAGCCAGCGTCCCGGCAGCCCGCGGCCGCTCCGATGCAAGTGCACACCGCGACCGGCCACGGCCACGAGCGCCTCGGCGACCGATTCATGATCGGGCAACTGCTGGTTGATCAGGATCTCGCCTGGGGCCGGCTGGCTCGCATAATGGAGCAACAGAAACTCGGCGAGCGTTTCGGCCGGGTCGCCCAGCGCCGCCGGAAAGAAATTTGTGGTGCCAAGGCTCTGCCCGTCGCGCACCGTGAGCAGGGTTACCCCATAGCGTCCGGGTTCCCCGACCAGCGCGACCACATCGACATCGCGCGTCCGCGGCGCGTTGGTGATCTGCTGCGACTGCAATTCGCTCAGGCCCGCCAGTTGGTCGCGCAAGCGCGCGGCCGCCTCGAACTGCAGTGCCGTCGACGCGTTCGCCATCTGCGCGCGCAGCTCGTCGCTCACCGCTTCGCTCCCCCCTGACAGCACCCGCAGCGCTGAATCGAGGTCCCGTCGGTAGTCCGCCGCGCTGATCAGTCCCACGCACGGAGCGGTGCAACGGCCAATCTGGTATTGGAGGCACGGGCGGCTGCGGTGCGCAAAAAACGAGTCGCGACAGTTGCGAATGCGAAACACCTTTTGCAACTGCAGCAGAACTTCCTTAACGACGTGCGCGGTCGGGAAGGGCCCGAACAATTGGCCCGCCGGGCGGCGCAGCCCGCGCCAGAACTGCAGGCGCGGGAACTCGTGGCCCGGGGCACACAACACGTATGGAAAGGTCTTGTCGTCGCGAAAGATGACGTTATAGCGCGGGCGGTGCGCCTTGATCAGGTTGCACTCAAGCAGCAAGGCGTCCGTCTCGGAGCCGACCACTGTCACCTCAATACGCGCGACCCGGCGCAGCATGGCCGCTACCTTGGGCGAATCGGACCTTGCCTTGAAGTAGCTGCCAACGCGGTCACGCAGGCGCGCCGCCTTGCCCACGTAGACAAGCTCTCCGGTCGCGTCGTACATGCGATAGACCCCCGGCCGCAACGGCAGGCTGGCAACAAACTGTTGCGGGTCAAATGTAGCGGCGGGCTCGGGCACTCACGTGCGCTGCTTGCTGCGCTCGGCGATTAGCATTGCCAGTTCGAGCGCCTGCTCGTAGTTCAGTCGCGGATCCACCTGCGAGCGGTAAGCCCGCTGCAGATCGGCATCGGTCAGGCCGCGCGCCCCACCAGTGCATTCGGTGACATCCTCGCCCGTCAGTTCGATGTGGGCGCCGCCCAATATCGAGCCCAATTCCCGATGAATGCGAAACGACAGGTCCAGTTCGCGCAATATGTTCTCAAAGCGCCGCGTCTTGACCCCGCCACTGGTGGTTTCGGTGTTACCGTGCATTGGATCACAGCACCACAGCACGGTCGCGCCCGTGCGCCGTACCGCCGCAATCATTCGTGGCAAATGCTGTTCGATATCCTTGGCGCCAAAGCGATGAATTAGCGTCAGGCGCCCAGGTTGATTTTGTGGGTTTAGAGTCGCCACCAGCTCCTGCAGCCACTCATCAGTCATCGCCGTACCTACCTTCACGCCGATGGGATTGGCGATGCCACGGAAATACTCCACGTGCGCACCCTCGACCTGCGCGGTTCGCATGCCGATCCAGGGCATATGGGTAGAGAGGTTGTACCAACGCTCTTGGCGGGCGATGTAGCGAGTCTGCGCCTGCTCGTACAACAGATGCAGCCCCTCATGACTGGCAAAGAATTCCACGCGATTTGAATCGCCCGCCTTCTGACCGGTTAGTGACTCGAAGAAATCAAGCGCGTCGCCGATCGAATGTACGATACGTTCGTAGTCCTCGCGCAGTTGCGCGTGGCGGACGAATCCCAGATCCCAGTACTCAGGGTGATGCAAGTCGGCAAAGCCCCCATCGACCAGCGCCCGCACGAAATTGAGTGTCAGGGCTGCGCGTTCATAGCCGCGCAACAACAATTGGGGATCGGCACGGCGCGCTTCGGCAGTGAACTCAGGCTTATTCACCAGATCCCCGCGGTATGCGGGGAGCGAGACGCCCTCACGGGTCTCGGTGTCGGCCGAGCGGGGCTTGGCGTACTGGCCGGCGAAACGCCCGACGCGGACCACGGGTCGCTTCATCGCGTGAAGCAACACCAGACTCATCTGCAGAAGTACCTTTAACTGCCTGGCGATGCGATCGGAATCGCAGTCGGAGAAGCTCTCCGCGCAATCGCCGCCCTGCAGCAAAAAGGCCTCGCCCCGCTGGGCGGCCGCCAGACGATCACGTAGGTTTTCGATTTCCCAGGACACTACGATCGGCGGCAGGCGCGAGAGGTCGGCGACTGCCCTTTCCAGCGCCGCCGCATCGGCATACACAGGTTGCTGATGCGCCTTGCGCGCTTGCCAGCTGGTCGGTTGCCACGAATTGATCTCCGTTGACCTCATCATGATGATGTTAGCACGCCGATTCCACCGGCCGGCCCGGGAGCGCCAAGTGTAAGCATGCCCCGTGCAGCTGTGGCGATTCGCTGATCAGCAGTTCCCCGCCATACAGGAGCACGGTATCAGCGACCATGGCCAGGCCCAGGCCGTTCCCCGGCGCGCGTTCGTCGGCTCGCACCCCTCGATCCAGTACGCGACGGCGATTGTCCGGCGCAATACCCGGTCCATCGTCTTCGATCCTGATCGTCAGACCGCGTGCCGGCGGCAGCACTGAGTCCTGACGCGCCTGTATTCGCACGGTACTGCGGCACCATTTGCAGGCGTTATCCAGAAGGTTACCGAGCAGTTCCAGCAGGTCCCCGCGATCGCCGACAAAACCGGTGCCCGGCGCCACATCCGTCTCAATTACCAAGTCTTTGCGAGCGTGGACCTTGAGCATGGCCGCGCGCAGTTCTGCGATCACCGGCCCCACTGGTACCGCCGCTTGACCCAGAGTCGCACCGCCGCTCATGCCAGCACGCTGCAGCTGGCGATCCACAATCTGCGCCATGCGGTCGATCTCGCGATCTACACCGGCACGTTTTCCAGCATCGCTCGCCAACGCAGTGCGAATCACGGCAAGCGGCGTCTTCAGGCTGTGTGCGAGATTTCCAAGCGTGTCGCGGTAACGGCGAATGCGGCGCTGCTCCGACCCAAGCAAGGCATTGAGCGAACGCGCGACCCCGGCCAGCTCGCGCGGGTACCCATCGCCTAGTTGCGCACTCCGGCCGCTGTCGACGTCCGCAATTTCCTGCTCCAACCGGTGCACCGGGCGCAGTACCCGGCGCAATAAGCCCCCCAGAACAGCCAGTAGCAATATTGCTAGGCCACCAAACCAGGCGCACAACTGATTGCGAAAATGACGTTGACGCGCGTTCTGTCCAGCGAGGTCCTCGGCCACGCTGAACACCAGCTCGGCGCTGTCGCCTGGGGCAGAATCCCATTCCAGCCCGCGGTTGAGAATCCCTAATTGGGTGCCGTCGGCCAGAGTGCTGGTGTAAAAGGACACTCGACCCTTCCTGACGGGAGTGCCGAAGTTGACCGGCAGTCCTGCCAGCGACGGTGAGGTCCATAGGTAACGCCCGCTGGCCGCGCGCACAGCCGCGTACTGCCCCGATTGTCGACGGCTCAGCCTCGACTCCGGGTCAAGCAATCGCAATTCCATGCGCCCGGCGTCGGTAAGCTCGGCCGCGGTCACTAGCGAGACAACTTCCTGGTCCAGGCGCTCGCGCAGCGCCCGCATCGCCGAGTCCTGGAAGATGCGATCAAGAACCACGATCGTAAGAGCGAACGATAGGAGCAGTGGTCCCGCAACTGCGATGACCAGCTGCCGGCTGATGGAGGGAGCGCGATCCATGTGCTCGGGCACGGACGGGGCTTATGGAGCCGCAGCGCCGCGCGTCAGTACAACGCGGTAGCCGCGACCACGTAGGGTCTCGATAGGCTTGAGCTCATCCTTCGGATCGAGCTTGCGGCGCAGTCGAGCGACCAATACCTCGATAACGTTGCTGTCCCGCTCGTAATCCTGTTCGTAGAGCTTCTCGGTAAGTTCGGTTTTGGAAACGACCTCACCGGCATGCAGCATAAGATGTTCCAGCAGCCGGTACTCGAAGTTGGTCAGTTCCACGGCCACTCCGCCGACCGCTACCGCCTGCCCGCGGGTGTCGAGCGTCACCGGCCCGCATTGAAGGAGCGGCGTGGTCCAGCCGCCTGCCCGGCGCAGCAGGGCACTGAGGCGCGCCTGCAACTCCGCAAAATGGAATGGCTTAGCCACGTAGTCATCGGCACCAGCACTTAAGCCTTCGACCTTATCCTGCCAACTGTCGCGCGCGGTCAGCACGAGCACCGCATAGCTCTTGCCCGCAGCGCGGAGCCTGCGAATGATGTCCAGGCCACTGACCTTTGGCAGACCGAGATCAACAATAGCCACGTCAATCGGATATTCAAGCGCCGCGTACAAACCCTCCTCGCCATCTGCGGCGACGTCGACCGCGTGACCGGCAGCGCTCAGATCGTGCTTGAGAGATTCGCGCAGCGCCGTCTCGTCCTCGACGACCAGGATGCGCATTATCCCCCCGACAGTACTCGGCCAGAATTGGCATCGACGACCAGGCTCCAAACACGCTGCGCCGAGAGCAGACGTAATCGCAGGGCCGGCCGGCCATCTACTGTCGTCTCTGTGACGCGCACCACCTTCGCGTTGTAGTGCCTTTGCACCGACTCAATGATTTGCTCCTGGCTGCTGCCGCGTCCAGAATCGTGAGCATGGCCCGGATCGATATATCCCAGTGCACCCGGCTCGGGAGGCGGCCCGCTGTAGACCAGCGCGGACAGCAGGCTCATGGTGGGACCGAGGACAACCAGAAATTTGCTCATGACCGCTCCAGAAAACAGCCGCCCCCGAGCTATGAGCGCGCGGCGACCATGACATCTTAGTTGCCCCTGGCGCAAGGATGCCAGCGCTCGCCTGAACGAAGCCTGAACCCTAAATTTTACTGAGCCTATGGCCTGGCCGTCCGACCGCTTTAACTTCGTTCCAAAGCTGTTCCCAGCTCACGGCCGACAGGCCCTGCATATCGAGGCCGCGCGCTTCAATCAGTGCTTCCATAGCAGCGAAACGGCGTTCGAACTTCGCATTGGCGCCACGCAATGCCGCTTCAGGGTCCACATGCAACATCCGCGCCCAATTGACGAGGGCAAATAAGGTGTCACCAAGTTCCTCGGCAACAGCCGACGAATCGTGAGCCACCAGCGCCGCCTCAGTTTCGCGCAACTCTTCGGCAATCTTCGGACGGACTGCGCATTCGTCGGGCCAATCAAATCCGGTGCCGGCCGCTCGCCGGCCGAGCTTGGTCGCCCGCACCAACGCTGGCAGGGCCTTGGGCACTCCGGCCAGAGCCCCGCCTAGCCCGGCCGCGGCGCGCTCCGCCGCCTTGTGCTTATCCCACTCGCGCGCGAGGACCTCCTGGTTAGGCACCTTCCTATCGCCGAACACGTGTGGGTGGCGACGCACTAGCTTGTCATGCAAGCCCGCCGCGACGTCGGAGAAATCAAACCAACCCTGCTCTTGGGCAAGCTGAGAGTGCAAGAGCACCTGGAACAGCAAATCGCCCAACTCATCGCGTATACGGGCGGGTCCCCCCGTGGCAATGGCGTCGGCCACCTCGTAGGCTTCTTCTATGGTGTGCGGGGCAATCGTCGCCAAAGTTTGTGCGCGGTCCCATGGACAACCGTTGCGTGGATCGCGCAACTGCGCGCACAATTTGAGCAAAACCTCGATTTGCGTGGCCGCTGCGCTCATGGTTAGCCCACCAATGCCGCGCGCAGCACTTGCAGCATACCCGCGGTGGCGCCCCAGACCACGCGCCCCTCAAAGTGCAGATCATTCAACGTAATCTCCACACCGCGCAACGTCCGGCGCGTCAAGCGGAAATTCTCCGCATGGCTAAGATACTCAAGAGGAACCTCAAACACCTCCGCCACTTCACTGTTGTCCACCCGTAAATTAAATCCAGGGCGCACCAGCGCGACCACTGGCGTAATGCGAAACCCCGTCAATACAATCTGATCAGGCAGAAAACCTAACGGCTCGACGTAGCTCGAATCAATACCGATTTCCTCTTCGGTCTCGCGCAGCGCGGCACCGAGTACATCATCGTCGCTGGCCTCAATCCTCCCGCCCGGAAAACTTATCTGCCCCGCATGTTGACGCAGGTGTCCGGCACGCGTGGTCATCAACAATGTCGGGGAATTAGTGCGGTTGATAATCGGTACCAGTACCGCTGCGGCCCGCGGCGTGTCAGTCATGGCCGCGCGCACGCCCGCGAACGCGGACAGCGGCTGGCCCGCGATTTGCCAGAGATTTGGGTCGTGGTTGGGCGCGGCAGCCAGAGCATGGCGGAGTCGCTCAAGCCAGTTCGCGGGCAACGGCACGCGCTAGCCGCCTCCGCTGTTGCCGCCCTTGATGCCGCCCTTGGTCAGCTCCGCAGGATCGAGCAGTTGCGCGAGTCGCTCGGCGGGCAAATCGGTCATCACGGCGGCCACCTCTCGGATCGCCTTGCCCTCCTTATAAGCACGCTTGGCGATGGCCGCGCCTTTTTCGTAGCCAATGACCGGATTGAGGGCCGTGACGAGGATCGGGTTGCGCTCCAGGGCCTCAGCCAAACGCGCGCGGTTAACCCTGAAGCCTGCAATGGCACTGTCGGCCAACAGTCGCGAAATGTTGCCCAGGAGGCGAATGCTCTCAAGCAGGTTCCAGGCAATCACCGGCAGCATGACATTTAGCTGAAAATTTCCGGACTGTCCCGCTACGGTGACGGCGACATCATTGCCGATAACCTCGGCGGCCACCATGGTGACCGCCTCGGCGATTACCGGATTGACCTTGCCCGGCATAATGCTGCTACCAGGCTGAAGTGCCTGCAATTCAATCTCACCAAGTCCTGCGAGTGGGCCACTGTTCATCCAGCGCAAGTCATTGGCGATCTTCATTAGGCTGACGGCCACCACTTTAAGCTGGCCGGACAGTTCAACCGCCGTATCCTGAGTGGACATCGCCTCAAAATAATTTCGGCTGGGTTTGAATTCAATGCCGGACAGCTTGGACAGCGCCTGACAACACGCCTCCGCAAAGCGCGGATCGGCATTTATTCCGGTACCCACTGCGGTGCCACCCTGAGCCAGGCGCAGCAACCGCGGCTCGGTCGCGCGCACTCGGGCGGCGCCGTTTTCGATCTGCGTGCGCCAACCCGACAGCTCCTGGGCCAAGGTAACCGGCATGGCGTCCATCAGATGTGTGCGCCCTGTTTTGACGATGTCGCCGATCTGGGCTTCGCGCTCGCGTATTGCGAGCCCTAGATGCTCGAGCGCCGGCAGGAGATTCTCGCGCAACAGCAGGGCGGCACTTACGTGTATTGCCGAAGGGATCACGTCATTGCTGCTTTGGCCCATGTTGACATGATCATTCGGATGCACGCCCGGCGCAGCACGGCCCGCCAGGCGCGCGATCACTTCGTTCGCATTCATATTGCTGCTGGTTCCCGACCCGGTCTGGAACACGTCGATGGGAAAATGCAGATCGTGCGAGCCGCCAGCCACCTCAGCTGCAGCAGCGCCGATGGCTTTCGCCAATGACTCATCGAGAAGCCCCAACTGCGCATTGGCCTGCGCAGCGGCCTGTTTGATGAGCGCCAACGCGCGTATAAAGGCGCGCGGCAGCGGGCGGCCACTGACCGGGAAATTATCTATGGCTCGCTGCGTCTGTGCGCCCCACAGCGCGTCACGGGGTACTTTAAGCTCCCCCATGCTGTCATGTTCCAGCCGAAATCCGCCTGAGTTCATGATATCCCCAACTGTGGTGATCGCAAGCAGCGGCGCCACGCCACCAAGGCTAACGCGCTACAATTGGGATTCTAACCTTGCGCGTAGCCTACTGCATGGACCAAACCTGCCTGCTGGCCATTTCACCCGTTGACGGGCGTTACGCGGCAGTCGCGGATCCGCTCCGGGCGCTGTTTGCCGAGGCGGGCCTGATCAACGAGCGCATTCGCATCGAGTCCCTTTGGCTGCTGGAGCTGTCGCGCTCCGCGCCGCGGCTGCCCGGCGCCACCCTGTCACCACAGACCACAGCGCGAGCTACGTTGCTGGCCCGTGATCCGGGCCCGACGGCTGCCGCGACAGTCAAGGAAATCGAATCGCGCATCAAGCATGACGTCAAGGCCGTCGAATATTACGTTCGTCAAGAGCTGGAGGCCGCAGGTGCGAGTCCGGCGACCCTCGAGCTGGTGCATTTTGGCTGCACGTCAGAGGACGTCAATAACCTGAGTTACGCGCGCTTGCTCACGCAGGCCCGGGCGCAGGTACTGGCCCCGGAGCTGACGCGACTGATTAGTGCGTTGCGCGCCTTTGCGCGCCAACACGCGCGCGTGCCGATGCTCTCGCGCACCCATGGGCAGACAGCCAGCCCCACGACCCTGGGAAAAGAATATGCAAATGTCACCGCGCGCCTGCAGCGCGCACTGGCACGGCTGGTCGCTGTTGAGATACTAGGTAAGTGGAACGGTGCGGTCGGCAACTTCAACGCGCATCACGCGGCATTGCCGGATATCGATTGGCGTGTCGTGAGCCGTCAATTCGTGGTCAGCCAGGGTTTGGGGTGTAACGCTTACACCACCCAGATTGAACCGCACGATTGGATCGGGGAGTACTCAGACGCTTGTGCCGCTATCAATGTCATCCTTATCGATTTGTGTCGGGACACCTGGGGCTATATTTCACTCGGCTATTTGCGCCAGCACGCGGTCGCAGGTGAAGTAGGGTCATCGACGATGCCGCACAAAATTAATCCGATCGATTTCGAGAACGCCGAGGGCAATCTTGGTGTGGCGAACGCGCTGCTGCGGCACTTTGCGGAAAAATTACCGATCTCGCGCTGGCAACGCGACCTGAGCGATTCCACTGTGCTTCGCAACGTCGGCGTGGCGCTGGCGCACAGCCTGATCGCCTGGCGTGCGGTGCAGTCGGGCCTGGGCAAGCTCGGTGTCGACGTCGAGGCTTGTGCACGTGACCTAGATCAGTCATGGGAAGTTCTCGGCGAGGCATTGCAGACCGTGCTGCGTGCTCACGGCGTGCCCAATGGCTATGAATTGCTCAAAAAATTTACGCGCGGCGCAAGGATAGATGCGTCGGCCCTGCGTAAATTCGTCAGCGGATTACCTCTGCCGGAAGCCGAGCGAAATCGCCTGGCAGCCATGCAGCCCGCGCAGTACGTGGGACTCGCGGCCGAACTTACTTTGGATCTGCCCAACTGATCGATAGCGGCCGTGCAAAAGGCGGTTCGTGCTCACGAACCGCTACAAAATCGTTCAAGTTTGCGTCTGGCCCCCCAAAACTGCGGCTTCCGTCACAGTATGGCGCCGGACGAGCGTGATCCGTTCGGCTCGCCCAAGCCCGCCCTCTTCTTACCATGCCCTTGCGATCCGAAAGCATCAAGGCAAGCGGCGTGACCAAGTCCAAAAAGCACAACTCGACAACCGAAGCCTGGCTCGAAAGCCTCGCGGCGGCCGAACGACCGTCGCAACCCGCGATCCTGGCCATGCCAATGCCGGCGGCCGACGAGCTGCAGGTATTGACGAGCGTGGCCGAGGTTCGACAGACCACCGCCGCTGTCGTGGCAACCGGCCAACGTCTGATTTCGATATTCACTCCGGATCTGGAACCGACGCTATACGATGACCCGCGTGTGATCGAGGTGATTAAGCGCTTCGTGCTCAGCCACAGTTTTGCGAAAGTGCGCGTGCTGTTGCGCGATCACACGCGCTACACCGGCTCAGGGAGCCGATTCATGTCGATGGCCCGGCGGTTGACGAGTTACCTGGAGTTGCGCATTCTGGTGCCCCAGTTTCACCACTTGACCGCTTCCTACTGTATCGCCGACGATCGCGGCATTGTCTATCGCATGCGCTCAGAACGCTGGGATGGGATCGCTGCCGTCAACAGCCCGCCCGTCGCCCGGCAATACCTGCAGGAATTTGACACCGCGTGGTTGGCGAGCCACGACCAGCATCACCAGCGCGCCGCCCGCATGCGCTAGTGTCTGGCCGCGAGACCGACCCACGGCAGACCACCGCCTCCGCCAGTCAACTCCACGAAGGCCGAAGGGGGCCCGTCGTCATCGGCTTAAACCTCACCTAGATCGCAACAGGTACAGACCTTGTAGCCCGGTACGGCTATTGGTTCCGTCGGCCACGATATCGCTCCCATCGTTGATGAAATCAGCATTGAACAGGGTGACGTATTTCTTTAGATGATCGGCCGGGTCGATGAGCGCATTCAGATCCTGAATCTTGGTGCCGTTATTTCGCCACAGGAAGGCGTGCTGGACCGCATTGCCGGCAAGATTGGCTTTGCCCGTCACCTGCCCGGAGGAGTTCATATTATTCGCTCTACTATTGGTTCCACCCAAAGTGCCAAGATCTTTCATTAGCGTCCCATTGTTTAGCCATACAAACGCGTGCTTATGATTCAATCTGGCCGTGTCTGCGTTTCCCGAGACCTGGCCTGCGACATTTAAAGCGGTGACGTGGCTCTTCGGACCACCGAGCGTGCCCAGGTCGTGCATCGGCGTCCCGTCGTTTTTCCAGAGGAAGGCGTGCGTTGTTAATTTGCCCTTCACGAATACGTCACTGTTGCCCGCGACCTGCCCGGAGCGGTTGATGAATAAACCTTGGCTAAAACCACCGCCGAGACTGCCCAAATCACGCATTGGGGTTCCATTGTTTTTCCATACAAAGGCGTGATCCGTCCCGGTCCCAGTGGCTGACTGCCCCGTCACCTGCCCGGACGCGTTAATGGCCATGCCGAAGGCGCCGCCACCGTCGAGCGCGCCCAGGTTACGCATCGGGGAACCGTCGTTCTTCCATAGAAAGGCGACCCCCGCACCAGAGCCCGTTTCGGCTGAGCCCGTTACCTGCCCACGGCCGTTTATGGCCCATGCCTGGACAGTGTTGCCACCTAAGCCGTCGGGGATATTCCTCATCGGCGTGCCGCCGCCCGCCAGAAAGCTAAAATCCCCCGTGCTGCTATCCGATGCGTCGCCGATAACTAGGCCGGACGAGTTGAGAGCCTGGGCGTGGCTGAATGAGCCCACCTGCGAGGGTCCAAGGTCCACCATCGGGGTACCATCGTTTTTCCACAGGAATGCATGGCTGCTGCTGCTCGGGGTGCACGCACTGCCGGCCACCTGGTCCGCCTCATTCAATCCCGCCGCAACCGCAGCATACGTAGTACAGCCGTCCAGCGAACCGAGTGGAGTGATGCGATACATCGCCTGCGCCAGGGCCCCCTGACAGGCCAAGGCCAGCGAGAGGCCCACCACCCCTTGCCGCGCCCACGCGAGCCGCCGTTGAGCGGCCACCTTATGCCGGCGGTGCGTCTGTAGTGAACCTTCTACCGTGAATGTGTCCATGGCTACCTCTGGCGTTTTTTCGTAGTGAAAATCGATGCGAAGGGCGCTACAAGACCTGACTGAGGATGAATTACTTTTTTTAGTTCTTCCCTCGTGAACCCCGTAGGTTTTAGCCTCACAAGGGGCTGGCCCGAGTATGGAGTACACACTCTGTTTTATTTGTAGTCCGGCGCCGACACCGTACCGGAGGCCCATTGTTTCAGTGAGCGGCTCGGCGCCCCGCCAAATATGGTTCTCTGGGCCGTGTCCAATTTTCGCTGCGCAGAACAGTCCACTTTAAATACATCTCGCCCGACCAGCCGACGTTGCACCCGTTTTGACTTTTGCCGCAATGGGCAAAGAATAGTAGTGACTTATTGGTTTGGAAAACCGATCGTGCTCTGCTTTGCCCCGATTTGCCGTCGAGCGGGGCAGCCAAGTGACCCAACTCCCCGATCCGGGTGCTCACGGGCCTGGAGGCGCGCGCGGCGAGTCCGGATCGTATACTCACCGCCATGAGCTGGAAGCCGAGCATCACCGTGGCCGCGGTCGTAGAGACCGACCAGCGATTCCTTCTGGTGGAGGAATTAATACGGGGCCACCGGGTCTTCAATCAACCGGCCGGCCGGGTCGAGGCGGCTGAGACACTTGTGGCCGCCGTGGTGCGCGAAACCCTGGAGGAAACTGCCTGGCATTTTGAGCCTGAGTGGTTGCTGGGTATTTATCCCTGGCGTTCGCCGGCGACGCAGCGCACCAACCTGAGGTTTGCCTTTACCGGGCGCGTGCACGCCCACCAACCCGCACGCCCCCTGGACGCCCCGGTGATCGCCGTTCATTGGCTGCGCCGCGAGGAGTTGCTGCTTCCCGCGCGCGTGTTGCGTACGCCGATCGTGATGCGGTGTATCGACGATTACCTCGCCGGGCGCCGCCTGCCCCTCACCGCCATCAACGATCCGCCGATTTAGCGCGGCGCATGCGGGCGGCGAACCCAACGCGCGTCGTGGTCGGCCTGTCCGGGGGGGTCGATTCCGCCGTGGCCGCGCTCAGGTTGCTCGAATCCGGTCACGAGGTGCACGGGCTGTTCATGAGCAACTGGGACGACGAAGACAGCTACTGTACCAGCGCCCAGGACTATCAGGATGCGCGTGCAACGGCGCGCGAACTCGGCATTGTCCTGCATCGTGTCAGCTTCGCCCTTGAGTATCAGCAACAGGTTTTCGGGCGGTTCCTCGCTGAGTATCGGCGCGGCCGCACTCCTAACCCGGACGTGCTGTGCAACCGCGAGATAAAATTTGGCATCTGCCAGCAATACGCGCAGCGCTTGGGTGGAAAGTATTTTGCAACGGGACACTATGCGCGGTTGGTTTCGAGCGAGGCAGGGCCAGTGCTGCTGCGCGGGAGTGATAGCGCCAAGGATCAGTCCTACTTCTTGTGCGGCGTGGAACGCGCAAAGTTCGCCCAGGTGATGTTTCCGTTAGGAGAACTGACCAAAACCGAAGTGCGAGTCCAAGCCCAGCGCGCTGGACTGGCGGTCTACAACAAAGCCGACAGCACCGGCATCTGTTTTATAGGAGAACGCCCCTTTACCGAATTCCTGGGGCGCTACCTGCCGGAAAGCCCGGGGCCGATCGAAACCATCGCCGGACAGGTGCTTGGGCAGCATCGTGGCCTACCCTTCTATACCCTCGGCCAGCGCGGCGGGCTGGAGGTCGGCGGAATCCCGGGCGGCAGCGGTGACCCCTGGTATGTCGCTCGCAAGGATTCAGAGCGCAATGCTTTGATCGTTGTGGCGGCGCGAGATCGGGCTGCCGCGACCGCGCAGACGGCCCGCACGTGTGTGATGAACTGGCTGAGCGAACCTCCCGGAGAGTCTTTCGAGGCCTCGATCAAAGTCCGCTATCGACAACCCGATCAGGCCGCGACCATCAGCTGCCTGCCCGATGGCAGCGTACGCATTCTTTTTGAAACTCCGCAGTGGGCCCTGACACCCGGGCAGACCGCGGCAATTTACTTGCGCGACCGCTGTCTGGGCGGCGGCGTGATAGAGGAGTCCTTATAATAGATAATATTGGGTTGCGAAGATCCGCCCCATCCGATCCCACGTGGAGCCTGGTATGACCGACAGCTTCAAGGCGCGCTCGACACTGAATCTTGCGGGTGCCACCTACCAGATTTTCAACATTGCGGCTTTGGGCGCGGATCGGGTGGCGCGATTGCCGTACTCGCTAAAAATCCTGTTGGAAAATCTGTTGCGCTTTGAAGATGGCGTCAACGTGACCCGCGCCGACATCGAAGCGCTTCTCAATTGGGATCCCAAGGCGCAACCTGCGTACGAGATTTCCTTTACCCCGGCGCGCGTGATCATGCAGGATTTTACCGGCGTGCCCTGCGTGGTGGACCTGGCCGCGATGCGCGAAGCCATCACGCGCTTGGGAGGCAACGCCGAGCGGGTGAATCCGCTGGCGCCCGCTGAGCTGGTCATTGACCATTCCGTGCAGGTGGACGAATACGGCACCGCCAGGTCACTGGCCGACAACAACCGCATCGAATTTGAACGCAACGGCGAGCGCTACGCGTTCCTGCGCTGGGGTCAAAGCGCGTTCCGAAATTTCAAGGTGGTCCCCCCCAACACCGGCATCGTGCACCAGGTCAACCTTGAATTTCTGGGGCGCGTGGTGTTTGACGTCGCCAGCGGCGGAGTGCGTCAGGCTTATCCGGACACGGTGGTAGGGACCGATTCGCACACCACCATGATAAACGGGCTCGGCGTTTTGGGCTGGGGTGTCGGTGGCATTGAAGCCGAAGCGGCCATGCTGGGGCAGCCGATTACGATGTTGATTCCGGAGGTGGTCGGCTTCAGGCTCATCGGCAACTTGCGGGCCGGAGCGACCGCCACTGATTTAGTGCTCACGGTCACTGAGATGCTGCGCCGCCAGGGTGTGGTGGACAAGTTCGTGGAATTCTTTGGCGACGGACTGGCCAATCTGCCGCTCGCCGACCGCGCCACGATCGGCAACATGTCGCCCGAATTCGGCAGCACTTGTGCGATCTTCCCGATTGACGAGGAAACGCTGCGCTATCTGCGCCTCTCGGGGCGGCCGCCAGAGCACATCGCGTTGGTCGAAGCCTACGCCAAGCATACGGGACTGTGGCGAGCCCAGGGCGCGCGCATCGCGGACTACAGCTCGGTAGTGGAACTGGACTTAAACGAAGTGGAGCCAAGTCTGGCGGGGCCGAGCCGCCCGCAGGATCGGGTGCCCTTGCGCGTGGCCAAGAGCACGTACCGGATCTACCACCAGAAAATGGCCGCCGAGCGCGCCAGGACCAAGGCGGGTGCCACAGGCTCAATGGAAGTTGAAGTCAGCGGCCAACGCTTTTCAGTAAACGACGGCGCTGTACTGATCGCAGCGATAACCAGCTGCACTAACACTTCCAATCCGGCCGTGCTCATCGCCGCGGGGCTCCTAGCCCGCAATGCCCGCCGACGGGGCCTTATGGCTCAACCCTGGGTGAAGACCAGCCTGGCGCCGGGCTCGCGGGTGGTCACTGACTATCTGAGCAAGGCCGCGCTTCTGGATGAACTCGCGGGCATCGGCTTTAACGTGGTCGGTTATGGCTGCACCACCTGTATAGGCAACTCTGGTCCGCTCAAGCCGGAAATTTCCGCTGCCGTCAGATCCGGAGACCTGATTGGCTGTGCGGTATTGTCAGGAAACCGGAACTTTGACGGCCGCGTACATCCGGAAGTCAAAATGAATTTCCTGGCCTCACCGCCGCTGGTGGTCGCCTATGCACTGGCCGGAACGCTCGATATTGATCTTAATGCTGAACCGCTCGGCATCGGGAGCGATGGCACGCCGGTATTCCTTAATGATCTCTGGCCCGCCCCAAAGGAGATTGCCGATTGCGTGCAGCGGAACATCAGCTCTGAAATGTTTCGCCGCAGTTACGCCAGCGTCTACGACGGCGATGAACGCTGGCAGTCCATAAAGGTTCCGGCCGGCACTGTGTATTCCTGGGACGAGAGGTCGACGTACGTCAAGAACCCGCCCTATTTCGAAGGTATGACGATGCAGCCTGCGCTGCTGGGGGAGATCCGCGGCGCTAGAGTCCTTGCCTTGCTGGGTGATTCGGTGACGACTGATCACATCTCGCCAGCCGGCAATATCGCGCAAGGCAGTCCGGCCGCGAAGTATCTGGTGGCGCAGGGCGTTCAGCCGCGCGATTTCAACCAATATGGTGCACGCCGCGGTAATCACGAAGTGATGATGCGCGGCACATTCGCCAACATCCGTCTGCACAATCTGCTTCTGCCAGGCACCGAAGGCGGAGTCACGACGCACATCCCGAGCGGCGAGGCGATGAGCATCTATGACGCCGCCATGCGTTACAAGTCAGAATTCACGCCTTTGATCATCCTTGCCGGAAAAGAGTATGGCACCGGTTCCTCGCGCGATTGGGCGGCCAAGGGCACGATGTTGCTGGGCGTGCGTGCTGTGATCGCTGAGAGTTTCGAGCGAATCCACCGTTCCAATCTGATTGGCATGGGCGTCCTGCCGCTGCAATTCCCCGCCGGAGCGAGCGCGCAATCCCTCGGACTCACAGGCAAGGAAGTCTTTGAGATCCAAGGACTGCAGCAGGGCGTCGCTAAAACCGTAACGGTCGTGGCGACTGCGAGCTCGGGCGAGCCCATTCGCTTCGAGGCGCGAGTGCGTATCGACACGCCCAAGGAGCGCCAGTACTTCCAGCACGGCGGCATTCTGCAATACGTGTTGCGCCAGCTGGTGGTAAGCGGTAAAGCAGCCTGATTTCAGAGCGCGGCGCCGTGCCGGAAAATACGCTCGCAGTCTTTGATCTGGATGGCACGATCACGCGTCGCGACACTTTGTGGCGGTTCATCGCAGGATTCCTGTGGCGTCACCCGTCGCGCTGGTGGCGGCTAGCCCTTTGTGTGGGACCCCTGCTCCGTTACGCCGGCGGATTGCACGATCGTGGGCTACTCAAGGGTGCCATCATTCACCGCACGCTCGGCGGGGCATCGCGGGCGGCGCTGAGTTCTTGGGGCATCGAGTTTACTGCACGCTTGATGCGTGCTGGCCTTTACGCCGAGGCGCTGACCTGCATCGCGGCGCATCGGCGCGCGCAGACGCATCTGGTCTTGCTGTCGGCCAGCCCGGATCTATACGTACCTGACATTGCCAAGGCTCTGGGCTTCGACCAGTGCGTGTGTACGGAGGTAAGTTGGCGGAGCGACGGTGGACTCGAGGGCACCCTTAGCTCGGCCAACCGTCGCGGCCCGGAAAAGGCGCGCTGTGTACGATTGCTGCTGAGCGAGCGCGGGCCCCTGTACAGCCACGCCTATGGCAACAGTCGCGCCGATCTGGAGCATCTGAAGTTGGTCAGTGCTGGCACTTACGTGAACGGTTCAGCGCGCGAGCTGGCCGGGATGTCCAGCGTGCGCGCGGTCCGCTGGCGCACTCGCGCCGTGGGGCCAATCCCCGCCCCGGGCCGCTGACAAGTCGCATTGTCGGAGTGGCTTGTCGAGTGATAGCCATGCGGGTCCCGGCGCATTCCTTCACATCGAGGTTCGCGCCTCCCACAGCTCCGGGAAAAGCCTCAGACGCAGGGCCTTGGCGAGGTAGGAGACACCGGCCGTGCCACCGGTGCCGGCCTTGTAACCAATGATGCGCTCGACCGTCTTCATATGCTGAAAGCGCCAAAGTTGGAAGCGATAATCCAGGTCTACCAATTGCTCGGCCAGCTCATACAGATCCCAGTCCTTTTCCGCGTTATGGTACACGCCCAGCCACGCCCCCGTCACCTGCTTGCTGGCTTCGTAAGGCAGCTTGAAATCACGCACCAGGAGCTCGGCGGGCACACCGTAGCCACGTCGCGACAGCAACCGCAACACTTCATCGTAAAGGCTGGGCGCTTCCAGGGCGCGCTTAAACTCAGCGTACACCTGCGGCTCGTTTTGGTGCACCTCGATCATGGCGGCGTGCTTGTTGCCCAGTACAAACTCCAACAAGCGGTATTGCTGAGATTGAAATCCGGAGGAACGACCCAAGGCATTACGAAACGCTGAGTAGTCGAAGGGCGTCAAGGTCGAGAGCACTTCCCATACCGCCAACAACTGCGCCTGGATCCGTGCGATGCGATTGAACATCTTAAAGGAGGGCTCCAGTTCGTCGCGCCGCACGCACTGCATGACTCCCGCCAGTTCATGGCGCAGGAGCCGCATCCAGAGCTCGGACACCTGATGGACGATGATAAACAGCATCTCACCATGTTCGGCCGTCAATGGACGCTGGGCACTCAGCAGCAAATCCAGGTGCAGATATTCGCCGTAGGATTGCGAGTCGCCCAGATTCCAGTGCACTGGCTCATCGCGCAAGTCGACGCTGCCGACGGGCTCATCTGCAGGCGGTGGCTGGTTGTTCACGAATCGCTCGCGGGGCGGGCACGAGAGCGCAGTGCGACCAGCACCCATGCCGGCACCTGCTTCCAGCCGCGCAGCAACTCACGATCCAGTTCGCGCCATCGGGGCTCGTAGTGCGCCACCAACTCCCAGAACCGGGGCGTGTGATTCATGTGGGTAAGATGTGCAAGCTCATGCGCCAGCAAGTAACGCAGCACGGGGGGCCGCTGGAACAGCAGGCAAAAGTTGAGACTGACCGTGCCGCGCACCGAGCAGCTCCCCCAGCGCGTACGTTGCCGCCGGATTTGCGCCCGCCGGTATGTGACACCGAGCTCGGCGGCCAGTGCGTTTAGTTTCGGCTCGAGTGTGGCGCGGGCACGCTCGGCCAGCCAGTCCAAGAGCGCGCCCCTAATCGCCTCCATTCCCGAGTCGATCTGCAATTCGAGAATACCGCCTTCCGCATGGGCTCGAACCAGGTTCCCCTCGTTCGCACCGGCGCCGCCAGAGGATGCTCGCATCCGGCACTGCCAGGTCTCGCCCAAGGCCCGCAACTCCAGGTGCGAGGGCGGGAAAGCCAAATCCGGGGGCGGCGCGCAGCGATGGCGTTCGATCCAGCCGCGATGCCGGGCAACGAAACTGGCGATGTGCTGGGCCGCGAGGCGCTCAGGGACAACGATTTCCACCGCACCGTCCCGGTATACCCGCACACTTGGGCGTCGCGCCCGCCGACTGCGTCTCACCTGCCAACCCGCGTCGACGGTGCCTTCGTCCCAAAGTGGCAACTGCTGCAATGATGCAGAAATCATGGTGCCTGCATCATAACAGGGGCGCGCGTCATGCCGCGCTGTGTAAACTTGCGAGCCCATGGGCCTAATCGATATCGGCGTCAACCTGGCGCATGACAGTTATGACGCCGATCGAGGCGAGGTAATCGATCGGGCCTTCGCCGCTGGCGTCACGCAGCTCATTGTGACCGGGGCCACCTTGGACTCGAGCGCAGCGGCCATCGAACTGGCCCGATCCTATCCGCGACGATTGTTTGCCACCGCTGGCGTCCACCCCCATCACGCAGGGGAACTTACCGAGCAGGAACTGCCTCGCCTAGGTGCGCTGCTGCGCCAGCCCGGGGTAGTCGCGGCGGGTGAATGCGGACTCGATTATTACCGCAATTATTCGCCGCCGCACAAACAACGCCTGGCCTTTTCGCGTCAGTTAGCCCTTGCAGCGGAGTGCGACTTGCCCCTGTTTTTGCATCAGCGCGATGCACACGCTGACTTCACCGCTGCGCTGCGTGAACACGGCGGCGCACTGCGGGGCGTTGCACACTGCTTTACCGGCGGGGAGACGGCACTGGCGACCTACCTGGAGTTAGGCTTGCACGTGGGCATCACCGGATGGGTTTGTGACGAGCGTCGCGGTCAGCAGCTACAGACCCTGGTCGCACGTATTCCGGAAGGCCGCCTATTGCTTGAGACCGACGGACCGTATTTGCTGCCGCGCGACCTGCGCCCGCGCCCGGCGCTGCGCCGCAACGAACCGCGTTTTCTACCGCACATCGCCGCGACGGTAGCGCGCCTGCGCGGGGAATCGCTCGAGCACTGCAGCGCCCACACCAGTGCCGCGGCGCGTGCGTTGTTCGCACTGGCCGCCCCCGACTAGATCGCTGCCTTTGGTTCCATGAGCTTGCTCGGCCGGCAGGCGGTACTGAGCCGACCCCAGTCGGTACGCCACAGCTCCGGGATGACCCCTGATTGTGCACGCTCAGCCGCCGGGTACTCAGAGGCTATCGAGTCCAGCATCAGCGTGTAGCGCGGCAAGCCCTTAGGAAAACGTCCGTGCGAGGAAAACACCACTCGGCCTTCGACCGGCAAATCAACGGCCAGTGCCCGTACCGCTGCGATCCGATCGTAGAGCCCGGCCTGTGGGTTGGGGAAGGTATAGCGCTGCGCGCGATGCATAACCGTCCATTCGGTCATCTGATCGCCGCCGAAAATATTCCCGTCGATATCGCGCATATCGACGACCACGCAACCGCGTGTAGTCAGCAATAGGAAATCTATGTGCAGCACGCCACCCTGCCCATCCGGCAACAGCACGTCGCGATGGTATTCAAAGGCCCCTCCGGTGACGGCGGCCAGCAGCACGGCACGCGCGCGGCGCCGGCGATACCAGCGCCAAATCAGCAGCAATAGCAAGATCAAAACCAGAGCGCCGCCCGCATAGGCGAGCGTGCGAGGCTCTAGGTTCTCCAGCTCTTGGCCAATTCGTGACAGGTCGATCATTCCTACTCACCCCTCCAGGGCCGTGCGCAATGCGGGCATTGTGGCGTCAATTTCCGTAAAGCGCGCCGGGCGCTTGAACAATTGTTGCAGGCTCTCGGGCACTGGCACCGGCCTTCCGATGAGCGGTTCGACGATCTCGCGAAATTTCGCCGGATGGGCCGTGGCCACCAACACCCAGCGAGCCGCGCGGCGGCGTTCGGGAGCCAGCCGCGCCCAGGCCTCGGCCGCAGTCGCCGTATGCGGACACCAGATGACGCCGTAGTGCTCGTGGTCCGCTCTAATTCGCGCACGAATCGCGGTGTCGTCAATGGACACCGCGCTGACCGCCGCGCGTAGTGCGCTCGCGTCGGGGTACATGGCCATCAGGCGCTCAAGGTTGCTGGGACTGCCGACGTCCATTGCCGAGGCCAAAGTAGCAATACTCGCGCGAGTATGCAGCACGCCCTTCTCCAGGAAGTCAGGCACGGTGCGATTGGCATTATGCGCAAGCACGATTCCTGCAATGGGCGCGCCTAGGTGCCGTGCCCAAACGCAAGCCGTGACGTTGCCCAGGTTTCCGCTGGGCACGACAAAGGAAGCTGGATCACCCGTGCGCGCCCTGATTTCCAGGCTCGCCGCGATGTAGTACACCGCCTGCGGCAAAAGCCGGCCAAGATTGATGCTGTTCGCTGAGGACAGCTCCCAGCGCCGCGCGCACTCCGAATCATTAAAAGCCTGTTTGACGAGCGCTTGGCAATCATCAAAGGTGCCCCGCACCGCCAGGCTCAGCACGTTGTCTCCCCAGCAGCACAACTGCTGCTGCTGCGTCGGGGAGACTTGCCCCTTTGGAAATAGCACGACAACTTCCATCCCCGGCCGGCGGTGGAAGGCGGCCGCGACGGCACCGCCCGTATCGCCCGAAGTCGCCACCAGCATCTTGAGCGGCCGGGTACTGGTACGCCTCAGGCGTGTCAGGGCCGCGGCCAGAAATCGCGCACCAAAGTCTTTGAACGCGGCGGTGGGACCGTGGAACAGTTCAAGTACGCTCAGGCGATCCGCGTCCAGGGGAACCAGTGGCGCTGGAAAATTAAAAGCCTCAGCAGTGATCGCGGGTAGCTCAGGCGCCAGCGCATCGCCTTGGGCAAATGGCGCGATGAATTTTGCCGCTAACTGGGCCAGGGATTCGCCCGCATGCAGCGCCCCCACCACCGAGGGCGGCCACTCCATCGGCACGTACAGGCCACCGCCTTGGGCCAGCCCGCAGCTCAGCGCCGCACTGAATCCGGCGCGCTCACGAGCGTCGCGGGTACTCACGAACTGCATCATCGCATCACCCTCGCACCCGTAGTGGGTTGCACCCTTGTGGTCCAGTAATCACATTCGAGCTTGTGGCGCGAGAACTCCATAACCATAGCCTCGCGCACTGCAAACGCATGGTTTTCCAGGCACCAGGCGAACACGGTAGGACCGGCGCCCGAGATCGAGCAACCCAGAGCCCCTGCCGACATGGCCGCGCGCCGCACGTCGTTGAATCCGGGGATCAAGGCTGCCCGCTGCGGCTCGATAACCACGTCCTCGAAGGACTCGCGCAGCAACTCAAGATCGTTGGTGTAGCAGCCAGAAATAAAGCCGGCCAGGTTGGCGGTCTGCCACACGAAGTCCTTCATTGGCACGCTCCCCTTCAATATGGAGCGGGCCCTGCGCGTTGACAGAAACATGTGCGGGTGAACGACCACCGCGCGGATCTGCGCGGGCACCGGTATCTGCTTGACACGCGGATGATCGATGCCCACCGTCAACACCAGTCCGCCGAATAGCGAGGCGGCAATATTGTCCACGTGCAGCGACCCGCTGGCCACTTTCTCGCCCTGCATCGCAAATTTGAGCAACTCCACGAGAGTGCAAGGCTCAGGCAGCACGGCGTTGGCGGCCACCACGGCGGCCACGGCCGAGGCCGCCGATCCTCCCAATCCCGACGCCAGCGGAATACCCTTGTCCAATTCGAGCTGCAGGCCAAAGGGCAGTGACAGCGACTCGTGCATCGCCTGAAGCGCGCGCCCCGCCGTATTGCGCGCCGCCTCCATCGGCAGCTCGGCCACGGAACCGCGGATAGCCGCAATGCTGACCACCGGCTCCGGCGTACGCCGGACCGTGGCGCGATCACCGATGGCGTCGAGTGAGAATCCCATGATGTCGAAGCCAATGGCGACATTGCCGACCGAGGCGGGTGCGTAGGCGCTAGCGGTCAGTGGCTGATCCGCGGCGGCCTTCATAATCGTGCCCCTAGAAATGTGCTCACACGCAGCAGATCGGCGAACACGCCTCCGGCCGTGACCGCCGGACCCGCTCCAGGTCCCTGTATTATCAATGGGTTATCGCAATAACGTGAAGTAACGTACCGAACGACGTTGTCGGTCAGCGCGATATTGGCAAAGGCATGGTTTGCATCGAGCTCCTCCAGCCGCACTGTCGCTTCACCTGAGGCCGTGAGCCGACCCACGTAGCGCAGGACTTGGCCTTGCGCGCGAGCAGCCTGAAAGCGTTCTGCCATGGGTGCGTCGTATCGCGGCAGCTGTGCGAGAAACTCTGCGCTACTAACTTGCAGCAAGGCGTCGGGCACGAGACTCTCGACACGCACGTCACTGAGCTCCAGTGCCAGGCCCATTTCGCGTCCCAGTATGGTGAGCTTGCGCGCCACGTCGGTGCCCGATAGATCATCGCGCGGATCGGGCTCCGTGTACCCGCGCTGCCGCGCGTCGCTCACGATGGCCGAGAAGGGCGTGGTGCCCTCATAGACATTGAACAGGTAAGCCAGGGTTCCGGAAAAGATACCCTCGATGCTTATGATTTCATCACCGGTCTCACGTAGATCACGCAGCGTGTGAATCACCGGCAGGCCCGCGCCTACGGTCGCGTGGTACAGGTAATGCGCGCCGCTGGTACGTCGCGCTTGGTGAAGAGAGTAGTAATAGGGGAGCGGCCCACTGTTGGCCTTCTTGTTGGGTGTGATGACATGGACGCCCGCCGCGAGCCACTCTTGGTAGCGATTGGCGACCTCCTGGCTGGCGCTGCAATCGATGATTGCCGTGTGCGGCAGGTGCGCGCCTTTGAGGTGGGCATAGAACTGCTCGTAATCCGCCGCCACCTGGCCATGGCTGATCTGCTCACGCCAATTGTCCAGATCAACGCTCGGATCAGCAAGCTTCATGGTCCTTGAACTCATGATGCCGCGCACCCGCAGATCGATATTGAATTGCCGGGCGAGCCGCTCGCGCTGACTGCCCAACTGATCGAGCAACACTTTGCCGACAGAGCCCGGGCCGATCACGCCGATCGAAAGGGTGTGCGGTGAGAGGTAAAAGCCCGCGTGCACGGCGCGTAGTGCGCGCGTGGCGTGCCGCCCCTCCACGACTACTGAGATGTTGCGTTCGGAAGCGCCTTGGGCGATTGCGCGCACGTTAACGTTGGCCAGCCCCAGAGCGCTAAAAACCTTGGCGGCCACGCCCGGCATGCCGGCCATCCCGTCGCCCACCACTGCGAGGATCGCCAGCTCTGAGGTAATGTCTATGCTCTGCACTTGCCCCTGACTTAATTCGCGTGCGAACGCCCGCTCGAGCACGGCGGTAGCCCGCGCCGCTTGCGATGCGGGTACCGCGAAGCAGATCGAATGTTCCGAGCTGGCCTGCGAGATCAGAATGACGGAGATATCCTCCTCGCGCAGTGCGCCAAACAGGCGGTGGGCCGTGCCGGGCACGCCGATCATGCCGGCGCCTTCCAGGTTGACCAGAGCCACGTGCTCGATGCTGGTAATGCCTTTTACGGGTTGGTTTGATCGCGGCCGGGCGCAGATCAGCGTCCCGGATTTGTCGGGTGCGAAGGTATTACGAATCCAGATCGGTATGTCGCGCCCGACCGCCGGAGCCATAGTTTGCGGATGGATGACCTTGGCGCCAAAGTATGCAAGCTCCATGGCTTCGTTATAGGAAAGCGCGGTGATCACTTGCGCGTCCGGAACGCGGCGCGGATCCGCCGACATCACGCCCTCCACGTCGGTCCAAATATGAATTCCGGTCGCACTCAACAGTGCGCCAAAAATCGAGGCGGAGAAATCGCTCCCGTTGCGCCCGAGCGTGGTCTGGATGCCGGATGCATCGCTGGCAATGTAGCCGGTAATCACCAGCGCGGTCGCCTCCGGCCCGAGCAACCCGCGCAGTCGATCATCCGACGCCTGCCATTGGATGGCCGGCCCGAGCGGACCCCATTCGGCCACCAGGCAGGCACGCGCATCGACCCACTGAACCGAGGCACAACCCCGATGCTCAAGAAAACGCCAGAACAAGCGTGTCGACCAGATCTCTCCGTACCCGGACACCTTGTCGCGTACATGTTGGCTCGCCGTGCGCATCACCTGCGTGGTGCGCAGCACGCTTTCCAGGTCCACGCCGTCACGATCAAACTCGGCAAGATATTCCCCGACCATCGGGGCGGTCAGAAGCGCTGAGCAAATTTCTTCGTGGCGTTTGCGCAAGATTTGCACCTGCTCCCGCCAAGTCTCGTCTTGGCGTTCGGCGAGCGCCACGAGGTGCAACAGTACGTCGGTCACACCCTTGCAGGCGGACAGCACCACCGCTACCCGATGGCGGGTTTGTGATTCAACAATCGCCGCAACGCGCGCGAAGCAATCTGCATTTGCCACGCTCGAGCCACCAAATTTATAGACCACCCAGGTACTGGGAGCCACGGAACTCATCGCCTGGGTACTCTGTCCGGGCACAACGCGAGGCCGGAAAATCAAGGCACTGTACTGGCCGCCCGCCATCCCGGCAAGCCGCGACCTGCGGAGTAAGTGCAGGGCGACGCATGCGCGGCCCGGGGGGTGCCGATGCTAGTCGAGACGCTTATGAAATCGCGCCGCCGCCAGCCCTACGGCCAGAACTAGAAACACGCTCAGCTTGACCACCGGGAGCCATAGCGCCCCCAGCGTGGCCCCCCGCAGGATCACACCGCGCAGAATTTCCACAAAATGGGTTAGCGGTAACACCTGGGCAATTATTTGCACGGATCGCGGGCTGCCTTCGAAGGGAAATGCGAATCCCGACAGCAGAATCGAAGGCAGGAGCGTAAAGAAGCCCAGCTGCATGGCCTGAAATTGGGTCGCCGCAACGGTCGAGATCACCAGCCCCAGACCAAGGGTGGCGGCGATGAAAAGCCCGGCCCCCAGGTACAGGTCCAGCAAACTGCCGTTAACCGGAACGTTGAAGAGCAGTATGCTCGCGAGTAACACCAGGGTGGTTTGCACAAGCCCCACCATGACGTACGGCAGAAGCTTACCCACCATGAGCTCCACTGACCGCACCGGAGTGGTGATCAGCAGCTCCAGGTTGCCACGCTCGCGCTCGCGCACCAACGCGATCGCGGTGAATATGACCATGGTCATGCTTAAAATAACGCCGATCAGACCCGGCACTACCTGAACGGCGGTGCGCTTCTCGGGATTAAATTCCGTCAACACCTCAATTTTGGGCACTGCGCGCCGCCCGGTCCCTTCCCGCGGCGGCAGGGGCGTATCAGAGATGGCGCGCACGGCGGTATCAACGCCAGGGCGAGTGCCATCGACAATCACCTGCGCTACCGGTCGCGTGCCATCGATGCGGCGGCGCTCGAAATCCGGCGGTATGTACAGGCCCGCGTGAATTGCTCCACTCACGATCAGGCCTCGAAGCTGCTCGGCGCCCGGTGCCCTGGCGACGAAATCGACCACCTGGCTAGAGGCAATATCTGCAATCAGCGCCCGCGAGCCTGCCGTGTTGGCCATATCGGCGACGCCGGTCCGGATGTGGCGCACGTCGTAGTTGATGCCGTAACCAAAGATCATCATCTGCAACAGAGGTATCCCGATGACCATCGCGAGCGTCAAGCGGTCGCGGGCCATCTGGCGCAGCTCCTTCACAGCAATAGCGCGTATACGGCGGAGCGGCGCCGGAAGCATTTACTCTTTCCCCCTGCTACTGGCCAACGTCGCGCCCACAAAGACGTCCTCGAGACTCGCTTCTGCCTTGCGCACCACCGCTGCGACCTTGCGCTCGGCGAGCAGATGCTGCACACGCCCCAGGGCGTTCACCTCGTCGGGAGAGATCAGCGCGTGCAGGCGCAATCCGAGTTGGGCGAGCGAACGGAGCGACCCGAGCTCGTGCAGGGCCGCTCGCGCCGCCGCGATATCGTTCGCTTCGATCTCGATCACCTGCAGCGGAAGACCGTCCATGAGCTGCTGGGGCGAGCCATCGGCCACGATGCGGCCGCGATCAAGAATCGCCAGACCATGGCAGCGCTCGGCCTCATCCATATAGTGAGTGGACACCAGGATCGTCGTGCCGCCGGCGGTAAGCGCGAACAGGCTTTCCCAGAAATCCCGGCGGCTCTGTGGATCGACGGCGCTGGTCGGCTCGTCAAGTAACAGTAATGGTGGCTCATGGAGCGTAGCCGCCGCTAGCCCCAGGCGTTGTTTCTGGCCGCCGCTGAGCGTGCCAGCGGGGCGGTCCAGAAATTCCCCCAGGCGGTATTCCTCGATGCCCTGCTCAATGCGGCGCTTGGCGCGGGGCGGATCAAGGGTATAAATGTCCGCCATGAACTCCAGATTCTCGCGCGCACTGAGGTCTTCCCAAAGGGAAAATCGCTGAGTCATGTAGCCGATCAGAGTCCGAAGCGACTCCGCTTGCTTCGGGATATCGAGGCCGAGCACTCTGATGGTCCCGCTGGTGGGCTTGATCAGGCCGCAAAGCATTCTGATGGTGGTCGATTTGCCCGAGCCGTTCGGCCCGAGGAAACCGTAAATGCGCCCATGCGGAATCGATAGCTCGGCGCCATCGACCGCTATCACGTTACCAAACCGCCGCGTCAACCCATGAGCTTCGACCGCCACGGCGTCGCCCTTCACGGCGCCCGATCCAGTAGCACCTGGGCCGGCACGCCGGCCGGCAAGTCACGGGCCGCCTGCTCCGGAAGGTCGATCTCGGCAAGGAAAGCCAGTCGGCTGCGATCGCGTTGCGTGAGGGCGAAGTATGGCGTGAAGCTCGCTTCGCCCGCGATATAACGCAACGTCCCTGCAAAGGGCTGCGCGATACCATCGACGTGCACCTTGATCGATTGCCCCGCATGCAGCTGCGCGCGCTGCGGCTCGGGCACATAAAGACGTGCGAAAGGCATCCCACCGGCCAGCATAATCACCACCGGAGCGCCAAGCGGCGGGCGTTCGCCGGCACGAAAGGGTAATGCTTCGATCACTCCATCCACCGGCGCAACCAGTCTTAGCCGGTCCAGAAGCACGTCCTGTTGCTGCAGGAGGGACTGCGCGGAACGCAGTGCCGCGCGGGCCTGCTCGAGCTGTTCTGTGCGAGTGCCGTGTTGCAACAGCTCAAGCCCCGCTTGGGCTGAGCGCAGGGCTGCGGCGCTGCTGTCACGCAACTGCTGCTGTTGATCGACCTGCGCCTGGGCAGCGAGTCCGCGCGCGAGCACTGAAGCGAGCCGGTCGTATTCTTTCGCGCTCTGATCGTGCTGCGCACGCGCCGCGGCCACTTGCGCCTGCGCCTGAGCGAGTTCTTCGCTCCGCGCGCCGTGCACTAGCTCATCGAGGCGGTGCTGAAGCTGACTGACCTGGGCGGCGACACTGGCCCGGTTGGCCGCGAGCGATCCACCATCAAGCTGGGCGAGGAGCTGGCCTTGTCTGACCACTTGCCCTTCTCGCACCGGCATGGCGAGGATTTGTTCGGTAGCGGTTGCAGCAATCTCAAATCGATGCCGTTCGATGGTCCCCACCGCAGGTATGCGCGAATCGCGGGAACAGGCCGCAGCCAGAGTAACCACGGCAAGGGCTAGGCAAACGCGCAACGCACTTGATGTCATACAAGCCCCAGTCTAACGCACCGCACCGCTCGCCATGGCCCACGGGCTCCCAAGCCTCGAGCCACGCGCCGTTATCGCCGGCGTTTTGGCCTCGGGGTTGCCGCCGAAGAATCCACCAGGAGTCCGCCCATATTCGGACTTTGGCGTCAACTTGCCCGTTGCGGAACTTACAGGCTAACGTGCGCTCTGAATGAGCGAATTCAGGGGTGTCGAATGTTGATCCGCAGGCTGCATCGCGCGTTCCTATCCGGGGGACTGTGCGCAATCGCTTTGGCGTGTACGGCGGCCTGGGCGGGGCCGTGGCGCGCTTATGCACCGGGGGAAGAGCCGACCGACCGGATCATCGTCAAGTGGCGCGATTCGGGATTTGCGGCCGTGCAGATGAGGGCCACCGCCGAGCGCACGGCGCGGCTGAGCCAGGCTACCGGAGTAGCGCTGCGTCCGATGCGTGAACTGCACGATCGGCTCGATCTGATGCGCCTGGATACGCCGATCAGGGGCGGGGAGATGCGCCACGTGATCGCCCGGCTGCGGGCCGATCCGGCGGTGCAATACGCCGAAGCCGACCAGCGCCGCTACGCTCTGGCATTCCCCGATGATCCACCAAACGACCCGCGCTTCGTGGCCGGCTCCGATGCGGTCGGGCAGTGGGCGGGGCAGTGGTATCTGCACGATCCTTCCGCAGCGACGCCGGCCGCGATTGGCGCGACCACGGCCTGGAAGACTGCCTCGGGCCAGAACTACGTGATCGCCATTATCGATACCGGTATTGATCTGACGCACCCGGACCTTGGGACCTTTGGCTCAGGCGGCAAACTGCTGCCGGGGCGTGACTTTGTCTGCAACGACCAGGGAATAAATTGCAGCACGGGGACTGCGGGTTACACCTTTCTGGTGGCCAACGACGGCGACGGCTGGGACGCCGACCCGAGTGATCCGGGGGAGTGGATCAGCGCCATCGACCTGGCCCGCAGCGATGGCTTTTTCGCAGGCTGCGGTGGCGGCCCCAAACAGGACGAACCGATCAACAGCACGTGGCACGGCACACGCGTCGCAGGCATCGCCGCGGCAATCACTAACAATAATATCGGCATGGCCGGCGTTGCCTATGGTGCCTACCTCTTGCCGGTGCGCGTGATTGGCAAATGCAGCGGCTACGTTTCGGACATTGTCGCCGGCATGTACTGGGCCGCGGGGATGACTTACACCCCGATCAGCGATGTGCCCGTCAACTTATACCCCGCTCAGGTACTCAACCTGAGTGTGGGCGGCCGTGCCCCGTGCAGCCAGACCGAACAGGACGCGGTAACCGCCATCGTGCAGGCCGGCCACGTGGTGGTGGCGGCCGCGGGCAATGACGGCGGGCCAATCGATGCGCCCGCCAACTGCGTCGGCACACTGTCGGTCGCAGGGATTAGGCAAGTGGGCACCAAAGTCGGGTACAGCAACGTCAGCAGTACAGCATCGGCGGTCAGCATTGCCGCCCCGGCCGGCAATTGCGTGGTCGTCAACGCGAGCTATCCGTGGACGCAGGCTTGCCAGTATTCGATCGAGACCACCAGCAACGATGGCGTGACAGTCCCAAAGAACCCGTTCTATACCTACTCATTGTTTGCGCCCGGCTATAGCGGCAATGTCCTGAATGAAGGATCGGTGGGCACCAGTTACGCCGCGCCCCTAGTCTCAGGCGTGGTGGCGATGATGGTGCAGGCCAACCCGGGTCTGAATGCGAGCCAAATCATCGCGCGTCTACAAGCCGGCGCCACGCCTTTTCCCGTCCCAGCCACGCCCACGCCGGGCGGTGTGTGCCACGTGGCCGCGTTGACCACGGATTCGAGCGGCAACTACGCCGATGTACAGGCCCAGGAATGCCAATGCGCCACCACCACCTGCGGTGCGGGCATGTTGAATGCACCCGCGGCGCTGGCCAAATCACTGGAACCTCAGGCCAGCATGCTCATCACGCCCCAGACCGCCACGATTGGTGAGACCGTCACGCTAGATGGCAGCACCAGTAGCGCCGCCAGCGGTTCCTACCTCACTGCCTATCACTGGACGGTCGATCCGGGGGTCGCCATTGCCAACGCCAGCAGTCCCGTAGCGAGCCTTAAATTTCCGTCCTTACGCCCGATTACCGTGACCCTAACGGTAACCGACAGCGCCGGGAGGCAAAATGTACAGAGCCAGGTGGTCAATTCAAAGGCCTTCAGGTACGTCAACGGTGGCGGCAGCGGCAGGATTGATTCCGCCTCGCTGCTGATCCTGACACTGGGCGTTTTTGGCGCCTTCCTGCGGCGGCGAGCCTCGCGGGCCGCTATGCTACGCGCCCAGTCGCCTAAGGGCGGCTCGGCAGATTCTAACTATCCTCAGGAGAGATGATTTGACGGTTCCAAGGCGCGCGCCGATCGGCCGCGGTACATCGCTATGTGTGTGGGCGGCGAGCTCCATTGTGCTGGCGGCCTGTAGCGGCAGTCCGACCTCGGTGCCCACCGGTCAAATCGGCACGTCGGGGCCCGTCGCAATTAATAGTGCTACCGGGGCTACGCTCGTGCAGCAAGGAACCTCGCTGAATTTTACGGCTACGGTCACGCCCGATCCCAACAGTGCGGGGGTGACCTGGACCCTGGTAGGGGACGGAGCGCTCATTAACGTGACGACGAAATCGGTCACGTACTCGGCGCCGACAGGCATTACCGGAACCATCTCCCCGCTGCTAACGGCGACTTCAATCGCCGATACTACCCATAGCTCGCAAACTTTGCTGCTCGTTCAGGGCACGCCGATCATTGATCCGATAATTTTGTTTCCCGGCAACGTCGCCAGCCTCTATACGACCCACGTGAGCGTATCGGGGGGGCTTGACCCCTTTGTGTGGTCAGTGTCCAGCGGCACCTTGCCACCGGGAATGGCGCTGGCCGCCTCGACCAACTCGCTCCTAACGATCAGCGGTACGCCCACGACGGTGGGCACCTACAACTTCCAGATCAAGGTAGTCGACCACAACAACAAGGTAGCGACGGTGGATCTGACGATGATCGTCAAAGCCGCGGTTGCGTGTCTGCTCGAAGGACAATACGCCTCCGTATATTCAGGGTTCGTGGGCGGCAGGGTCGCGGTCGGTGGCACCGCCATGAATGTCTCCTCGACCGGCACCATTACGGGATTTCACGATTTCAATCCGGCGGGCACCACGGTCAGCGAAAGCTTTAGCGGCACGTGCGCAACGCGCACGGCGAACAACGGCACCGTGCAGCTCGTTGGCGTGGCCAACTCGCCGGTCTTCAACTACGCGATGACCACCGCCCTGCTCAATGGGCGCGTACAACTTATCAACGGTGGCAGCACCCAATCGGGTTCGGGGCCGCTGGAAAAGCAGACACCCACCGACTTTGTACTCGCCAAACTGGCCGGTACATTTGCCTTTGGGGCCCTCGGCGCGGACGCCGGCGGGGCGCCGACAGGCACCGTTGGGGCGATTACTGTGGATGCCACGGGCCGTGTCACCGCAGGTCACGCCGATTCGAATGGGGCCGCCCCGCTGACCGATGCGTCGCTGACCGGCACGCTTACGGCGCCGAGTACGACTACGGGTCGCGGCACTCTTACTCTCATTGCCGCGGGCAGCGGCGGCAGCCGCACCATGCACTTTGCGTACTACATCGTTACGGCCGACCGCGTGTTTATCGTCAGCACCGACTCGAGCCTGCCGATCGCTGGGTTTATGACGCGACAGACCGGCCCTTTCAGCAACACCAGTCTCAGCAATCCTGGCGTCCTCAGTCTCTGGGGAGCGGCCGGCGCCTTTCAACCGCGCACGGTACTGGCACTGGGCCGGCTCAGCAGCGCCGATCCGGGCAGCGGCACGATCAACCTGCTGCTGGACACCAGCGATCAGGCCACCGTAACCTTCGGCAAAACCTTGAACGGGGGCATCTATGCGGTTCGCGCCAGCGACGGGCGCACGACGATGACTTACACCGCCGGCAACATCACGCGCAGTTTTGTGCTGTATCTGGACGGACCGGCCAGCGGGTATGTGGTGGAGCCCGGGAGCAGCGTCGGAAGCGCCGGGCTTCTTGAGGCTCAGTCCGCAGGACCTTACGACGTCGCCACGGCCGGACTGTTTGTCAGCGGTACGCAGTTCCCCGAGGACTCCTCGCCGATCATCACGTTGCCGGCCGTTTATTTCACGGTCGGCGCCTCCACTGGCTCCTCGAACGGCGCATTTACAGGCGGCAGCAGCGCCAGAGGGATTTATTTGCTCGACGCCAACACTGGGCGCGGCGTCGGCACGTTGAGCATCAGTGGATTTCCTCCGAGTACCCTGGCGTTATATATTTTGCGCCCGGACAAGGTGATAACGCTGCAGATGGCCACGCCGTACTCCAATGGCGTCCTGTCCTGGCTGAACAGCGACTGAGGGTCTGGCCACTAAGGGCGCACGCGCAGCAGAATCTTGCCCAAGTGCGCACCGCTCTCCATCAGGCGGTGAGCTTGGGCGGCCTGTGCCAGTGGATAGGTCGCGTGCACGTGAATGCGTAGCCCGCCCGCGCTGAAGGTTGGCCACACCTCGCGCTGCAATGCGTCGCGGATCTGCGTTTTCTCGGCCACCGTGCGCGGACGCATCGTCGAACCGGTCACCACCAAGCGGTTGCGCATCACCAAACTGAAATCTACATCGGCGCGCGGGCCGCGCTGGAAGGCAATGAGAACCAGGCGACCGTCGCGCCGCAGCACGCTTAAGTTTTTTGGGATGTAGTCTCCGCCGACCATGTCGAGCACCACATCCACGCCCTCCCCACCCGTGAGTTCCCTTACCCTGGAGACGAAATCCTCGCTCCGATAATTAACAGCCCCATCGGCGCCGAACTCGCGACAGAAGCTCGCCTTATCATCCGCACCGACGGTGACCAGGCACTGTGCGCCGCGAAGCTTCGCCAACCCGATTGCAGCGAGTCCGATGCCGCTCGAACCACCGTGCACCAGCACGCGCTCGCCGCGGCGCAAATGTCCCAACTCCACGAGATTGGCCCAGACCGTAAACCAAGTCTCAGGAATTCCGGCCGCCTGCTCGAGTGTCACACCCTCGGGCACGGGCAACACGTGTCCGGCCGGCGCCCGGCACAATTCCGCGTACCCACCGCCCGGCGTCAGTGCACACACCGCATCGCCAATCTGCCAGGGCCCGGCGCCCTCTCCCAGCGCGACGATACGCCCTGAAACCTCCAAACCCAGCACCGGCGAGGCGTCTGGGGGCGGCGGGTACTTTCCTGAGCGCTGCAGCAGGTCGGGCCGGTTGACGCCCGCGTAATCCACGGCGATCAGCACCTCACCTGCGCCCGCAACCGGCGCGGGCGCCTCGACGATACGGAGCGAGTCGGCGCTGTCATCCGGTCCGAACGCAATTTGTCTCATGGCGCATTCATCTCCGTAATCCAGCCTGGTACGAGAATTTCCGCATGTAGGGCCGAGGAGGGGCGCCAAATGTTAGGCGTGTACGGGGTTTCGCACCAGTGAGCGGGGGCCCCATCGTGCGCAAGCCCGCGCGCGAACCCGGCCTTGAGGTTCAAAAAAGCCACTAAGGAACAGCCAGTTAGCAGTACTTTCTCGCATCTCTGTGACTTCGGTCGCAGAGCACGCTGCGTCTTACCGCGTATGGTCGAGATCATGAGTCGGCAGGAGTTCACGATGAGCCAAAGCGAAGCGGCCACGCCGGAACGAGTTTCCTTGCTCGGCCCGAAATCGGTACTCAGCGGTGACTATGCCACCACCGGGGACTTAGTCATCTTGGGACAGCTCGATGGTGGTCGTGTGCAAGCAGCCTACGTGACCATAGGGCCGGAGGCGCACGTCAGCGCCGAGATCCATACCGGCAGCATTCGCATTGAAGGCGTGGTGGTGGGCGACATTTACGCCGAGGTCGCGGCCATCTTGCACGCAACCGCGACCGTGGAAGGAAGCATCCACAGCCCGCAGTTGACCATTCAGGAAGGCGCCACTATCAATGGCGCGATCAACCCAGGCTTAGCGAATACCGGGGCGGATCTTAAACACCTGCCGCAGCTTGCGCCCCTCAGAGCTGCGCGCCGCGCCCGATGAAATGCCGCAGAAAAAATACTTCCCGCGGATCACGGCTTCGGGGTTCGGGCTCCGGCGCCACCCCTCAGACGCCAGTGAGCAGCGCGCCTGGTCCCCAGCAGCATACACCCCTCTGTGCTGACGCCACCGGTTCCGTCTCGGTACTTCGCATCGATGCACACACGGAAGGGTCGATCCAGTATTCCGGCGCCGTCGCGGTCGGCCCGAATGGGTATGTGATCGGAGATATCTATGCGGCCGAGATTTTCGTAGAAGGCTCAATCAGCGGAAATGTCTGCGCCACCCGGACACTGCGCGTTGCGGGTAGTGCAAAGATTGTCGGCGATATGCAATCGCCCCGCGTGGCCGTGGCGCGCGGCGCGCAGTTGCGCGGCAACATCGCCACCCAGGGCGGGCTGGGCCCGCCTTCCAATCTCGATGATTCCGCCGTCAATGCTCTGCTGAGCGGCGACGGGGTGGCTTAACTTCGCGCTGCAGCGCGAGTGGATCTTCTCTTACCTGGACCAGTCTTGGCTCACGTCGCTTGCCGTCCCGCGGGTGATGGCCGGCAGCCACCGAATCAATCCGTGCGCGCGATACATCAGACGGATCAGGCCTATCCCGGTGAGTACCAACAGACTTAGCGATATGAAATCCGGAACCCCGAGCAGATCGAGGCCCACGCCGCAGGCGACCAGCATCAGATTGATGAACGCAAAGGCCATGAATGCAGCCGGCACACTGAAACCTGCCCTCATCAGCAAATGATGAAAATGCTCGATGTCGGCTTTCATGGGCGAGCGGCCTCGCAATACGCGACGAATCACCGTCCAGAACAGCTCGAACAAGGGCAAGCCGACGATCCATAGCACGGTCACCGGGTGGACGGCGCCCGCGGTAGGAATCTGACTGGTCCGGATTCCGAGCCACACCACGACCGCGCCAAGCAGCGTGCTTCCGGCATCTCCCATAAAACATCGCATTCCGCCCACGTAACGTGCGGGAACATTAAAAATAAGAAATCCGCAGACCGCCGCGCCGGCGACCGCACAGATGGCCAATTCCTGCCCGTGATCGCCATGCAGCCAACTCACCAGCGCGAGTCCGGCGAATGCCGTGAGTGCTGTGACGCTGGCCAAGCCGTCCATGCCATCGAGCATGTTGAAGGCATTAATGGCCGCCGTGATGAGCAGCACGGTGAATATGGTGACACTAAGGCCATGTAGGGCCACCTCGCCGGTGCCAAATGGATTGCCGAGCTGCCGGACCAGTGTCCCGGTACCCGCTATCAGGGCTATGGCCGCCACCAGGTGTACGCCCAGACGCATCCAGCGCGAGAGTTCGAACCGGTCATCGAGCAGGCCGATGGCCACCAGAATCGCCGATACGCCGACCAGAGAGGTGGCCGCCGCACTCGAGGTTTCCAAAAAACCGACTCCGGCAACAAGGCCCAGAAACATCGCCAGCCCGCCTACCAGGGGCACGTCGCCGTCATGCTGCTTGCGCCCGCCCGGTCGATCCACCAGATCGATCGTCTTGGCGAGGGGCCGCAAGGCCAGCACGGCCAACAACGTAACAAAAAAGCCAATGGCGGCGACTACGAGAACATTCATCCCGAAACCCTTGTTCTTCTTAGTTCGGACGCAGCGCGCATGTTACCTCAATCGCCCCTGTTGCGCTGTCGCCAATTTGCGACAGCCCCGGTATGCTGTGAGCCGCCCCCCGCCGAATCGGGCGCACTGTACCAAATATTTCAGCACGGTCAGCACTCCTAATATCCCCTGACGAAGTCTTAACGTCCGGAACTACTGTCGGTTGACACCGGCAGCCATGCCCAATTACAAGGAATTGGATTTCAAGGGCACGGACTTAGTTCCTGCCTAGGGCCCGCCGCACCGCCGCATCAATGGCCGGCTGGAAGCGAACTAACTCTGCGGCGGCCAGGTGATTGTCGTCGGCAAAAAGGGCGCGTCCATCCACGATGAAATTACAACGGCCGTTAACGCAAATAACCGTATCCGGCCGTACAAATTCAAGATCGCGACGAGCCTCAAAATGGGAAATCGCCCCCGAGTACTGTCGCAAAAATTCCGAATGCGCTTCGAACAACGGCCGCGCGACATCCCAGCCAAAGGCCAAATCTCGGCTCGTGATAGAGGCCACATCCCAATTAGGAGTCGGAACGGGACCAATGAGAACCACCCTCTTGCCTGCGGCCAGCAAGCGATCAATGGTCCTATCGAGACCGGCCGAGACGCTGACCGCGCCGCCCCGGGACCCTTGGCCAACCCCACTGGCAATGCGCTCGCTCCAGGTGGTCCCTATGACCACGAGGCGCGCTCGCGGTAAACCGGCGACCGCATCAATGTTGCGATCTGCGAGTTCGAGACAGGCCTGACTGATGTTGACCTTATAGGTGGGCAAACAGCCATTGGCCGGAACCAGCAACCCATGGAGGGACAGTCCTCGCAATATGTTCCCGATCGCTGGCGCGTACATTTGCGCGTGTGAATTCCCAAGCAGGACCACCTCGGCGTCACCGGGGTTTCGCGATGGCAGTTCGAGTGCGCAGGCTCGAGACTGTGACAAGTACAAATAGTCGGACACGGCGCAGCGATAGTTCGTGCCCACCGCGGCGTTGATTTTCGCCGCCTGCGGACTCAGCCTGGAAGGAAGGCCGCGCCCGGCGATAAGCATCGCACCGGCGCCAATCGCCGCGATACTTCCCACAAGCGCGGCGTATCGCACCCGGACAATGGGCATCGCAGATGACCTGAAAGGTCGTTCCACGTACCACCACGAAAGTACTGCGCAACCGGTCATCAAGGCCGTAGCGGCGCATATATCACGGAAGCTCAGATCACGCACCAGGTAGTATTTGAGTAAAACAATGACTGGCCAGTGCCACAAATACAGCGAATAGGAAATCAGCCCGACGAAGACCACGGGGCGCCACGACAGGTACCGGGCTGCTGCGCAGTCCCGGTGCGAGCCGCTCCATACCAACAACGCAGTTCCAGCCGTGACCGGAAGCGCTTCAGGCAGCCAGGGCGGCAATATGGCGGTTCCCGTGAGCAGGCCAAACCCGACCAGAAATGCTCCGATGACGCTCAATGCATTGGCGGAACCATGCCAGCGCGCCCCGCCACTGGGTACAAACACGATCAGCGCTCCAGCGCCCAACTCCCAGGCCCGGGCAGGAAGCAAGTAGAAAGCCGGTAATGCACCCCCCACGCGTACTAAGAACGCATTGAACAACAACGAGGAAAGGACAGCGACACTGATGATGGTGGCAACTCTGCTTCGGGCGTAGCGTGCGAGCAGCCACAGAAGCAGCGGGAAAAGCACATAGAACTGTTCCTCTACCCCCAGCGACCACATATGGAGAAGCGGCTTCTCCTCTGCCAGGCGAGAGAAATAATCGGTGTCGCGCCAAAAATAGATGTTGGCCGCAAACCCGATCGTCGCCAACAGGCTTCTGCCATACCCAATCAGGTCCATCGGCAGCAACACCAGCGTCGCTGCGACCGTGGTCCCCAACAGCACTAGGAGCAATGCCGGCACGATGCGCCGTATGCGTCGGTCGTAAAACCGCGCGATGGAAAAGTCCCCGAGGGCGATCTCGCGCCAGATGATCGAGGTAATAAGGAAGCCGGACAGGACGAAGAAGATGTCGACGCCGAAATAGCCGCCCGGCAGCGCCGCTTTCGACAAGTGGAAGGCGATCACGGCAATCACGGCGATCGCGCGCAAGCCGTCTACGTCCGGCCTGTAGGCCGTGACGTGCGAATCAGCTGCGCCGCGATTTTCCAGCATTTGAAATCACCGCCACTGCGTCCGCCATCGCCCGCGGCGTGCGCGCGTCGTCTGAATTGCGGTCAGAGGGCCGGGCTGGCAAACGCATGCGGCTCACAATAGGCGGTCAGCAGGTAGGTCGCCAGCCAGGGCGCCACCGTGGGCGCGACGGCCAGGGCCGCCCGCCGTATCGCATGCTTCACGCGTCCCTTGAATCTTCCGGAGAGAAATTGCTCGTAGGCCCGTGAACTCGTGTGCACGGCATGATCAAGCACTCTCAATCCGGACGTTTCCAGAAGGTTGATGAACGTCGCCGGGGTGTAGTAGTTGATATGGCCGTTGGGCCTGCCGGCACGGATTGCGCGCCCGGCGCGCAGTCCATTCTCCAGTGGCACCTCCACGATTATTCGTTTGGCTACTCGCTGCAACTCCCGCAGCAGTACCCGCTCGTGTTCAACGTGTTCCAGTACATGGATGGCGATGGCTAGATCGAATGCGTCATCACCGTACGGAATCTGGTAGCCATCGAAGATCTGCACATCGACCAGTTTCGGCAGTTGCCGCGCCTTGATGTGCGCGATCCCACTCGCCGATATTTCTACCGCAGTAAGACGATTGCCCAAATCGCTGTGTTGAAGCGCCTCGAGGACACTGCCGTTGCCGGCACCCACGTCGATGATGGCATCCGGGTTGTAGCCGCCCAGAAGTTGGCGGATGTGCTGCAAGGAATCGGCCGCGGCCAGTGCTCGCTTGGTCGCCAGGCCACCTCCCGGATCGGCGTAGTACCCAGCGTAGAGCTCACGGTATTGCTCGCTAATTGAGGTCACGAAAACTCTTTCCGGTGCGGTCTCATGGCCGCTTGGCCACGAAGGAATACAGGCGCCCGGGCCGGTTGTCGATGGCCTCGATTGCCCTCACCAACCCGTACCAGACAGCGGGCAAGCTGATGATCCTGCAAATCGCCCGCGCCAGAACATCATTGCCTAGGCCCAGTCGGCGCGCCAGCTCGAGGCGCAGCTCGGCCACGGTGCGCGGATACATATTGATTGCGCTGCGCCACGGACTGATTACTTTGCTTACGCGCAGGCCAGCGTGTTCCAGCGCGCTGGTGTAACGGTTCAGCATATGGGCGTTCTCGCCCCCGTAGTAGCGATGCAACGGATGCAGGGCACGGAACGCCTCCAGGTCGCGAGGATGGGAGATCACGTGCTCGCGGACGAAGATGGCCGTGCCGCCTGGCTTGAGCACGCGGGCAATTTGCTCGCAGACTTGCTCAAGATTTGTCAGATGGTGCAGTACCGCACGGCCGAACACCAGCTCGAACGATTCGCCCGGGAATGGCAGGGGCCCAGATGAACTCACCTGCACTTCGATCGGCAACCCCGTTTCGCGGGCCAGGCTGTAGATGGCTCCTGCGCCCACCAATGCGCTGGGATCCGTCTCGACGGCCACGACACGGTAGCCTGCCTTGGCCAAGGCGTAACTGGTGATCCCCCTTCCGGCTCCCAGGTCCATCACCTTGCCGACCTTCTGCGTGGGCAGCAAGGCCAAAATGGCCTGCCATTCCTCGCTGCGTGAGTATCGGCATGCCGCGGCCTCCAGCGGGTCGTCGTAGTAACCGGAGATAACCAACTCAGCCTGGTCGGGCTGCGTCCTCAGCCAGCCGATCGTGTCTTCCCAGCTCCATGTGCCGCTGGCCCGTGCATCACCTGTCACCGGAACTTCCACGCGACCAAACTCCCACCGCTCCCCCGCTGACTCGCTTCAGCGCTGGGGGGCGACGGTGGCGACTCCGCCACGAGGGACGTCCGAAATGCTGTTATTCGAGGCTGCAACGCGACCCTTTGCATCCGTCAGCACTGACATGCCGATATGGTTGGATGACAATTGATTGTCGGTGACCGTCCCGTCGGTCGGGTGATTCATGACTATGGCTCCCTTGGGGAGCGTCTGATTATTACTATCCGTCTGGCCGGATATCTTGTTTCCCACGACCCATACGCGGTTGACGGCCGCCGTGTAGATCCCGCATGACCGCGGGCGTGTAATCACGTTGCGCTCGATGTGCACATCGTCCGGCGCCGCGCCGCCGAGCATGACGGCCTGGCCCTGGTCGTATTTATAGGCGTTTTGGTACACGGAGATGGCGTAGGCACCCCGATCGTCCGGGATCGACGCATCGGCCCCTGCATTCACTATCGTATTTTCGGCGATCACGGTGTCCGCCACGCCCGCATAGATCCCTACTCCACCCTTGATATGCGTGGCCTCGATGTTGTTCCCATTGATGCGCACCCCCTTGACCAGCCCGGCAGCGCTGGTTCGGGACCCCGTCACCTGGATGGCAAAGGAGGTAAAACCGATGTTCGAGGGGTTGACGGCATTGCCAGCGTGACTGCGAAACATGTTGTGGCGAATCTCGATATTGCTGATGACATACGAGGCGTTGTAGTTGGTCACGCGCAGCCACGCCGCGCCGTTGAAGTTCTCGAATTGGCAGTCAGCGATGGTGAACTGCTTGAGATCCCTGGGCGTGCCAAAGGCCGGCGCGCCGGGCTTTTCGTCCAGCGCGATGGATATCGCCGTACCATAGGTATTCAGCGGCTGGCCAGACGCATTGTTCACCACGGTGTTGTTGCCCAGCATAGTCATGCCGCGGATCTGGATATTGTCCTGGTTGCGCGCCCACAGCAGGCTGTCAAAGTTTGCGCCCGGCCTGCCGGCGGTCACCTGCAGGACTGACTTGCCAATGCCGTCGCCCACCAGCGCGATATTCGAGGGCAGCAGCAATCCCGCCGCGGCTCCTGTGGGCACGAATGCGTAGGTGCCGGCGGGCACGTGAACTTTAGGCACCGAGCAGCGAGACGCGTAAGCCAGCGCCGCCTTGAACGGTCCCATGTTGTCAGTGCTGCCGTCACCCTTCGCTCCGAAGTCCGTAACCTCAAGCACATCCGCATGCGCGCCGCAGGCACTGGTGGCCGTCCGTTGCGCCAATGCCACCTGGCAATGCAACGCTAGGCCGATGGTCACCATGACAAAGGTCAGCCTACCGGCCACCGTCCACCAACGATTCATTGTGCTGGTCATTGTCGCGAACTCCTTTACGACCAAAACTTTCCCTGCATGAACTGTGGCAGCTTGCGCACGTTCTTGCACAACAGTGTAAACCAGCCGCCGATCTGATTGCGCTCTAATGCCACGAGGTCCTCCCGGCTCTTGCGCCACATCATGGCCAGCGATCGATTGCTGGCGCCGCCGGTGCGCATGCGCACCAGCACGCGCTCCAAGTACGCCACATGGATGCGCGGCCGCTTGAGTAGGCGCAGCATGAAATCGTAATCGGCCGCGATGCGCAGCCGCTCGTCGAAACCGCCCATCAGATCGATCAGCGTCTTACGGACATATAGCGTCGGGTGTGGTGGCATCCAGCCAAATCGCAGCCGGCTATGGGTCCAGCGGCCGCTGCGCCAGTGCCTTATGACCCGTGTAGGATCCGTCCGGCTCACGTACATCAGATCGCCGTATATCGCATCGACTCGCCCGTCCTGTGCCGCGCGAGCTACTTCCGAAAGTACTTCCGCATCCTGGTAGACGTCGTCCGCATTGAGGAACCCCACCAGCTCGCCTTGCGCCAGCCGGAGGCCCTTGTTCATCGCATGGTAGATACCGCCATCCGGCTCCGAAAGCACGCGAATACCGCTTCTGCCGTGCTCCTGCACGATTGACAGGGTGTCATCGCTTGAGTTCCCGTCGATGACCAGGTGCTCGATGTGCGGGTAAGTCTGGGATGCGACCGACCGCAGGGTATCCGCGACCGTAGCGGCACTGTTGAGCGTAATAGTAACAACACTGATCTTCGCAGGGGCCATGACCGCCCCGACACCTGGACCGATGTCGGTCACCGCTTACAGAGGAAAATGTACAAATTGCCGTGCATCGACCTCGGCAGCAGCCAGTGCAGGAATTGGAAAAACCGAAACAACGCCGGCTTGCCAAAGAAATATTGGGGCTCGAAGCAATAAACGTAGGAGTGATCCTCGAACGCGCTCGCGGGGAAGTAGCGACCGACACTGCTGCGCGTATTCAGCCGGTAGACGGTCGGGAATACATCCTCACTCTTCCTTCCGGGCTGGACCACCCGCAGCCAACGCGCATGGCGCGCGCTGCGGACCAGTCGCGCCGCTATGGAAACGTAGTTGTATTTTGTTGGCGTTCGCGCGCATACCCAGCCGCCTGGCTTGAGGATCCGGACAAGCTCCGCGGCTAAACCGGCAGGATCGGTGATGTGTTCAAGGACGTAATCGGCGATCACGATATCGACGCTAGCGTTCTCGAGAGTCAGTGGGGCGCCCTCGCCGATCACGAAAGCGCGGTCGAGGGCGCGATTCCCCAGCACCGCCTCGTCGATGTCGCAACCGACTACCTCCGCGACCGTGCCGCGCAGCAGTCGCTGAGCGCGTCTATAGGCCGATGGATCGTCCTCGTACCAGGCGCCGCGCCCCGCCCCATAGTCGAGGATGCGCATCGCAGGCCCGGCCAATGCGCGAATACGGCCGTAGAATTCGATGGTGCCATCGTGTGCGCTGTACCCGCCGACCCGGATCTCGGGCAGGACGCGCGACAGCAACTCGTTGCCATTGGCGAAGCTCATATGTTGGGGGGTCAGGTCCTGCGTGTTGTTTCAATGAGCGTTGGATTGCGTTGCAAGGCACCGTGCACAACCTCCACGAACTCCTCGGCAAACTTCTGCATTCGCTGTTCGGCCGCTGCCTGCGCCGCGACTCGCGCCGCGTTCCTGGCCTGGGCAGCGAGCGGCACGAAGTCACCGAGCGCCGCTGCGAGTGCCGCCGGATCGGCCGGGTCGAAGTACATCGCGTTTGCGCCGGCCTGTTCCCGGTGTACCGGTATATCGGATAGCAGCAGCGGCGTGCCCAGGGAGCGCGCCTCTTCGACGGTAGTACTCCAACCCTCATAACGCGAAGGATTCAGCAGCGCCGCACAGCAAACCATCAGCGCCGCCACGTGCGGCTGGGGCACCAGTCCTAAGTTGCGGAATTGATCGGTCAGCCTACGATCCTGCACCATCCGCTGGATCACCTGCAAGTGACCGGGGTTGCGTGGGTCGACCTGGCTGCCGGTGGCCACCACGGTAACTGGCGTTACCCGCTCCTTGAGCATGGCCAAGGCCTCGAGCACCAGCAGGTGATTCTTGTGCCGCCAGAACTGGTTAGGCATGAAGAAGAAGTGCGCGGGCAGCCGGTACTGGTCCGCTACCTGGCGTGCGCTAGTCGCATCGAGTGCGGCGACTGGCGGAACGGAGAACCGCACCGTGAAGATCCGGCCCGCGATGCCAGGGTAATAGCGTTCGCATGCCGCGCGCGCGTCGGCGCTGCTGACCATAATAGAACGTCCCGAAAGGATCTGCGCGCGGAACCCCAGTTCCCGCTTCAGCCAGCTGGCGCGCGTAAACATCCGAGGCATTGCCCGATGCTGGAAATCGGGCATCCAGGCGATGGCCGGGATCCCCAGGCGCCAACCGAAATAGCGCGCGGCCTCGAAGACCACATCGACGCGTTGTGCCGCCAATTCCTGGTGCAACATCGAGTCACGGCCGCACAGCAGCGCAGCCAGCAGCGCGCGCCGCTCACGCGATGCATCCAATGCCTGGCTCCGGATCAGCTCGACCCCGGGTATGGCGGCAAAGACCGATAGTTCGTCGGGTTTCAGCGTACGGCCAACGAACAGCAGCGGCGTGATCAGGCCGGCTTGATGCGTGCCCAGTACGCGCAGCAGGTTGGCAAGATAGTTGCGGCCCCCGGTCCATTCAGGGCCGCCTATCAGCGTGAACGCCACGCGTATCAAGATGGGGCCGGGTGTGCTGTCTGAAACCAGCGCACGTAGTCGGCAACACCCTGCTCAGCCGCGATAGTGCAGCCGAGGGCATGTGCCGCCATGCGCCGGGTGTCGGCCTGCAGACTGAATGGATCGCCAGCGCGGGCGAAGCCGCTGAACTGCACGCTGGCCGGATTGGGCCCGGGTTGCCATGCCGCCTGGATCAGCGCGGCAATGCGTTTGACGGGTGTCGCCACGCCACTGCCGATGTTCAGTACCGGGGCTGCGGGCGCCGCTAGCGCCGGCGCCGCCGCCAGCGCCGCCGCCGCGTCACGAATCTCGACCCAATCGCGCAACTCTTCGCCGGTGCCGCCAAGTTCCACGGTTTCCGGACCTGCTGCCAAGCGGCTGCACACGTCCCACAGCAACTGCTTTTTCAGCCCCGCCCCATAGACAGAGAACAGTCGTAGCACCACCGACTGGAGTTGAAACGTCGCTCCGTACGAACTGCAGAGTTGTTCCATCATGTATTTGTGGTAACCATAGGGGGAATATGGTCGCGCCGGGGCGTCCTCGGCTATCGGGCCCGTGTGACCGGCACCGTAAACGGCAGCGCTCGACACCGCCACCAGGCGCGTCGTGGGCGACCCTTGGCGCAGCCACTCGAGCAAGGCCGCCGTAGACAGAACGGTCCGCGAGAAATCCTCGCGCGGATTGGCGATGGCCGCGGCCACTGAAGAACCCCCCGCAAGATGGAACACCGTCGAGGGCGCGCCACCCGCGCGCGCCAGCGCGTGCAGGTTGCTGCCGGTAACGCTACCGTTCACCCAGCTCGAGACCCCCCACTGCGCGGCCTCCGAAGGCGGCCACGCGCCGTGTCCGATGCCAACCACTGTGTTTCCCTGGTCGGCGAGCTTGCGGGCCAGATGACGACCGATGAAACCGCGTGCACCCGTGATCCACACTGCGGACATCGCTTAACTTTTCCTGGCCAGCTGCCGGATGACCCGCGCAGGGTTCCCGGCCACCAGCGTATGCGGCGCCACGTCGCGCGTAACCACCGCGCGAGCGCCCACTACTGCGCCTTCGCCGACACATACGCCTTTCAGCACGGCGGCACCGAATCCGATCCACGCGCCGCTGCAAATCCGCACCGGCTTAACGGCGATGCCTTCCCACTGCTTTTCGCCCCGGCGCCAAGCCTGCACGTCCTTGCTGCGCAGTTCCCGGTCGAGTGAGTGGGCATTATGATCCGTGATCACGACGCCCCATGAAATGAGCACATCGTCTTCGACGCAGATGTTGCTATGACATACCAGGTGACTCGCACCGATGTAGCTGCGGCTGCCAATGGTTACGACGCCGCCCGGATGATCGAAATCGATCCGGCAGTGAACCATCGAGTCATGGCCGATCTGCAGCTTTCCACGGACATTCCTCAGCGGCCACCAATTTACGCGTGCGTTATCGGACACGCTCACGTCCCGGCGCAGCCTGACGTAACGGCCAAGGAGCCAATTTCCTGCCTGCAGCATCGGATTCATCGTGGTCACTGCACCAGCGCGCAGAACTCGGTCCACTGTCGCTGCTTGCTGTAGCGGCTGCGCATGATCTGGAAGCCGCGGTCGGCGATCGCGCGTCGTTGCGCCTCATCGCGCAGGGATTTCTCGACGATCGCGGCGACGTTGTGAAAATCAGTGTACATAATCATGCTGTGCTCCGAGTCCATTTCCGACGGGTACCTGCCAGCGTCGGACACCATCGCTGCCCTGCAGCCCAGTACCTCGAAGCACCGCATATTGCCGCGTTCATCACCAGCCATGTCAACTGCGGCATTCAGCACAATCTTTGCCTGCGATAGGGCACGATACAAATCCAAACCGAAAATCGGCCCGATCGCAAGCGCCCTGATGTTCTTGGGACGCCTGTGCCGCCCCAGCGGTAGTAGCCAGCCAAGCGGCGACTCCGCCACTCGGTTCAACCTCGACTGATCCAAGTGCAGGCGGACTGTGTAGCGGCCCCCGAGGCGCGCGATGGCTTCCAGAACTTGCGCGCGTCGCCGGTGGTGGCGGGAGTAGCCCCCCACGAACAACACGTCGATCGGGCGATCCTCGTTCGACGCAAACTCATCCATGACCGGGTCGTGCGCCGGGGAGAAATATTCGGCCCGCCAGCCCATGCGCCGATAACCACTCAGGATGGCCGGGAAGTTGCATACGATCGCGCTGTAGGCGGAGAAATCCATGCGCGGCGAAGGCGCGGCGCGCCAGGCAACGGACTTGCGCACACAACCAGGAAGTCGCCGGATGAAGTCCGACTGATAGCGGATCGGATCCATGTTGTAGAATACTTCCGTTCTGTGTTGTTCGATCTGCGCCAGAAGGATCGTTTCAAGTGGCGTTGCCGCCGGGAGCCCGTGCTCCGCCGCCCACATTTTTTGTAGCGGCATGTCATCGGCGTTGGTGAAGAAGCCCGTCGCTTCTCCGTCCAAAACCGGTTTCAGAAAATGACAGGCGCCGCTGCGATCGTCCAGGAACGCCCGGCGCCGAGCCTCAAAGGTTGTGGCCGCTCGCGCGATCGCTTCCATGCGCGATCGATAACTGGGGGATATGCCGGAATTCTGGAACAACCGCATCGACATCAGGCCGAGAACTCGCTGCCTGGATTGGGTGCAACTGCGGTGACCGTGTGACTAACGACGCGTGCGCCGCTGATCAGCCAGCAGAACGGTAACGCGAAAAGCAGCCCACCCGTTAATAGTATCGACTCCAGCGAGCGCGTGAGTGCGATGAAGATGCAGAAGTGCCCCAGTCCGATGGCGGCAATGGCACCGATGCACTTGCCTCGGCGCGCGATGAGCTTGATGTCAACCGCGCGCATTAACAGCCCGAACCCGAACGGGAACACGATCGCGCCGAACCAGGCCCAGTCCGCCCAGGCATCTCCCAGGAACATGACCGAGGTCGTGGAAGTCAGCTCACCGCGATGAACCTGCGACACTAGCCAGTAATTCGGTAGTCCGGGGTCGGCATTGAACAGGTCCGCGATCCACCCCATCTTACCGCCCCACGTAAATGGCAAGACGTAGGGTATGGCCGCGAAGTACTCCAGTAGCCCCTCGTTGACGATCATGAAGGTCCGGTAGAAGAGATAATTGAAAAGCACCGCGGCGCCATCGAGCGATGGAATGGCCACCAGGGCCATGGCCGCAAAACCCACCACGGCCGTACCGATCAGGCTGAACAGGGCAGCGGCGCGTACCTGCAGCGACTTGCAGAGCACGGCCACCACCGCGAGTTGCAATATCAGCACGGCCAGCGGCGCCTTGCTCAAGGTCGCCATTTTCCCGATGCACACCAGGGCTATGAAACCCAAGCCCAGCAGCTTCCAGTGGCGGCGGTTGAGCCTCATCGCGGCCACCACGGCAAAGCAAAGGAACGGAGCGAAGGTACTGATCAGTACGTTGTAAGGATAGAACGCGCTACCGCCTTGCTCGCGTCGCAGATCGATTTTGTCCCGTGCAGTGAGGTCAACCGACATGTAGTCGGTCACCTTCGACAGCTGGTGGTCAATGAAAATAAATGGCACCAGCACGCCAACTCCAATCAACACCAGCCAAAAGACCAGTCGCCTCGCCTCCCCTACGGTGACCTGAGCCGATCCTGCCTTCCAAGCAGCGATCGCGCGCCGCATGCGATGAGCTGACATGTTCATGCACACGTCGGCGAATCTGATGCCGAGGCAAACAAATACGAACAGGCAACTGATCGCCAGATCTAGGTTGCGCAGCACGGGTTCGCCGGGCGCGGCCGCGAGAATCTGGTCGTAGAAATCCGTTGGCGGTCCCCATACCCTGGTGTAAAAGAGATAGGCCGGGCCGTGGAACAGCAGCAGCAGGCTCAGCGCGACACCCGCCAGGGACAGGTTTGCACCCACGTAGCGGAACAAAAACCAGCTCGCCACCAGGATGGAGCCGGCGCACACCCAACCCGAGAAACCCAGCGCCATGTCAAATGCGATGGCGCCGGGTCAGGCGACACCCCGGGGGAGGATGGACCGCTGCAGCACGCCCGCCATCCAGACTATCGCGCCGCGGCCAAAAGGGGTGGTCGCGGTGACTAGACACACGCCGACGCCGATCGACAATGAGATGCCCAGGTAAGCCAGCATCACGCCCGCCCACGAATTGATACCGTCAATAACTGGAACCAGGCGCCACAGGTAAGCCCCCACCGCACCGACGAGGAGCGGTGAGATCGAACTCATGGCCAGGTCGCCGACGTGTATGTTACGCAAGATACTGTGCCGCAGAATGCCGAGCGATACCAACATCCGCACCATGCTGGCAATGACCAGTCCGGCCCCTGCGGCGTAGCCGCCCCAGTGGCGAATGATTACGATCGACAGGATTATCGCCAGGCAGGAATAGAGCACGGCAGTGAGGGCGAACGGGGCATTCTTGCCCACGCCCATCAGGTAGAAAGCAAACACATTAGAGCCACAGCCCAGCAGCCCAGCCAGGACCAATGTGCGCATTAGCTGGGCGCCGCCGTTGGCCACTTCCGGCCCAAGCCAGATATGCATGATTGGATCGGCGAGCGATATCGCGGGCCCCAGGACCATGGCACCGCAAGCCATAACTGCCCACGACGCCAGCAGGTACAACTTGGCTTGCCGGTCCGCGTCAGCGCGCGCCGTGCTCGCGAAATACGGGAAAAGCACCTCCGCAAGCTTGGAGGCCACGCTGTAGGCCGCCTCCTGCGGACGCTTGGCGGCATTATACTGGCCGACGATCACGGGCGAGGCCACGGCTCCCAGTACGTACCTATCAATCTGGTTGGCCAAAGTTCCGGTGAGCTGGGCCAATCCCTGCCATTTGCCGAAGCTGAAAAGGCTGTGTAACTCAGTGCGGTGCATTCGCGGCATGATAAAGGATGCCGAACCGGTCGCGCGGGCTACAACCAGCCACAATAGCAACCCGAAGACAGAGCCGGCGGTCAGGCCCGCAAGATAGCCATCCGCACTGGGTACGGCGCGTGAGCACAGCAATATTGTTGCAATTGTCACGCCTGCGGTCACGAACGTGACCAATGCCACGATTCGATAGCTTTGGTATGCCGTACTCGCACCTTGCAACATCAGCGAACCCTGTTGCGCCGCCCAGCCCAGGCCCGCAATCGCGATGTCCCATCGCCAGTGTGCGGCGCCCCCGCCCCCAACGAGACGCGACAGCAACGCCGGTCCGGCCAGCGCCAACGTCAACCAGCCAAACACTGTCGATAATACCCACAGATAGGAGGCTGATTCCGTCAGGCGGCGCGATTCCGCCGGATCGTGGTCGCCGACGCGAACGCCCAATTCGCGAGTCAGTGCTTGTCCTGTTACGGTACCGACTAGGAACAGCGGCGCCCACAGCGCCAGCACCAGGCCAGCGTTGCCGAATTCGCCGAGCCCAATGCGGCCAATGACCACGGGCACCGTGATGAAGTGCACGGCGATAGTGGCAAACAGGGCGATAATGTTCCAAGCGGAGTTTTGGGCGAGCTTGTGCGACGCCAGTTGCGATGCGGAACCGGAGCGTGCTCCGTCGTCTTTCACCCCACAAATCTCTCGATGGCTTTGACCACCGACAGGATTTGCGACTGCGACATTTCCGGATATATCGGCAGCGACAGGATGCGCGACTGATTGTGGTAGGCCCTGGGAAACTGTGCGGGGGTGTGCCGATATCGGCTGTACGCGGGCAGGAATGGCAAGGCGGTCTGATAGTTCACCACGGTCTGTATGCCAGCCTGTGAAAGCGCTGCAGCCAGCCTGTCGCGTGCCTCATGGCGCACAACGTACAGGTGATAGACGTGCTCGCGGCCGGCGGCGACCGCCGGTGTCACCAGATCCTTGATGCCCGCCAATCGCTGGTCATATTGCGCTGCTATCTGCTGCTTGCGTTGGGTCCATCTGGCCAGGTGCGGCAACTTGACGGACAGCACGGCCGCCTGCAGCCCGTCCAGTCGACTGCTTATCCCTTCAATGAGATGAATACCTTTCTTGAGCCCACCGTGCCGGGCAAACATGGCCATGCGCTCGGCCAGCGCCGCGTCGTTGGTCACGATGGCGCCCGCATCACCCATCGCTCCCAGGTTTTTCCCGGGATAAAACGAAAATGACCCGGCATCTCCCAGCGTCCCTACGGTACGCCCTTTGTAGCGGGCTAGGTGGGCCTGCGCGCAGTCCTCCAGGACCCACAGTCGATGGGCCTTCGCAATGGCAAGAATCCCGTCCATGTCCGCGGCCTGCCCGTATAGGTGTACAGGGATAATCCCCACAGTGCGCGCGGTGATCTTTGCGGCAATGGTGCTCGTATCGATCGTGAAGGTATCTTCGTCGGTATCGCAGAACACGACCGTGGCCCCGGCTTGTGTCACGGTTTCACTGGTAGATATCCATGAATGCGCGGGTACGATGACCTCATCGCCCGGCTGGACTCCGAGTGCCCGCATGGCGATGTACAGAGAATCGGTCCCATTGGCACAAGACACGCAATGTGAGGTGCCGATCGCTGCGGCAAATTGCTGTTCGAACCGTTCCACGTAGGGGCCGCGGATAAACGCCGAACTTTGTATGACCCCTGCGATGGCGGCGTCAATTTCCGTTTGAATCGACTTGTACTGTGCGTACAAGTCGGCAAATGGCACTCCGGGCGGACTCGCTGCGCCTGCCATCATCAGCGCCCACCCGGATCGAGTGGCCGCAGGTATTTGGCCGGATTGCCGGCGTAAACGCCAGGCTTCTCTATGTCTTTCACGACCAACGTGGCTGCCCCGATCACCACGTCATCACAAATTGTCACAGGCAGGATAGTGGCATTAGAACCGATCGATACGCGCGATCCAATGCGCGTCGGCTTCCAAAGATCGCGTCGTCCGCGCGCCGGCCCGCCCGACGAAAAAAGATCGTTGATGAACGTGACGCCGTGCCCAATAAAACAATCGGCCCCGATTTCGACAAACTCACAGACAAATGAGTGGGATTGAATCTTGGTACGCGCGCCGATCCTTACGCCCTTTTGAATTTCGACGAACGGGCCCACGAAGCAGTCGTCCTCCAGCACGCACTCGTACACGTTGGCCGGCTCAACGATCCGCACGCGCTCACCACAGACCACGTCGCGCACACTCGCCCGCAGCAAACTAGGCGTGGGCATCTACAGCGTCCGTTGCCCAAGGCGTGATTGCCTGGATTGGAAAGGCAGTGCAATCTCCTCGCCACTGGCCATGGATTCGTACAGGGCCGAGACCAACTCCAGACTCCGGCGCCCCTCGGTCCCGTCCACTATCGCGGGCTCATTGAATTCGAGGCATTTTACCACGTGTTCATAGTAGGCCTGGTGGCCAAATCCGTAGACGTTGGGCGGATTCACTGAATACAGTTCTGTGACCTTCTGGTCGCTCGCAAGGGGAACTGTAAATTGCCACGTTCTGATCTCGTTCATTGCGAAGCCGGCGATTTCCACTGCTCCGCCAGAGCCCAGCACCGAGATCGACCCTTCCATATCCTTTGGGCGTGCCGCACCTGTCGCCTCGATCACACCGAGCGCGCCGTTCGCAAATTTTAGCGTCGCAACGGCGGTATCCTCGGCCTCAATGTCTACCAATGCCGTTAGCCCGCGCGCGTGCACGCTTGTGACCTCGCCCATAAACCAGCTCAGCATGTCGATATGGTGGCTGGCCTGGTTGGACAAGATCCCGCCGTCAAGCGCCCAGGTGCCGCGCCAGCTGTCCTGATCGTAATAGGCCTGCTCACGACACCAGCGCACTCTGACGGTACCCAGGGCCAACTTTCCGAAACGTCCGGCCTCCAGAGCCTCGCGCGCCTTTAGCACGGGTACGTTGAAGCGATTCTGTTTGACCACGAACAGGCGCACTCCGGCCGCCTCCGCGGCCTCAATCATCGCTGTCGCATCCGGCAAAGTGAGTGCCATCGGCTTCTCAACGATCACATGACGCTTGGACTTTGCAACTTCGATGGCATGACTGGCGTGCAAGCCGCTAGGAGTCAATATGGATACCGCATCAATATCGCTTTGGGTCAGCATCTCGGCCAACGAGCCAAAGCCCGGCACCCGGTACAAATCCGCGAACGCTTTCGTCCGGGCAGGCTGCAAATCGCACACGGCGGCCAGGGTAGCCCCCGCGATTCGCCCGTTGCCCAGCAAATCAGCATGGCGCTTGGCGATGCGGCCGCAGCCAAGAATGGCAATTCTAATCACGCGAAATCAGCCCATACCCGCCGGGCTTGCCACGGACACGATTGGCTCAACTATCGGTGCCGCTGCGCGAGTTCCATCCCTCGGCCGGCTTCTGCAGCGCGCGATAACCGAGCACACACGCCACTCCTAGGGCAAAGCCCGCCAAGGGTCCGGCCAGAAGCAGGGCCAGCTTCTGTGGTCTAATCGGATCGTCCTTGTCGGGCGCCACCGCTTTGTCGACCACCCGAAAGGCATAATCGGGTGTGACGTCCGCGAGCATGCGCTGTTTCACCTGGGTCTCGATCAATTTATTGACAGCATCGCGGGTATCTACATCAGTGGTGGTACCCAACTCCTTTTGCAGAAAGCCGAGCGAATCATCCGCCTTAGTGATTGCACGAGCGCGCATCTCAACGTTTATGCGGCGCACTAACTCGTTGGCCCAGGCGGCCGCCTCGTTGCGATCTCTCCAGTCAATCTGCAAGGTCACCAATCCGGATTTTTTGTCGCGGTCCACGTTACGTATGTCCTTGTCGAATTTCTTGAATGCCCGCGCCTCGGTGGGCTGATCGTCTAAGGGGACCTTCCACCGGTGCGCGGCCGCGTCCCATTTCTTCGCGTATAGCTTTGGCATCAAATTTTTATCATTGATGAACGCCATCGTAAGCTGCCTGGATTTGAGCACCGCCAGGGTCTCCTCTACAGAAGAATCTGAGGTGCTGCTCAAATTGATGCCCGCCTGAGAGGCCAGGCCGCCGAGAGAATCCAACATGGAACTGAGCGGACCGGTCAGGCCACCCTGCCCGGCGGTCGCAGACACGAACACCACCGTGGCGCGATATACAGGTTGCATGAGAAAAGCGATGGCAGCACAAATCAGCGTGACTACCACCATGCTGACACCAATCCAGCGGCGGCGCGCCCAGAGGAGTGTAACCAAGCTCCGCAGGTCCATCGGGTTGCGGTCATCCATTGGTTCGACTGCCAGTTCTGCGCCCTTCAAGATTGCACCGGTTGAGTAAAGGCTTTAGAAACGGTGCACTACGGCCGCTGCGATCGCGATCTGGTAGAGGATCTGGGTGACCGACTGCCACAAAGGTAGGGCCGGGAGCCGTTCCGTATCGAGCGGCACCACTACCGCATCACCAGGACGGATGTCTGCACCGTCGGCGCTGAAGATCCATCGGTGCTGGTTGGCCACCACGCTGCCGTCGGCGCGCACTACGTAAATCTTGCTCTTGTCCGCCTGCGTAGTGACCCCACCGCTCAGTGCGATATACTCATCGCGCGACAGATCTGGCTGATAGAGGTGGGAAGAGGCGCTCTGCACCTCGCCCAGTACCATCACGTCCTGACGCTGCATCGGTACCACTATTTCATCACCGTCGCGCAAAATAATATCGTTCGCGCTGCCCGGCTTGGCGTGAATGGCACCGTTCAGATCAATCACCAAGCGTCCCACTGCCTTGGTGGCTTGGATTTGGGCGAGCAGCGACTGGCCCACGTTATAGGCGGCAGTTGCGCCCGATTGGCTGGCGCGCGCAGCCATCAAGGACATCGAGGCGATGTCACTCTGCATGCGGATCGCAAGTCGATCGAGTTGCTGTTGCTCGCGTTCCCTGAGACCTTCGCGCGTAAATACGGCGCCCTGCGCAAACGCCAAATCCGTCAACCCGCCAGCACGTTCGATCACCGAACGCAGAGTTTCGTTGCGCGTGATCGTATAGGTACCCGGAAACCGCACTTGCCCCATCAAGGTGACCTGATCCTGCTCGGTCCAACCTGAGATTTCCTTGATCGACAGCTGATCAAATGGCCGCAGCTCGATATTCGCCTGTGCATCCCCGTGCGCAACTGCGGCCAGGTCAATCGGTATGATCTCGGTGCGTCGCTGCTCACCACCGATGGTCGTGTAGCGCGACAACTCAGCCCGGCCGCCATACGCCGATGAGTCGAGGCTGCCTCCGGCGCGGATCAGATCTGCAACGTGCATGCCGTTCTCGAGAGGATAGTCGCCAGGCACTTTGACCTTGCCATCCACGTGCACGATTTGAGTAGGCTGCTGCAGGTTTGCCTGCAACGTCAGCTCCTGCATCAAGGGCTCGATCACGCGGTCCCTGCCGGTTTGCAAATCGAAAACCGTCAACGTATCCCGGGGCTGCAGCAAAACGTTAGCCGCGGAATCAGGCGCCCGCAGTGCAGCTTCCAAATCCGCAGAAAGCACGCTGATGCGGCGACCCGGGCTCATCACGCGCCGAATCAATACGTAGTTCTGGTCCGCATTCGGCTTGAGTTCATCGATACTGCCGAGCACATCGGTGAGCCTGAGTCCCTCGTGCCAGGCGAAATTGCCCGTTCGGTACACGTAGCCCTGCACCGTAATGCCCGAATCTATGGTGGGTTTGAGTCGCGCGACTCTTAATGCGTCACCGTTTTCTACCATTTGCCCCTGCGCGCTGGGGGCGCTCGGGTTCACATCGATTACGACGCGCTGGCGCTGCGCATTCACGTGCACCAGTGAAGCACTGGCACGGTCGCCATCGGGAGTCAATCCGCCCGCCATCGTGATCAGGTTCGCAACGCTGGTGTCGCCTTTGAGTTCGTAAATCGCCGGACGCTGCACCTCGCCATAGGCGGACGCCGTGGGACCCACTTCGGGAACCATGACGACATCGCCTGGGAGCAATTTTACGTCGGCCGAGGAATCACCGCGCATGAGCAAATCGTACAGATCGAACTCGCGCACCAGTGCCCCCTGGCGTCGCACCTGTATCCGGCGCAACGATCCTTGGGGCTTCACGCCACCGGCTGCAAACAAGGCAGTAGTGACTGTTGCCAAGCCGGTGACCGCGTACGAGCCGGGAAACATGGCCTCGCCTAGCACGAAGACACTGATCGTACGGGTCTCGCCGATCGAGACGCTGGCGCGCACGCCGATCATTTCCCGGGCAATCCGTGCCTCCAGCTCGCGCTTGACTACACTGTAGCGCTGCCCGCCGACACTGACCGGGCCCAGTTGCGGAATATTGATGCGCCCATCCCGACTGACCGTTAGATCCAAAGTGTAATTCTGATTACCGTACAGCTGCACCTCGAGTACATCATCGGGGCCAACCACATAATCGGCCGGCACCGGTGTCGAAGTTACCGGAGCCAGACCCTGCTGCCCGTAAGCGAACAAATCATAGCCATAGGGCTGCAGCGCTTCCTTGCCGCTTTTGGCTATCGGCAAGCGAATGACGCGGATCTCAAAGTCTTCCAGGGCGGGCTCGGCCGCGACCCGGCGTGTCGCTTCCGCCTCGCTCAGGCCGCCCAAGGCGATACTGCGAAAGCCCGGCAGCTGCAGTGCCCCATCGTGATCGAGCTGGTAGGGATTGTTCGAGCGCATAGTCTTGATCAGGTCATGCTGCTGGTCGAGCTTGCGTTGCTCGATCGCGCTCTGGGGCGTTTTGGGCGTCATCTGGCTCGAATCGGCCCTGTTGTTACTTTGATTAACGCCGACGGCCCCAGTCGGAGGCATCACTGTGGTCGCACTTACCGCGGTGTTCGGAGGAGTGGCGCCCGGCGGCAGATTTGCCGCGTTGGGGTTCTGCCCGGCCGCAGCATTTTGCTGCAGCTGTGTGCTGGGCGCTATCTGCCCCGTTAAAGCCTGCAGCGCGTCGGCATTGAGCTCGCGGGCGTATTGGTCCGCAGCCTGCTGGGCCACGGACTTCTCGCCGGGCAAATTGATATCAATAAGTACCCAGTCGTCGGGCCCGAATACCGGGATGGAACCTTTGGACTGCAAATTGCCGTTCTGGTCCCGGTTGGCATTCTGCGGCCCGGTGGGACCGTTGTTATTCTGGTTCTGCGCGCCCTGCCCGCCCTGCCCGGCCTGACCACTCTGCCCAGCGGGTGCACCCGACAACCCACCCCCGCTTGGGCCGCCGAGGCGCTGCAAAATGCTCTGCTGCTGGTCGGGTGGCAACTGCTGGAACGCCTGCATGGCGCCGGACAAATTCCCCTGCTGGGCGACGGCGTCGACACTTGCGCCGAGCAATACCAACGCGGCTCCCGTAGCTAGGCCTACCGCGATCCGCTTCAGTTTCAAGACCACGGGCAGCAGCTGAGGCACGATGTTGGGACCTTGGAGGCCAGACTAAGGGCGGGGATTGTACCGATGTTGCTCGAATAGGGGCAGATTGGCGTACGGCACTCAGGGTGTGGCATAGCGCCCATACCGGCGCCTGACGTCAAATACGCACGCTGGCTACGAACTGCAGCGCCCCGCGGAGCGAACTGGATATCTCGCCCGCGGCCTCGGGCGCCCGCACCATCGGTATGATGGTATCGCAGAGTTTTTTACCCAGTTCCACGCCCCATTGATCGAAGGCGTTGACGCCCCACACCACGCTTTGCACAAAAACCTTGTGTTCATAAAGCGCGATGAGCCGCCCCAGTGCCGCCGGGTCGAGCCGCGGGATCATGAGCAAACTCAAGGGCCTGCTACCCGCGTGGATCTTGTGGGGCAGTAAGTCGGCAATGCGCGCCGCGGCGACGCCCTGACGGCGTAGATCTGCCTCGACCTGCGCGCCATCTTGGCCAAACGCGAGCGCTTCGGCCTGGGCCAGGCAATTGGCGATGGCCAGGTCCTGTTGCGCCTGAATGCCGCACGATGAAATGACCGGCAGCAGGAAATCAAGCGCCGCGCGCGCACTGCCCTGGTGCAGCAACTGGAAAAAGGAGTGCTGGGCGTTATCGCCGGGCTCCCCCCAGATGACGGGACACGTGGTGGTAGCGGCCGGGCTGCCGTCGAGCCGCACCGACTTGCCATTGCTTTCCATCTCGAGCTGTTGGAGGTACGCGCTTAGTCGCGACAGCCGATGATCGTAGGGCAGCACCGCCAGAGTGGGTAGATTGAGAAAATTAATATTCCACACTCCCAGCATAGCGGCGAGGACTGGCACATTCTGTGTCCACGACGCCGCTCGAAAATGGTGGTCCATTTCGGCGCCGCCGGCCAGAAACGCCTTGAAATTATCCCGCCCAATCGCAATAGCGAGCGAGACACCAATCGATGACCAGACCGAATAACGTCCGCCCACCCAATCCCACATGGCAAAACGATGCTCCGGGTGCACGCCAAACTCATCCATCGCGGAGGTATTCACCGAGACTGCTGCAAAGTGGTCGGGGATTGCTTCCCGCCCCAGCTTCTGCTGTATCCAGGCACGCGCGGCCAACGCGTTGGTGCGCGTCTCAAGCGTGGTAAAGGTCTTTGAGCAGATGATGAACAAGGTCTGCGCCGGCTCGGCTGTGGCGAGCAAGTCCGCAAGCTGGCAGCCGTCGACGTTGGACACAAAAGCGACTCGCGGGCTGCCGAGCGTATATTGCTGGAGCGCCTCGACGGCCATGGCAGGCCCCAGATCCGAGCCACCGATGCCAATATTGACGACCAGCGAAAAGGGCTGGCCGGCGCTCGAGCACACGGTGCCGCCACGTACCGCCTCTGAAAATCCAAGCATGCGATCGCGTTCGGCGCGCACCAGTGCGTCGATATCCTCCCCACCCACGATCAGCGGCGTGGTTTGCTCCCGCCGCAGTGCGGTGTGCAGCACCGCGCGCCCCTCGGTGCTGTTGATCGGATCCCCCCGGAACATGGCCTCAATGCGCTCGCCAAGCCGCAGCTGCTCGGCCAGAGTGGCGAATTGCGAGATCAGTTCCGGCGTGACGCGCTGGCGTGAATAGTCATACAGCAGTCCAGCTGCCCGTACGGAACAATGTGAAAAGCGTTGGGGATCGGCGGCGAATAGCTCGCGCGTGCTGCGGGCCAGGGCCGCTGGCGCCGCAGCGCTCAGTTGCACCCACGCCGCGCAGTCTGTTCCGGAAGGTAATTTCTGACTCAAGGCTTGTAATACTCCCGAAACCAACTTACAAATTTACGCACACCCAGCTCGACCGGAGTCTGCGGCCGATAACCCACTGCCGCGGACAGTTCAGCGACGTCCGCCCAGGTGTCGGGCACATCACCGGGTTGAAGGGCTCTTAGCACCCGTTGTGCTTTGATGCCCAGGCATTCTTCCAAGACCTCAATATAGCGCAGCAGTTCAATCGGCCGGTTGCTGCCGATGTTATATAGCCGGTACGGCGCGCGGCTGCTGGCAGGATCGGGGAAATTTCCATCCCACTGCGAATTTGCAGTGGCCACATGATCGCTGGCACGCACCACGCCCTCGGCAATGTCCTCCACGTAGGTGAAATCGCGCTGATGTTGACCGTGGTTGAACACTTCAATCGGTTGACCGGCGACCATGGCCCGCGCGAATCGGGAAAGGGCCATGTCGGGACGCCCCCATGGCCCATAGACCGTAAAGAATCGCAGCCCCGTGGTGGGCAGGCCGAACAGTGCCGAGTAGCTGTGCGCCATCAGTTCGGTCGAGCGCTTGGTGGCGGCGTACAGGGACAGCGGATGGGCGGCTGGGTCGTGTTCGGAGTACGGCATCCGGGTGCTGGCCCCGTACACCGAACTGGTTGAGGCGTACACCAGATGGCCAACACCTTGCTGGCGACAACCCTCGAGCACATTGAGCGTACCGACAATGTTGCTGGAAACGTAACTGTGCGGTTCCTGCAGCGAATTACGCACCCCCGCCTGGGCCCCCAGATGCACCACGCGCTCAAACTTTGCGCGCGCGAACAGCTCCGCCATGCCGGAACCATCAGCAAGATCAAGTTTGGCGAAACGGAAACCCCCGGAAGATTCAAGCCGCGCCAGCCGGGCAAGCTTGAGCTTCACGTCGTAGTATTCGTTTAGATTATCGAGACCGACGACTTCATCGCCGCGCGCCAGGAAGCGCTGAGCTGCGAACGAACCGATAAATCCGGCAGCGCCTGTGACCAATACCCTCACTGGCCGCGCCACAGGCAATGGCCGTGGCTTTCGGTATGGAGCAGTGCTTGTAATTGCTCGTGCGCAGCGCGCTCTTCTGCCGTGGGCAATATCACCACCAGCGTCAGGTCGGCCGGCAACGTGTCGCCAGGCGCACTTCGGGCACCGGAGCGACGCGGACCTTCCTCAAGGGCAAGGGCACTCTGCCCTCCAGTCATCGCCAGGTACACATCAGCGAGAATGCGCGCGTCGAGCAGTGCGCCGTGCAGATCCCGGTGCGCATTGTCAATGCTGTAGCGTTTGCACAGCGCATCGAGATTGTTTCGCTGGCCCGGATGCATATCGCGCGCCAGACTCAAGGTATCCAATACCTGACACAGCGTAGCAATGCGCACCTGCGCACTGCTGCCCAGGCGCGCGAGCTCAGCGTCCAGAAAGCCGACGTCAAAACCGGCGTTGTGGATGATCAGCTCGGCGCCGGTGATAAATTGGGTAAATTCTGCAGCAATTTCGGCAAAGCGCGGCTTGTCGGCCAGGTCCTTGAGCGACATCCCATGAACCGCGCGAGCCCCCTCGTCCACTTCGCGTTCAGGATTGAGGTAGCAGTGAAAATGGCGTCCCGTGGCCCTGCGACTGAACAGCTCGACGCAGCCAATCTCGATGATCCGGTGGCCCTGCGAGGCCTCGAGGCCGGTGGTTTCAGTGTCGAGGACAACCTGTCGCATAATGTTATTTTAGACCAAGCAGCGCATCGATCGCGCTGTTTGCAAGCTCATCGCACCGCTCGTTGCCGGGCACGCCTGAATGTCCCTGCACCCAGTGCCACTCCAGATCGTGCCCTGCCGCCAAGGCGTCGAGTTGTTCCCATAGGTCCTGATTTTTTACCGGCTTACGGCTGGCGGTGCGCCAGCCTCGGGTTTTCCAGTTCTTGAGCCATTGCGTAATGCCCAGGCGCACGTACTGAGAGTCGGTATAGATTCGCGCCTCTGTGCGACGCGTGAGGACACGCAACGCACAGATGACCGCAAGCAACTCCATCCGATTATTGGTCGTATCAGGCTCGGCGCCGGAAATCTCCCGGGTGCGACCTTTGCACGACAGCACCGCCGCCCAGCCTCCGGGCCCTGGATTACCCCGGCATGCACCATCGGTGTAGATCTCGACAATCTCCTTCGAGCCACTCATGCCGGCGGGTTCACCAGCGATCCGACCAGGGGGGCGTGTTCGCGCCTACGCAACCGCAGCGGCGTGGGCGCGTACACGCGCTTACGGGCCTTGATGAGGTATGCGCCCGCTGGCAGGGGATTAAACAGGCCCCTGCGGAGCATGGCGAGAGCGGATTGACTCGGATCACCTTTCGGTTCGCTCGGCGCGTCGTGCAAATAATGGCGCGAGTCGGTCACTTCGAAGCCCAGCAGCCCCAGCCAGTCACGCAATCGCCCTTCGGAGAGCAGGCGCCCGAGACCCGGCGGGTAGCCGCCGCGGCTCGCTGCAGCTCTTAGGCCCCAAAGGCTCCACCGCCTAAACCCCAATACAATGAGCTGGCCTTCCCCCACCAGCACGCGTTCGGCCTCGCGCAACACCGCCCTTGGGTCGGGTTCGATTTCCAGACTGTGTGGCAACAACACCGCGTCTATCGCCCCGCTGCTTATGGGGAGTCCTCCGGCACTGGCCACGAGGTCGGGGTGCTGTCCGGGGGGGTATGCTGCTGCGATCACAGTCTGGCGCCGCACTCGACTGGCAGCAAGCAGCTCGCGGTCTCGGCCCCAACTGCCAACCTGCAGCAGTTCGAGCCCAAAAACATCATCACAAACTTCCGCCAACAATTGCGCCTCGGCGGCCACCACCGCGCGCCCGAGCGTACCCGCCAGCCAAGCCGCCAACGCTGAGGAATATTCGGCCATCAGAATCCAAGACTGTGACAGACCACCCAAAAAAGGTAGCAATTATGTGAACTTACAGGTTAAATAGCACTGTCGGATCACACATGGACCCGACACCCATACCGTAACATGTAATCGGCCCGGCACTGGGATGTAACAAATTTGACTATGCCGATTCGACCACTCGAAGCCCCCGTTTTATTGCTGATGGCCGTAGCTGCGTTGAGCGGCTGCGCCAATGCGCCGCCACGTTCGCCGAACGTGACCGCCGAGGCATTGCTCACCGCAACGGCCCCGGTCGACGCGCCAGTGGCGGTCCTCGCATCCGGGACCGCAAACGAATCGAACGCGTCGGCCAGCGATGCGGCGGTGGAGAAAATCGCCCCGCTGGCCTTCACGGATCATTCTTTCGTTTCACCGCTCCCGCCGGATTTGTTCCTGCGACTACGCGCCGGCTTCAAACTGCAGGACGTCGATGAGCCCGCGGTCGATCGCGAACTGAACTGGTATGCCAATCACCCCGATTACTTGGAGCGTACCTGGGGACGAGCCGAGCACTACCTGCATTACATCGTGCAGCAACTCAATGCTCGCTCCATGCCGCTCGAACTGGCGCTGCTGCCGGTCGTCGAAAGTGCCTTCGAGCCCTATGCGTATTCGCGCGCGCGGGCCTCGGGGTTGTGGCAGTTCATCCCTGGCACCGGCACCAACTACGGCCTGAAACAGAACTGGTGGTACGACGGTCGACGCGATGTGGTCGCCTCGACACGCGCGGCGCTGGACTATCTGCAGTCCCTTCATGACTCCCTGGACGGCGATTGGTTGCTCGCGATTGCGGCCTACAATTGTGGCGAAGGCAATGTGCAACGTGCCATTAACCAAAATTTGCGGCTGGGCAAGCCCATTGATTTTTGGCACCTCAAGCTGCCCACCGAAACCCGCGCCTATGTGCCCAAGCTGCTGGCGATGCGGCGGATCGTGGCCTTTCCGGCCGCCTACGGCCTGGAATTCAGTCAGATTGACGATGAGCAGTATTTCACCCAGGTCAGCACCGGGGGCCAGATTGATCTGCAGGTCGCCGCGCAGCTCGCGGGCATGACCAAAGAAGAGCTGTACGAGCTCAACCCCGCCTTCCATCGCTGGGCCACCGACCCGACTGGTCCGTATAGCCTGCTGGTGCCCACCGATGTCGCCGTAGGGCTGGAGCAGACTCTGCTCACGCTGACTCCCGAGCAGCGCATGCGCGTCACCCACTATGAAGTGCAACGCGGCGACACGCTGGCCAACATCGCCAAAGACAATTCGACCACACCAGAATTGCTGCGGCACCTGAATGGCCTGGATACAAACGAAAAACCCATCGTGGGCAGCACCCTGATGGTGCCCTCCAACTTGATCGATCTGCCGGAGAAAGCGCTGCGGGCCGCCGCTCTGGTGGACCGGCCTGAGCGCATGCACGGCCGTCGCTCGAGTCACCACGGTTTACACGTCGTGCGGCGCGGTGACACGTTGTATGGCCTTGCCCATAGTCTGGGCACTGACGTGCATACCCTCGCTCGGCTGAACAACATGGATATCACAGACCCACTGCGTGCCGGCCAGCGCTTGGTAATCTCCGATCGGGCCGCCAGCGCGGCGAGCCGCCCCAGCCGTGCCGGCGCTCTGGCCACCAGTACCCCCGCGTCCGGTCGACAGGTCACCTATACGGTGCGCGCCGGCGATACGCTTTATGGCATCGCGCGCCTGCTGCAAGTCACGCTGCACGATCTGCTCGGTTGGAATTCCATGTCGGCGGGCAGTGCAATCCGCCCAGGACAAAAACTCGTAGCGTTCGTCAGCGCGCACGGCTGAACCCAAGAGGGGATAAAACATGGGGATGCTGGCGGGCAAACGCGCCTTGATCGTTGGCGTGGCGACGGACCGCTCGATCGCCTGGGGCATCGCCCAGGCGATGCACGCGCACGGTGCTGAATTGGCCTTCAGTTACGCCAACGACCGCTTCCGCGAGCGCGTGGAGCCCCTAGCGGCCACATTAAACTCGACTATCCTCATGCCGCTTGACGTGACCGTGGATCAGCACATCGATGCGGCCGCGGCGCGTATCGAAAAGGACTGGGGCCATCTGGACATCCTCGTGCATGCCGTGGCATTTGCGCCTCGTGAGGCAATCGAGGGTCGGTTTACCGCCAACACGAGCCGCGAGGCATTTCGAGTTGCTCACGATGTTTCGAGCTACAGTTTCACTGCACTCGCACGGGCCACCGCGCCGCTTATGCAGGGGCGGCAGGGGGCGATGCTGACACTCTCGTACCTGGGCGCGGTGCGCTCAATTCCCAGTTACAACGTCATGGGCTTGGCCAAGGCGAGCCTCGAGGCGAACGTGCGCTTTCTTGCCGCTGATCTGGGACCTGAGGGCATCCGCGTCAACGGCATCTCCGCTGGTCCCATTAAGACATTGTCGGGGGCAGGCGTCGGCGGTTTTCGAAAGATGTTGAACTACGTGGCCAAGGTGGCGCCACTGCGTCGCAACGTCAGTACCCAAGACGTGGGTAACGCGGCTACCTTCCTGTGCTCGGACATGGCGGCGGGTGTGACCGGTGAAATCATGTACGTGGACAGTGGCTTCAGCACCGTAGGGATGAGTTTTACGGACCAGACAGGCGAGTAGCCGCTCGCCCAGTTTCTCATCCGGGCGCGCCGCCCCACTCAGAACTGGAACCGCGGTTTCTGATCCCGCCTCGTTCGCCTTTGGGTTCGCCCCTGCTTGAGGTCAGTTATCCAAAGCTCCGGCCGCAACCCACGAGCGCACTTCGTCGATCTGCGCCTGAGTAAGCGGCCCCCCGCTGGCTGGCATCTGCACCCCAACGATGCCCGGCGATCCCTGAATTTTGAGCACCAAGTAACTGCTGTCCGGATCGCCGGGCACGATTCGTTTCATTGAGGGCACTTCGATACTGTTGACGTTAACGACGCTCGTGAAACTGTGGCCGGCGCTCAGATTCTGGCTGCCTGGAAGCGAGGCCCCAGCGCCGGTATGGCACACGGAGCAAACCGGCGTGAAAATGTCCGCCTGCAACTGCGTCAAAGTGGGGGCGGCAGCGGCGAGCAGCCCAATCTGACCGCGTAGCTCGCCGCCAGGACGCGCGACACTGGACACGTTGCCGTACCAAAGTCCGTTGGAGAAATTTGCAACATCCGCGCTGCTGAGCGTTATGGCCTCATTCAGATAGTGATTAGGGTTGCTCGCATCAACCGCGAGCGTGGTCAGGGTCGAGCCCACGGCCCCGACTGCGCCCGAAGCAAGCTCGGTTCCCGTGGCCGTGACCCCTGCCACATTAATATTGGCCGCGGCGTGGAGATTCGCTGCGTCTACAGTCACGGCCACTTGTGCGGTTGCAGTACTGACGACGGGGGGCACTTCCGCAGAACCAGAGAGCGCGGCAAACTTGACAACAATGCCGTTAGGCAGGAGTTGCCCCCTGAGCTCCCCACCGGTGTACAGCGCGGAGCGGACCAGCACGTAAAGCTTGCCCGCGTTAAGGTCCGCGAGTTGCTGCACCGTGAGCGTGGTACCGGAAGGAATGTCCCACTGATTGGCATTGCCGGAATCCATGGTGAGCATGATCATGGCCGTGCTCTGCGCCCCAGCATAGGCATCGCCCAATTCCGCTCCGGTGGGACTTACACCACTCAGTACGATGCTTCCGCTCAGTACGCGCGCGCTCGCGTCGATGGTGAAGCTGCCGGTGCCCGTCGCAGCGGTCGCCGGCTTGGGGAACAATTGGTCCGCGGCCAACCCGACAGTGATATTGCTGCTGCCGTTGTTGCCGGTATCCATGCCCATGCCGCCACTTCCGCTCCCGTAGCTGCCCCCGCAGGCGCCCAGCAGGCTCAGCCCCAGCAACGGGAGTACCGAAATCAAAGCATTTAAAGTCAACGTGCGATTCACGGGGCAACCTCCGTCGAGCAATCGATCGAGTGCGCATGTAGGTGCCGAATGCTGCTGCGTGGGTTCATTGAACCGATCGACCGCCCCGCGGCACTGATGCGGCATGACCCAAGCTGCGCACAGCGTGATCGAAAGAGTCTCATTAGCTCGTTGCCTGGTCGCGGCGATTGTGGCGTTAGCCCTCGCGACCTGGAGTGGACGCGCGAGTGCGGAGCCGTACATAGCGGTACAACAGGGACTCGCCTGCGGCCAGTGCCACGTCAATCCGACCGGCGGTGGGTTGCGCACTGTCGTCGGCAACGCCTTTGCGCAAAGCGTGTTACCGGCCCGTCATGTCGACACCGGCGACCTGGTCTGGACCGGGGCGCTTAATAATTACATCGCTATGGGCGGCGACTTTCGCGCGGCTGCGACCTGGACCAATGCCGCTGTGGCCCACGATGCCTTTAACACCGAGCAGGCGCGCCTCTACTTGGGAGTCTCGCTCATCCCCAATCGAGTGCAGCTCTACATCGACGAACAAGTGGCTCCCGATGCCGCCGTCAACCGCGAAGCTTGGGCCATGTATCGATTTGGCGCAGACCAGTGGTACCTGCGTGCCGGGCGCATGACGCTCTCCTACGGCCTGAGGCTCCAGGATCAGCAGGCCTTCGTGCGCCAGGTCGCGGGCATCAATATGGACACGCCCGATAACGGTATGGAACTCGGTTACCGTGCCGGCGTCTGGGATGCTCAGTTTGCAGTCAGCAATGGCGCCGCCGGTGGCGCCGAAGGCAACAACGGCAAGCAATACACCTCGCAGGTCGTGCGCGTGGTGGATCGCTGGCGCGTCGGCATGGGCGGAAACTATAACGACAGTTCCGCTGAGCGCAGCGCCGCCGCTTGTCTTTTTGGCGGATTACGCACCGGGCCGGTGGCTTGGCTCGCCGAGACCGACATAGTCAACGCGCGCCCTAATGGCCAGGCCGAGCAGCACCTGGCAGCGGCCCTCCTCGAGGCCGACTGGCTGGTGCAGCGAGGCGCGAACCTGAAGTTTACCATCGAGGCGCTCGATCCGGATCGCAGCCACAGCGCTAATCTGCAGACTCGCTTGAGCGTCGTTGCCGAATACACCCCGATGCAATATCTGCAGCTGCGCCTGGGCGGACGCTGGCTCGACGCTCATTCCAACCAGTATCAAGCGATCAACCAGGCGTTCCTCGAGGTGCACGCCTACTTCTGATGCCCGATTATGCGGGGCGGTTGTATACAATCGCCCCGCCATGTTTACGCCCCTTCGTTTGGCACTGTCCGCGCTGCTGCTGGCGGCTTTTGCCACGGCCGCCTCCCCGGCTCGGGCGGCGCTCGGCGGATCCATCGGCCTAACCAGCGATTACGTGCTGCGGGGCGTGTCGCAAAGTGAAGGCAATCCCGCGTGGCAGGGGGACGTGCATTGGGATTTCCCGCAAGGTTGGTCCGGCGGACTGTGGGCCTCGCAGGTCGCGCTCGCACCGGGCAGTGACTCGTGGGAACTGGACAGCTACCTGCAATGGCACCGCGCGCTCAGCGCGGACCTGGAGTTCAGCGCGGCGGGGACGTACTACAGTTATCCGAGCGATCCGCGTCCGGCCGATTACAACTACGGTGAACTGCGCCTGGAGTTGATGTGGCGCGACCAGATTCGGGTGGCCGCCAGCTGGACCCCGAGCATTGCGCTGTATTCGTACGCCGACGGTCTGGCGGCCCACCAGCATGTTTTAACTATGGAGACCAGTTGGCATCGCGACCTGCCGCGTCACCTGGACCTTACAGCGGGGATGGGCTTTTACTACCCACCCGGCCTCGATTACGCCTCTTACGCCTACGGGGACGCGACGCTCGGCTGGAAATATGGTCACTGGCGGGTGAATGTCGCCCTGATTTGGGCGCAGAATGGCTCCCACCGTCAATATTCGACCGGCCCGAGCGGTGGCCCGGTGGCGGCGACACTGGCCTGGGTTTTCTGAGCGCTGTTATTGAACCGAGGCGACCCGGACCGGGTACTTACCGGTGTACCACTGAATCTTTGCGCGCATTTATGTCGGCACCTAGCCCCCAACAACAGCACCGTGACGAGACTGACCGTCTGCTGCTCATTCGGGTGGCGGCCGGAGATCGCGACGCGTTTCGCGAGCTGTACATCGCCTATCACCGCCGCTTGGCACGTTTCCTGACGCGCCTGACACGACGCTATGAACTTGCCGAAGAAATCATCAACGACACCATGTGGGTTGTGTGGCGGCGGGCGGATAAGTTCCGGGGGGAGTCGCGCGTTTCCACTTGGATCATTGGGATCGCGTACCGACGCGCCCTAAAGTCCCTGAAGAGCCGCGGCCAAAGGCAGTACGACAGTTCCCCCATCGAAGACACGGTGCTGGTGGCGCCCGATGAACTGGGGGAGGCGGAGACGGCCGAGTGGATTTTGCTGGGCATGCAGCAACTGCCCGCCGAGCAACGCCTGGCGCTGGAATTTGCCTACGGCCACGGTCATTCCTGCGAAGAGATCGCCCAGATCATGAATTGCCCCGTCAACACGGTTAAGACACGTCTGTTTCACGCGCGCGCGAAGCTGCGCGCCCTACTGCCCGGGCTGGCCGGCGCGCAGCCCGAACTGTGAGTAACCTAATGAACGAACACGCACGTGCTTCGGAACTTTTGCCCTGGATGGTCAACGGCCGCATCGAAGCGAGCGAGAGCCGTTGGCTCAGCGAGCACCTCGAGCAGTGCGATACCTGTCACAGTGAGCTGATGGCGCAGCGTCGCATCCGCGATGCGCTTACCCGCGAGCCCACGGTGGAATTCGCACCCCAGGCATCATTTAACCGCCTTTGGAAACGGATTGAGGCCGAAGCGGCCGGAATGACACCGCTCGAGTCGGGCCCTGCGGCGGCGGCGCCGGGCGCGCAACCGCCTTTGGTCTTACGCACGCGCAGCGCCGTGCGGCCCTGGGTGCGTGCCACGCTGGCCGCACAGGCGGCGGCGATCCTGGTGCTTTGCGGAGTGTTGTGGATGCGACCCGCGCCCACCTCCTATCGCACCGTGACCGACGCGGTGGCCACGCCCCGCGCCGGTGGCACAGTGATCAAGGCTATTTTCAGCGACCGGGCGCGGCTCGCCGACGTCAAGGAAATTCTGGCCGGTGCAGGGCTCGTGGTAGTTGCGGGCCCGAGCGAAGCGGGCGTGTTTGCGCTGGTGCCGCGCGATTCCGGAGCCCCGGCGGATGTGCCGGCCGCCGTGGCGCGATTGCGCGCCGATCCGCGGGTTCGCTTTGCCGAGGTCGGCGCGCAGTAGGCTGCAGGACACCCGCATGCAGCGAGTTCGCTTGGGCGTAGCTTTCTTTTTCTGCTTCATCGCGGCTTGCGCCAGCGGCACGGGGCCTGCCGGAGTGCGAGCCGACGCCCTAGCGGCTGAAACACAGCGCAACTCCGAGCGTTACATCGTGCTTGCCGTTGCCAACGATCCAGCCCCGCTGCCCGCCCGTCCGGGCAGCACGGGGCGCAGCTACGGCGGCACTTCGGATTACATCGTTAGCGACAGCGCACGGCGCGCGATGCGCACCCTGTCGGGCGAGTATCACCTGCAGCCCGTGGCCGCCTGGCCTATCGGCCTGCTGCGCCTGCACTGCGCCGTGCTCCAGGTGCCCGACGGGGTCACGCGAGAAGCGATGCTCGATCGATTGCGTACCGACCGGCGCGTGGCGCTGGTCGAGCCGTTGCAGGATTACGCGGCGCAGACGACGGCTCCGGACCCATACGCCGGAGTGCAGGCGGGCAACGAGCGCATGGACATCACTCAGGCGCACCGCGTTTCGCGCGGCCGGGGGGTGCGGATCGCACTGATCGACACCGGTCTGGCGAGCGATCATCCGGACTTGCTCGGGCGGGTCGATGTGCAACGCAATTTCGTGGACAGCGACGCGAAGCGCTTCCAGCTTGACCGACACGGCACAGCGATCGCCGGGGTGATCGCCGCCAATGCCGACAACGGGGTGGGCATCGCCGGTGTGGCCCCTGAGGCGCACCTGCTCGCCCTTAAGGCCTGCTGGCAACTGCAGGACGGCCATGACGAGGCGCGCTGCAATACCTTCACGCTGGCGCAAGCCATGGCCACTGCCATAGCGCTCAAGGCCAAGATCATCAACCTGAGCCTTACAGGTCCGCCCGACCCCCTGCTAAGCGCGCTCGCGGAACGCGCGGTGCGCGCCGGCATCATCATTGTCGGTCCCGAAGGATCCGCCCCTTCATTTCCCGGGAGCCTCAGCCACGTGCTCGGAGTTGCGCGTTCCGAAGACCAGGGTGTCATCGCCGGCGCGCTGCAGGCGCCGGGTCGCGAGGTACTGACGCTGGCGCCGGGCGGGCGCTATGATTTTTTTTCAGGCAGCTCGATTGCCACGGGCGAGATCACCGGAATTACGGCCTTGTTGCTGGCGCGCGAGGCCGGGCTGGATGTCGGTCGGGCGCATGAATTGCTGAGCGGGGCAACCGATACCGTGCTGACCGCCGAGGGTCCGACACGTTCGGTGAATGCCTGCCGTGCGCTGGCCGCGATGATCAGCAACACTCATTGCGGAACTTAGCGCGCGAACTGAACCACACGACCCCTCACGGGCTATTGAACGCTTCTGCAGAGGCGTGCGCGCGCCGTGGCCACAGAACGGGACAGACTTAGTTCAATATCGCCAGATTCCGATGCACGGTCGCAAGCCGCTGCATCTCCGCGAGGTACGCTGCCAGATCCAATTGGCTATGGCGCTGCGCAAAACTCGCCACCAGCTGTTGATCGTTGGCGGGATTGGCTCCGGCCGCGCCCGGCTTCACGTCCAACACGGCCAACACGGCCGCGCCGCCCTCATCCATGGCGATCGCCTGATAGACCGGTTTTCCGGCGCCCGCGCCCGGGGCGGCAAATGCGGCGTCACGAATCTGGGCCGGCGGCTGCGGGTCGCCTCGATCCAGGTAGGCCGCTGCGGTGGCCGTGGTATGCAGCTCCTTGGCGATCTCATCCAGGCTGGCACCGGCCTTAAGGCGCTTGACGGCAACATCGGCGGCGGCGCGCGCCGCCTTGGTGCCTTCCTCCTTCGCGACCGCCGCATTGATCTCATCGCGCACCTCGGCCAGGGGCCGCGGTTTGGTGGAATGGTGCTCGAGCACTTTGACGATCACCAGCCGATCGTCGGCGAGCGCTACCGGGCCACCGATACGCTGATCCTTCAGTACGGTGTCGCCGAAGACCACGCTGGAAAGTTCGGAATTGACGCCCAACGGGCCACCGCCCCCGCGAGTGTATTCAGGCACCTCGCCCAAGGTCAGCCCGAATTCCTTGGCCAGCCCAGCCAGGTCGGCGCCGGAGGTGGTTTCCAACTTTTGCTGCAATTGTTCCTGCCGATCGCCGAATAAATCGGCCGCCCGATCGCGTCGATAGTCGGCCTCGATCTGCGCGTGGGCATCACTGAGCGTGCGCGAGTGTTGAGCCTGGACCTCGGCAAGCCGAATGATGTGGTAGCCAAACTGGGTCTTGACCGGATCGCTGATTTCTCCGGGCTTCATGGAGAACAGCTTGTCGGCAAAGGCCTGCACATAAGCCCCACGCAGCGCCCAGCCCAGATCACCCCCCTGATGTGCGGAGCCCGGGTCCTGCGAGTACTTCTTGGCCAGAGCCGCGAAATCCCCACCGGCGCGGGCCTCCTTGAGCACCGCCTGCGCCTTGGCCAATGCGGCCGCATCCGCGGCTGCATCCTTCTTCCCATCGACAGTGATCAGGATGTGCTGCGCGTGGCGCTTCTCGGCTTCCACATACCGGCTCTCATTCTGTTTGTACCAGGCGGCAAGATCCTCCTCGGTCACGGCGATCGCCGCCGCGATGCTCTCGAGGCGCAATTCCGCGTACTGGAGTCGGACGGATTCTTTGCTCAGGTAGTCGTCGGGGTGAGCGTCATACCAGGCTTTGGCCCGCGCATCGTCCACCTTGACCGCGGCCGCAAATGGTGCCAACGGCAGCAGCGCGTAGCGCACCTGTCGCTGTTCGTTCTCCAGAGCAAAGGCACGCTTGACCTCCGACTCGGTCAGAAAATCACCCAGCTGGAGGCTGCGTTCGAGCTGCGAGATCTGCAAATTATTGCGAAGCTGCCGCTCATACGTCACCGGGCTCATGCCAATCTGCGCCAGCGCGCCCTTGGCCACCACGTCATTGAACTTACCGTCGACCTGGAAAGCCTTCTCGCTCTGGTAGGCCCGGCCCACGGACTCGTCATTCACGCGGAAGCCGCGCGCTATGGCGCGTTGGCGCATCAGGGTTTCGCGCGTGTATTGATCGAGCAGTTGATTCTGCAGCTGGACGCGCACCGCCGGAGGAATGTCGGTCCGGGTCTGCTGCTGGTACTGGGACTGGCGTTCCTGCCAGGCCTGCTGGAGCGTCGAGGCCGGAACCTCTTCCCCGTTGACCTTGAGCCCGTATTTGGGCGCGCCAAAAGTCAGGTCGACGATGCCGTAGGTTCCCCACAGCGCGAATACCAGGATCAGTAATCCCAGCACGAGGAAGGCCAGCCAACGCTGGCCCTTGAGGACGTCACCGATGTTTTGCAGCATATTTACGAATGGCGGAGCGGACGGGACTCGAACCCGCGACCCCCGGCGTGACAGGCCGGTATTCTAACCAACTGAACTACCGCTCCGCGGTGATTGGTGGGTGCTGGGACCGAAATCCGCCACTAACACCACGATTAAAAACAAGTATCTTGCCTGTCTGTGGGCCAGATACCCCCAAAGGTACCCGTGGATTTGACCGCGTATAGATCACCGATCCTTCAGCGGCGGCGCAGTTTAACGCAATTACCGCGGCTGTCTATACACAAACTGCCGCACGCAATTACGTCAGAAATTGGCGTATATCCACAATACTCGGCAGCGGCATATTCGCGATGACCTTTGCGCGAAAGTACCCTACTAACCTGCGAAGAGCAGCCTGTCAGCTTTTAACGGATCCTCCTTAGACGTCTTAGACGTCGTTTGTGGGAAACGACTATCGACTCCAAGCCTAAATGTGGAGGCGTATCGGGTACAGACATGGGAGGCACACGATTTCACCGCGAAGATGGTTCAGGACTATCCGCAGCGTTTCGCGCAATTGGCTTTCTGCCGACGCCCGACATAAAAGGCAGCCTGCGCGAAATCGAATATGTACTGGATGAACTAAAGCACCGGGCCTCGGCATAATGCCCAGCTACGGCAATTGCTGGCAGGGGCATCCGCACTTCGCTCCGGTGCTGCAGGAGCTCAATCGGCGCAAGGCGGTCGTGTTCTGCCACCCGCTTCCGACCGCATGTTGCAGGGCGCTGATCCCCGATGTTGCCCGGCGGAAGCGCTGCTAGTGGAATTTCCGTACGACACCAAGCGCGCGCTCGTGAGCCTGCTGCTGAGCGGATCGTTTGCGAAATTCCGTGAAATTCGCTGGATTTTCTGCCACTGCGGCGATGTCGTTCCGGTGCTGTCAGGAAGAATGCGCAAGTGCCCGCAGAAGAGCCCGCCCGATTCAAGGCATGGACTTTGAGTGGCAGCGGCAATATTACGAGACTGCCGACGCGGCCTACGCGCGAGCATGGCGCGATCCAGAGTTACATTCCCGCATAGCAGATCATGTTCGGAACGGACTATCCGTGCGTCTCCACTGAAAACAACCTGACGGAGCTGCGCGCGCGGCACCTATCGAGCGGGCAGTTGCGCGCCATGGTACTAGGCAATGCTTTGCGTGTGCTGCCGCAGCATGCCACCTGAGAAGTCTAGGCAGTGCGGGATCGTCCATCCAGAGTGACCTGGGGATTTCGTCGCCGCAAATACCGATTATCCTGATGCTGGACTCAGGCACTTCGCGCCGTTCGAAGCTCGAGGCCCATGGCGTCCGTATCCTTCACACCGAGGCCAGCCCAAATGAGGGCTGAACGGGCAGATCGTGGGCTTTCGTGCTGCGAGCCACAACTGGTGAGCATCGCACCTTACCGCCGTTCCGTGCGCCTATCGCCGCCGCACGAGTGGTGGTTAGCCGGCCGCCACGTCGTTGTTCCAATAGAAGGGACAAAATGCGAGGCGAGCCGACGGGGTAGAACGTCCCGTCCACCCGAGCAAGTGCGGGAAGCAATGCGGCCTCCTCTACACCCACCTGTGTGCGCGGCCGTGCCCGCCCGAACCTGTGATGTCCGGGCCCGCCTCGCCCATCAAAAAACGTGGACCTCGTTACCCGTTTGCTAGCTCGGGGTGAGTTTCCCGCAAGCTCACAAAGACATACAAATAGGTTGCGAAACAGCCACAGGCGAACACGGTTATGCACAGCAACATCTGCGGGAACTGGAGTTGCCTGCCGAGCAGGAGCCCGGCCAGGAAAGGACCGGCACTCTGCCCAATGCCTTGCGCGGCCGGCACCAACGCCACGTAGCTTCCCGCCCGATCCAGCCCGGTCAGCGTGGCCAGCTGGTATACGCTGGCCATGGACCAGACCTCGAAGAATACAACTACGCCGATGGTGTACCCGCCTGTCGTGATGCCGCCGGACCACATCAGGTAGACGCCGATCATGACCAGAATGGCGGCCAATTGCGGCCGATGCTGCCCCCAACTGCGGCTGAGCCAATAGGCGAGAAGCGATCCGGTCAGGCTTAGCAGGTTGGCAAACGTCAACACCCGCGCAACCGCGATTTCCGCCAGGCCGACGGCGATGCCGATCCGTTCGGAAAACGCATAGAACGCGCTAGCGGCAATGTTGAATAGCACGATCCCAACCAAGCAAAGTAACGCCAGCGTCTTGAACGAGATCGCGGGTGAGTTCAGATCGACGCCCCGTGTATCGCCGGCCTCATCGGCGCGCTTGATGATCGCGGGAAGTTTCCGCATCAGCAATGCCGGCGGCAAATAGAGCAGCGCAAGCGCGCTATAGAGCCCGGCGACTCCCCAGCGGCTGACAATTCCCGGAATCAACCACAGCTCGAGCGAGTTCGCGAGCACCAGGATGACAACGAAGACCGTGAAATTTCTGGCGGCTTGACGCGTTAACGACAAGCAGGCAATTGCGGACGAATAGCACAGACCGCCGCCCAGTCCGGCTACAAACCGCACCAGGCAAAACGACCCGAAGGATCCGATCAGCAGCGTAAGGCCATCGGCCGCAACCGCGATTGCCATGCCGGTAAGCATGAGCTGACGGAACTGCGCGGACGGCGCGAGCCGCGATGCGGCCAGTGAGCCCAGCAACAAACCCAGATTCTCGACAGCACCGATCCAGCCAATCTGGCGGTTGTTAAAGTGAAAGGTATCGGCAAGCGCGCCCAATATCAGTGGCAATCCAAGATAGACTCCGTATGCAGCCACGCAGGCGCAGATGCACGCTGCGATGGCGACGGGACCGTCCCAAACCGCATCGGAGTTCGCTATCACGGTCGGCACGCAACAATTGAAATGATCATAAGACGGATGTATGATCACAAAAACGAGAACCCGACGCAAGGCGTTGCCAGCGTTGAGGACCGGCCCTGCGAATGTTCCCGACCCTGGATCCCGCTAGCGTTGCTTTTTCGGAGATCTGCGTGAGCACAGTAGATATCGCGAGATATCGCATCGGAATTGATACCGGTGGCACATTTACCGACGTCGTGGTCGGGGACGAGACTGGAATTCTGAGCGTCGGTAAAGCACTGACGACCCGCGAACGCATTTCGCAAGGCATACTCGAAGGGCTTGCTGTGGCCGCGGCACCGCTCGGCCTTGCTGTCAGCAGCTTGCTGCAACGCACGGCTCTCTTTATATACGGTTCGACGCGCGCCACCAACGCCATCATCGAGGGCAAGACCGCCCGTACGGCACTGCTCATCACCGAAGGATTTCCCGATACGCTCGTGCGTCGCGAAGGCGGCAAAACCAACCCCTGGGACTACTCAAAGGATTATCCAGAGCCGTACGTGCCGAGGCGACTGACCTTTGAGATTCGTGAGCGCATTACGGCTGAAGGTCAGGTGCTGGTGCCATTCGACGCCGCTGCGGCGCGGGTGATTCTCGTGCGCCTGCGGCAACTGGAGGTTGAAGCCGTCGCGGTGTGCCTGCTGTGGTCAATTGCCAACCCCGAGCATGAACTGCTGCTGGGACGGCTCCTGGACGAGAGCCTGCCCGGCATACCGTACACGCTCTCGCATCAGGTTAATCCGATAGCGCGGGAATACCGGCGCGCCTCCTCCGCCGCGATCGACGCTTCGCTCAAGCCGCTCATGCAGCGGCACCTGCGCGGAATGGAGGACGACCTGCGAGCTGCCGGGCTCAAAGGCGAGCTGCTGCCGGCAACTTCACTCGGCGGCGTCATGCACCTCGACGATGTGATCGCCAAGCCCATACACATGGTGCGCTCTGGTCCGGCCCTGGCGCCGATCCTCGGGCAAGTAACCGGAGCTGCGGAAGTGGGCGCGACCGACGTGATCGTCTGCGACACTGGTGGGACAAGTTTTGACGTCAGCCTGGTGCGTGACGGACGCCCGGTCTTCGGCCGCGATACGTGGCTCGGCGCCCGCTATATCGGTCATCTTACCGGGCTCTCCTCGGTTGACGCCCGCAGCATCGGTTCGGGGGGCGGCTCGATTGCGCAGATCGATCCAGGTGGATTGCTGTGCGTTGGACCGGAGAGCGCCGGCGCCCATCCTGGCCCTGCCTGTTATGGGCGCGGCGGCACCTTTGCGACCGTAACTGACGCCGCTCTGACGCTGGGCTATCTTGACGCGGGCTACTTCAATGGCGGGCGGATGCAGCTCGATGTCGGGGCCGCGCGGGCGGCGATCGGCCGCCTCGCAAGCCAATGCGACAAGTCGATCGAGGACACGGCCTGCGGCATATTGACCGTGGCGAGCGAACACATGGTCGCCGCGATCAAGGAGATCACGATCAACGAAGGCGTAGACCCTCGTGACAGCCTGCTGCTGGCAGGGGGTGGCGCCGCCGGGCTCAACATCGTGCCTATCGCTAGGGAGCTTGGCTGCAGTCAAGTGCTGGTGCCGCGCATGGCCGGTGCGCTCAGCGCCTGCGGCGCGCAGTACACGGATATCGTCACCGAATTTGGCGCCAATCACCTGACTCAATCCAGTGACTTTGATTTTGCAGGAGTCAATCGCGTCTTGCGCGAACTCAACGCGTCGATCGCGGATTTCAAGGAGAAACTGCGCGCCCGCGGTGTCGAGCGGTTCCGCCAGGAGTTCATCGTTGAAGCCCACTACCTGTACCAGGTATGGGAGCTCGAAGTGGCCCTGCCCGGGCATGAAATTCAGGGCGTGGCCGAAGTCGCGGCCGTGGTGGCGGCCTTTCACAGGAATCATGAGGCCATCTTTGCCGTCTCGGAAGCGAACCAGGAGATTGAATTTATCCATTGGAAGGGCCGCGTCACCGGTGAGCTGGACCGGCCGCCCATGGCGCCGTTGCCGCTGGGTTCCGGCCGCACGCCGTCGCCAGCGCGTCTGGGGCCAGCGTATTTTTCTACACTAGGAGCCGTGCAGGTCCCGGTCTATCGGGGCGAGTCCCTCACTCCTGGCACCGAGGTTACAGGTCCGGCGGTAATCGTGGAGACCACCACTACCCTGGTTCTGTACCCGGGAAGCGCGGCCCGCGTGACGCCCTACAACAACTATATGGTTGCCGTGTCGGTCTGACCGACGGCCGCTTACGGAGGTAGCTCATCATGTCGCGTCCAGAAGTGCCCGCCGCCGAACCCGCGCCGCGGGCGCTCGACAACGTCCTGATAGCGATTCTCGCCAATCGCCTGGATTCAATCGTGCGCGAAATGACCAACACCCTGTTCCGGACCGGGCGCTCGGCGATCCTGAACACGGCCAAGGACTTTTCCTGCTCCATTGTCACCGCCGCCAATGAATTGTTGTCGTCCGCGGATGGACTGCCGATACACGTGCTGGGCGGCGGGCGCCAGACAGAGTCGATGCGCGAGTTTCATGTTGATCTCGCCGAGGGCGATGCCTACCTGCACAACGATCCCTACCTCGGCAACACCCACACCGCCGACCATACGATATTGGTTCCTGTGTTCATCGGCGGCACGCACATCTTCACGGTCGCGGCCAAAGCCCACCAGGCCGACTGCGGCAACTCCGATCCATCGACCTACATGCCGTTCGCGAAGGATATTTATCAAGAGGGCGGCCTCAATTTTCCCTGTGTGCGAATTCAACGCGACTACCAGGACGTGGATGACATCATTCGCATGTGCCGGCGCCGCATCCGTGTGCCGGACGTTTGGTACGGGGACTATCTGGCCTCGCTCGGGGCCGCGCGGATCGGCGAGCGCCGGCTGAAGAGCCTGGTCGACAAGTATGGATTGGGCACCATCGCCGATTTTGTCCGCGAGTGGCTCAACTATTCCGAGCGACGCATGATTCACGCCATACGCGCGCTGCCAGCGGGCAGGCAGATGGCGGAAGGCCGGCACGACGCGCTGCCGGGGCTGCCCGACGGCATCAACGTCAGGGTTTTCGTCGAAGTCAAGCCCGAAGATGGAATCGTTGAGGTCGACTTGCGCGATAACCCGGATTGCCTGCCGGTCGGTGTCAATTTGTCGCAAACCTGTGCGACCGCGGGCGCGCTGATCGGCGTACTCAACTGCATCGACCCTTCGGTGCCCCGCAACGAGGGCAGCTTCCGCCGAATTCAGATCCGCCTGCGGGAGAATTGCGCGGTCGGTATTCCGCGCTTTCCGGCCTCGACCTCGATGGCGACCTCAAACGTCACTAACCGGCTGATCAATGCGACGCAAAGAGCCTTCAGCATGCTCGGCGAGGGCTACGGGCTGGCCGAGGGCGCCGCTTCCATGGGCGCGGGATTCGGCGTCGTTTCCGGCAACGACAAACGGCGCGCCGGCGCACCGTACGTCAATCAACTGGTAATCGGCAACAACGGCGGCCCGGGTGCGCCGGGCTGCGATGGCTGGGTCACCTACTGCATGCCCGATGCCGCGGCATCGGTCATGGTTGATAGCGCTGAAATCATTGAGCAGAAATATCCCCTGGTCATCCGCTCGCTGCGGCTGCTCGCCGACAGCGGCGGACCGGGACGCTTCCGCGGCGGACCGGCCGGTGAAATTGTTTATGGTCCGCTGCACGATGCCATGACAGTCGCCTACTTTGCGGAAATGCACGAGGACGCACCGAAGGGGGCGCGTGGAGGCGGGGCGGGGCAGACTTCACTGGTGTCCAAGATCAACCGCGACGGGAGTCAGTCGGCCCTGCCACCCATCGGCCTGGTGGAATTGCAGCCGGGCGAATGGATCTGCGGGCGCGAGGCCGGCGGCGGAGGGTATGGCGATCCGCTGGAGCGGGATCCGGAGCGTGTCCGGCACGACGTGCTGGAAGGCTGGGTGAGCGCAGGCCGGGCACAGGAGATCTACGGCGTTGTCCTCAAGGGCGAGCCGGCGCCGAGATACATGTCGGCAGACGCAGCGGCCACCGCGGTGCTGCGGCAAGCCATGAAAAAGCAGCAGCCAGTACCGGGGTGAGTTGACTTGACGTGATCACATATTAGTGGTGTGATCACAATACTAAGAACGGAAAACATTATGCCAAACCTCACGTGGCGCTACGCCGATACGTTTGAGTTCATCGAGCACACGCGCGGCGGTTTTCCGCCGGCCATGATCTGCGTGGCTTGCAACGGCGGTATTCAGGGCAAGGAGACGCACGAGCAATTGCCGGAGACGCCGGATGAAATCGCCGTCTCGGTGCAGGCGGCGTATGAGGCCGGGGCGTCCATGGTGCATGTGCACGCGCGTGACTCGCGCGATTTTACCCGCGGTGCGCGCCGCGTCGATGAATGGCACGAGGTCAACCGCAAAATTCGCGCCCGCTGTCCCGACATCGTCATCAACAACACAACCGGCGGCGATCTGCAAATGAGCATGGAGGAGCGCCTTTCCTGCCTGGACGCCGGTCCCGACGTGGCCTCCCTCAATCTGACGCCCGACATGAGCCGCTTCACCATGAAAGCGCGCCCCGCGCCGCTGGCGCATCCGCGACCGGAAACCGAAATTGATGCCTGCATCCCTTTCACCTACGGCATTGTCGAGCAATTTGCCGCGGAGATGAAAAAACGCGGCATCAAGCCGGAGATGGAAACCTATCACTCGGGCGGTAGCTGGGTCATTCGCGATCTCATCGAGCGGAATCTGGTAGCTCCGCCTTACCTGGTGCAGACCGTCATGGGCTCCCAGACCGCCAGCTACCCGACGCCGGAGAACGTCATCCAACTGCTGAAGGAATTGCCGGAGCAGACGGTTTGGTTATGTTCCGGCATTGGCCCATTTCAGCTGCCGCTGACGACGCTGGCGCTCGCCATGGGCGGACACGCGCGCGTGGGACTTGAGGACAATCTCTATTACAGCCGAGGCCGGAAATTCACCGACAATGCCGAAGCAGTCAAGCGCGTGGTGCGTATTGCGCGCGAACTCAATCGCGCCATCGCCACGCCGGCCGAAACCCGCCAGCTCCTGGGATTGCCTGCCACGCCGCGTATGACCGTTCATTCATCAGACAAGCCGAGTTTTCTACAGCGCCAGGAATGATGGAAACACAGTGTCAGGGGAACCCGTGTGAGCACCAAAGACCATAGTGCATCTGAACTCAAAGCTGCCCTGGCACTCGCCGAGAGCCAGTTTGCGGTGGCGAATCCCCTGAGCCTGGCGCGACATCAACGCGCCTGCCGGATCTTGCCCGCCGGGCACTCGCGGCAAACTCTGTATTACGCGCCCTATCCGCTGACGATAGCGCGTGGCAGCGGCGCGCACGTCATAGATCTGGATGGGCACGAGTATCTGAATATGGTCGGCGACTACGCGGCCGGCGTATATGGCCATAGTTGTGCGCCGATTCAGCAGGCGGTGCAGGAGGCCTTACAGGCGGGAGTCTCCCTCAGCGGCGTCAATCTCATGGAAGTGGAGCTGGCCGAACTCATCAACCAGCGTATTCCATCCGTTGAACAGCTGCGCTTCTGCAATTCCGGTTCGGAGGCCTGCCTGTTTGCTGCGCTGCTATCGCGCCACGCGACGAAACGCCCGAGCCTGCTGGTCTTTAACGGCTGCTATCACGGTGGCTTCATGATCTATGGGGCGAGTGACCCCGCGCTCAGCGTGCCCTTCTCTATACTAAAGGCGACCTACAACGACACCGAGGGAACGCGCGCAACGCTGCGCGAGCATGCCGGGATGATCGCCGCCGTAATTGTCGAACCGGTAATGGGCGCGGCGGGCGTCATTCCGGGCAAGCCCGAATTCCTTGAAATGCTGCGCGAGGAAACTCGGCAGTTCGGTATTGTCCTCATTTTCGATGAGGTTATGAGCTCGCGCCTGGGTCCGGGCGGCGTCCAACAGCTGCGCGGCATCAAGCCGGATTTGACCACGCTCGGAAAATTCTGGGGCGGCGGCTTCGCCTTCGGCGCCTTTGGCGGTACCCGTGAACTGATGCGTCACCTCGACACGCGCAGCGGCGGCGAGCTGATGCAGGCGGGCACCTTCAACAACAACATCGTAGCCATGTCAGCCGGTCTCATAGGCGCGCGGGACGTGTATACGCCCGCAGCCTGCGTGCGCCTGAACGCGCTGGGCGACAAGCTGCGGGAAGAACTCAACGCCCTGGGCCGCTCGCTCGCTGTCGGCTTTCAGGCCACAGGCGTGGGTGGGGTGATGAACATACATTGGCACAACCGGCTGATCAGTCAGCCGGTTGACGTGGAACCGGTCAATTCGCCTATGCGGCGACTGTTTCAATTCGAAATGCTCGCGCGCGGTTACTACGTCGCCCAACGCGGCATGATCAATCTGTCGTTGCCCCTGCTCGAGAGCGACATTGCGAGCTTCGTTCAGGCAGTACGCGAGTACCTCGTCCGCCACGCGCAGCAGTTGCCGCGAGCCATGCAGTAGTGAAGTCGCTGCGCGGCAATATTGGTCGTTTCCAATATCTGGCGCTCGGTTTCGGTACCATCATCGGCTCGGCGTGGGTGATTCTGCTGGGCGACTGGCTCGGCAAGGCCGGACCTGGCGGCGCCGTGCTCGGATTTTTATGCGGTACGGTCGTGGTCATGGCCATCGGCGCCTGCTACGCCGAACTCACCGTGCGCCTTCCCGAGGCGGGTAGTGAGTTCATTTACGCCCATCGCGCCTTTGGCCCGAGGCTGGCCTTCGCGGTCGGCTGGTTTCTTATATTGTATCTGCTGAGCGTGACAATCTTTGAAGCACTGGCCTTCGCATGGATTGTTGAGATTGCAGTGCCGGGCTGGAAATCCGCGGTCCTCTATACTGCGTTTGGACTTGGCATTTCACTCGAGACGCTGGCGGTGGGCATCGCGGGTGCGGCCACGATTTTCCTGCTCAATTATCTTGGCGCCCGACCGGCCGTTATCGTGCACAGCATTGTGACCTACGGTTTTATTGCGGTGGTTATCTTTATTCTGGCGGCACTGCTGATCAACGGACATGTCGGCAACATGGCACCTTTGTTCGCGACCACTAACGGCAAACCCTGGTGGCTGGGGAGCGGGGCAATTTTTGCCTTCTGTTCCTATGCGCTCAACGGTTTTCAGGCTATCCCGCAGGCCATCGAAGAGCGCGCCGCGAGCACCAGCCTGCGCTCGATCGCCTTCCTAATCGTCGGTGCGATCGCGGCCGGCGGGGTCTTCTATTGCCTGGTGGTGATTGCGGCGAGCGTAATCGTTCCGTGGCGTAATCTGGTCACCGCGCCATTGCCGACCGCAGCCGCGGCCGCTGCGCTGCCGCACGGCCGGATTTTTGTAGTAGTACTGCTGGTCGCCACGGCGGCCTCGCTCCTGAAGGCTTGGAACGGCATATTCATGATGGCCGCACGTCTGCTGGTCGCGATGGCGCGGGCGGGTTACATACCCGCGAGGTTTGCCGCCCTGCATGCGCGATTTCAGTCGCCCGCCGCGGCCCTGGTGTTCATCGCTACCCTGAATATCGCGGGGATCTTCTTCGGCAAGGGGGCTATCGAGCCGATCACCGACATGTCCGCCATGGTGCTCACCCTGACCTACGTGCTGTGTTGCGTAACGGTGCTCAAGCTGCGTCGGCGGGGCGCAGCCGGGCACTTTCAGGTGCCGGGCGGTGCGAAACTGATATGGCTCGGCGGCGTCGGCGCTTCCGTGATGGCTGTGGTCGCGTTGGTCTCGCCATTTTGGACGCAACGCGGCGTACCCCTCGAGTGGCGACTGCTCTGCGGCTGGTCGCTGGTGGGAATTCTCGTATGGTACATCTGGGTGCGCCGCGCGCCGGCGCTGTCCTGAGTGGGTGGCGCCATGACTACGGTGACCGAGTGAAACCACTCCCTGCCCGGGCCCGCGTGGTGATAGTCGGCGGCGGGATCGGCGGCAACAGCGTCGCCTATCACCTCGCCAGCCTCGGACTCACCGATGTGGTGCTGCTCGAACGCGCGGCGCTGAGCTCCGGCACCACTTGGCATTCGACCGGCAACATGGAAACCTACCGGGCAGATCCGCTGATTTTTGACATGGTGAGTTACGCGGCGGCGGCCTACCCCCAGCTGGCGCTCGAGAGCGGCCAGGAGATCGGCTGGCGAGCCGTCGGCCGAGTCAATTACACGGATCGTGAGGACCGCTGGCAGCTGATGCAGACGCTCCCGGAGCTGGGCCGGGCTCGGGGCATCGAGATCGAATTGCTGACTCCGCAGCACGTCCATGAGCGTCTGCCGATCATCGCTACCGATGGACTGGTGGGCGGCACCTGGGTGCCGAGCGATGCCCGCGTCAATCCGACCGACGCGGTCATGGCTTTTGCCAGGGCGGCGCGCCAGCGCGGCGTGTCCATATTCGAACACGTCCGGGTCCTGGGGATCGTAACCGAACGGGATAACGTGTGTGGCGTCACCACGGAACAGGGGACGATCGCCTGCGACGTGATCGTCATCGCCGCCGGACTGTGGTCCGGCGAGATCGTGAAATCCTGCGGACTGAGCTTGCCACTGCATGCGCTCGAGCATCAGTACCTGATTACCAAGCCGCTTGGCATCGAGCGCAACCTACCGTTGTTCCTCTCCTACGACGATCAACTCTATGGCCGTGAGGAGGTGGGCGGGATCATGGTCGGATCGCTAGACGATAACGCGATCGCCCTGTCGACAGACGCCCTGCCGCAGACGTTTTCCTTCGCATTGCTGAATGAGCGCTGGGCGCAGTTCGAGCCCTACATGGCCACCGCAATGCGCCGATTTCCGTGTCTGCAGAGCGCCGGGATCAAGATGCTGCTCAACGGCCCGGAGAGCTTTACGCCCGACGGCCAGATGCTCCTCGGGCCAGTCCCGGGGCTAACCGGCCTCTACTGCGCTTGCGGCTTCAATTCAAACGGCATTGCGTTAGCCCCGGCCGCCGGGAAATTCCTGGCCGAATGGATCGTCGAGGGCGAGCCCAGCAACGACGTGGCTCCCCTGGATGTGCGCCGTTTTTCCGCACTTCAGTCCACCGACACCTACTTGCGTGCAAGGGTGACGGAAATCCCGGGTTACCACTGCCGGCTGCGCGCACCAGACGCGGACTATCAAACGGCCAGGGACATACGCCTCTCACCCATACACCACGAGCTCGCTGCCGCCGGCGCGCGTTTTGCTTCGGTCAACGCCTGGGAGCGGCCGCTGTGGATTACGGCCAATACCGCAACCGATTCCTGGCTTGAAGGTGTGGCTGCGGAAGTCCGCGCGGCGACCGAGGCCGTGCTGGTTGTGGATCGCTCTACCGACGCGAAGCACATCCTCGCGGGCCCGGGATTGGCGGCATGGTGGCGAGGCCGGTTTTCTGCGTTAGCTGCGAGCCAGGCAACCGCTGCACAGACGGTGGCCCTCGCCGGCGCGTATGGCCAGATCGAAGCGCTCGTGCGGGTGATCACACTGGATGCGGAACAGGTACTGCTGATCGCCAGCCCGGAACAGGACGTGCGCCTGCTGGAATGGTTGCGCCTGGCCGGAATTCCCGCGGCCATTCATTCGGCCGAGGTCACTTCTGGCTACCTCCTGCTCGAGTTCAATGGTCCGCGGCGGCATGCCATGCTCGCGGCGCTGGCGTCACCAGGGGACTCGCCGATCCGCGCATGCGAGGACGCCGTCAACGAATCAAGCCTGCTGATTGCGCCGGGCGATGATGCCGGGCACCTATGGCACCGCTTACTCGCCGCCGGCGCAGCCCAAGGACTGCGCGTTGGCGGACACTTTGCGCACGATGCGCTGCGCATCCAACGCGGGGTGCCCTCGTTTGGGTCCGAAGCAACGCCTGCCCGGCTGGCCAGCGAAGTTCAGATGGGCGAGTCCTTGGGGCGCAGCGCGCCCGACCTCCGGATGCAAGCGCCGCCGGGCACGCATACGCGGCGGGTGCTGGGCGCGTTTACCAGTACCATGCCGCTGCTCGGTTTCGGTGCGCGCGAAGTTTTGCTCTCCCAGGGACGCACGGTGGGCGAACTGACCTCGCGGGTGAGGCTCCCGGGCTGGCCTTTGACGCTGGCGCTTGGCCTGCTGGATCCTGATAACTGGTGCGACGGGTCCCTGGAGCTGGTCGCCGCGGGCCAGCGCTGGCCGCTCGATCCGAGATCAACAGCGTGGAGCAATATCCATCTGGCAAGAGGTAAATCGCAATTATGAAAATGGCAGATGCTACCCGCGCGACCCATCATCGATGGGATCAAATTCCATTGGAGTCCCTCAAAAGCACCATTACGCGGCGCTTCGTGAGCAGCGAGAGAATGATGGTTGCCCATGTGTACTTCAAGAAGGGCGACGAGGTGCCGCGGCACTCGCACGAGAACGAAAAGATCACCTATACTCTCAGCGGCGCCCTACGTTTCTGGTTCGGCGAGCACGGCGAACATGAATTTTTAGTTCGCGCCGGCGAATTGGTCGTGATCCCGCCGGGTCTCCCGCATCGCGCGCTGGCGCTCGAGGACACGCTCGACGTCGACATATTCTGCCCGCCTCGGCAGGATTGGCTGACAGGCGCCGACGCCTACCTGCGCGAATAAAATGGGTGATTACGATATCGCGCCGGGCGTCGCCCCGGCGCTGGCTCGGTTCGTGGTCCCCGCCAAGCTCGGCTTTGGCCTGGTCGCCGCGCCCGTCATGTTCAGCGTCGAGTGGGCGGCGGGCGCCTGGGGACGCGGCGAGCTTCTGCCGTACGGACCGATCGAGGTGCTACCGGGTGCCCGCGCCTTGCAGTACGCGGAGTTGGTGTTCGAAGGCCTCAAGGCCTACCGCGTAGACCGCCCTTGGTCGAACCTGTTTCGCCCTCTCGAAAATTGCCGGCGCATGGCGCGCTCGGCTGAGCGCCTGGCAATGCCGGCGGTTCCCGAGGCGCTGTTCCTGCAGGCGCTCGACGCCGTGGCTGGGGCGCTGAGTGCTTTCGTGCCCGGCAGGTCGGGGCATGCGCTCTATCTGCGGCCATTTCTCTTTGGCACGGAAGCGGGCTACCTGGTGAGGAATTCCGAGAGCTTCCGCTTCATGGTGATCGCGAACCCTGTCGAAGCCTATGCCTCAGCCCCAATGAGCGTTGCCATCGAACGCGAGGATGTGCGCGCCGCTGTCGGCGGATTGGGCGCAGTAAAGACCGCCGCCAACTACGCAGCCTCGTTGAGGGCCTCGAGCGCCGCCGTGGCGCGCGGTCACGCGGTCGCGCTCTGGCTTGACGCCGCCGAACACCGCTACATCCAGGAACTGTCCGGCATGAACCTGTTTGCAATCATCGGTGCGGAGTTGCATACGCCGATCCTTGACGGTGCCATCCTCCCCGGCATTACGCGCGACTCACTAATTACGCTGGCCCGCAACCTCGGTTACCGCGTGCACGAACGGCCGATGCCCATCGATGAGCTGTTGCATCAGATCACCTCTGGCGAGTGCAACGAGTTGTTCGCCTCCGGCACAGCCGCCATCGTCGCTCCGATCCGTGCCTTGATCGCAAGCGACGGCGTCGAATATGCGGCAGCGCGCGTCGACGTCGTCGCGGCGCAGTTACGGGAAGCGTTACTGGCGATTCAGGAGCGCCGGGCCCCGGATCCGTTCGGTTGGACGCGTGAGGTCGCGCGCCCCGCCGGGGCGTTCCTGTAACTCATGCCCTTAGACCGGTGCAGCGCCGCGGCAAGGTCGGTCACGCGTTGGCGTAGTTTATAGACCGGCGACCACCCGCGGCAGGTTGTTTGTGATCACATGCAAAACGTGTGATCATTTGATGCATCGTTCTCCTGCATTGTGAATAGCGTGCGCGTTCGGGCATAGTCGTCGCCTGTCTGGCGATCCGCAACACTGACGAGCTGTATCATGAAAATGGAAGCTGCAAAAAAATCGCGGAAACCGCTTCTCGCACCACGCTGGCCGATTCTCGCCAGTAACCGGCGGAGGCCGGGCGAGGTGGCCCACGGCCGCGCCTACGAGATTCTGAAAGAGGCCGTGCTGGCAGGGCATTTTCGTCCGGGCGAAGTGGTCACGCTACGCTCGCTCGCCAAGGAACTCTCGGTTAGCGAAATGCCGGTGCGCGAGGCCTTGCGCCGACTCACCGCGGAAGGCGCCTTCGAAGCGCTGCCCAATCGATCCGCGCGTATTCCGATCTTGACGCGCTTGCAGGTGGAGCAGCTCCTGAGCCTGCGGCAGCAACTGGAAGGCCAGGCCGCGGCCCTGGCGGCACGCAACATCACGCTGGTACAGATTGAACACCTGCGCGCACTGCAAAACGGCATAGAACAATGCATTTCCAGGAGTGACGCGCGCACCCACACTTCGCTCAACATGGCGTTTCATTTTGAGATCTACCGTATCGCCGACAATCCGGTGCTCACCTCGGTAATCCAGATGCTGTGGCTGAAGATGGCACCGCTGGTGGGCAGCATTGTCGAGTTGCTGGCCAGCAAGCCGGGCACCTTCAAGCGCGTGGCACTGGAACACCATGAACGGATGCTGCGCGCGTTTCAGTCCCGCGATGCCGCCGCCGCCGAGGCTGCCATGCACGAAGATTTGTTGGCGACCACCAAGATTACCGGCTACTGGGAGAGTCTACAGCTGCGGGCTCGGTAACAAGGCTAGGGGGGCTTAGATTGAGGTGATCACAAAAATGCACATTCGTGCCGATGATCGGAAGCATCCCTGGCAACTACACCCCAGCCGACAGATTGCCAACGGGGGCGATTGATGTCCACCGCTCACGCCGCCAACGCCATGCACAAGACGATCAAGCTGCGCCAGCTGTTTACGCTGGGCGTAGGGACCATCGTCGGCGTCGCCTGGCTCATGGTATTGGGCACGGTCATCGCCGGCGCGGGACCCATCGGCGCCGTCATCGCGTTTGTGGTTGGCGCCGTGGCCATGATCCCGATCGCGCTGTGCTACGCGGAAATTTCCGGGGCCTTGCCCTACGCCGGCGGCGAGATCGTCTACGCGTTTGAGATTTTCGGAGTCGGGCTGGCCTATGTGGCCGGCCTCTGCCTGGCTTTCATCTACATCATCAATTGCGTGTTTTTTGCGGTCTCGGTGGGCTGGTTGGTCAATAAGCTCATTCCTGGCATCGAGGGCGCGGTGTTGTACAGCCTGCTGGGTGAACAATTGCGTTGCGGCGATGTCGTGATCGGGGTTGTCGGTACGGTGTTGATCGCGGTTGCCCACTTCCGCGGCGCCAAAACCGCCGTCCAGTTGCAGGATTGGGCAACCTACGCGCTGCTGATCGCCACGTGCATCTTTGTAATCGCCGGGTTCATGACCGGCGATCTGCGCAATCTGCGGCCCTGGGTGGTGCCTGCAAACTGGGCGTGGGGCGCCGGCGGCGTGCTCGGCGTACTGGCCATGACGCCGTATTTCTTTGGCGGCTTCAACACGATTCCGCAGGCCCTGAGCGAACTGCAGGACAGCCGGGGCCGCGAAAAAATTGCCGGGCTGCTGGTCGCTTGTCTCATGGTCTCCTTGCTGTTCTATTGTCTGGTCATTGTCGCTGTGTCGATGGTGCTGCCCCGCCCCCGGCTACTGTCGTTCGACCTGCCAGTTGCCGAGGCGTTTGCGGCAGCGTTTAAGTCAAGGGCTTTGGCCAACCTCGTCCTGTTCGCCGGGCTGGTGGGACTGATTGCCGTGTGGAATGCGCTGTTTTTCGCCGCCACCCGCGTGCTGTACGCCCTGGGACGCGGCTACATGCTCCACTCTCGACTCGGCGTGCTGGACGGGCGCCGTGGGAGTCCCACCGCAGCGATCGTCCTGGTCTCAGTGTTGACGCTGCTCGGTATCGTCCTCGGCAAGAGTGTGCTACTGCCGGTAGTCAACGTGACATCAACCTTGTTTGCGCTCATGTACGTGATCGTGACAGTTGCGGTATTGCGTTACCGCACGACCGGGAGCGATGTCGCTCGGTCCTTTCGCGTGCCCGGTGGAACTTTCCTGGTGCGCTTTGGCGTTGTCTTTTCTGCTTACTTGGTTTGCCTGTCGCTATACCAGCAATACCAGTCGACGCCCGGCACGGTTCCTGTTGAGTGGGTGCTGCTGTTGATCTTCGGCGGCGCCGGTGCCGTGTTTTGGCGGCTCTCGCGCTCGACGCGCGGTCAACTGAGCGAGGCGGCGCGTCGTAAGGTCATTTTGGAAATCACGTAAAATGCCGGCATCGCGGGGGGCCGGGCTGATAGCGGATACGTTGGTGGATTTGGGCGTCACCACGGTCTTTTGACATCCGGGCGGCGCCAGCCTCGAAATACTTGACGCCCTGTCCCAAGCGGCTCTCCGTTTGCTGCGCACCGAGCACGAGCAGGGCGCGGTGTTTGCAGCGCAAGGCTACGCGCGCGCGTCCGGACGTCTGGGCGTATGCGTAGTGACCTCCGGACCGGGAGCGACGAATCTCGTCACCGGTATCGCCGACGCGATGAGCGACTCCATTCCGATCCTGTGCATCACAGGCAATGTCGCGACGCGTTGGCTCGGACGCAATGCCTTTCAGGAAGGCGACATTGTCAGTATTGTACGGCCGATCACGAAGCTCGCACGGCAGGTAGACAACGCAGCTGAAATCGTTACCGCAATGCGCGTGGCGGCGGCCACGGCCCTCAGTGGCCGGCCAGGACCGGTGCTGCTCGACTTTCCGAAGGACATACAGCAGGCTAGGCTGGCCCCTGACGTCTCTAGCGCGTGTGACTCCTCCAGAAGAGTAATCGCTATCGCCCCGGCACTCCCTGATGCCCTGGGCGCCGACGTCTGCGCGCAGCTCGCTGGCCTGCTCGCCGGGAGCCACAGACCGGTCATCTATGCGAGCGGCGGAATCATTGCCACCGGGCAGCGCGAGCTGCTCACGCGCCTTGCCGAGACGCTCAATTGCCCGGTAGTGTTGACGCTCATGGGTTTGGGCGCGATGGATCCGGCGCATCCGCTGTACCTAGGACCGCTGGGTATGCACGGGGCGTGGTGTGCCAACGTCGCCGTAAATCAGGCTGACCTTGTATTGGCTCTCGGGGTGCGCTTCGACGATCGGGTGATCGGGGGCCCGGAGGCCTTTGCCCGCGACGCAAATATCGTCCATATCGATCTCGATCAACGCGAACTCGGCAAGAACCGAAGCGTGCGCCTGGGACTGCACGCGGACTTGCGCAAGGCGTTGCCAATGTTGTTGCATCTTGCGCGCCCTATGGCTACCGACGCCTGACGCGCCCACCTCGCGACGATGGCGCGGGACCGGCCGTTGTGCGCCGCCTTTTGGCCCAGACCTGCGCGGACCTCAGGCCATACGATGCTGTCAGCGGCGTTGCCGGAGGTCGCCATCGTGACCACGGGCGTCGGCCAGCATCAAATGTGGGCCGTGCAGCATCTGAAGGTCCGCAGGCCACGCGGCTTCCTGTCCAGTTCGGGCTTTGGCACCATGGGTTTGGGTTTGCCGGCGGCCATCGGCGCCAAAGAGGCGGTACCGGAGTCGATCGTGATCGACATTGACGGCGACGGGAGCCTGAACATGGCTATCAATGAACTCAGCACCTGCCGCCGCTACGGAGCGGGTGTCAAGTATTCGTGGTCAATAATCAATGGCTGGGCATGGTGCGCCAATGGCAAGACATGATCTACGCGGGCAATCGCGTGGCGTCCTCCCTACAGAATCCCATGAGCGCCGTTGCGCCCCGCGGCAGCGCCGACCCGTATCCCGACTTCCTCGGCGTCGCACGCGCCTACCGCGTCGCCGCCGCGTGGGTGGCGCAGGCAGCACAACTGCCCGCGGCGTTGGCACGGCTGCTGGCCGACCCCGATGAACCCTACTACTCGACGTTATCGTGGAGCGCGAGCACAACATCCTGCCGATATCCCGGCCGGCAAGAGCTTCCGGGAAGTCTTTTTCGCAGCCGCAGATGCCGGCAAGATCGATACCTGAGCGTGCGCTCGGGCGCGGGCAACAACCGCCGGCTCAAAAATCCCAGCGCAACTGCACTCCGGCCGTTCGGGGGCGAACGACGAACAGCCTCGGCCGGCCCGGGAGTTCCGCACCCTCTGGGATCAGGTCGCCCATCACGCCACGCTCGTCGAACACGTTGCGCACGAACAGCGCCAACTCCAACGGACCTTGATTGACGCCGGCGCGCAGGTCCAGAAGGCTATAGGAGTCCAGTGGACGCCCGGTCGGCGGGGCCACGTTGTTGAACGTCACTCGCGATCCCGTATATTCCCACTGACCTATGATGAACGCCGATCGGCCGTTGAGCGGAATCGTGTAGTGGGCGATCGCCGAACCGGTCCACTTGGGAACGCCGGTGAGCGGCTGCCCGACAACCGTGCGTGACTGCACCGTGGCCTCAGTGATCTTGGCATCTTCGTAGCCCGCGGCGAGGTTCAGCGTCAGATGCTCGATCACCGCCATGTCCATCTCAAACTCAAAGCCCTTGCTCTCGGCGGCCCCGGAGTTGGCCACAACGTTGAACGTGCAGGGGAGATAGACTGATTGCTGGATGTTCTTCCAGTCAATGCGGTAGGCGGCGAACCTCGAGCGCACCCGATCGCCCGCCCATGAATTCTTCGAGCCGATCTCGTAGCTCCACAGCGAGTCGGAATTAAACGGGTCGCCGTTCTTGATTCCAAGCGCGGCGAGATCGGCGTCGCAGATTGGCGGCAATTTCGAGTTGGCACCGCCGATGCGGAAGCCCTTGGCCGCCGACGCGTACAGCATCTGGTTGGGTGCGAACTCGTACTTCGCGGTAAAGCGCGGCGCCGTGTTGTTTTCACCATGGATACCGTACGTCTCCGGCGGCCCGGAGGTGCCCCCATTGAGCGGTCCGGTGGCGGTGTAGGCGCCCTCGTGTTCGAGATACGCGCGCCGTACGCCAGCGCTGAACTGCATCGCGGCAGTGGGCTTGTAGGTGACGTCGATGAATGCCGCGCGCTGCCGGTCGGTGTTCGGCGTGTTCTGCGTATACTCGAGATCAGTGCCGATCGTGCCGCCGGAAGCCACATTTAGCCCCGGCGCGTAATAGTACTCCTGGAACTTGCGATCGGACAGCGAGTCGAAGACGCCGGCCACGAACTGCAGCGGACCGCTAAACGTCGACTCGAACCGCGCCTCGCCGGTCCAGGTTGTCGTGAGCATTGTGTTCGGCAATGGTGCGGGCACGTAGTACGGCAAGCCCCAGAAAATGATGGCATGACTGTCGGTCGTATCTTCGAGATCGTAGGCATCGCGATGGAAATACGTTCCGGAGACTATGAACCGGCCGAATTTAGCGTCTTGCTTCAGCGTGAGACCCCCCAACCACCACGTGTCTTCAACGGCCTCGGGGACATTGAGCGGCCGCGTCTGGGTGAAATTGTCCGGCGTGTAATCAGCGAGCGGATAGCCGTTGCTGTTGGTGTGCTGGTACATGTACATCGGCGTCACGGTAAGACCTGGGACGGTACCCGGCGTGAACTTGAGCGAGATCGACAGGCCGGTGCTCTGCTCGGCTCCAACGTGATCCTTTTGACCTACCGGGGCACCGCCCGGCGGGTACGGGATAATCGGCGAGCGCGAATCCAGGGGGCCGCCCCAGGTGCGCGTATAAAGACCCGGCTCGAACGCACTGAAAGCGACCATGCGCAGGCCGACAGTGCCGGGGACCAAGGCCGCGTTGTAGACGCCCTCCGCGGAGTAACCGGCGCCCCCATGATTGGCGTACGAGCCCTCGGCATCGATCTTGCCGGACTTGGTATCGACGGAAGGCTCGCGAGTCACGAGGCGCACCGTGCCGCCCATCGAGCCGGCGCCGAACAGCGTACCTTGCGGCCCGCGCAGCACCTCGACGTGCTCTATATCGACGATACGCGGATCCAGCGACATCGGCATAGGCGTGTCATTCAGATAGAAGCCGGTAGTGTTGTTGCCCGCCACACCGCGGATCGCGATGGCGCGCGTCGAGGAGACACCAAACGCGTTGCCGTTGCCGCCGGCGCCGGCGCCAGTCCCGTTCGAGAGGTTCGGAATCATGCCGGCGTAGTCGTCAAAAGTCTTGGCGCCCAGATTCTCGAGCATCGTGCCGGTGATAGCGCTCATCGAGATCGGCACGTCCTGCAGCTTTTCCTCGCGGCGCTGGGCAGTGACGATTATTTCTTCCAGCCTGTCGCTGGTCACCGGCGCATTCTGCGACTGTCCGGGACTGGCGGCGATCGTCGCTAGCAAGCCGATCAGCACTGGCCTCAGGAAATATTGGTTTCGCAGCATGTCGCCCCCATTGTCGTGTGAGACCGCTTTTTGAGTGCGCGGAATCGGCGTCGTCGAGTTCCCCGGTCACCACTGCGGCCGGCTGCGCCCGGCACAAGTGGCCGGTTACGTCGGCTCCGCATCCGATTTCAGCAAATCATATCAAGTATGATCACGGGCATCAACCATGATCACAGGGTGCAGATGTTGAACGGCGGTGGTGCAAGAAGGGCTGGGCTGGTCAAACAGGCCCCTGGCATGCCCTACCTGGTTATCCACGGTCACTCGTTTCATCACTCGGTCGTGACCCGAGAGTTCGTCAACGCCAAGGAATCGCGCCTGCGGTTGACCCGCCTGCCCGGCTACTGTCCGGAACCCAATCCGGACAAACTGCTTAGCCAGGACTTAAAAAAAATGGCCTCGTAAAAATCGTTCCACCAACCGTGCTGAGAGGACGGCCCGCGTCCGCGGGCACTTGCGCCGTCGGCTGCGGCAACCGTAGCTCATACGAATTCTCAGAGAAGCATCTTTAATATGCGGACTGATAGCCTACGCACTATGGACTGGCCCGCTCAGGAATTGATGTGACCACGTGGTCGCTCACCCACTTCCAACCCATTCGGGCCTGGTCGCCAGAGTCCACCGCCGATGCGCTTCCGACTATGCCGACGATCAATCCGCGCGATCTCTTCTCGATGCCGTCAACCCCAAGGTTCGGGGCAGCGCGTTGTAAGTGGCCCACGCACTCATGTCGGCATCTCACAGCAATGCGTCCGACCGAAAAGGCGGTCCCGCGCTTCAGGATCGACAGGCCGCACACAAACTATGGTCGGCACCCAGCGGTTGGCCGAGCTGGCTGATCGGCAGCAGGACTGGCCACCCAACTACACCGGCTCGTGGTGGATTGACGTCCGCCCGACCACAGTCGCTGCGGTGCTTTAGGCGCATTGGACCTTAATGGCTGAAATATTGGACACACACTACTAAAATCGACACCGCGGGGCCCATGCGCATCGCCATCGAGCACAACGACGTACGCGCGGCGATTGGCGGCGTCGGCGCCGCCAGGTGACTGCGAACTACGCGGTCTCACTGCGTGCCTGGAACGCTGCGGTAGCGTGACCACTAGGTTGCGTGTGGCTCGACGCCGCGTAGCGCAAGTTCATCTAGGAACTCTCCCAGATAAACGCCTTCCCTGTGATCGGCGGTTCGCTGCGTACGCCATCGCTCGGCGGCGCCATCTTGCCCGGCATCACGTGCGACTCGGTGACCACGCTACCCCGGCATCAGGGCTATCGGGCATAAGAGCGCGACCTGGCGGTAATCGTCAACCCCATCGAGCGGCTCGCGGACGCGGATGGCACGCAGTACCGGCCGGCACGGGTCGGCGGTTTCGCTGCGGAACCCCGCGCAGTGCTGCTCGCGATCCACCAGGAGCGGCGTGCCGACAATCCGTTCAGCTGCATACGCGACGTACGTGCGGCGAACCTGCCCTGATCGCTGCTATGAGGGCCGGATGGGGCGACTGGATCCCGTACAATGAACGGCGGGGCGGGCGAGCGACGGCGCGCTTGCCCACACTCGGTTTGCCCGGAGCGCCGAATGAGCCTGATGTTCCAGCAGCACGTCATTGGCTGACCTCGGCGGGCAACCCGGCCGCGGCGACTCTGCGCTCGTGCGCGCGGTCGGCTTCTGGGCGCTGGCGGCGTCAATCGTCAACATCACGATTGGCGGCAGTATTTTTGCGCTGCCCGGGGCATTGGCCGTGACCATGGGATCGGCCGCCCCGCTCGCGTTCGTGATCGGTGCGCTGCTCTTCATTCCGATTGTTGCCTGCTTCGCGGCGGCGGGCAGTCGATTAACGAAGACCGGCGGCCCGTACACGTATGTGGATGCGGCATTCGGAAGACTGCCCGGGTTCCTAGTGGCCGCGATCTTCTGGATCTCAAACGTCGCCGGCAGCGGCAGCATGTCGGCGATCCTCGCCAGCCAACTTGCCCACGTCTTCCCATGGCTTGGCGAGCCGGTACCTCGCGCTGTGCTGCTATTTGCGGTCTATGCCTTACTGGCCGTGCTCAACGCTCAGGGTGTGCGTGTCGGCGCGGCAGCGATCATGGCGTTCGCGGCCGCCAAGGCCATACCACTGCTGCTGCTCGCAATTCTTGGTTTCCACTACGTGCATCTCGACAACCTGGTCATCCCGCATATTCCGGAATGGTCGTCGATCGGCAGTTCATTGGTCGTCGTCGTCTTTGCCTACTCGGGAATCGAGACGGCGCTGGCCCCGTCTGGTGAGCTACGCGACCCGGCCCGGATCGTGCCGACAGCGGCGTTCGTGGGCGTGGCCATCGTCATTGCGCTCTACGTAATGCTCCAGATCGTCGCCCAGGGCGTACTGGGACCCGCGCTCGTTGGCAATGATGCGCCTCTGGCCGCAGTTGCGGAGTTGGTCGTGGCGGGGGGTGGCGGGTTCCTGGTACTGACGGCGGCGGTGTCACTGGTTGGGGTGCTGCAAGGCGACCTCCTCGGATCCTCGCGCCTGTTGTATGCACTCGCGCGCGACGGGTTCCTGCCCGCGTCCCTGGCCACGGTCAGGGGCAACAGCCGTGCGCCTATGTACGCCATTATCGCCCATGCGGCGGTAGGATGGATCCTGGCGGTTGCTGGCAGCTTCACGACGCTGGCACTGGTTTCCGGTGGTGCGTTCTGCCTCGTGTACATAGGCAGCTGCGCTGCTGCTTGGCAGCTCGAGCGCAGGAACATCAATGATACGGCATCACCATTCCGGCTGCGCGGCGGACCAACGATTCCGCTGATCGCCATCGCGGCGCTGATCCTCATCTTAACGACACTCCGTCCGGCGGAGTGGATCGCGCTAGGGTCGGCTTCGGCCGCGGTCAGCGCACTCTTTGCATTGCGGCAGTGGTCGCAGAAGCGCTGAAGGTCCGCGCCCGAGACGACAGCGGTAGGTCGCGAATCATGCAGAGCCGCGATTACCTCGCCGGTGTCTTCAGCGGCGGGGACATGGAGGCTGTCAACACCGCCGACCAAAGGGTGGTGGGTGCTGAGGGGATCGAACCCACGACATTCGCCTTGTAAGGGCGACGCTCTACCAGCTGAGCTAAGCACCCGAAAAAGCGACGCCTCGAGTAAGCCGCCCCCGGCCAAAAAGGCGGCGCATTCTAAGGTATAGGGCCTTAAGACGCTAGTGCGCCTGGACGATCTTGGGTCCGCGCGCCTTTCCCCGGCGCTTCGGGCTGGCGGGCTCGATCGGTTCGACCGGTTCGATGGCCGCCTGCACGCGTGGCACGGGCCGCGCGGTAAGCGCGATTTCTAGCACCTCATCAATCCAGCGCACCGGGCGCACGTCGAGCTTGCCTTTGATGTTGTCCGGGATCTCCACCAGGTCCTTGCGGTTCTCTTCCGGAATCATCACCAGCGCGATTCCGCCCCGCTGTGCTGCCAGTAATTTCTCCTTCAGCCCCCCGATCGGCAGTACCTCACCGCGCAAGGTGATTTCGCCGGTCATGGCCACGTCCGAACGCACCGGAATCCGCGTCAACGCCGACACCAGGGCGGTACACATGCCGATACCTGCACTAGGGCCATCCTTGGGCGTGGCGCCTTCGGGCATGTGAAGGTGGACGTCGTTCTTTTGGTAAAAATCCGGATCAAGGCCGAGCACGTCGGCACGCGAACGCACCACCGACATGGCCGCCTGGATCGACTCCTGCATCACCTCGCCGAGTTGCCCGGTGTGCTGGAGCTTGCCCTTGCCGGGCACCACGGCGGCCTCGATGGTCAGCAGCTCACCGCCCACCTCGGTCCACGCCAGACCGGTCACCTGGCCAACGCGATTCTGGTCCTCGGCCTTGCCGTAGCGGTGGCGGCGCACGCCCAGATACTTGTCAAGATTGCGCGGCGTAACGGCCACTTTGCGGCCCTGGTCGCGGTCGAGCAGCAGCTGCTTGACGGCTTTGCGGCTGATCTTGGCCACTTCGCGCTCCAGGTTGCGCACCCCCGCCTCGCGCGTGTAATAGCGCACGATGTCCAGCAACGCCGGGTCGGAGACCTTAAGCTCGCCGGTCTTCAGCCCGTTCTGTTTGATTTGCTTAGGCACCAGGTAGCGCCGGGCAATATTGAGTTTCTCGTCCTCTGTGTACCCCGGGAGGCGAATCACTTCCATGCGGTCCAGCAGCGGCGGGGGAATGTTCAGTGAATTGGCGGTGCACACGAACATCACTTCGGACAGGTCGAAATCGACCTCGAGGTAATGATCGGAGAATCCGGCATTCTGCTCCGGATCGAGGACTTCCAGCAACGCCGAAGACGGATCGCCACGGAAGTCCATGGCCATCTTGTCCACTTCATCGAGCAGAAACAGCGGATTGTGCACGCCGGCTTTTGCCATGTTCTGGAGGATCTTGCCGGGCATCGAGCCGATATAGGTGCGCCGATGGCCGCGAATTTCCGCCTCATCGCGCACGCCGCCGAGCGACATGCGCACGAACTTGCGATTGGTTGCGCGGGCCATACTCTGGCCGAGCGAAGTCTTGCCGACCCCGGGCGGGCCGACCAGACACAGAATCGGCCCCTTGATCTTTTCGACCCGCTGCAGCACCGCCAGGTATTCCACGATGCGCTCTTTGACCTTGTCGAGCCCGTAGTGGTCCTCGTCCAGGACTTTCTGGGCGTGTGTAATGTCCTTGAGCAGGCGCGTGCGTTTTTTCCAGGGTACTTTGACCAACCAATCGACGTAGTTACGCACCACGGTCGCCTCGGCAGACATTGGCGACATCATTTTTAACTTGTTGATCTCGGCGGTGGCCTTTTCGCGCGCCTCCTTGCTCATGCCGGCCTTGGCCACCTTTTGCTCCAGGTCGCCAATCTCGTTGGTGCCGTCCTCCATGTCGCCCAGTTCTTTCTGGATGGCCTTCATCTGCTCATTCAGGTAATACTCGCGCTGGCTTTTCTCCATCTGTGACTTGACGCGACCGCGGATGCGCTTCTCGATCTGCAGCACGTCCATTTCGCCTTCGATGGCGACCAGGACGTGTTCAAGGCGCTTACGGACGTCCAGTATTTCCAGGACCTTCTGCTTCTCGGAGAGTTTGAGCGCCATGTGTGCCGCCACGGTGTCGCCCAACCGACCGGGCTGCTCGATCCCGGCCAGTGCGGTCAGCACTTCCGGGGGCACTTTTTTGTTGAGCTTGACGTACTGCTCGAACTGCGAGACTACGGAGCGCACCAGCACGTCCATCTCGCGCTCGTCGTACTGATCGGAGTCCTGCTCGATGGCAATGGCCGCGGCATAATATTGCTGCGTCCCCTCGGGTGGCTGCGGGGCACTCCCGGCGCTCAGACCGATCTGCAGTACGCGCGCGCGATCGACGCCTTCGACCAACACCTTGACGGTACCGTCGGGCAGTTTGAGCAGTTGCAGGATCGTCGCTACGGTGCCAAAACCGTGCAGGTCCTCCAGCTTCGGATCATCGATGTCGGCTTGCTTCTGCGCTAACAGCAGAATGCGCTTGTCGGCTTTCATCGCCGCGTCCAACGCCAGAATGGATTTTTCGCGGCCCACAAACAGCGGGATCACCATATGGGGGTAGACCACAACGTCGCGCAGCGGCAGCACCGGAATGCGCTGGACGGGGACTAGGGAGGTGGAGTCGGCTTCCTGGTTCAAGGGCTATCCTTTACTTCGGCCCACCACGTGGGCTACGGGCATGGGTACCAAGGCTAATGGGGACTCGGCGCGGTAAATTCAAGCGCCCCGAAATACCGTTGCGGATCAGGCGTGGCCAATGCCCCCGGCCCTGCGGGGCTCCTCGACGGGCACCAAACGCTCTTCCTCCGAACGATAGATCACATACGGCTTAGTCGTGCCCTCGATGACGGACTCATCGACAACGACCTTGGCGACATTGCGGAGCGAGGGCAGCTCGTACATGGTATCGAGCAGCACGTTCTCAAGGATGGTGCGCAGTCCCCGTGCACCAGTCTTGCGCTGCATGGCACGTCGCGAAACGGCGCGCAACGCTTCGTCGCGGAACTCCAGCTCGGAGCCTTCCATGTCAAAGAGTTTGCGGTATTGCTTGGTCAGAGCATTCTTCGGCTCGGTCAGGATGATCATCAACGCGGCTTCGTCCAGTTCGTCCAGAGTTGCCACCACTGGCAGGCGCCCGACAAATTCCGGAATCAGACCGAATTTGATCAAATCCTCGGGCTCCACTTCGTGGAACAAGTCTGAGCCGTGCGGCTTTTGGTTGGCACTGCGCACTTCGGAGGTAAAGCCGATGCCGCTACGCTGGGTACGATTGAGAATGACCTTTTCCAAGCCGGCAAAAGCGCCTCCACAGATAAAGAGGATATTAGAGGTGTCCACCTGCAGAAACTCCTGCTGCGGGTGCTTGCGGCCGCCCTGGGGTGGGACCGAGGCAATAGTGCCCTCGATCAGCTTCAACAGAGCCTGCTGAACGCCCTCGCCCGACACATCGCGTGTGATCGACGGGTTGTCGCTCTTGCGCGAAATCTTGTCGATTTCGTCGATGTAGACAATGCCGGTCTGGGCCTTTTCGACGTCGTAATCGCACTTTTGCAACAGCTTCTGGATGATGTTTTCGACATCTTCGCCGACGTAGCCTGCCTCGGTGAGCGTGGTGGCATCGGCGATGGTAAACGGCACGTTCAGAAGCCGCGCCAGCGTCTCGGCCAGCAGCGTCTTGCCGCAACCGGTTGGGCCGATAAGAAGTATGTTGCTCTTGGCGAGCTCGACGTCATCCTTGGGCTTGTTGGCCCCGCGGGTCTGCAGGCGCTTGTAGTGATTGTACACCGCCACCGACAGGACCTTCTTAGCGCGTTCCTGCCCGATGACATAGTCATCGAGCACCTTCTTGATCTCATGAGGCCGGGGCAGCTTGTCGCGCGCCTTATCGGCGCGATCCTCGAGCTCCTCGCGGATTATGTCGTTGCAAAGCTCGACGCATTCGTCGCAAACGAACACCGACGGACCGGCAATCAGTTTGCGTACTTCGTGCTGGCTTTTCCCGCAGAACGAGCAGTAGAGCAGTTTCCCGTCGTCCGTCCGGCTCTTGGAATCATCGCTCACTGAAGATCACCTCTAGGCACATACTGCCTACGGGGACGGGCCAAAGGGTAGGAATTACACCCCATAGGGTCTTTATATAACACGCCCAAAGCCACCGGCGCAAAGAACTGCGTTCCACCTAAGGCCTTGTAATCAAAGAAATTTAGGTTCACGCAGGCCGGTCAAGGCTCGGACTGGGCACTGCGTCCAGTCGTTTTTCGAGCACGCGGTCGATCATGCCGTAGGCCACAGCCGCTTCCGCGTTCATGAAGTTGTCGCGGTCGCTATCCACCCGTATCCGCTCAATAGTCTGGTGGGTGTGGTGCGCCAGGATGCGGCTCAGCCGCTCCTTAGTGTCCATGACCTCCCGCGCCTGGATATCGATATCGCTGGCCTGGCCGCGGAAGCCGCCGGAAGGCTGGTGGATCATGATTTTGGAGTTCGGCAGGGAATGGCGCTTTCCGGACGCTCCCCCGGCCAAGAGTACCGCGCCCATCGAGGCCGCCAGCCCCACGCAGATGGTGCTGACATCGGGCTTGATGAACTGCATGGTGTCGTAAATCGCCAGCCCCGCGCTCACCGATCCGCCCGGCGTATTGATGTACAGGGCGACGTCCTTGTCCGGATTATCGGACTCCAGGAACAGGAGCTGGGCGACCACCAGGTTCGCCATGTGATCTTCAACTTCACCCACGACAAATATCACGCGCTCCTTGAGCAGGCGCGAATAGATATCGTAAGAACGCTCGCCGCGCGCCGTTTGTTCAACGACGATCGGCACCAGCCCCAGGGCTCGCTCGTTCATCAGCTGTTTACCTCTTTAGGCCGGCCAAAGCCGGTCAGTTCCGCAAAACTGGACGTTACGTCGACCACCTTGACCTGCGAGAGTACCCAATCAAGCGCTTGGTCCTCCAGGGCGGCTGTCTCAAGCTGGCCCATGGCCTCCCGGCTTTGCAGGTACTGGCGCCGTACGGCTTCCGGGTCCGGGTGCGCGGCCGCGGCGGCATGCAGCCGGCGCTCCACGCGACTGCGATCCACCTTGATAGCGTTGGCGCGCACGATCTCGCTAATTATCAGGCCGAGCGCGACACGCTTGCGGGCGGCTTCTTCGTAAGGTTCGCGCGGCGGCATCTGCTCGATCTTCTGCACACCCATACGCCGCAAGACCTGCACCTGCAGGTCGCGCACCTGCTCATCGACCAGCACCCGAGGCAGTTCCAGCGGATTGGCCTTATGCACCAGTTCAAGCAGTTGCTCGCGCACTCGCTGTTGGGCTGTGTCGGCCACCTCTTGTTCCATGGTTGCACGCACCTGCGCACGAAATTCCGGGACTCCCCCCTCTGCCAGCCCGAAGCCGCGCACAAAGGCCTCATCGAGGGCGGGGAGACTTTGTTCCTCAATACTCCTGACGGTCACTTCAAACACGGCGTCCTTTCCGGCCACGGCCGTGGCGCCGTAATTGTCCGGGAACCGCGCCGCAACCCGCTTTTCCTCACCGACCTTCATGCCATGCAGTGCCGCATCGAGCTCCTGCAGGATCGTGCCGGCACCCAGCACCACGTGCAGCTCCTCGCCCTTGCCGCCTGGAAACAGCTCACCGTCGATCCTTCCTTCAAAAGCAATGGTGAGGCGGTCAGTGGCGACCGCCGCACGATCCACCCGGGTGAAAATTGGCTTCTGCTTGCGCATGCTTTCAATCATGGCATCGATGTCGGCCTCGGTCACGGTGGCCGTAGGTCGACTGACCGAAAGTGCGTCCAAGGGCTTGAGAGCAATCTCCGGCAACACTTCGAACACTGCGGCATAACGAAGTTCCTCGCCCGGGGCCACCTGGAGGGGTTCGATGCGAGGATCGCCCGCCGGCCGGAGTCGCTCCTGAGTCACCGCCTCGACAAAGCTTTTTTGCATTAGGTCGGTGACCGCTTCCGAATGCACCTGGCCGCCGTACTGCTTGCGCACCACGGCAAATGGCACCTTGCCGGGCCGGAAGCCCTTCAGCCGCGCAGTGCGCGCCAGATCTTTGAGGCGCTCGTCTACGCGACTGGCGACAAGCTCGCCGGGCACGGTCACTTCGAGGCGGCGCTCCAGGCCATTGCTCGACACTAGGGAAACCTGCATGTATCCGATGATCCTTAAATTAATCTGGTGCGAAAGAAGAGACTCGAACTCTCACGGGTTGCCCCACTGGCTCCTAAGGCCAGCGCGTCTACCAGTTCCGCCACTTTCGCCTTGGGGCCCCGCCCACTGCCGGCAGCCCTGGCCAGCAGCCGATTATAGCGTAGAGCGCCCGATGCCAAGACCTTTGGCTCGCATCGTGGATGTGGGCAGGGGCAGCAAGCTGACCGACCTGACGTGCGTGTTACGCTAGTTTTATCGGCGCTGGCCAGATCTGCAGCGGGACCGCGGCACTTTTTTGAGGTACTGGCATGACCACCAACACACAGCGCCCCTGGCGGGCCACTCTGCTGATTATGGCAGCAGCGTGCGCTTCCACCGGGGCACAGACCCCGCCTGCCCCTGATTCGCCCGGGGCGGGGGACTATCTACGCGCCCACATGGACCTCACCGTCGATCCCGGGGTGGATTTCTTCCAGTACGCCAACGGCCGCTGGCTGGCCAATAACCCGATCCCTGCCGCGGAGTCCTGGTGGGGCATTGGCAGTCTCGTCAATGAGCAGTTGTATTCAAGCCTGCGCACGATCAACGAGCGCGCGGTATCGGGCGCCCCTGCCCCCGGAAGCGAGCAGCAGAAGATTGCCAACTTCTGGGCCACGGCCATGGACACGCAACACGCCGATGCGCTCGGCGTACATCCCCTGGACCGTGAACTCGCCCGGATCGACCGAGTGGAAACTCCGAGCGACGCACTGGATGCCGCCTTTGAACTTACGCCGCTCGACATCAATGTGCTTTTCGACATTGACGTCAGCCAGGACGAAAAAAACAGCGGCGCAATGGCGATTCATCTATCACAGGGCGGGCTGGGTCTGCCGGACCGTGATTTTTACTTCAACCCCGAGCGTGGAGTCGCCCGATCGCGCGAGGAATACCTGTCCCATATGGCGCGGACGCTGCAACTGTTGGGCCGCAGTCCCGAACAGGCTAAAGTGCAGGCCCGCGGCGTTCTGGGTTTCGAGACCGCACTGGCCAAGTCTTCGCGCAAGCTTGAGGAACTTAATGACCCCGACCGCAACTACAATCGGCTCACGCTGGCCGCACTCACATCAAAGTACACGCCTTCGATAGACTGGAGCGCTCGCCTCGGGGGATGGAACCTGCGTCCGGAGTTCGTGATCGTGGGCCAACCCGAGTTCTTCGGCGCACTCGAGAGGTTACTCCACCAAACGCCGGTGCCCGTGCTGCGGGACTACTTGCGCGTGCATTTACTCGACACTTATGCGGCGACGCTGAGCCAGCCCTTCAATGAGGAGCTGTTCCGCTTCTACGGCCAGGTCCTGCAGGGCCAGAAGGAGCAACGCGAGCGCTGGAAGCGAGTGCTCGATGCCGAGGGCAATGCAATGGGGTTCATGCTGGGCAAGATCTTCGTGCAGGATTACTTCCCTGCCGCGACTAAGAAGCGCTACATCGACCTGGTCGAGGCGATCCGCACGGCCTACCGCGAGCGAATCGAAGTGCTGCCGTGGATGAGCGATTCCACCAAGGCTAAAGCGCAGCTGAAGCTGGCCGCGATCAGCGCAAAAGTGGGCTATCCAGACAAGTGGAAGGATTACTCGACACTCGTCATCGGCCGCGACTCGTACTGCGACAACATGAAGAATGCAGCACGCTGGCGCTTCAATGACCAACTGGGCAAATTCGGCAAGCCCGTGGATCGGAGCGAATGGGACATGACGCCGCAAACCTACAATGCCTACTACAATCAAAGCAACAACGAGATCGTGTTGCCGGCCGCGGCGTTCACGGTTCCCGGCATAGCCGACGCTCAGATCGACGACGCGGTGGTGTACGGCTACGTCGGGGCCGCGACCATTGGCCATGAAATCACCCACGGCTTTGATGATTCCGGCCGCAAATACGACGCGTCGGGCAACCTCAGCGACTGGTGGACGGCCAATGACGCCAAAGCCTTTCAGAAGCGGGCTGATGCACTCGCAAAACAGTTTGATCACTACGAACCGCTCCCTGGCCTGCACATAAACGGCCAAGCGAGCTTGGGCGAAAACATCGCCGACTACGGAGGTTTGCTGCTGGGTCTGGATGCATTCAAAAAAACCGAGCAGTACCGCAAGGACGAATCGATCGGCGGTTTCACTCCTCTGCAGCGCTACTTCCTCGGCTACGCGCTTGGGTGGATGATGGACCAACGAGAGGAGACGCTGCGCTCAGCTCTGCTATCCGACGTGCACGCACCCGCGAAATGGCGCGTTCTGGGCCCGCTGTCCAATGTCCCGGAGTTTTATCAGGCTTTCGGCATCAAGGCGGGCCAACCCATGTGGCGGCCCGAGAACGAGCGGGTCCAGATATGGTAGGGCAGTCCTCCGCACGCGAAAAGTTCAAGTCGCACTTCATGTAGATCGGGCGAGCAGCCGTGCCAGTGGCGACCGGTCGCCTACCTTGACTCGTCGATTGGCTTTGCGGGTTTGGCGCGGCCGCAGGGCCAATTCGCCGCACGCGTCCAACCATAGTGTGGCGCGCCGTGACCGAAACGCGCGACGCTCCGTGGCTGGCTTCTTTGTCGAGGCGATATCACACAACGGCCACTAGACCTTCCTGATCTGCCGGGTCAGATGAATGTCGCCCACAATCGTTCCTACCTACCCTTGGCCGGTATCTTCATTCCGGATGGATGCGGCGCTTACATCGGGGCAGTTGGTGGCCCTTAAGGCGAACTCGCCGCCGCGACTCCTCATTTGGCGCACCATCTGGCGGAAAGAAGATCGGGGCCGCAGCGACATGCTGATCGACATCGTTACCGAGGAGCTCAGCCACCTGGAAGTCGTTGGGCCATCGTGTCGATGTTGAATAAGGGGGGCAAGATAGGGCTCAAAACCACGGCAGCATCCGAGCCGCTGGACCATGACCCTCCGGTTGCGCGGGAACGCTATAGTTTCAGACGCCTTGCAGCATTCGTGGGGACCTGAATCTGCTGTTCCACATCTCCTTTCCGGCAGGCGTTTGCTTGACGGATTCGGATGTTTTCTTGCTGTTGACTTTACAGCGCCGCGGGATGCGCTATGTAAAGACGATCATCATTTCGTTGGCGCCTGTTATCGGGGCCTGCTTCGCTATCCAGTGGTGGTGCTTCTCCCTTCAGCGCGGTGCGGCGGATTTTCACCCACCGCCCGCCTTTAACGCGATCCCGCGATCCTCTATCTGGCGGTCGGGGTCGTCGGTGCCAGCGTGATGCTACATAATCTATCTCTGCGCGCCTCGATATCTGTGCTTCGATTGCGCAGGCGCGTCTAGAGGACAGTGAGACCGGGGGGTGGAATAGGTTCCCATCCTACTTTTTTGCGGGCGGCGGCTGACTTACATAGGCGTAGAATGGGCGCCAGAGTGAATGGCCAGACATTCTCTCGGCGGCGGGCAGCGCTCCCGGCATTCCGTCTAGAGGTTAGGAGAAGAAAGACATGAATGTGAAATTCACCAGCCTAGTGTTCGCCTCTTTCTTTTCCACGGGCGCACTCGCCGGCACGACATACGCTCTACCTGATCCGTCGATTATCGTGACCCCAAACTGGGCTAATACGACCACCATCGTTACGGTGAGATCTACTACGTACCGTGGACCAAGCGCGTTCTACTATGTGCGCGAATGTGCTAGACCGGACAGTAGATCCTATCACTGCATGATTCTTCGAGAGGATCACACCAAAGTGACTTCAGCCACCGGCGCGGCTGCTTTCGTCACACTTAAGGTGCAGTCAGCAAGCATACTGATACGATCCGGTCACAATTACTGGAGACAGGCAGACACCGTATTGGCCGGTTCACTAACGTTCCGTTAGTCCGCCGATAGGACTCCACAGTCGCCACCCCCGGGCGAATGAGCGGCAGCGTTTCCAAAAATTCGACCCGGGGCGACAGCCGGCTGAGAGTCGCCGGAATCCGGGACCACCGACCGCGGCGACCAAGTCAAAGGCTCGTCGCGCAACAGCCGGCGCTTGCCTCAAGGAGCCGGCTTGCCAGCGTCCCCAAAACCCCGTGTGGAGTTATCCTGCTTTAGCCAGTTCCTCGTCAGTTGGAATTCGGCCATTGGGCGTGAGCTTGTTAATGGCTTCAGGCAGTGCTCCGCTCAAACCACTTAAAAGCTGGTCCCGGGGCATTCCGGTTTGGTCCCCGAGCCACTTCAAGCGCTCTTCCCCGAGGGCCTGCTCGAGCTCATGGGGAGCGATTGGCTGATTCGGACCGGTCGACACCCAACTCTGCGCAGTTTTTTCATGCCCAGCCAACCGGAACCGGTCCAGCAAGTCTTTCAACCCAGCGCTTAGCCCACCGCCAGCCAGAAGACCAGCCAAGCCACTCTGAGCAGCGCCGGGAGCATTCTGAGGCGCACCCGGCGAACCCGGCGCACCTACTGGGGCACCGCTGGTGCCCAGCATGTCGGCAAGCCGACCTTTCCCATTCAGGGTGCGGTATGCAACTAGCCCCGCAAGCGCGAGGGTGAGGGGAGACATACCGATACCCCGGCCCGCATTACCGCCGCCAAAAGCGTCAAGGATTCCCATACATTTAACTCCTGTTGAGTGCAAACCACTGAACAGACACAATTATGGAGCCGCAGGGACCGTCAAATATGTAGGAGGACGCGCCCGTCCAATCCCGGCCGCGGCGCCGCCGGTACGGTGGCCTCGCCTAGGGCGATGCGAGCCTGGGAGTTGCCCCCCTTATTGCATCTTGGTTCGCAATTTTATTTACGCAATACTTCCAGGTTTGCAATTTATTTTCAGCGCGTATGCATCAAGGTGCCGGCCGCCAGGCGACCTGCCATGCTACGGACACGCTTTTTATTCTCCAGCTGATCCTTGCTCCGTCGTTTGTGTTTTGCTCGCGTCATTGAGTTGCGGCGATGCCATGGCGAGCGGCAGCGATTCCTAAAATTAGCATGCGACCGCTTGCTCCCGCAGAATGGGCCACCTGCTAGCAAATAACCGTTGGGGGCCGCTATGTTGTCGAGCGCACAGACAAGGGAGCTGCGCAAGCCCATAATCGTCCCGTAATGATGTAGGCGGATCCTTAAATTGGGATCGCACGGCTCGCAAATGTCCTCTCTGACCGTCGCCTGCATTGGGAATGCCGGAGCTCAGGCTCGGCACTCTCCCCATGGTGGCGGATTACCTGTCGTCCGAATCGAGACCCACCCGTCACGGAGCATGGACATGCTACAAGAATTTCTCACTAGCCATCGTCCGGCGCTGATCGAGCGATGTCGCCTGAAAGTGCAGGCTCGTCGTGGGCGATCGGCCGCCGGGACTGAACTCATACATGGCGTCCCGCTGTTCTTGGACCAGCTCATCAAGACATTGCGTATCGAGCAGAGTTCACAACCCCTCAAAAGCCGCGCGGTATCGGGGCCTTCGGGTGGGGGCCACCTGGGAGGCTCCGAGATTGCCGGAGCCGCAGCGAGTCATGGTCTTGAACTCTTGGGGCAGGGCTTCACGGTAGATCAAGTCGTCCATGACTATGGGGATCTATGCCAAGCTATCACGGAGATGGCCTTCGAGCACGGAGAGCCGGTCGAGGCGGAGGAATTCCAAACACTCAATCGGTGCTTGGACAACGCGATCGCCGATGCGGTCACCGGCTATTCTTCCGCGCGGGATCTCATCCTGGCTAAGAAGGGAGTGGATGCATCGAATGAGCGGCTGGGCATTTTGGCGCATGAACTGCGTAATTTAATCCACACGGCAATGATGGCTTTTGCCGTCATCAAAATTGGCAAAGTCGGTCTTAGTGGGGCCACAGCCGCGGTGGTGGACCGAAGTCTGTTGAGACTGCGCAATCTCGTTGACCGCTCCTTGGCGGATGTGCGAGTGACAGCGGGTCTTCCCACACGAATCCAATTTCATTCCGTGGCGAATCTCATCGCGGAAGTCAAAGTCATCGCCTCGCTGGAGGCCCAAGCGTGCGACTGCGCGCTGTCGGTTTCTCCTGTAGACCCTGTGCTCGCGGTCGATGCCGACCGGGATCTTCTGATGTCGGCGATCGGCAATTTGCTGCAAAATGCCTTCAAGTTCACCAATCGGCATTCTGAAGTATCGTTGCTTGCCTACGCCGCTGGCGATCGGGTGCGTATCGAGGTCAAAGATCATTGCGGGGGCCTGCCGCCGAATTTTATCGACAAGATGTTCCTGCCCTTCACGCAGGGTGGCGACGATACATCCGGCTTAGGCTTGGGGCTGTCCATCTGCCGGCGGACTGTCGAGGCTCATCATGGAACGCTAAGCGCCCGCGACTCGCCCGGCGCTGGATGTGTTTTTACCATTGATTTGCCTCGGCATTCGCTGCCAACGATTGTAGCCGCCGCGAGCGGCACAGTTCAGTAGCAGCACGCTGTTTCTGCGTAGGTACTGGTTACTAGCGTGCGCGCGCCGAACGGAAACTGCTTCACACCGTCAGCCAGACCTTACGCGTGCTCCGCCACTGCCCGCCTCTGCTCGATGGCCCTGAACAGCGGAGGCGCACCTGTCGTTGAGCGCATCGCCGACAGCGTGGTCTGGGTGATATCAATGCCTGAAGGGCTGCGCGAAGCCGGGGTGTCGTAATGTGTGTTCCAGCGGCTAATTCCTAGTATTGAAGTGCTAGCCCGGGCCTACAGCGCGCTGCCCAAAGCGCCGCACGCCTAACACTGCCGCGCGCCCGTCTCGCATTTAGTTGTGACCCATGGAGTGCCGCGACACTTGAGTTCTGCCGGGGACCAGAGCGGGGACTAATTCTCTTTCGCAAGAAGACTCGGCAAGACTGGCGCGCCACAATTAGCGACTTATGGCTTATTTCACAGCAGTTAAGGTGGTGGGCGGTGAAGCCGCCACAAAATCGACGTAGCACATTGTTTTTACACTAGATCAACAACGGACGGGTTTCAGTTACCCCCAGAGTTGCCCCCACGCTGCGGAATGTCTCAGGCTCCCTGTTGTGTAGCCGACACCATCGTTGATGACCGAGCGACATGTAACTACGCCGCCCCGTCTCACCGCCTGCGTAGTAGGTGTGCTACCGTCCACCCTGCATCAAGAGTAGGAGCTGTGGCTCCCGCCAACCTGCCAGCCGGGCAAGGTGGTGGTGCGTAAAGGACGATGCGGCCGGACCGGCAATTATTCTGGAGAGCCATCATGCACAGTCGGTTTCGAGCGACGCAGTGTGGCGGACGATTTGGGTTCAAATCTTTTCACGCACCAGCGACTCGTCTGCCTTGCTCTGGCGCCATGCGTCTAGACAGAAATCTTCCACCTCTTGCATCAGCGACTAGAACTCTTCGTTTGACTTCAGGAGAGCGGCCGATTCAGCGCGCCCGATACGAATGCGTACCGCGCCCTGGTCGTGGGTGACGGGCTTGCGGGGCCGGCGACCGGGCGAAGGGTGATCGGCTCCCTAAGGACAGAAGCATGGCGTTGGAGATTTCAGAATCAATTGCTCGGCAGCTGGCTGAGCGCAATTCGAGCGCGGCTCGTCTCGCCGACTATCAGGCCTTCACGGTTGATGCTGGAAGTGCCCAGGCGGATCTGACGCCTGAGCAGCGCCGAGGTGCCTTTGCGGATCTTGCGCCGTGGCAATTATCTCGCCCGAGCATGTTTGCGCGCGTAGGCGCTTGGGGAACCTGCTGGTCAGAAATGTCGAGCGCAACGACCGCCGATGGCCACCGGATTCTAATTCCAGACGTCGACACTGCCGACCCCGAGATAGTCGCTCACTGGATTTGGCGAGCCGAAGAGCTGGGCCATCCAGTCTTACGGGGCCGATATGCAGACGTCGCCTGGGAGATGGGCCGATATCTCCGGAAACGAGGAAAGGCCATCGGCGATAGGCGCTGGACTGAATTAGTGGTCCCCAGTAACAGCAGCGTATGGCGCAGTCGATGCTTATCTCGACTGCGTTGAGCTCGGGCTCGCCGAGGACAACATGGTGTCCTGGTGGTATCTCAACCGAGCTACTGAGCTTTCAAAGCTCTATCCAAGACACGCAGCGGTTGGCGCGATGCCGCACCGTCGTAATCTCGAATGGGCCTCGCGGTCGGACGTGTGCTGAGACGTGTGCCGGCATCACCAGGTGAGACCGAGGGTACCGACATGCCCGACGTAGTCTGGGAGTGCGAGTATCCAACCGCTGAGGCGCGCGCGGCCGATTTCGCCCGGCTCCACGCTAACGGGGAATTCAACGCGGTTGAGGCGCACATGGCAACGTTAATCCGCTGATTCCGCCGCGCGGTGTTCAGCGTGTCTCTGTGAGAATCGTCACTTCGCTTATCGACATCCACTGGAAGTACAAAAGTGCAGGGGGCACACTACCTGCGGTGTCGCTGCCACGTGGCCTGGGCTCGCCATCGTCGCCGTCGCCCTTGGTAGGCGCAGCGTAGCGGCTCGGGATATAGACCCCGCCAGGACTACAGGGGCACCTGATGTGGGATGGAATGCGGACCGTCATCACGTAGCCGGATCAACGGCCGCGCAAAGCTTTGTGATCCGCTGATGATGTGTAATGTAAGCTGCAAGGAGCTCGGGAGCATTCGGTACCGACCGCGGCCGACTAGTTAAAAGGGGACAGCTATGATCTCAAAAACCGCGAATCAATTGCGCAATGGGTACGACGCATGAGTCCGACGTGCTGCAGGCGGCTGCCGGCCCGGATTTGCCACCGCTCGTGGAGCGGATGGCTATATCCCCGAGCCGCGCCGCCGGCTGACTTGGAATCAGCGTTGCGCTCATCGCGCCGCCATTTAGAGTTTCCCTGCCGGTATTTAACTTGAAAGCCGATCCTAAGGCGACTATCCGGGATTTGCTGGGCGCAGGCTCGATTCGCCGACTCCTCGTGCTGGCGATGCTTGGATGCTGCAGCTGCTGTTGGGCCCAGCATTCGCCGCTGGAAAGTCCTCTCGCCCCTGATCAAGGAAAACTGCCGCTTACAGCCGGATTCAACGACGTCGACGGTGCAGGAGGTGCGGGACTGGTGCCGCTCGCCTTAATCACCGGCTACGGCACCGACGAGAGCTGGGGGGCGAATGCGCACTTTACCTGGGTGCCGTTGCGGGATTATCGTCTTGAGAGTTATGGGGTGGCGACCGGAATACTGGACCGCGTTGAGGTGTCCTACACGCATGACAGGTTCGATGTCACCGGACCCAAGCTTGAGGGCGTACGCGTCGAACAAAACATTCTGGGGCTCAAGGTTCGTTTGTTCGGGAATGCCGTGTACGGCCAGGATACTTGGCTACCACAGACCGCCATAGGACTTGAGCACAAGCGCAACACCGGTATCAGCAATGCGGGCGGCCTTTCCCGCGTGCAGCAGCTCGGCGCAGATGCGGACTCGGACACTGACTTCTACCTCGCTGCGACTAAGTTGTTCCTGGCGCAGAGCTTTCTTGTGAACGTGACACTGCGCTACACACGCGCCAATCAATTTGGCCTTCTCGGTTTCGGGGGTGACCTGCGATCGGGACGTTCGTTGTGCCCCGAAGGGGCATTGGCCTATCTACTCAACCGCAAGCTTGCCGTGGGATTGGAATATCGAGACCGCCCTCATAACCTATCGGTCGATGACGAACATGCGGCCTACGATGCGTTCATCGCCTGGACGCCGACGCGCCACCTGTCCGTGGTCGCCGCCTATGTTCGCCTCGGCACTATTCTGGCCCCCGCGACCATCTCAACGCGCACCCAGGACGGCATCTATGTCTCCATGCAGGCCGGTTTTTAAGATGCGCATATTCGTCAAAGTAGTCGCCCTTTCTTGTCTAGCAAACCCAGCGTGGGCCAGCGGCACACTTTTTGAGGCGATGGGAAGCGAGCCCGTGCTCCAGTCGGCAGTGGACCGGTTCACCGAAATCATCCTGGACGACGATCGGATCAATTTCACCTTCGCGGAAACCGACCTAGGCAAGTTCAAGGCTCTACTGTACGCACAGCTGTGTGAGCTGGCGGGCGGCCCTTGCCATTACAGCGGCCGCGACATGCGCACAGCGCACGCCAAGCTCGACCTGACGACGGCGCAGTTCAACGCACTGGCCGAGGATCTCTACGTCGCGCTGAATCGCTCAGGCGTACCCTACCGGCTACAGAACCGCCTGGTCGCGCTGCTCGCGCCCATGAAGCGCGACATCGTAAAGGCAGATCACGGGGCTATTGCGCCGGCCCCCCTCAAGGACAAGGCCGCCGATCAGTGAGATTGGGTTTCGGGCTCGAGATTTGAGTATCGACGGGGCGCGGGAGGCGATTTTGCCACCAGGGTACTTGGGTTCCCGCGCGTTACCGGCATTTGTGATGACGCGACTCGCGCGACCTGCTCGTGGAGCTGCATGGGCGCCTGCTCGTATTGCTCGGGCGCTGGCGGCGTGTTCCGTGCGATTTGCTGATCTACAGAGGCGAGTTTGGCGGTGAGCTCAACCTTGTCGGGCGCCATCGTTATGGCGCGGCGGTAGACAGGCGCTGCGTCGCCGACGCGGCCCGCGCGCGTTAGCGCATCGGCTTGCGCTGTAAGTGCCTCCACGCTGTCGGGCTGCAGCCGGGCGGCGTCAGCACAAGCCGTCAGGTCGGTCAGCGAGTTGCAGCGGAATAGGTCCCGTTTGATGCGGGCTTGGTCGTCTGCCCGATCAAGGTACTCAAAATACTGCTCTTCGCCCACAACGCTGTGGGCGACACGCAGCCGCGTTAAAAGCTCGTGGTCATTCGGATGCGCGGCGCGCGCGGCGCCGAGTACCTGAAGTGCATCGCTGAAGCACCCCGCCTCGCTCCAGGAGTCGGCCAGCGCAAACACACGCTTGAGGTCATCAGGTCTGGCCGCGACCGCCTCCGCGGCGGAGCCGACTGGTGGATGCGTGGCTGCGGCCCGACAGGCCTCGGGTGTTGCCGCTTCACGCGCGCTCGCGGCGCTGGAGACCAGCACCACGGCGAGAATGAGCAAGCTATTTGTAGCCGCCAACGTTGCCCCCGCGGCCTAGCTTGTCGAACACCCAATTGCCATTGGGTAGCCGCACGAGATTGAAGAGGTACCATTCGTCGACCGTCCGGTAAGGTGGGTTTTCGCGGCCGATCATGGCCTGCAATTCGGCACTGAGTTGCGCCACGCCATAGTCCGCCGGCACAGCGCCCATGCCTTGCGGTGACTGCCCTCCTTCGAGGTTCGCACGCGCGGCCTTGGCGATTTCCACCGCCAGCAACGACGCTTCATGCATCGACTGGGCCCCGGCGACGTCCTTGGAAAGGTCCGTGATGTAGTCGCACCGAGCGAGCACCGCGGCGGTGTCCGCCTTGAAGTGCGGCGCAAATTCAATGACGTTTCGGCTGGCATCCGGTGAGGTGGCCGCAAAGGCGATATGGTTGGCCGCCAGTCTGACCGACTGTTTGACGCCGAAATCGCTTTCGCTGTCGGAGGCCGCGGCCGCGGCAGTCACCCCGGACTTGAGATGCTCAAGATCCAGTGCCTCGGCCGCTGTCTGCGCCGCAGTCGCCGCCTCCTGAGCGCGCTGCTGCGCCACAAGCACGTAGCCCTTGTGCCCCGGGGTGACATGGACCCCAGTTACGGCATGACCGATGTGCACGTGCGCGAGAGTCGGTGGCCGCGTCGCGCAGCCACCCAGACCAGCCACCAGCACACATCCCAGGGAAGCTCGCGCCAACGCAATCTTCATGGCGAAAGGTCCCGTGCCACGCGGAACCCGACCGTGGTAGTGCGGTAGTCCGCCGCGAAGTGGTTGCGGTAGGAAGCTCGCACGTAGCCCGGGTTTGTGAACCAGGACCCTCCGCGCAACTCGTGCTGGCTGCAGTGCGTGTGGGTCCGGGCGCGGCCGTCGGCCGACGCTCCCACGTAGTCCGGGTGCCAGCAATCCTGCGTCCACTGAAATACGTTGCCCAGCATATCGTATAGTCCTAAGGCGTTGGCCGTGTATGTACCCACAGGCGCGGTGAAAGTGTAGCCGTCGTCGCACGGAAAGACAGTCCAGCCCAAAAAGCGCGCCAGCGCACTGCGATCGGCGACGTTCGCCGACTTGCAGGCGGCGTCGGCACTGCGCTGCCAGGGCGTGTCGTGATCTTTGTTCGCACGGGCCGCATATTCCCATTCCGCCGCGCTGGGAAGGCGGTAATGATGGCCTGTTTTAACGGCGAGCCACGCGGCATAGGCCGCAGCGTCGTCCCAAGACACGCAGGTCACGGGATTCAACGGGCTCTGGCTAAAGCCTGGCGCATTCCAGCTCGCGCTTGCCTGATGGCGCCAGGTGCCGTCGTATACGTCACAACCTCTGACGTTGCGGCCGGTGGCAGCTATGAAGGCCTGGAAGTCGGCCACCGCGACTGGCCCGGTCGCAAGGGCAAATGGGTGAGCTAGGACGACTGTGTGTTGGGGCTTCTCGAAAGACGAAGTGGTGGAGTTCTCCGCCGCTCCCTGACTGAAGCGTCCGGCAGGAATAATGACTAGGGCCGGGCACGTCGGGCAATCGCGGATCACGGCACCCGGCCCGGGAACGAACCGCGCTATCGCAGCGACGGGAGGCGCAAGCGGGCGCGCGGGAATTGCGCTGGCAGTTGGAGACACGGGAGGGGAAGTGCGGTGTGTGACGAGCCACGTTGCGCCCAAAAGTACCAGCACTGCGGCGGCGACCGCGGCGCTCGTGCGCCAGCTGGAGCGCGCGGGACGCGCGGCAAACTCAGCGATAAATTGCTCCGTGCCTGCCGCGCGCAGCGCCCGGTCGGGTTGCAACCCGTGGACAATTGCCGCGTGCTGGGCGGGCGTCAGGCCCCTCCGCAGTGGAGGCATGGACTCGCGCTGCCGCGCCTCATGCGGGTCGTCAAACGGATGATGATGCGTGAGCAGCTCGTAGCTAAGAGCGGCCAGTGCGTACACGTCATCGCATGGCTCGGGCTTTTGGCCCTCAAGCTGCTGAGGACTGGCGTAACGCGGTGTAAGTGCCGTGCGTGCGCGCACCACCATAGAATCTTCCTGCACGCGCCGTGGCGCTGCGCCCTCGGGACGCCGCGCGAAATCAATGATCTTTACATCACCAGAGTCGGACACGAGCACGTTGCCGGGCTTCATGTCGCCGTGGACGATTCCTTGCTTGTTCGCAAAGCCCAGAGCGTCCGCAATCTGACCGATGATCTTGATACATGCCGTAATACTGAGCGGACCATCGCCGCCATGGCCGGAGACTGGATGCATGAGAGTGTATAGAGAGCGCCCTCTTACGAATTCGTGAACGACAAATAAGGTATCCGAATCACATGCGCACCCAGAGGTGCGCGCGATATGGGGGTGCTCCAGAACCCGCAGCCGCGCGACCTCTTCGCCGAACGCACGGAGCGTGGCCTCGCGGTTCTCGCACGGCCGTTTAAATACCTTGACGGAGACGTACTGGTCGATGGCGATTCGGTTTTGATCACTATCAATCGCTTTATAGACGCGGCTCATCCCGCCTTCGCCCAGAAGTTCGACGAGCCGGTAACGGCCGACCAGTATGCGACCCAGATTGTTGCGCGCCTGCTCCTCCGGCTTGGCGACAGGCTCCCCCAGATCGTTGAGTTCTATGGTCACAGTTTCCGATGAGTCCCCGCGAGGCCCAGTTCCGGAACTGCGATTGCCCGAATCACGTACCATTACCTTACAGCCTCGTAAGCATCTGGTTGGGGCGGCTCAATCGCGTTGTCTCCTGCTGTGAATATGAGTGGGCGGACCCCGGACGCCTCGTTGCCTGTACCGCCTAGAGAGTTCAATCAGCGGCAGCGGGCTGGGCTCGAACGGATGCGACGCGCTTCGGAACGCTGATTCCTGCGTCGCCTCTGCCATCACTTGAGAATATCCATACTGCACGCGTCTGTAAATGCGTGATATGTAGGAAGACCGTGTGCTCGCTTCGACGGCTTATATCGAGCTCTCGGGCGGGCTCTGATACCGTGGGAGTGAGTCAGGACCATCGACTGGCAATCGCCGCCTACCGGCAAGCTGTAGCTCTTGATCCGCCCTATGCGGCAGCCTACTCGGGCTTGGCGTTTGCGGAGTACTGGTTGGCTACTGACACGGGGGCATCGCAGGGGTTGAAAGCGCCCGGGCCGCGGCGCAACGAGCGATCGACATTGCTCCAGATCAGGCGATGGGTTTTGCGGCGCGGGGCTTGCTGAGATTCAGCGTTGCCTGGGATTGGGCTGGTGCACAAGCGGATATTGCTAAGGCGCTGGAGATCGATCCCAACAACCCGGTCATTATTCGTCGGTACGCAGACTTGCAAATTAATCTAGGGCACTTTCCTGAAGCGATTGCATTCGCGCGCAAGGCAACTGATCTCGATCCCTTCTCAGCGGCCGCATGGCAAGTACTAAGCTTCGCACCAATGGCTGGCGGGGATCTTGCAGGGGCGAACGAAGCCGCCCGCCATTCAATGGCTATTGACCCTACGGATAACCTTGGAACCAGCAGTCTCGCTTCGGCCGAGTTATTGGATCGTCGTCCTGTCGAGGCGCTGGCAGTGTTTCAGCAGGTGGTTGGCGACGACCCAAACTGGGCGGCCGCCCAACTGACCGGCATTGCGATGGCGGAGCATTCCCTTGGCCATGCTAAGGAATCTCAGAAGGCACTCGGCGAGGCCATAGCAACGGTAGGCAAATTAAATCCGTTTTAGCGCGGGAATTGGATAACGCGGGATCCTATGGGGTGAAGAAATGGTGGGCCGTGAAGGAGTCGAACCTTCGACCAAGAGATTAAGAGTCTCCTGCTCTACCAACTGAGCTAACGGCCCCATCCGAAAAATGGGGTGGACGACGGGATTCGAACCCGCGACAGCCGGAATCACAATCCGGGACTCTACCAGCTGAGCTACGTCCACCATCGACATCGTTGGCGCGCCCGGCAGGACTCGAACCTGCGACCACCGGCTTAGAAGGCCGGTGCTCTATCCACCTGAGCTACGGGCGCCCGGTAACTGCTGAAATTGGTCGGGGCAGCAGGATTTGAACCTGCGACCCTCTGCTCCCAAAGCAGATGCGCTACCAGACTGCGCCATGCCCCGATTCGATTCCTGAACGGGTCGCCCTGAATTCTAACCCGCCTCTGACGGGTCGCGCATCATACGTAACCCGCAATCGTGCGACAATAGCGCGATTCCAACCCCCGGTTTTGACAGCATGAGCGCGAAAATCATCGACGGTAGGGCTTTGGCTGAGCAAATCAAGGCGCAGATCCGCACCGCGACCGACGTCCTGGCGGCGGCCGGCAAGCGGCGCCCGGGACTGGCCGTAATCATGGTGGGTGACTCAGCGGCTTCCGAGGTCTACGTGCGCAACAAGCGCCGCTCCTGTGAGCAGACCGGAATTGTGTCGAGTGCGCATGATCTGCCCGCCAGCACCAGCGAGGTGGACCTGTTGGATCTCATCCGCCTGCTCAATCGCGACACTGCAATCGACGGCATCCTGGTCCAACTCCCTTTGCCCTCCCAGATCCGCACGCGCCCGATCATTGATTCGATTGACCCGGCCAAGGACGTAGACGGGTTCCATCCCTATAACCTGGGCCGCCTGGCGCAGCGTGAGCCGCTGTTGCGCTCATGCACGCCGTACGGAGTGATGCGTTTGGTGGAAAGCGTCGGCGTCAAGATCGCCGGCCTGGAGGCCGTGGTAGTCGGTGCCTCAAACATCGTCGGCCGACCGATGTTGCTCGAACTGGTACTGGCCGGTGCCACAACCACCATTTGCCACAGTCGCACCCGCAATCTGGGAAGCGTAGTTGCCCGGGCGGATCTGGTAGTTGCCGCCGTAGGTCAAGCCAATATGGTTCAGGGTGCCTGGATCAAACCAGGCGCGATTGTCATTGATGTAGGCATCAATCGGCTGGCCAATGGCAAGTTGGTAGGTGACGTGGAGTACGAAGCGGCCGCCGCGCGCGCCAGCTGGATCACGCCGGTGCCGGGCGGCGTAGGGCCCATGACCGTGGCCATGCTGATGCAAAACACGCTCGAGGCCTACCAGCGTCGCTAAAAAGCCGCTTCGTTCAGAAACGGCGGCTGATATAGGTCGACACGCCCTGAATCGTGTAAAACGCATTGGGCCAGATGACCGCCGACTCGTTGGGAGTCTTATTGCGCGCCATGTGGTCGCCGACCCGGTAGTCGATTCCCGCATCCCAGTTCTTCCATAGATCCCGCCACTGCACGCCCGCCCCACCGTACCACCCGTAAGCGGGGGTCAGTGCTTCATAACGAGCAGCGCCCAAGAAAAAACTCGCCGCGAATGTTGGTCCAAACCGGTGACGGTAATCGAGCGCACGCAAGGCTGTAAACATATTGCCGGCGACATTGTCGAACTCGATACGGGTCCCAAAATCGTTCCGGCGATTCATGGCGCGGCGCACACCCAGCCCTACGTGAACGCTTCCGTGGTGCGTCTTTTCGGCAGGAACGGCCCCGGCATCCTGCTCGTAGTCGACTTGGCTAGAAAACATGCCGAGGTCCACGAAATATTCGGCGCGACGGCGAGCGGCCGCCGCGGCCTCCCTCTCGGCATCGCTCTCGGAGGTGTAATCATCCGCAGCGGCGTCGTAGTGTGAGCTGGCGGAGGGCCCGGCATAGCGTGCAAAGGCGGCCAGCCGTCCAAAGGTATCACCAAACTCATCGCGCCCGCCGTCAATTCGCGCGCCTATTTGCAGTGATCGCCAGGGACGCGATGCGCTCAGGGCCAATTCCTGGCCGCGCTGGTAATTGCCGCCGCTGTAGTTGCCATTCAATGCGGTGCGATATTGCACATCGAATTCCCGGCCGCCGCTGAGGTCCCAAATCAGCTCGAGGGCGTGACTCTGAGCTCCCACGCCGTCGCCCGGTCGGCGCCATTGCGCTCCCCACTGGCCCAGCACGACGCCGTAATTAGTCATGCCGTCCTGATAAATGTGGTGCACGTACCAGTTGGACTGCCATTCGGAAAATTCATAGCGCAACTGCAGATTCGGCAGCAACCGCGGCAGATAAAAACCCGCGGACAAGGCGCTGCTGCCGAACCGGAAGTTTTCGGAATGAAAGGTGTCCTCGGCAGCGTATTCGATGTAAGTCGACATCGGGAAACGCATGGGCAGCACAAACTCGCTCGAAAATGCCACCTGCTCGTTGCCAAATTCCTGAGTACCCGATCCGGGAGTGACATTGTCATACGTGGCGGGATTGAAGAATGCCTTCACCATGTCCCGGAATCCGCTCGGACGATCCCCACCACCGTACTGCATTGTCCGGCTCAACCCCAGCGTCCAGCCCGGGGCCGGTTCCACATCGATATGAAAGCCAAACAGCCTCGGATAACCCGCGGTGTAGCCCCCGTTGGACTCGATTCGATTGGAATAGGACATGCGGCCCATGAACAATTCATAGCGCAAGTGCGCGCTCGTCAAAGGCTCGACGCTTGAGACAGTAACCGAGGGTATGGTTGCCGCTTCGGTGCCAATCAACATGCTGCCTAGGCGAAACGGTGACCACCAATGATCGCGATAACCGATATCGAACTGGGCTGCGTCCCAACCCAAGCTGGCCATCGTGCCGGTGGCCGTGACCCGATCGGAATTGCCTACGGCTCCAAGGCTCACCAGCGAATGGTTGCCGAAACGTGCGACGGCACTTGCGTAGGCCTGCCAAGAGCTGTCCATGGGAGCGCCATGCTGGTTGGGCTGGGTCAGCTTATTGGACTTCGTCGCCGCTCCCTCTACGCCAATGCCGGTTACCGCGAGCGGCGTTAGGTAAGGGGCTAGGTCGCGCCGCACCTGACGGCACAGGCTTCGGTTCCCGGGGCAACCACTCGCAAGCGCATCGATGACGGTGGCAACCCGGATCGGCCGTGTCATCACCGGAACGCCTGCCAGAACGAGCAATCGCTCGATGCGCGCCTCCATTTCAGGGGCGAGCGACAGCGGCAGATAGGCGGTCGCCCCGGCCAGCGCGCGGCCGGTCGCGAACAGCGCCAGAAATAGCAGCGCAGGCAGGTACGTCGGGCGGTGCCGCCTTGGACCAGGGTCGAGGGTCATAGAGTTGATAATATCGCACGCGCAGCCATGCCAAAGTTCCTTCTCATCGACCACTCGCTCAAGGACCTGGGCGGCCACCACTACCCCTACGCTTATAACGTATTGGCGGCTGCGCATCGCGCCGGGTGGCAACCGGTTCTGGTCACCCACCGTAGTTTCACACAGCACTGCGCCTTACCTGCGCAATGGCGGGTGCACGCGCTCTTCCGCCACGAAAGTTACTCTCGCTATGCCCTCGACACCCAGGCTACACTCACCGCCCACGCCACCGAGGCCAGAAGCCCCGCTCGGCAACGGGCGCGAAACTGGTGGAGCGCGCGCATGCGAGCGCGACTAAAACATCGGTTCGCTGGGGATTGCGCCCGACTTTTCGCACTCGAGCCGCTGGCGCCCGCCGACCAGGTGTTCATTGCGACCACTTCGGAACTCGACTTGTCCGGCCTCACGCAGTTCCTGGGTCGCACCGGCACCGGCTTGGATTGCGAGTGGCACCTTCAGTTCCATTTCGGAGTGTTCCGAGGCCGCGAGCCCGATTATGACGCACAACCCGGCGCCGCTGCCGCGATGCGCAGCAGCGTCGTGCACTCTCTGGAGCAATCCGGAAAGCAAAGGTTACATTTTTACTGCACTACGGAGCAACTGACCGCACAGTACCAGCGCCTGCGGGTAGCAACCTTCAGAACGCTGCCATATCCGGTGCACGAACTGTTCCGACCGCGCGCGATCCTGGAGGACCCCACCGGGCCCCTCCGTATCGCTTGTCTAGGTCATAGCCGGCGCGAAAAAGGCTACGCGCAATTGCCCGAGATCGTGCGCGCACTGTGGAGGGAATGGTTTGCGCCCGGGCGCGCGCAGCTAGTGCTGCAGACTCGTCACCGCGCGACACGCCGCGCACTTGAGCGTCTAATTGCATCGCTCCCGGCGGCCGAGCATGGCTCGCACACGGTGCTGGATTTTGCCGGGTTTCCATTGCCCCTGGCCGGCTATGCGAAACTTCTGTGCGGCGCGGATGTGGGACTGATGCTTTATGACTCGACTCGCTATTACGCGCGCTGCAGCGGCGTATTGTTGGAGATGCTGTGCGCGGGAGTTCCGGTGCTGGTACCCGCCGGTGGCTGGCTGGCGGACCAGATCGAATTTGAAAATCAGCGCTATCTTGATGAAGTTTCGTTACAGGCACCCCAAGCGCAGCCCTGCCCTGAAAGCGGCGCCATTGCTGTACGGGACGGCCAGCGATCCCTACTGATCTCGTGCCGATGGCGGCCGAACACCGGACCGGGGGAGTATCTGCGCCTTGAATTTGCGCTGCAGGATGCCTCCGGTGCGAGCCAAGTACGCGCCATTGCCATCGTGGGTCCGCGCCAAGGCGGACTGCCAGTGCGTACCGTCCTTCGATTACCCGCCGGCTGCACGCGCGTGAACATTTCGATGCACAATGCCTGGCAACGAAACGTCGCACCTGCCGCTGATCCGCAGTGGACACTGCTGTCCGAGGCGGTACCTATGGGTGCGCTCGGGCTGACTGTTGCCGCGGGCACCGAAGTACCGCGTCTAATGCAGGACCTCTTGGAACACTGCGGCCACTATCGCGCACGCGTCACCGCACACGCGGCTAGTTGTGCCCGGGCCCACAGCGGATCCGCGGTGCTCGCAGGACTGGGCGCGCACGCTGCCCCCGTCATTGCCGAGGCGTCGCCTACCACGTAGCATGCCTTCACAACCTGCAGCGTCGCGACTAACTATGCCCGCACCCGAGAAGCTTCATTTCCCGCTGGTCGATTCGAGTTACGACAATCAGGAAATCATTTCCTGCATGGCCACCCTGCTCAGCGGCCAACTCACGATGGGCGCAAGGGTTCGCGAATTCGAGGATAATTTCGCCAGATACTGCGGCGCGCGCTACGCAGTCATGGTCAATTCCGGCTCCTCGGCCAACCTGCTGGCCTTAAGCGTGCTGACCAATCCGCTGCGAAGTGTTCATCTGCGCGCCGGAGACAAGGTGGCCGTACCGGCCGTTTGCTGGTCCACGTCGCTATGGCCCGTACTGCAGACCGGACTGGTTCCGGTCCTGGTGGACGTTGACCCGCGCACCCTGAACCTCTCGATCGATTCCTTGCAGGCGGCGCTTCGCCAGCACGACCTGAAGGCTGTGCTCATGGTGCACGTGCTCGGAAATTCCACTGAACTCAAGGAACTGCTGGCTATCGTTGCTCAACACGATCTGCTGCTCATGGAAGACACCTGCGAGTCATTGGGTTCTACGTACAGCGGCAAAATGCTCGGTAGCCTGGGGAGTTTCGGCACTTTCAGTTTTTATTTCTCGCACCATATGACCACGGTCGAGGGCGGCATGGTGCTCGCCGAAACGCCAGAAGATTACGATTTGCTCAAGTGCCTGCGAGCTCATGGCTGGAGCCGAGAACAAAGCAACCGCGCAGCGCTGGAGAGTGAGAATCTCCATATCGATCCCCGGTTTCTGTTTGTTAACGTGGGCTACAACCTGCGACCCATGGAAATCCAGGCGGCGTTCGGCCTCGAGCAGCTGACCCGACTCGACGACATGAATCACCATCGCCGCGCCAACGTGACGCGCATCCGCGACGCCTTCTTGAAGCATCGTTCCTGGAACGGCCAGTTGATTTTCCCGCAGGCAACCGCGCAGCTCGATGCCTGCTGGTTTGGGTTTCCGTTTCTCGTGAAATCGTCGATCAATCTCGACTATCGGAAATTTACCAGCCAGCTGATGGAGCAGGGAATCGACACCCGCCCCATTGTTTCCGGAAACATGGCCCTACAGCCGGCTGTCCGGCATTTCAACGTAGACTTGAGCATGGGTCCGTTCTCGGGCGCTCAGGCAATTCACGATCGGGGCCTGTTTATTGGCTGTCATGCCCGGCCGCTTCCCGAGGACACGATCGTTCGCCTGGTCGAGCTGATCCTCGGATGCCTGCACGACTGTACGGGGTGAAGGCGATCAATCTAAGCGAGCGCGCGCGGGTCGTGCCGGAGTACAGCGATTTCGCGGCGTTACGCGGCCGCGGTGTCGGCCTGACCGGAGCGCGGGGGGTTCTGGGACACATCCTCAAGGAGCGACTCGACCGGCACGGTGTCGAGAACGCCTCTTATCCGGGTGACATAAACGACAGTGACGCCTTGTCGGCATGGTTCGCGCGCCACAGCTTTGCCTATTTTTTTCATTTTGCCGCACTGGTTCCCGTCGTGGCAGTGGAAGGCAACCCAATGCTCGCCTTTCAAACCAATGTCATAGGAACCTTTAATGTTTGCCAGCGACTGCTTGAGACCCAGTCGGGTTGCTGGCTGTTTCACTGTTCCTCCAGCCATGTCTACGAGGCCACCCCGACGGTGGCTCCCATCAACGAGGATGCCCCGAAGAAGCCGCCGACTTTCTATGGTGCAACCAAGCTCGCCGCCGAGGGGGTGGTCGAGACCCTAATGGACAAGCTGCAAGCGCCCTATTGCATTGGTCGCGTTTTCAGTTTCACGCACGCGCAGCAATCGCCTCCGTACCTCGTGCCTAGCCTGCGGCAAAAGATTCTGGCGCTGCGCGACGGCGACACGCTTCAGATCGACAACCCTTCCTCCGTGCGGGACATCCAGGATGCCGAGCAGGTGATCGATGTCATATTGCACCTGGCACGGCGAGCGGCCGTGGGCACGGTCAATATTGGCACGGGCATTGGCCAATCAGTAAGCGACATTGCCCTCTTGGTCGCCCAAGAACTGGGAAGGACGATTCGCCTAAGCGGCATAGATCGCGCGCCGCCTGGCTCACTGATCGCCGATGTCTCACGTCTGCGGAAACTGTTGACGTCAACTGAAAATCCCACGGCCCGTCGACCTTGACCGCCGCGGTCTCGATTGTGATTCCTACCTTCAACCGGTCGCAGCTGGTGAGGCGCGCCATCGACAGCTCACTGGCTCAAACAGTGCCGGTCGAAGTCGTGGTATGCGACCACGGCAGCACCGATGATACCCCGACAGTGGCCGCAAGTTATGGCGCCAGAATTCGCTATATTCGCCGCGAGCAGGATCAAGGACCAATCGTGTGCTGGCGCGATGGCATCGAGAATTCAAGTGGCGAATTCATACACGTCAACTACGACGACGACTGGATTGATGCAACGTTCATCGAAAAGACCCTGCCCATGTTAAGGCCCGAAGTCGGCTTTGTGTACACGCGTACCCGGATACACGAGCCTGGGAACGCGCAAACGAAGGTCCTGCTGCGCCATCCGCCTGGAATCCGCCCAGTGTCGCAAGTCGTGCAATTTCTATTGCGTGAAAAACTGCCCATAAGCCCGGGTTGCGCTCTGTTCCGAAAGCGCGACGCGCTGAAGAATCTCCTGCTGGAGGTGCCCGGGGCCGAGGGTCGTTACGGGAGAAATTCCGGAGTCGGCGAAGATCTGCTGCTATTTTTGCTCGCCACCCTGGACTATCCGCGCTACGGACACCTACCGGAGGCCCTGTCGCATTTTCTGGCCCATCCGGCCAGCATCACTACGCAGGCCGGCAGCAGCGGCCGGATGGATGCACTGGCCAAGGCCTACCAGCGCGCCAAGGATCATTACCTGCAGCTACCGGGGAGCCTGGCCCTGGCCCGTGGTATGGCCGGCCGGCTGGCAAGGGCGCGTTGGCAATTGGCAGGCCACCTGCACGGCTAGGGTCGCGCTTCGCTGCTATTCACGCCGCCAGATCGTGCGGCCCCCGGGTTGATCTTCGAGCTGGACTCCGGCGGCGGCGAGCTCCGCGCGGATGCGATCGGCTGCGGCAAAATCACGGGCCTGGCGCGCCGCAAGCCGAGCGGAAATCTTTCGTTGTATTTGGTCTTCATCGAGCGCAGGTGACACATCCGAGTGCATTTTGAAATCACCGGCCGGCAGCCGAAACCATGCGTCTGGCTCCACCTGCAGCACGGCGAGCACCCCGGCCAGTCGGCGCAATTCTCCGCCGAGTTCCGCCGCGGCCTGCGCATGACCAGCCGCGCGAGCGCTGTTGATTTCGCGCGCCAACTCCTGCAACACCGCCATCGCTTCGGGCGTATTGAAGTCATCGTCGAGCGCGGCCTCGAATCGCTCTGCGGCCGCCACGGCAATGGAGTGCGATCCCGAGACACCGTCGGCGCATTGTAATCCCCGCAACGCGGTGTAGAGCCTCGATAGGGCGGCGTCCGCCTGTTCGAGCTGCACCGTGGAGTAGTTGATGGGTCCCCGGTAATGGCTGGCCAGTAGGAAGGTTCTCAGCACTTCGGGGTGGCGTAAGCGCGGTATCACTTCGCGCAGGGTAAAGAAATTTCCCAGCGACTTAGACATCTTGACGTCATCGACATTGACGAAGCCGTTATGCATCCACACATTTGCGAAGGCGGCGCCGGCCCCGCAGGACTGGGCGATTTCGTTTTCGTGATGTGGGAACTTGAGATCCATGCCACCGCCGTGAATATCGAAATGAGTCCCAAGCAGTGCCTCTGACATGGCTGAGCACTCGATGTGCCAACCTGGCCGCCCCGCTCCCCAAGGCGAGGACCATGAAGGTTCGCCTGGTTTGGCGCGTTTCCACAGCACGAAATCAAGCGGGTCGCGTTTCGCGGAGTCAACCTCAACTCTGGCACCGGCCCGTAGATCTTCCAGTCGCCTACCCGACAGGCGACCGTATCCGGGAAACTTCGCGACCGCGTAGCAAACGTCACCGTCGGTGGCCACATAGGCCAGATCGCGGCGCACCAGCTTTGCGATCAGGGCAATGATGTCTGGCAGGTGAGCGGTGGCGCGAGGCTCGTGATCCGGCCGCTCGCATCCGAGCGCCGCGCAGTCCTCGTCCATAGCGGTAATGAAGCGTGCGGTGAGCGCGCTGATGCTCTCGCCGTTTAGCGCCGCGCGTTGAATTATCTTGTCATCGATATCGGTGATGTTGCGGACGTAGTTGACCTGGTATCCACGGTGCCGCAGATAGCGGCGCACCATGTCAAATGCAACCAGGAAGCGCGCGTGGCCGATATGGCAGTAGTCATACACAGTGATCCCACAGACATACATGCCGATGTGGCCGGGTCTGATGGGAGTAAACAACTGCTTGGCGCCCGTGAGGGTATTAAAGATCTTCAGCACGCTATGCGCTCCAGTGCGTCAGCCGCTCGCGCACCAGCGGCGCCGTCATAGCCTTGAGCAGCGGAGCAAGTTCCGGTCCATGGAGCCGCCCTGTCAGTGCCGCCCGCAAGGGGGCAAAAAACGCGGCACCCTTGAGCCCGGTGGCCGCGCGTAATTTAGCCAGCTCCGGTTCCTCGCCCACGGCGGCGGCGGCCGCGAGAAAGAATTGAGTGCCCGCAGCCGCAATGGCCGCGCTGGCGTCGGACGCAAATGTCAGGGGACCGCCGAAGACAACCGGAAGCCATTCGGTGATATCGCCGGCCGCAACGATATTCGGGAGCAAGGCCGACACGCAGGCGAGACGCCGCGCCGGGGTCGCCGACGCCGGGAGGTACGGATCGAGCCATGCCACGGCCTCGGGCATAGTCAGCGAGCGCGACCACAGCCCCTGCCAATGGCGCAGCTGCACCGGGTCAAAATGCGCGCTGGCGCGTTGCAGGCGATGCAAGTCAAAGTGCGCGCTCATCTGCTCAAGCGTCAGGCTGCTGTTCTCGCCGCTGGCGTGGCCGAGCCTGAACAAGAGGTTGCAGATCGCCGATGCGCTGTATCCCGTGGCACGCAGTTCGCGCACCGACTGGGCGCCATTGCGCTTGGATAACGGGGCACCGTCCGCGCCGGTTAGCAACGGCAAATGCCCATACTGGGGCGCGCGCAGCTCCAGGGACTCGAGCACCAACAACTGCCGGGGTGTATTGGCCAGGTGATCTTCACCGCGCAGGACATGCGTGACTTGCATGAGCGAGTCATCCACCGCGTTAGCGAAGAAAAACGGCGGTGTGCCGTCGTCCCGGCGAATGACAAAATCGCCGATGTGCGAGCAATCGACCCGCTGCGGCCCATGCACCAGGTCATCGAATTGCAACTGCCGGTCCGCAGGCACGCGAAATCGCAGCGTAGGTCGATCACCCGCCGCCCGGCGCGCGGCGCGTTGTGCAGGAGCGAGCGCCGCGCAGGTGCCCGCGTAGCGGGGCGGCCGCCCGGCGGCGAGCTGCGCCCGGCGACTGAGTTCCAGTTCTGCGCTGCTACAAAAACAAGGATACGCGCGGTCCTGCTGTTCGAGCCGTGTCAACAAAGGCGCATATATGCTGCCGCGTTCGGACTGTCGATAAGGTCCATGCACCCCCTCGCGCCCGGGCCCCTCGTCCCACTGGAGTCCGAGCCATGCAAGATCGCGCTCCAGAGCCAGAACGTGCGTAGCCGTCGTGCGAAGCAGGTCGGTGTCTTCCACGCGCAGCACAAATCGTCCACCCGTGCGCCGCGCCAAAAGCATGCTGAACAGCGCCGTGCGTACATTGCCAAGATGGAGTTCGCCGGTAGGGCTGGGCGCAAAACGAGTCACGACGGCAGCGTTATTCATCCGTACAATGTTACGGTATCCGGTGGCCGGCACGCACGGCCGCGCCCACAATCGATCAGGAGCTGTGCACGATGCACCGGTCTGAGCACCTCACGATCGCCGTCGAGCGCAGGATCGCCCAGCGATGAATTCCGTAATCCAGCAGTGCTGGCTATGAGCACGCTTTTGGCATCGGACCTGCACCTCGATGGCACCCTGCCGGAGGCCATTGCCCAGTTTGAGTCGTTCCTGAGCGGACCGGCGCGCTCGGCCGAGGCGCTTTACATCCTGGGCGACTTATTCGAGAGCTGGGTGGGCGATGACGACGACGACCCGGATCGTGACCGCGTCTGCAAGGCCTTGCGCGGGCTTGGGCGGGCAGGCGTAGCTTGCTATGTCTGCCACGGCAATCGCGACTTCCTCATGGCTACCGGATTCGAGCAACGGACCGGCTGCCGGATTCTGCCCGATCCGACGATCGTTGAGCGTCACGGCGACCGCGTGCTACTTACTCATGGTGATGCGCTCTGCATTGACGATACGGCTTATCAACGGCTACGCAGCGTCGTGCGCACCGTGAGCTGGCAGCGCCACTTCTTGCGACTGCCACTCGCCACCCGGCGCCTGTTGGCCGAGGCCGCGCGCGCGGGCAGCCGCAGCCACACCGGCACGATGACCTCCGACATCATGGATGCCAGTCAGTCGGCCATCGTCGATGTGATGCGTGCTTGTCAGGTGCGCACGATGGTCCACGGTCACACCCACAGACCCGCGTTTCACGAATTTACCGTGGACGGCGTAGCGGCGCGCCGCATGGTGCTGGGCGCATGGTACGAGCATGGCAGTTACCTACGCTGGGACGCGCACGGCTTCGAGTCCATCGCCCTGGTACGTGGCCCTTTTTCTAAGCCGGCGGCCCAGAGTGAAAACGCAGCTGGTTATCTTCGCTGACTATAAGATCCGCCTCCACGCAGGCCAGCTGCGCGAAGCGCGCTGGCCAGTCACTGCAGGCGGCATCCTTGGCCGCTGCGGCAGCCAATTCCAGGTACAGATCGGCATGCCTGGCCTCGGCACGTTCCAGATCCGCGTAGAAATCCCCCAGCGGGGCCGGCAGTCGAGTCGCCAGGCGCGCGAAGCGTTCCCGCGAGCGTGCTTCAATGAGCGCACTGCACAGTAACAGGTCGAGCCTTCGGCGCGGTTCGTGCGTCGCAAGCACCGCCCGCAATTTGGCCGCGTAGCGGCCCGGTTGCAAGCGCTGGAAGCGCACACCCAGGCGGCTCATCCACCGGGTAACCTGTTCAAAATGTCGCAGCTCCTCGCGCGCTAGGCGGGCCAGAGCAAGGTTCTGGCGTTCATGCTCCGGATACGCAAAGATTAATGCCAGCGCTGTCGAGGCGGCCTTTTTCTCGCAGCAGGCGTGATCGAGGAGCAACTCCTGCCAGCGCGCGCAGGCCGCCTCCAGCCAGCGCTCGGGCGTGGGCACAATGAGCGAGGCGAACTGCAACCCTAGGCCCTTTGCAGCAGCCATTGCTCGCGCACGGCCTCGATTGAGTGCGCGGCCTCGATAGCGCCGGCAAACCGATCATCCGCTTCCTTGGCCAGCAACTGATCGAGCAGGGGCTGGAGTGCGGCCAGCTGAGGCGGCAGCCTGGGTATCGGCGCATTGCGGTGCATGTACAGGACGGTCATCGGGTTATCGGCGCGATATGGCTTCTCGCCGGTCAGCATTTCATAGAGCACGACGCCTAAGCTGTACAGGTCACTGCGGGCGTCGAGCTGCTGGCCGTGACCTTGTTCCGGACTCATATAATGGGGCGTCCCGAAAATCAGCCCCTTGTCCGTGAGCTCCATTTGCAGTGCGGCCTGCTTGGCCATGCCAAAATCGATCAATGCCAGCTGATCTTCGGTGCGCAGCATCACGTTGCCCGGCTTGAGATCCCGGTGCAAGATTCCCGCCTCGTGTATGGCACTCAGAACCTGCGCCAGTTGCATCGCGTAGCGCAACGATTCGGCCGGCGCCAGGCCAGTTTTCATGCGCCGGCGCAGGTCGCCGAGCGGAAAGTACTCCATGGCCAGATAGGCGTGGTCGTCTGCGATACCCAGTTCGTGCAAGCGCACGATGTTGGGATGCTGAATACGTTCGGCGATTTCGTATTCCTGCAGGAAGCGTTCAAAAGACTGATCAATCCCCGAGTCGTCGCGTTGCGAGGGCGTCACTTTAAGAGCCACCAAGCCGTCGGCCTTTTCACTCTCTGCGATGTACAGATGCGAGACTGAGCCACGCGCGAGCAGGCGAGCGCGCCGATAACCGGGGATGTGCGCGTCACCGAAGCGATGCGACTCGCGCGCCTCCGGCGATACCCGCCACTCAGCCATGGCCAGTCGGTGACGGTGGCTGGCGCGTTCGATGCCATCGATAAGTTCGGCGTGCGCAAAGCGCTGCTTACAGACTACCGCGAACGCGCCCCAGCCCAGCGCCGCTTCGCGCGCGCGCGCCTGGTCATTGTCGAGCATGAAAATCACCGGTGCAAACCCGCTGCGGTTGGCCAGGTCGCGCAGCCATTCCATGCCATCCCCACCGGGCCATGACTGGCTAAGCAGCACCGCGTCGTAGCCCTGGGCTAGAAATTCCGGCGGGATCGGGCCGCGCTCGGCGGGCGCGTAGGGCACGACTTGCGCGGCCGGCCAACGGCAGCTGGCGTGATGTCGAATCAGCGACTGAACGCGCGGTTCTTGCTCAATCGTCAACAGGCGCATGCCATTTCAACCCGAGTATCAGGAACTGAGCAGGAGACACACTAACATCGGTGCGGGCCGGCACGCTCACCAGATCACCCGCACTGCCCAGCAACTGTGCGCAGTTGCCCAGCCGCACCTCAGTGTCAGGATCAAATCCGGCCGCGATCATACGTGCGCACGACTCACCATCGACCAGCGCGCCGGCGTCTCCCCCGTCCCCGTCCACCGCGCAGGCCAGCACAAGGAGCGGCTCGTTCCCCGCCAGCAACCCCGCAACTGTGGCGGCGAATTCCAATGGCGCTGACTCTAGCAGCGACGGCCAAAGTGCATACCAGGCCTGCATGCCGGGCGGCCCCATCTCTATGGCGTGCGCGACCCGCACCGCCGCAATAATTGGATTTTCGGCCAGCAGACCGCGCCATTGCACGGTCAGACCGTGAGCGCGCGCCTCGCGCTGCAGAATCTGCGGCCAAAAGGTCAGCCCTTGCGCTGAGACGGCGGCCAGACTCTTCAATAGCGGCCAGCGGCCGCGCCGCATGCCACCTGCGCCGATCTGCGCCGACATGGCGCCGGCCCTCAGATGCCGCTTACGACCCGGAGCGCGCCATGCGTGTCGGCACGCCGCTGGGAGCGCGCGGCGTCCGAACGGTCGCGTTGCAGCCGCAACAGGTATTCGGGCGTGACATCGCCCGTCACGTATTCTCCCGAGAAGCACGAGGTGTCGAATTCAGTGATTTTTGCATTGTCGTGCTGGCAGGCGGCCACCAGATCGGCCAGATCCTGATACACCAGCCAGTCAGCGCCAATCAGTCGCGCCACTTCTTCCTCGCTCCGACCGGCCGCTACCAGTTCGCTGGCGGCAGGCATGTCGATCCCGTAGACGTTCGGATAGCGTACGGGCGGCGCGGCCGAGGCGAAGTACACTTTGCGGGCGCCCGCCTCGCGGGCAAGTTCAATAATCTGCGCTGAAGTCGTGCCGCGGACGATCGAATCGTCCACCAGCAACACATTCTTTCCACGAAATTCCAAATCGATGGCATTGAGCTTGCGGCGCACCGACCGCTCACGCAGTTCCTGACCGGGCATGATAAAGGTGCGGCCAATGTAGCGATTCTTATTAAAGCCTTCGCGATACTTGATGCGTAGTTTCTGCGCCATTTGCAGCGCACTGGTGCGACTGGTGTCGGGAACCGGAATCACCACGTCAATGTCGTGATCCGGATGCGTGCGGCGGATCTTGTCGGCCAGGCGCTCGCCCATGCGCATGCGCGCGCGATACACGGAAATGTTGTCAATGATGGAATCGGGCCGGGCGAAATATACGTACTCGAAAATACACGGCCTGTGTCGCACCGTGCTAACGCACTGTTGGGAGTGCAGGCGACCCTGCTCGTCGATGAATACGGCCTCACCCGGGGCCACGTCGCGCACCAGTTTGAAGGACAGTATGTCGAGCGCCACGTTTTCCGAAGCCAGCATGTATTCGGTTCCGCGTGCGGTGCGGCGCTCGCCAAGCACCAGCGGCCTGATGCCATTGGGATCGCGAAACCCAAGCACCCCGTGCCCGATCACCATGACCACGACCGCATAACCACCGCGGCAGCGCCGGTACAAGGCACTGGTGGCGGCAAAAATGTCGGCAGGAGTCATGCGCTGGGTGCCAACGCGCTGCAGTTCGGATGCCAACACATTGAGCACAACTTCCGAATCTGATTCAGTGTTCAAGTGGCGCCGTTCTTCGCGAGTCAACACATCGGCCAGCTCGGCCGCGTTGGTCAGATTGCCGTTGTGCGCCAGGCAAATTCCGTAAGGGGCGTTGACGTAGAACGGCTGGGCTTCCGAAGCGCCGTCACAGCCAGCGGTCGGATAACGAACGTGACCGATGCCCAGATTGCCGCGCAGTTCGAGCATGTGGTGCTGCTGGAAGACGTCGCGCACTAGCCCCGCCCCTTTGCGCACGCACAGCTCGCCGGCATCGGCGGTCATGATGCCCGCGGAATCCTGGCCGCGGTGCTGCAACACGGTCAGCGCGTCATAGATGCGCTGGTTGACCGGGCTGGTACCCACTATGCCTACAATGCCACACATGGTTGTTAGGCCGTTTCCGCTGAGGCGAGCACTCTACTCTCTCCGACCAGTGCGCGCAGCACATTGCCGGCATGCTCGGCGTAGGGCACCAGAGTGGAGGTCCGGTACCAGTGCTCCTCATTTAACCGCACCGCGTGACACAATATGGCGAGCACGCCTAACGCAACCAGGCCGCGCATAAAGCCAAACAGAAAGCCCAACATGCGGTCGAGGCTGCTCAGTAGCGAAACGCGCACGAATTGAGTAACGATGGCGCCAATGGTGGTGCCAAGCAACAGCACGGCGACAAAGATGATCGTGCGTGCCGCCCAGGGACGCACGGACTCGGCGTTCAACGCTCCGCCCAGATGCGGTTCGAGCACATAGGCGAAGTGCCAGGCCAGCCAGAAGGCGGCCAGCCAGGTCACCAGCGACACCGCCTCGCGCACAAAGCCCCGATACAGGCCCGCCCCACAGGATAGCGCCATCAACGCGATGATCACGTAATCGGTCCAATTCATACGTCAACCTGCCTGTGGTCGCGCCCGCCGCGAACGGTGCTGAATTCTACCAGTACCTTACTATGGGGACGCGTTGCACAGGTCTCAAGGCACGGTATTGACAATTGGTTTAAGTCCACTCGCCTGCATTTTCTGTTTAAGGGCCATGGCCGCTGCACGTTCCGCCTGAGGCGCACTTCGAACCCGGTACAAGCCGTGAGCGTCCGGGCCGGCCACCTCGACCGCATAACCCTTCACGCTGACCTGCTTGGCCATGCGCTCGGCGTAATCGCGCCGCGCAAAACTTCCGACTTGTACGGCCCACCCGGACTTCACCGTACCCATCCGCGATGCCGCGCCCGCGTGTGTGCTTGGCGCAGGTGGCGCTGATTTGGAAGCCGTTGGCGAAACGGGCTGCGACACCCCGGGGCTGAGCTCCGGGCTCGAAGGAGTCGCGTTGCTGGCCAAGGGCGCGACTGGTCCACCTTTCACCGCACTCGGTAATGCGCTCGGCACTGTGGCGGTGGGCACGGCAATCGCAGGAGCGCTCGTACCCGGTGGTTGCGCAGTGGCAGTGTCCCGCAAATCTATGGTGTATGAACGCACCGGTGGTCCGGCGCTGGCATTTTCTCCCGCCTTGAGCCTCGCACCGGGCGGACCACGAAATAACTCGGGCACCAGTAATACCACGGCGATGACCAAGATGGCCGCACCGGTAAGTCGTTCCTTCAGGTGATCTTGCAAGTGCGGGCTTCCTCGCAAACGGGTGCAATCATTATAACTGACGAAGCTGCAGTGCCGGGCCCACGGTGTGAAACGAACCACACACCACTACCCGATCGCCAGGCCGCGCGAGCTCCAGAGCGCGCCGCGTGGCGGCGCCGACATCGCCGGCCAGCTCCATCGGTGCGCGCAGGGCCCCAAGGCGGCAGCCCAGTTGCTCTGCGCTGAGCGCACGCGGTCCGGTGAGGGTGCACAGCAGCCATCGGTCGGCCAGCGGCGCTAGTTGCCCGGCCACCGCGACCACATCCTTATCTTCGAGCATGCCAAATACGATGTGCGTGCGCCCCGCAATCGGTCGCGCCCGCAATTCGGCGGCCAACACCGCCGCAGCCGCTTCGTTGTGAGCAACGTCAAAGACCCACTCGACCTCACCCGGCATGATTTGAAGTCGCCCTGGCAACCGCACGCTGCGGAGCGCCGTTGCGACGGCAGCCGGATCGGGCGATTCAAATTCGCGCAAAACCCTCCACGCAGTTAACGCGACTGCCGCATTGCGATATTGGATCGCGCCTGGCAGCGCCGGTTCCGGGAGCCGTGCGCAGCTAAAAGCTTTGGCGTGATAGTCCCAGGAACCGTCCTCGTGGATACACCAGCTAAAATCCAGCTCCGCCGTAAGCGCCTTGCACCCGAGGGTTGACAAGGCGTTCATGACGGTGCCGGGCATATGCGGGCTGCCCAGCACCACCGGACGGCCGGCGCGGAATATGCCGGCCTTCTCGGTGCCTATCGACTCCAGCGTATTGCCCAGCCAGTCGCAATGGTCCAAGCCCACCGAGCACAGTATGGCGAGGTCGGCATCGACGATGTTGGTGGCGTCGAGCCGCCCGCCCAAACCCACCTCAAGCACGGAGAAACTCACCTGTTTAGCGCGAAACGCCAGCAGAGCCGCCAGCGTGTTGAACTCAAAATAGGTCAGCGATTCATTGCCGCGCACCGCTTCGATCTGCTCAAAGGCGGAGCACAGCTGTGCTTCCGATACCTCGTGCCCGTCGATAGCGGTGCGTTCCTGATATCGCCACAGGTGGGGTGAAGTGAACAGCCCGACATGCTCTTCGTGCGCCTGGGCGATCGAGGCCAGGAACGATGCAGTTGAACCCTTGCCATTGGTGCCACCCACCACCACCGTGCGCCCGGCAGGCGGAAGTAACCCGAGGCGTGCGGCCACCGCGCGCACGCGCTCGAGTCCAAGATCAATGGCGCGCGGATGCAGATCCTGCTGATAGGCCAGCCACTCGGCCAGCGTGCGCCCGGTGGGCATCGCAAATTTCTTAGGCGCTAGGCGGCCGCGAGCGCCGGTCGCTTTTGCAGAAGCCGCAGCAGCACGGCGAGCCGATCACGCATGGCGCGCCGATCAATGATCAGGTCCAGGGCCCCGTGTTCGAGCAGGAATTCGCTGCGCTGGAAACCTTCCGGCAGTGTTTCACGCACCGTTTGCTGGATGACGCGCGGTCCGGCAAATCCGATCAGCGCTCGGGGCTCCGCCACGTTCAGGTCCCCCAACATGGCCAGACTCGCCGACACCCCGCCCGTGGTCGGATCGGTCATGACCGAGATAAACGGCAGGCCGGCCCGCGCGAGGCGTGCCAGCGCCGCGCTGGTCTTAGCCATTTGCATCAGTGACAGCAGCGCCTCCTGCATGCGCGCGCCACCGGTCGCCGAGAAGCACACCAACCCCACCTTGTGCTCTATGCAGTACTCGACAGCACGACGAAAGCGCTCACCGACCACCGAGCCCATGGAGCCGCCGAGAAATTGAAATTCAAACGCACAGGCCACCACCCCCTCGCCGTGCAAGCGGCCGGCCAGCGCGATCAGCGCGTCCCGCTCTCCAGTTGCCTTTTGTGCCTGCGCCAGGCGGTCCTTGTAACGCTTGGTGTCCTTGAACTTCAGTGGATCTTCGGGCTGCACCTGCGCTCCGATCTCCTGCTTGTCCCCCGGGTCCAAGAATGACTGCAGACGCAGGCGCGCGCCGATGCGCATGTGATGAGTGCACTTGGGACAGACATTGAGGTTGCGTTCGAGTTCCGCCCGATAAAGCACCGCGTCACACGCGGGGCACTTGATCCACAAGCCCTCGGGCACAGAACGCGAACGGCGTTCGGTCTTGATGCGCGAGGGCACAATTTTCTCAAACCAGGTCAAGGCGCACGCACCTCGCTGAAGGGGTAGAAATCGATCATACCGGAATCATCCGGCAGTCCGAACTGCGTGGGGTAATCGACGCTCCAAAAATACAGACCGTGCGCGGCGGCCGTGGCCTCTCCGGTGCGACGTTGGCGAGATTCGAGCTGCTCTTGAGCGCGTCGGGGACCGGCTTCCCCCCGACCCACCGCCAGCAGCGTGCCGACAATATTGCGCACCATGTGCTGCAGGAAAGCATTGGCCGTTACCTCGATGCTGACCCAGTCACCTTCCCGTCGCACCTCGAGCGCCTCGATCGTGCGGACCGCTGATCGGGCCTGGCACTCGGCGGCCCGATAGGCGCTGAAGTCGTGCTCGCCTATCAGTGTATCGGCCGCCGTCTGCATGAGCTTGGTCTCGAGGGGCGAATAGACGACCAAAGCACGCCCGGCCGCAAGAGCCGAGCGCGTGGGCCGATTCAGGACCAGGTAACGATAGCATCGCCGCAAGGCGGCATAACGGGCATGGAATAGTTCGCTGACTGGATACACCCAGCGTACGTTAATCGATGCAGGCAACAGGCTGTTGACTCCAAACTGCCAGGCTCGCGCGCTGCGCGGCGCTTCAGTGTCAAAGTGTGCGACCTGGCCGCGTGCATGTACGCCCGCGTCCGTGCGACCCGCACAGGTTAGTTCTACGGGAGCATTGGCGATGCGCCCGAGTGCGTCTTGTAAGGTCTCCTGGATGGAGTGGGAGTGAGGTTGTCGCTGCCAGCCATGGTAGGCCGACCCGTCGTACTCGACTCCGATTGCCACGCGGCCCATGGGCCGGCGGATCAGCCCGGGAGCGAGTCGACCAGTCGGCGAGCTTCGCTCTTCTGCGACACAGAGCCTTCCGCCAACACCTCTTCAAGGATGCTGCGCGCACCCTCAGGGTCGCCCATATCCATGTAAGCACGGGCCAGGTCAAGCTTGGTGCCGACCTCGCTCATCGTCGCCGGTTCGGCCTCGTTCAACTGCGGTTGCCCGCTCAGGCGTTGGGTCGCCGCAAACGCCCCTTCGTCGTGCGCTGCACTGTGCCCGACATCCAAGTCGAGCGCCCCGCCCGGTTCGCCGGTCATGTCCAGACCACCGAGGTCCAGATCGACGTCACCGCCTCCGTGCCCCTTGAGGGCCTCGAGCTGCGCCGTGAGGCCCTCTCCCGCGGCGGTGCCGGGCAAGATGGCGGTTGCGAGCGCCGTGGGCGCGTCGTCGCCGTCGGGCTTGGACAGTCCCTCGCCGATATCTTTGTCTGTGAATAGCCACGTACCACTCGCGCTGCCGCCGGGCGATGAGGGCATGAGCTGCGTGTCGTTGGATTCGGAGTGCGTCCTTGAAAATAGTTCGCGCGTTTCTTCGTCCAGACTGGTCAGCGCGGTGCTGGAGGAATCGGCATCGGTGGAGGGATGCTGGCCGGTGTCGGCTCCCGTAACGCTCAGACCCAAGTCCACCACCGAGAGCTCCGCGGTCGGATCAGCGCTGTGCATGAGGTTGCGACTGCTGGCGTCGAGCTTCTGGCGGATGGTCGGGCTCTCGACATCCGGGCTCATTAAATTCTCGACCGTCGGAGAGTCGGGGCTGTGATCGCTAAAATCCAGAGTCACGGTCGGCGACTGCTGCATCTCGCGTGTCGAACCAGTGGCATCTCCGCCGCGGGCCGGATCGTCGAGTACAAAATCCACCCCCGTATCGCCCACTGCGCGCGCCTCGCCGGTGGCCTCCGTGCCGCCCAGCGCGGCCCCCAAGTCCAGGTCCACCCGATCGCCAACCGAATCCGAGGTGACCGTCGGTTCACCGAGCAAGTCAAAGTCGACGCGATTCTGGCCGCCTTCGAGATTCAGGTCGACGCCGGCGCTGCCCACACTGTGCAGACTCCCGGTGCTCGCAAACAAAGGGTCTTCCGGCGCAATTTGCCGGCCCATGATGACAATTTTTTCCCATTCGCCCGCGATGGCCTGATCCCGCTTCGCTGACAGTTCGCGGGCAAGTTGCAGGAACTGCTCCTTATTGCCCCAGACGAAAAACACTTCGAGCAGTTTGAGCTGCAGGTCGCGCCTCTGCGGCTCGCGGGAGATCGCAATGCGCACCAGGTCTGCGGCCTGGTCATACAGACCATAGGCCATGTGGAAGTCCGCCTCGGCCAGGGGGTCGCCCTGATCCAGGGCCACCGCGGTACCGCTGGCGGAAAGGGTGTCATCGACGGCGACCGGGACGGCGCGCAGCGGGGCGGAATCGGCGCCACCCATACGCGGCACCGGATGAGTGCCAGACTCTTCCACAACAAAGGAGGAATCCTGCTTGTTCTGCAGCGTTCGCATCGGCTGCGTTTCGGCCTGCCGCGCTTTCGCGGCGGCGGCCTCAAAGGCCGGGTTGGTGAGTCGATCGAACGTGTGCCCGAAATCCTGTTCGCGACGGGCCTTGACTTTGCGGATTCCAAACACGGCAGCGATCAGCACGGCGGCCAGGCCGAGCAACACATACCAGTTTGCTGCCAACCAGCCCAGTAAACCAGCGCCCTCCGCGGCGGACGGGGACACTCGTTTGGCCCGAGGCGGTGGGGTGGCGGCCGGCGTCTCCTTAGGCGCTTCAGCGACTGCGGGCGGAGTCTCCTGGGGAGCCGGGCTCGGTGTGGCCGAGGGTGGCTTGGGCGGTGTGGGCACGGCAACTGGGGCCGGTGCGCGCGCGCCGCTGCCCGGATTGAGTTGCTGCTGGAGCCGCGCGAGTTCGGCATTCTTCAGCTCGAGCAGGCGTTTCGACTCAGCCAGTTGATTCTGAAGTGTCGCAACACGGTCCTGCAGTGCCGCGGTCTCGCCCGTGGCAGCCTTGCCCGTGGTCGCAGATGCGGGTTCGGAAGGCGGAACGAGGTGCAGCCGGCCACCGTCGGCGTGCGTACCGGCCCAGGCCCGATACTGGGCGCTCACTTCGGCATTGGCCTCGCCCGGAGCGATGGTCGCCAGACTCGCTTCGGCCGGCACTTGCAACGTCGCGCCGGCATGCATCACATTCATGTTGCCTTCGAAGGCCGACGGATTCGCCTTGTACAGCGCGATCAGCGCGCGCTCACGCACGGCGTTTGGGTAATGCTGCGCCGCGATGGCCGATAAGGTGTCGCCTCGCTGCACGACATAACTGTCCCCTGCTCCGGGCGTCGCGGCCGAGGTAGACCTGGTCGCCGTGGACGGTGGCGGTGGCGGGCCCGCCGCAGGCGCCTCGACTTCGGAATTTGTCGGACGTTCCACACCGCCCGCGTGTGCTTGAGGCGCCCCTTCAGGTGCGGCGACAGCCGCGGCCGAGCTCGCCTTGTCACCCGTAAACACCGGCGGGTCCAGCAACACGGTGTACTCGCGCACCAGGCGGCCGCGGGCCCAGGTGGCCTCGATCAGCAAGGTCGCAAAGGGCTCGGTCGCCACGGCACTCGAGTGCACTCGCAGCACGTCGTGGCCGTCCGTAGACTTGGCCGGCACCAGCGTTACGGAATCAAAGTAAGCGGGGTAATCCAGCCCGTAGCGGGAGAAACTCTCGCGATTGGCTAGTGCGACCTTGAGGCCGCGAAGTTCTTCGGCCGTCGCCGTAAGATCGATTTCGGCATCCAATGGAGCATTCAGAGCCGACTTGAGGTGAATGTCCCCCAATCCCAGCGCCATCGCTGCGGCCGGCATCAGGCCTGCCAGAATCAGAGCACGTACGACATAACGCGAGGACATTAGATCTCCCAGTGGCCTTTCAGAGGAGTTACTCCATTAAAAAACAGCCAGTTGCGCTGCTTTCCTTGGCCCGGCGGCTATTTGCCCGGCAATATAACTTATAAATACTCCCGAACCAAAATCTCGGCGATTTGGATCGCGTTGGTGGCCGCCCCCTTGCGGATATTGTCCCCAACGACCCAAAGGTCCAGACCGCGCTCATAAGTCATATCCTCGCGAATGCGCCCGACATAAACCGTGTCGTGGTTCGCTGCTTCGGTAACTGCGGTCGGATAGGAGCCCGGTATGCGCTCATCAATGACCTCAACTCCGGGCGCGCTCGCCAGTAATGCGCGGGCGGCGGCGGCAGTGATTGGCCTCCGAGTTTCGATATGCAGCACCTCGGAGTGGCCGTAAAACACCGGCACGCGCACCGCCGTGGCATTCACGCGAATGGTGTCATCGGCCAGTATCTTCTGAGTTTCCCAGTGCATCTTCATCTCTTCTCTGGTGTAGCCGTTGTCCATGAACTTGTCGATCTGCGGCAGGCAATTGAAAGCGATCTGCTTGGGCATGTGCTTGGGCTCCACGGGACGGCCATTGAGCAGCTGGGCGGTTTGGTGGGCGAGTTCTTCGACCGCTTTCCGGCCGGCGCCAGAGACGGATTGGTAGGTGGCCACATTGATGCGCTCAATCCCCACGGCGTCATAGATCGGCTTCAACACCACCACCATCTGGATCGTTGAGCAGTTGGGATTCGCGACGATGCCGCGGTGCCGGTACTGCGCTATCGCCGATGGGTTCACCTCGGGCACGACCAGGGGAACATCAGCCTCACAGCGAAACTGCGAGGTGTTATCGATGACCACGCATCCGGCCGCCGCAGCTTTGGGTGCGTAGAGCGCAGAGACGTCGCTGCCGGCGGAGAATAATCCGAGTTGTGCGCGCGAAAAATCAAACTGTGCGGCGTCCATGACCGACATCTCACGGCCCCGAAACTGCACCGACTTTCCGAGCGACCGATCACTGGCGAGCGGAAAGAGTTCCTGCACGGGGAATTTTCGCTCTTCCAGCACGGTGAGCATCATTTCCCCCACCAGTCCGGTGGCGCCCAGCACCGCCACGTTCCAGCTCTTGCTCACCGCTTGCGCCGTGCGAGGTCGGGGGCACTCGCAACCACGTCGGCGTTCTGAGCGCGCTGACGCAGGTAGTGATCCACCAGCACGATCGCCAGCATCGCCTCGGCGATGGGCGTCGCCCGCAAACCCACGCACGGATCGTGACGTCCGGTCGTGACCACTTCGACCGCGCGCCCGGCGCGATCGACGGTGCGCCCCGGGATTTGGATGCTGGAGGTGGGCTTGAACGTCAAGTGCACCACGACGGCCTGACCGGTGGAGATACCGCCCAGAACACCGCCGGCGTTGTTGCTCAGGAACCCCTGTGGCGTCATTTCATCGCGATGCTCGCTGCCGCGTTGCGCCGCCGAGCTGACGCCGGCGCCGATTTCGACCGCCTTCACGGCGTTGATGCCCATCATTGCATGGGCGATGTCGGCATCGAGTCGGTCGAAGACGGGCTCACCCAATCCTGGGGGGATTCCTTCTGCCATTACCGTGACGCGCGCGCCCACCGAATCGCCGGCGCTGCGCAGATCCCAGAGCAGCTTTTCAAGCTCGGGAACGCGCGCCGGATCAGGGCAAAAAAACGGATTCTGGTAGGCCGCAGAAGGCTCCACGGGATCGAGTTGCAGCGCACCGATCTGGCTGAGGTAGCCACGGATGCTCACTTGCAGCTTCTCGGCGAGGTATTTGCGGGCAATGGCTCCGGCGGCGACACGCATCACGGTCTCGCGCGCCGATGAGCGACCGCCGCCTCGATGATCGCGATGTCCGTATTTGTGTGCGTAGGTATAGTCGGCATGGCCGGGACGGAAACGATCAATCAATTGATCGTAATCGCGCGACCGCGCGTCCGTGTTCTCCACCAGCACACCGATCGGGGTGCCGGTAGTGCGGCCCGCATACACTCCCGACAGAATGCGCACCGCATCACCTTCGCGACGCTGGCTTACGAAGTGCGAGGTACCGGTGCGCCTGCGATCCACGTCGCGCTGCAGGTCAGCTTCCGCCAGCTCGAGCCCGGGCGGGCAGCCATCAACGATACAGCCAAGCGCCGGTCCGTGACTCTCGCCAAAGGTGGTCACCGTGAATAAGCGCCCGATTGAATTCCCCGACATCAGTTACCTTTCATAGCGCTCAACTGCTCGCGCGTTAGCAGGAACACGCCGCCGCCGCCGCGCGTGAATTGCAGCCACGTGAATGGCAGGCGTGGAAAGCACCTGCGCACTCGCGTCTCGGTGTTGCCCACTTCGACGACCAATATGCCCCCGGACCGCAGATAGCGCGGCGCGTCCCTTAGGATGACACGCACCGCCGCGAGCCCGTCGGCTCCGGCGGCCAGCGCGGCAGTCGGTTCATGACGGTACTCGGGTGGCAGCGTTGCCATCTCTGCCCGCCCCACGTAGGGCGGATTGCTCAAGATAATATCGTAAGCATCTGCCGGCAGCGCGCTGAAATGATTCGACTTGATGGCACGCACGCGCCGCGCGAGACGATGCCGGCGGATATTCAGGCGCGCGACGCGCAGCGCCGGTTCCGAGATATCGACCGCATCGACGCGCGCTTTCGGCAAGGCGCGCGCGCAGGCGATCGCGATACACCCTGATCCGGTGCCGATATCCGCTACGCGCCGGACCCGCGCCGCATCGATCCAGGGCGCAAATCGATGCTCTATGAGCTCTGCCAATGGCGAGCGTGGAATCAGCACGCGCTCATCGACGTACATCTGCAGACCCGCGAACCAGGTACGCTGCGTCAGGTACACCGCCGGAACGCGCTCCGTGATACGTCGCGCTACCAAAGCGTGCAACTTCTTCAGTTGCGCGCTCGTGACGCGACGACGCAGGCGCGCGATGCTGGGTTGCCTGGGCAGTCTTAGGACGTGCCACATTAACGCCGCCGCCTCATCGCGGGCGCCGCTCGTGCCGTGCCCGTAGTGCAAACCGGCGCGCCGCAGCTGCGCGGTCAATCGCCTCCACAGTAACGCCGCAGACGGCGTCGCAGAACGACGGCGCGGTGCCATATGAGATAATCGAGCCATGCCATTAACCCGTGCCCTGCCCTGGATCGTGACCACGGCCGCCCTTGGCGCACTCGCCGGCGGCATCGCGGCACGCATGCTGGCACAAAAACCCATCGCACTGCAGGCCGGCACCTGGCTGCCTCAGCCGCGAGCCTTGGCGCACTTTGAACTGCGGGATTTCAATGGCCGGCCCTACGGCAACGTTGCTCTGAATGGCCATCCGAGCCTGCTGTTTTTCGGTTATACGTACTGCCCCGATGTCTGTCCCGCCACCCTTGCGGTGCTGCGCGACGTGCAGCGCCAGGCTCCGCTCCCGGACCTGCAGGTCCTCTTTATAACAGTGGACCCGGAACGGGACACGCCGGCCGTGCTCAAGCAGTATCTAGGCGGTTTTAGTACGCACTTCGTCGGCTTGTCCGCCGGCCTCGACGAGCTTGCGCCGTTGATGCGCAGTGTCGCGGCGGCATCCGAACACGAGATGCGGGCCGACGGCAGCTACCAACTTGAGCATTCGGCAACGCTGTACCTGCTCGATTCGCGCGGGCGCCTGGCCGCGGTGTTTTCTCCTCCACTGGTGGCGGCAACTTTGACCGGGGACCTGCGCGCCCTGGGACAGGCGGCCCTGCTGTGAGTGGCCCAGGTTCATTGAGCGCGCGGCTGTTCGTGGCGCTGCAATATCTGCTCCCACAACGGCTGCTATCGGGCTGGATCGGGCGCATTGCGCGCGCCCGCGCCACATGGATCCGTGGTCCGCTGATCCGGGCGTTCGTGCGCGCCTACCGGCCCGAACTCCGCGACGCGGCTCAGCCCGACCCTATGGCCTACGAGAGCTTCAACGCATTTTTTACCCGAGCGCTGAGAGTCGGGGTGCGCCGGGCGGCAAGCGCCACCAACGCGATCATTAGTCCGGTGGACGGCCGGATCAGCGCCCTGGGCACGACGGCCCAGGGCAATCTCATCCAGGCCAAGGGCAGGGACTACTCTTTGAAGACCCTCCTGGCCGGCAATGCCGAGCTGGCCGGACGCCTTCTGGGCGGCCCCTTCATGACTATTTACCTCGCCCCTTACAACTATCACCGGGTCCACATGGCACTTGCCGGCACTCTGGTGGGTGCCTGGTACGTGCCGGGAAGACTGTTCAGCGTCAATGACGTCACGGCGGCACTGGTCCCCGATCTTTTCGCGCGCAACGAGCGGGTGATACTGGAGTTTGACGGCCAGTACGGACCGCACGCGCTGGTAATGGTCGGGGCGCTGTTCGTGGGTAGTATGGCCACGGTCTGGCATGGCGACATCGCCCGAACCCGCGCGCGCGCACCGGTGTCATTACCGCTCCCTGCGTCGGCGGCCTCGAACCTGGAGCGGGGCGCAGAGCTTGGCCGCTTCAACATGGGATCAACAATCATCCTGCTACTGCCCCGCGCCTCCGGTGCCTGGGCGCCGACACTTTCGGCCCACGCTGAGGTGCGGATGGGCCAAGCCATCGGTCTGATGTCGAAGGCGTCCCGCTAGCCGCCATGGACGGATCGCGGCAAGGCCCGCCGGAGCTCAGCTGGCGTCCTGGCGTGCCACCTGAGCGACTGCGCCATCGCGCTTCGTTGCTCGCCCAAACACGTGCGTTTTTTTGGGCGCGCGGGCTCCTAGAAGTCGACACCCCGCAGCTGGTCAATCACGCCGTGACTGATCGACACCTGCACTCGGGTCAAGTGCACTGGCCGGGCGCGCCCCGAAGCCCCCAGTACCTGCACACCTCACCTGAGTATGCCATGAAGCGCTTGCTCGCCTCCGGGAGCGGAGATGTGTACCAGATCTGCCACGTGTTCCGCGGCGAGGAACAAGGACCCATCCACAACAGCGAGTTTACGATGCTGGAGTGGTACCGCGAAGGATGGTCACTCGCCGAATTAATGCAGGAGGTCGATGATCTTCTGCGCGTGCTCTTGGCCCAGAAAGCAGGCGCAGCCACCCGATACCTCAGTTACGAAGAGGCCTTCATCGAGGTCCTGGGCCGCAATCCTCTCACCGATCCTGACCGGTTACTGGCCGAGTGCGCCCGGGCACAGGGCTCCGATGATCGGCTGGTGAGCGAATGTGGGCGCGACGACCTGCTCGATCTATTGATGGGCGCACACATCGGCCCGCAGCTGGGAATGGCCGGCCCCGTGTTTGTGCATCATTACCCGGCCAGCCAGGCCGCTCTTGCCCGTCTTGAGCCGGCTGATCGTCGCCTCGCACTGCGATTCGAGCTCTACCTGCGCGGCATCGAACTGGCCAACGGTTTCGAGGAGCTGGCCGACGCCGATGAGCAAGCCGCCCGATTCCAGGCGGACCAGCAAGCCCGGGCCGCCCGTGGGCTCACCGTCCCGCGGATGGATGAATTCTTGCTGGCGGCGCTGCGTGCCGGGCTGCCCGCCTGCGCCGGTGTGGCACTTGGATTCGACCGAACAGTGATGATTGCCTGCGGGGCCGACCGGATCGACCAGGTAATAGCTTTTACCAGTGACCGCGCTTAGACAGCGCGGTCAGAGAACCGTCAGGACAAACCCAACAGCCGCGCAGCGTTGTCATGATAAATCTTCTTTAGGATCGGTTCGCCAAGCGCCAGTCCGTAGATTCGCCAGCGCCCCTGCGGCGGCACGGCCGCCGGGGCGTAGTCGAAATACTCGTCGTCGGACTCTAAAAACCTGAAATAGATCTCGTAGAGCTCATCCTTAAAGACCTGCTGGGGGAATTTTTCCCCCTCCGGCGGCGGCACGGCGTCAGTCCCGAACAAAATTCGATCCTGGTATTTATCGAAAAACCGCCCGGCAGTGCGTGGCTGGCGCCCGAGCTCGCCGATGCGCGCGCCCAATTCAACCGTGGTGTTTGGGAATCGGTCCAGCGACCCGCCAACCGCCGCCAGGTTCTCAGCATTGTGCCCGACGTGTAATGAGACGAACTGCGTGCGTGGATGACGCGCGTAGAGCCGGTCACGGGCGGAAAGCAGTTCCTGGAAACTTGGGAAATCCTGCCCGTGAAAGGACCAGTCGGGATGAAAACCAAGCTCGTCATAGCGTTCGTTATAGCGGTCCACGGGCAAAAAGAATGCCTCGGGATCACCCGTGTGTATGAACACCGGCAGCTTCGTTGCCGCGCACGCTTCCCACATCAGATCAAATCGCCGGTCGTCTACTTTGACCAACGGACCACCGGTTATTTCCTCGCGCAAATACAGCCCCAGGGTTTTGAGCACTTTAAGACCGCGCGCGCCGGCTCGTGCGGCGGCAACAATGGCATCAGCCTGTAGTTGTGGATAATTAGGGGCGAGAAATTTTTCATAGGCGGGCTCGGTGCAACTTAGCAAGCGGCCGGGAGCTGCGCGGTCCAATGCCGCCAGAGTGGTCTCGAGCCCAGCGCCGTGGCCGCCGGTCAGATTGACCAACGTGCGCACATTCCTGCGATCCATAAGCGCCAGTGCGTCCTGGGCGGAAATCCAGATGTTGACTTCCTCGCCGAGTGCCACTCCCCGCTCGCTACGACGGGTGTTTGACAGGTGTGAGTGCACGTCGATGACCGGGAAACGCGCCTGGGGCACGTGGGTTTGCGCAACGTGCAGCATGCTGCGGGGTGTAAAGTCCCGCAGTGCCAGCGGTGCCAGAGGCCCTTCGGGCTTCGCATCGGTTGTGGCCGCGTCCGATGGCCGCACGGCCGCCGTGATCAGCCCGGCGCCGAGGCCCTCGAGCCATTGCCTTCGATTGATCGTCATGGCGATGTCGTTAGGGCCCTTACCCCGGCCAACGGCATCGTCGGGTGCCAATTATGCCTTGGCGCGTGAAATATAGGCGCCGGTGCGGGTGTCGACGCGAATTACTTCGCCCTCGTTGAGGAACAGCGGCACCCGGACCACGGCGCCGGTCTCCAGCTTGGCGGATTTCTGCCCGCCCGTGGCGGTGTCCCCGCGCAAGCCCGGGTCGGTTTCAATGATCTTGAGTTCGACATGGGCCGGGGGCGTAACTACCAGCGGCACGTTGTTCCAGAGCGTGACGGTGCAGCTCATGCCGTCCTTTAGCCAGACGGCGTTGTCGCCGATCACGTTCTTGTCGGTCGAGTACTGCTCAAAATTGTCGGGGATCATGAAGTGCCAAAAACTGCCGTCGTTGTACAAGTATTGCATCTCCGCATCCATGACGTCGGCGGCCTCGAGCGACTCGCCCGAGCGAAACGTGCGCTCGATGGTGCGCCCATTCTTCAGATTGCGGACTTTGATGCGATTAAAGGCCTGGCCCTTGCCCGGCTTGACGAATTCGTTGTCAACAATCGCGTACGGGTCCCCCTCAAGGATGACTTTCATTCCGGATCGGATTTCGCTTGTGGTGTAGCTCGACATGTCCGTTTCGTCCGTGGCCGCGTATGAGGTGCGCCCTGCGCAGGGCCGCGTATGATAACGGCATCACTGTTCCCCTGCCACCCGCCCCGCGCGCGAATACCGGCCTAAACCGCGGCCTAGCGCACGGCTTAACAGGGTCATAATGCTAGAATTTTCCTTATTCGCCGGGGCGCAAGCCCGGCAGCCACGGAGCATCTATTGAGCGAACCCACCACCGTCGCTGTGCTGGTGCAGAGCGCGTCCCGTGACCCGGTCGAAGCCCTCAATAGCATGCTACGCAACAGCGGCCTGGCGGCCCGCTGCTACTGGATACCGGCGCTGGCGGATCTCGCTGAGGGCTTCGCGCAGTACGATCCGGAGTTGTTGCTCACCGTGTCACCCAGTGCGGCCGAGCTTGCCGCGCTGGCGGTCACTCGCGACCAGGCCGCCGCTGAGGTGGCCATGATCGTGATCCGAGAACGCGTCGATGGCACGATCGCCGGGGCGGATATGGCTCATGGAGCACGCGACACTGCGAGTATGGGCAGCCCGGAGCACCTGCAAGCGGTGATCCGGCGCGAGCTTCGTGCGTATCGCATAGAAAAAACTCTCACTAACACTTTGCATACGGCGCAGGCGTATCGCCGCCAACTGGAAACCGCACTGCATCGGTCCGACGATGCTATTGCACATGTGCAGGAAGGAATTGTCGTCCAGGTCAACGCGGCATGGCTCAGGCTGTTTGGGTACCCGGACGACGGTGCGCTGGTGGGTCAGCCGGTGATGGACTTGTTTGATGCCGAGACCCAGGCCTCCCTTAAGGGCGCGCTCGCGGCCTGCCTACAAGGCCGCTGGAGTGACCACCGGCTCAAGTGCGGAGCCCGACGGGCCGACGGTGGCACGGTGGCCCTGGAACTACTGCTGATCATCGGGGAGTACGAAGGTGAACCGTGCGCTCAGTTGATCGTGGCAGCGCGCAAACGTGACGAGCTACAGCTGGCAACTGAACTTGCCGACGCGGTATGCCGCGATCCCACCACAGGGCTGTGGCAACGACAGCATTTGCTGCGACTGTGCAACGAGCGACTCGCCAAGCCTCCGGCCGGCGGGGTGCGCTGTTTGATTATATTGCGCCCCGATAGATTCGCGACTCTGACGGCGGAACTTGGCGCCACGGCGACGGAAGAATTTTTGGTGCTGTACGCCGCTCAGGTGAGCACCATGCTGGGCCCGCATGACGTCGCCGGACATTTTGGCGCCGCAAGCTTGTTGCTACTGCTCGAGCGAGGCAACGCACGCGACGCCGAGGCCTGGAGCGAGGGCATCATCGAACGGATCGCCCAGCACGTCTTCTCTGTGGGCGGGCGCCCGGTGCGCGCGACCTGCTCGGCGGGCGTGGGCCTCCTGGCCCATGCCGATGTGAGCCTCGACGAGGGTGTGGCCATAGCGCTGGGCGCGGCACGCCGGAGCGAAGAGCGCGGCGGCAACCAAGTCACCGTCAACGAACGTGTCAATCAGGACACGCGCGTACTGGCCTACGACCAGATTTGGGTCAAGCACATCAATGCCGCACTGCTCGAGAACCGCTTTCACCTGGTGCAACATCCCATTGCCAGTCTCACCGGCAGCGACCGAAAATTCTTTGACATCGCCGTGCGTATGCTCGACAACCAGGCGCGCGAGGTGCTGCCGGCGGAGTTTCTGCCGGCGGCCGAGCGTAACGACCTTATGCGCAATATCGACCGCTGGGTACTGGCCGCTGCGCTCGGCGTGATCGGCAAACGCCAGCCCGATCTGCTCTTTGTCCGACTCTCGCGTGACAGTCTGCTTGATGCCGGACTGGTGGAATGGCTTGATGGCCAACTTAAGGCCACGCTCGCCGAACCCAACCGCCTGTGCCTGCAGCTGTCCGAAGAATTAGCCACGCGCTATCTGCAACCAACGCGCCTATTGTTCGATGAGTTGGGCAAGCGGCGCATCAAGGTAGCGCTCGATAGTTTCGGCGTCGGGCCCGACTCCACGGGATTGCTCGGCGCCCTGTTGGTGGATTTTCTAAAAATAGATGGTTCATTGATGCAGGGGCTGTCGGGCAAGCCTGAGGTGCAAAAGCACGTGCGCGCGCTCGTTGAGCTGGCCACTAAGCGCGGCATCCCGACCATCGCCGAGCGCATCGAAGATGCCAATACCATGGCGGTGGTCTGGCAGCTGGGCGTGCAGTACATCCAGGGCTATCTCGTGCACGCGTCTGAAGAGGTCGTGCTCAAATCGTGACGGCGCCGCGCAGTGCCCGTGCCGTAGCGCGCCGCTGGCCCGCACTGGCAGCGGCGGCGGCGCTGGCCCTTTCGGCCTGTTCCGGGGAAGACGCGGGCGTAGGCACCCATGCAATTAAGGTGGGGCATACGTTGGCGGCTTCCCAAGAGCTCACGCGCGCCGTCGACGCGGGTGGAATGCGGAGTCTGGATCCTTCGATTTCCACCGATGTACCGGCGGCGCACGTGCTCGATGATCTGTTCGAAGGCCTAACCCGCCTGGACGAACGCGGCGAGCCCGAGCCGGGCATGGCGTTGAGCTGGCAAACCAGTGCGGACGGTCGCACCTGGACTTTTCACCTGCGCGAGGCGCGCTGGTCCAATGGTGTCCCGGTACGCGCTGCGGATTTCGTCTACGCCTGGCGCCGAACCGTCAGCCCGGTCACCGCATCGGAGTACGCTCAGACGCTGGCGCCGGTGCTTAACGCGATCGCAATCAGCGAAGGGCGCCTGCCGGCGACTGAACTGGGTATCTCTGCGCCCGACGAGCACACGGTGCGCGTGGCGCTGAACGCACCGACCCCGTACCTGCTTAGTTTGCTGACTAAGTCGTACGCCTACCCACAATACGAGCCCGCCGTGCGCGCGCACGGCGAGGACTGGGTCCGACCTGAATATATCGTCAGCAATGGCGCTTTTGTGTTGCGCGAACAGGTGATGGGCGGCCGGGTGACGCTCGCAAAAAATCCGCGCTACTGGGATGCGGCGCACGTTAGGCTGCAACGGGTCGTATACCTGCCGCTCGATCGCGCGGTGCAAACCTCGCGTTTCTTTGCCGGGGAGCTCATGTTCACGGACTCCTTCTCCGCTGAGCAAACGGCATGGCTCAGAGCACGCCTGGGGGCGCAGGTCGTCAGCGCGCCGTATCTTGGCAATTTCGTGCTCGGGCTCAACGCCCAACGTCCGCCCTTCGCGAACAACCGAAATCTGCGCATGGCCCTTACCTTGGGCGTCGACCGCGAGACCCTTGTGCGTTACGTGCGTCAGGGCCTGTACCAGCCGGCTTGGACGCCCACACCGCCGCTCCCGGGCTACCATGCCCCGCTTCCAGACTGGACGCAGCTGTCCGTGCCAGCGCGACACGCGCTTGCGCAGCGCTATTACGCCGCGGCCGGCTACACCCGGCAGCACCCGCTGCGTATCGAACTTCATTATCCGACTGATTCAGACAACCGCCGCACCTACGAAGCGGTCGCTGCCATGTGGCGCGCTAACCTGGGCGCCCAGGTCGAGACCTACAACGAGGAGTTCCGCGTGCAGCTCAACGAGCGTCACCTAAAAAAGCTGGCACTGTTTCACTACGCCTGGATCGGCGACTACCCAGATCCCTACACTTTCCTGCAGCTGTTCCAGACCGGCTTCGGTTATAACGACGGCGGCTACTCCAATCCGCGCTATGACACGCTGCTGAACGCCGCCGGCAACGAAGCCGATGCGGCCCGGCGCCTGCAGCTGCTGGCCCAGGCCGAGTCAATACTTAACGACGACGTCGCGTGCATTCCGCTGTACTACTACGCGACCCGGCATCTGATTAAATCGTACGTGCGCGGCTGGGCCAGCAACATCCAGGATCGCAACCTGTCGCAGTACATGTACGTACTCGAACACCAAGGCCAATAGCGTGATGCGCTATTTCCTGCGGCGGCTGCTCACCGCCGTACCGACGCTGCTGGTGATCGCGACGCTGGCGTTCATGCTGCTGCACGCGACCCCGGGCGGGCCCTTCGATTCGGACAGGCTGTTGGAGCCGCACATTCAGCACAGCATCGAGGCCCGCTACCACCTGGATGAGCCGGTATGGCGACAGTTCCTGCGTTACTTACACGATCTGGCGCACGGGAACCTGGGCCCCTCCTTTCAGTACCGCAACACTTCGGTCAATGAACTCATCGCCCAGGGACTCCCTGTGGACCTCACGATCGGTAGCGCCGCCATGTTCATAGCCTTGCTTACAGGGGGGACGGCGGGCCTGCTGGCGGCGACGCGACCGGGCAGCTGGCGGGATCGTGCTGCGATGAGCGTCGCGATGCTCGGCATATCGGTCCCGGTATTCGTCATCGCACCACTACTGATATTGCTGTTCGCGATGCGCCTGCATTGGTTGCCCGCCGGAGATTGGGTGAGCGGTTCGTGGCGTCATTTGCTGCTGCCTTCGCTGGCACTTGCCCTCCCTTATAGTGCCTACATCGCACGCATCGTTCGTGCCGCGGCCATTGACGCACTCAACCAGCCGTACGTCCGCACAGCGCGCGCCAAAGGATTGCCGACGCACACGATTCTGTGGCGCCATGCCTCGCGCGCCACCCTCCTACCGCTGGTCTCCTTCGTCGGTCCGGCCCTGGCCGGCGTACTCACAGGTTCGATCGTCATCGAACAGGTGTTTGGTCTGCCCGGAATCGGGCGCCTGTTTGTCACCGGTGCGCTCAATCGCGATTACACCGTGGTCACCGGAGTCACAGTGCTCTATGGAGCGCTGATCATTGGCCTCAACCTGCTCGTCGACATGTGCTATGCGTGGTTGGATCCGCGCACCCGGATCCGCGCTTGAACACCACCGGCTACCGCGGCAATTTATGGAGTGAGGGCTGGAGGCGGCTGTGCGCACAGCCCAGCGCTCGGTTCGCGGCGCTGTTACTCGCGTTGATCATCACCGCCGCAGTGCTGGTGCCGTTGATATCGCCGTACGATTATTCCACGCCGCTGTGGACGAAGATCTTTGCGCCGCCCACGCTGGCGGGCGGTCGCCTGTTCGGCACCGATGGGCTGGGAAGGGACCTATTGGTGCGAGTCATGTGGGGCTGTCGTATCTCGCTGCTGGTGGGCATTGCGGCCAGCCTGATCAGCGTAACGATCGGCGTGTTGTGGGGCGCGACGGCCGGTTACCTGGGGGGCCGAGTCGACGGGCTGCTGATGCGCATCGTCGATGTGCTCTACACGGTGCCCTTTATCCCATTTGTGATCGTGCTCGAGGTATTGTTCGGACGGAACTTCCTGCTGGTGTTCGTCGCCATCGGTGCCGTTTCGTGGCTCGACATTGCGCGCATGGTACGCGGCCAGACGCTCTCGATCCGAGCTCACGAGTATATCGACGCGGCGCGCGCACTGGGTGTGCGCACACCGGCCATGATCTGGCGCCACGTGTTACCAAATCTCATCGGCCTGGTGGCGGTGTATGCAACGCTGACGATCCCGAGCGTCATCCTGTTCGAGGCGGTACTGAGTTTTCTGGGACTCGGTGTACACGAACCGCTCGCCTCCCTTGGCTCGCTGGTCGCGGATGGGGCCAACGAGATGCAGGCGCACCCGCCGTTACTGATCTTTCCGGCCTTGTTCCTGGCAGCGATCATCCTGTGCTTCAACCGTCTGGGTGATGCGTTGCGCGACGCCCTGGACCCGCGCGAGGAACGCTCATGAGCGGTGGCGAGCCGTTGCTGTTGCGGGCGCGCTCACTCACGGTGACCTACCCAGGTGCCGGCCCGGAACTGCGTGCGCTTGATGCGCTGGATATGGACTTGGCTGAGCACGAGTGCGTGGGGGTGGTGGGCGAATCCGGATCGGGCAAGACGCAGCTATTGCTCGCGCTGCTCGGATTGCTGCAGCCCTCCGCCCGCGTGTCGGGCAGCGTCAGCTATCGGGGCGAGGAATTACTGGGTGCAAGTCCGGCGCGACTCGGTGCACTGCGAGGGCGGCGGATCGCCATGGTATTTCAGGACGCACTGAGCGCGCTCAACCCTTATCTGAATGTGGTGACGCAACTTACCGAAGCTGCACGATGGCATTTGCGGCTCGGAAGGCGCGCGGCCCGCGCGCGTGCCAGCGAGCTTTTGGCGACCGTGCACATCAACGATCCGGCCCAGCGCCTACGCCAGTACCCTCACGAGCTCTCGGGCGGCATGCGCCAGCGGGTGCTGATCGCCATGGCATTGATGTGCGATCCGGAAATCCTGTTGCTGGACGAGCCCACAACCGCACTGGATGTGACGGTACAGGCGCAGGTTCTGGAATTGCTACGCGAGGTGCGCGGGCGCACGGGCGTGGCATCGTTATTTGTGACCCACGATCTGGCGGCGCTTGCCCCAATGGCCGACCGGGTCGCGGTCATGTACGCTGGCCGCATCGTCGAACAAGCTCCGGCCAGCGAACTGTACGCCTCCCCGTTTCATCCCTACACCGCCGGACTGCTTCGCTCATTGCCCCGATGGGACCTACCGCCACCGGCGCGCCTTCCGTCCATATCCGGGCAGCCGCCGAACTTGAGCGATCTACCGGCGGGTTGCGCTTTCGCTCCTCGCTGCCCGTTGGTGTTTGAACGGTGCCACGAGCGTCCCGAGGTCCGGCCCCGGCCTGTCGGGCGCGAACTTGCCTGCCACCTCGATGCCAGCAGTGAACAAATCTGCGAGGCCTGGTCATGAGCGCGCCGAACGCGGCGCCCGCGTTACTGCAGGTGAGCAATTTGCAGGTGCGCTACGCCACGGGTGCGCCGCTGTGGACGAGGCGTTATCTCACGGCGGTCGACGGCGTAAGCTTTGAGGTGGCCGCCGGCGAGAGTCTGGGGCTGGTCGGTGAATCGGGAAGTGGCAAATCCAGCATTGCGCGTGCGCTGCTGCGCTTGATCCCGGCCACCGGCCGCGTGCTTTTCCAGGGACGGGATTTGCTGCTTATGCGAAGCGCCGAACTGCGCGCGGCACGGGAACGACTGCAAATCGTATTCCAGGATCCGCTCGGCGCGCTCGATCCGCGCATGAATGTGGCCGAGCTCGTGGCCGAACCGCTGCTGGAGTTTCGTCGCGCCTCCCTCCGCCAGCATGAGGTGCTGGTGACGCAGATGCTCGAGCGTGTCGGTCTCGGTGCGGAACTGTTGTTTCGCTACCCCCACCAGCTGTCGGGTGGCCAAGCGCAGCGGGTCGGTGTGGCACGGGCACTGATGCTTAGCCCACGGCTGCTGATCTGCGATGAGCCGGTGGCCGCGCTGGACATGTCGATCAAGTCCCAGATCGCAAACCTCCTGCGCGACATGCGCGATGAAATGCACCTGGCCATGCTGTTCATCGCGCATGACCTCGCGACCGTCCGCTATTTGTGCGACCGCGTGATGGTGCTCTACCTAGGCCGCGTCATGGAAATGGCGCCGTGCGCGGCACTTTATGGCGCGCCGCGTCATCCATACACACGTGCCTTGCTGGCCGCCAACCCGATTCCCGATCCGACCCGCTCGCCACTGGCCGCCCCCATCCCAGGAGAGGTGCCGGCAGTGGGCGGTGCCGAAAGCAGCTGTGTCTTCCGGCATCGCTGCCCCATCGCAATCGCGCGCTGTGCGGACGACCGGCCGCTCCTGCGTCGGGTGGGCGAGAGCATGGTTGCCTGCCATCGCGCCGAAGAATAGCGCCGCCCAGCCCCGACCGTGCCGATGAACTCCGCTAACTCAAGCAACGGCGCGCGTAACGCGCTAACATCGCGCGGCGCATGAGGCCGACAGAGCCGCCACGCTGAAAACAAACGTTGAGGAGCACGAGCGATGAGGATTCAAACGAACCGGACCTTCGCATTCCTGGCCCTAGCCGCGACCCTGCTGCTGGTGGCTTGCGCGAATCAGATGGAGCCCGCCAAGCAGGCGATTGCAGGCATCGAGAATTCGATTGCTGCCGCCCCTGAGGCTCCCAAATACATACCTGACCAGCTCACCGCAGTGCAGGCGAAACTGGCCGATCTTAAGACCTCCTTCGACACAAAGGACTATAAGAGTGTGCTGGCAAACGCGCCGGCCGTGCAGTCCGAAGCCCAGGGCCTGTTGGGCGCCACAATGCTCAAGAAGGAAGCGGCGGTCAAAGCCATGACAGCCGAATGGCCCACCCTGGCCGCAGCTGTGCCCGGAATGATGACCGCCGTGACCAAACGCGTCACCGCGCTCGGCAAGTCCAAGCATGCTCCGGCAGGAGTGGACGTGGCCGCCGCGAAGAGCGCCGCTGACGAAGCAACCGCTTCGTGGAGCAAGGCGCAAGCGGCCAACACGGCTGGCGACGTTGAAACGGCCGTGGCCAGTGCACACGATGCCAAAGCGAAATTGGAAGCTGCAGCAGCGGCCATGAAAATGACCCTGCCCGCGCTACCCGCGGCTAACTAGTACAAAAACATTTGGAGGTGGGCGTGGGGGCTGGCTGAAGAGCCAGCTCCTGCCGCGCCGCTACCGCGGGGCTACGGGTTCCGTCGCGGCAATCCGCTCGACATTGCGCCAGCCGCGTGGCAGAACCGCGCCGCGCTGAGCGCGCTCGCCCCTGTAGTGTTCCAGATCGCCGGGGCCTAAAGTCATCTGCCGCTCACCGGAAAACACACTCAGTGATTGGCCCGGCGCGAGTACCACAGCGGCCGTCATCAGCTCCGCGCGCGATTCGGCCTTCTTGACTGGTATTCCAAACAGTTTATTTCCTTTGCCGCGCGACAACTCCGGCACCTCGCTGGCCGGGAACATCAGCAACCGCCCTTCGCTGTTGAGTGTGACAACCAGCGCCTCGGGACCCGGTACCGGGACCGGCGGCAACACCAGCGCGCCCGCGCTTACATTTATCACGGCCTTGCCGGCCCGGTTGCGCGACTGCAGTTCAGAGAGCCGAACCGTGAATCCGTACCCAGCGTCAGTCGCCAGCAGCCATTGGTCGGTGGGATCGCCGATCAGCACGCCGGCAAAGCGAGCACCGTCTGGAGGATTGAGCCGACCCGAGAGCGGTTCGCCCGCGCCCCGCGCAGAAGGCAGGCTGTGAGCCGGCAGTGTGTAGGCGCGTCCGGTGGTATCAATAAACAGTGCCGCCTGGGTGCTTCGCCCGCGCGCCGCGGCCTGAAACGCGTCACCGGTCTTATAGGTAAGCGTACGCGGATCGATGTCGTGCCCCTTCGCGGCCCGGGCCCAGCCACCGGTGGACAGCACCACGGTCACCGGCTCATTGGCGAGCAGGTCGGTCGGCTCAATGGCTTGAGCGGCGGCACGTTCGACAATGCGCGTGCGTCGTGCGTCGCCGTATTCCTCGGCGTCGGCAATGATCTCGGTACGGATTAGCTTCGTGAGCTTGGCCTTGCTGCCCAAAAGCGCCTCGATCTCTTTGCGTTCCGTCGCGAGGCGCTCCTGTTCGTCACGGATCCGCATTTCCTCAAGCTTGGCGAGATGTCGCAGCTTGGTCTCGAGGATCGCCTCGGCCTGCGCATCCGAGAGCTTAAAACGCTTGATCAGTACTGGTTTGGGCTCTTCCTCGCGGCGGATGATGCGGATAACCTCATCTAGGTTGAGGTACGCGATCAACATGCCGTCAAGAATGTGCAGACGGCGCGCCACCTTATCGAGCCTAAACTCGAGCCGGCGCCGCACTGTCCGACGACGGAACTCGAGCCACTCGGTCAGCAACGCCTTGAGACCACACACGCGCGGCCGGCCGTCGAGCGCTATCACGTTGACGTTGACCCGATAGCTGCGTTGGAGGTCGGTGGTCGCAAACAAATGCGCCATTAACTGCTCGATGTCGACCCGATTGGAGCGCGGCTCGATGACCAGGCGGGTCGCATTCTCATGATCCGACTCATCGCGAATGTCCTCGACCATGGGCAGCTTTTTTTCGCGCATCTGCTGCGCGATCTGCTCCTGCACGCGGCTGCCGGACACCTGGAACGGCAATTGCGTGATCACGATCGCGCCGGTTTCCTTTTCAGTCTCCCAGGTCGCACGGGCGCGGTAACTACCGGTCCCCTTCTCGTAGAATTCGAGCAGTTCGTCGCGACTGGAGACGATTTCGGCACCGGTAGGCAGATCCGGGCCCTTGACGTGTTTGAGCAGCGTGCGGGTGGTCGATTCCGGATCGTCCAGCAGCTGGAGGCAAGCCGCGGCAACCTCGCGCAGATTGTGCGGCGGAATGTCGGTGGCCATGCCCACGGCGATGCCCGAGGCGCCGTTGAGCAACAGATTGGGAAGCCGCGCGGGCAACCACAGGGGCTCTTCCATCGTGCCATCAAAGTTGGGGCCCCAATCAACTGTCCCATCTGCCAGCTCATCGAGCACAACATCAGCGTACCGCGTCAGGCGCGATTCCGTGTATCTCATGGCGGCGAAGGACTTCGGGTCATCGGTGGATCCCCAATTGCCCTGCCCGTCCACCAGCGGATACCGAAATGAGAAATCCTGCGCCATGTGCACCATGGCCTCATAGCACGCAGAATCGCCGTGGGGATGAAATTTGCCGATCACATCGCCGACAGTTCGCGCGGATTTCTTGTGTTTGGCGGCGGCCGAAAGGCTCAGCTCACTCATCGCGTAGACGATCCGGCGCTGCACCGGCTTGAGGCCATCGCTGAGCGCAGGCAAGGCACGGTCCAGAATCACATACATCGAATAGTCGAGATAGGCCTTTTCGGTGTACACGGCCAGCGGGCGTTTTTCAACACCCTCAAAGTTCAGTTCTTGGGACTTCAAGCGTGCACCAGCCGCGGCCACAGACGGGCGCTCACGGGACAACCTCGGCGAGATTGCCGCTGCGCTCCAGCCAGTCGCGTCTGTCGCTGGCACGTTTCTTAGCGAGCAGCATATCCATAAGCTTGTCGGTATTGTCCTTGGCGAGGATGGTGAGTTGCACCAGGCGCCGCGTGAGCGGATCAATGGTCGATTCGCGCAGCTGCGCAGGATTCATCTCACCGAGCCCCTTAAACCGCGTGACCACCGGTTTGGCGCGCGAGTGCTCTGTACTGAGTCGCTTGAGCACCGCGTCGCGTTCGGCGCTGTCGAGCGCATACAACACCTGTTTGCCGGCGTCGATCCGGTACAGGGGCGGCATCGCGACATAGACGTGCCCGTTTGCCACCAGCGGGCGGAAGTGGCGCAGAAACAATGCGCACAGCAGCGTTGCGATGTGCAAGCCGTCCGAGTCGGCGTCCGCGAGGATGCAGACCTTGTGATAGCGCAGCGCTGACAGATCTGACGAACCTGGATCGACGCCGAGGGCGACGCTGATGTTGTGAACTTCCTCGGAACTGCCGATCTCGCCGGGTTCGAGTTCCCACGTGTTCAGGATTTTGCCGCGTAGGGGCATGATGGCCTGGAAATCCTTGGAACGCGCCTGCTTGGCGGATCCGCCGGCCGAATCCCCCTCGACCAGGAACAGCTCGGAGCGCGAAGGATCCTGACAGGTACAGTCAGCGAGCTTGCCCGGAAGCGCAGGGCCATTGACCGCGCGCTTGCGACTGACCCGCTGAGCGGCGCGCAAGCGTTCCTGGGCATTGGCGATTGCGAACTGAGCGATGCCCTCGCCGGCGTCCGGATGCTGATTCAGCCACAACCCCATGGCATCGCGCGCGTGGGTCTCCACCAGCGCCGCGGCCTCGCGCGAGCTGAGCTTTTCCTTGGTCTGCCCAGCAAACTGGGGATCGCGTATCTTGATCGAAAGCACGTAGCAGGCCCGATCCCAGATATCTTCAGCGGTCAGCTTGATGCCACGCGGCAGCAGATTGCGAAACTCGCAGAACTCGCGCACCGCATCGACGATGCCTGAGCGCAGACCATTGACGTGTGTGCCCCCGGCAATGGTCGGAATCAAATTAACGTAACTTTCGGCAACCAGCTGCGGCGCATCGGCGGACCAGGCCAGCGCCCATTCGACCACATCCTGATCGGAGGCATGGCGACCGGTGATGGGCTCGGCGGGCACGCGCTCGTGCTTCTCGAGCTGCTCGCTAAGGTACTCGCCCAGATGCCCGGTATAGAACCACTCTTCCTTCTCACCGCTTGCCTCGTTCGTGAAGGTCAGCCGCAGTCCCGCACACAGTACGGCCTTGGCCTTGAGCACACGCTTGAGCTCCGGCACTGCGAAGCGGTCCGAGTCAAAAAATTTAGGATCTGGCCAGAACCGCACGGTGGTGCCGGTATTGCGCGCGCCAACCGTGCCCACCGCCTCGAGCTTGGAGGACAGGCGACCGTCCCTGAAGGCAATGTTGTATTCCTTGCCGCCACGCCGTACCCAACATTCCAGATGTTTCGAGAGCGCGTTGACGACCGACACGCCCACACCGTGCAAGCCGCCGGCAAAACTGTAGGTCTGGTCGTTGAATTTGCCCCCTGCATGGAGCCGGGTAAGGATCAGCTCGACGCCACTTATTTTTTCTTTCGGGTGGACGTCGACCGGCATTCCTCGCCCATCATCGGTTACCTCGACGGATCCGTCCTTGTAGAGGGTGACGTCAATTTGTTTGCAGTGCCCCGCGATAGCCTCATCGACGCTGTTGTCGATGACTTCGTGCGCCAGATGATTGGGCCGGGTGGTGTCGGTGTACATGCCCGGTCGACGGCGCACAGGCTCGAGGCCTGCAAGAACTTCGATATCAGCGGCGTTATACGACTGTGCCATTACGCGGAATTACTCACCTCGTGCGGGGCGCGCGGATTCTAGCAAACCGGGCGCGCCATCACGCGTGTTAGACTCAATCATGTCGCAGTTGAGTAGATCCGACAGTGGCGGCCGCCATAGCGTCGGCACGTACCTTGTCTGTCTGCCGGGACTGGCGCTCGCGGGGCTGGTCGCCGTCGTATGCACGTGGGCCGCGGCCAGCGGCGGCCGCGCGCTGTTTTCAACCCCGATCAGCCCGATCAGCCCGGTGCTTACCGCCATTGTCGTGGGTGCCCTGCTCGGCAGCATCATTCGCTGGCCCGCAGCCTTGACCCCGGGACTTCGCTGGGCGACTACCCGCGTGCTGCAGTTTGGCATCACACTAATTGGCCTGCGCCTCGCGCTCATTTCGCTGGGCACGCTCAGCCTTCGTGCCGCCCCCGTGGTCGCCGGTTGCCTGCTGACGGCCGGGCTGGTGATTCCGCGAATCTGCCGCTGGTTTGGGATTAATCGCGAGAGTTCCATATTGCTCGCCGTCGGCACCGCCATATGCGGGTGTACGGCAGTTCTGGCAGTTGCGCCGATCCTGCGCGCCAGCGCCGCTCAGACGGGGTATGCGGTGGCCACCGTGATGCTGCTGGGCCTGTGCGGAGTGATCGCTTATCCGTTCCTCGCTCATCTGCTGTTTGCGGACCAGCCCACCGCGGCGGGCATCTTCCTGGGTACCGCTATACACGACACCTCGCAGGTCGTTGGAGCAGGCCTGGTCTACTCGCAGCAATTCCACAGCCCGCAGGCGCTGGCAGCGGCCACGGTGGCGAAGTTACTGCGCAATCTTTCCCTCGTCGCCGTCGTGCCCGCGCTGGCGTGGCGCGAGGCCCGCGAGCGCCACGCTGGGGTAGCGCCGGGCAACTTGGCGACTTATGTGCCGTGGTTTGTAGTCGGATTTATTTTTTGCGCTGTGGCGCGCACCGTTGGTGACACAGCCGCGGCTCACCATGCACTGCCTCCGCAGCGTTGGGACTCGGTACTCGCCTTTGCCTCGCACGCCGCCGACTGGTGCCTGACCATAGGTATGGCGGCCACGGGCATGACGCTGTCGCGGGCGGGCTTGAGTTCACTGGGCATAAAGCCGCTTCTGGCGGGATTGTGCGCCGCCGCTCTGGTCGCGGCAACGAGTCTGCTGCTTTTGTTGGCGATTTACTGAACCGGCCGGAAGATCAGGCCAAGTCGGCGAGCAGCGCGGTTACCAGATCCTCAGGGGCCCGATCAACGGTATGCGTGTAGGCCGGCAGATCGATGCCCGCCGCAAGCGCAGCACCGGCCTTGAGGCCCTCGACTATAGCCGGGGTTAACTCGAAACGCAGAAAATGGACCGCCGAGGTCTTCTCCTCGTTGGTCCGTGGGAGGTCCTCGTCGGCAATCGCGTAGACCGCTTCGAATCCTGCGACGCGCAGCCACGAGCGATTCTCGATGCCGCGCAGTTCCGCCAGGCGTCGAGCGCGTTCGGGGGGATCGGGATACTCAATCAAAAGTGTCGCCTTGAGGTTGTGGCCGTCCGGAATGAGCGGGTTGTAGGCGGCCAACTCCTCGGCGATCCCCGCAGGTTCAAATACGCGCTCGGTGCGTAGCATTTCCTGTACCTGATAGCGAACCGTCTCGCGATCCTCGAAGCTCCACGTGCAGTTGGGTCCCACGTGCAGGCGCCGGGCTGCGCGATAACCGATCATGCGCGCGCGAATCGTCGCGCGCTCGCGCGCGTATTGCTCCAGCGGCAACAAATCGGCTGCTGTCAGTAGGTTGGGCATTTCAGATTCCGTAGGCAATACGAAGCAGTTGCAGGGGCGGCGTGGGCTCGCGACCGCCATCAGGAAGACCACTTTGGATCTGGTGCCCAGCCATCGGGCAATCGCTTGAGTAATAGTCGGATTGGCCCGCCGCCACTTTCTGTACGACTGGGCGCCCGATCTTCACGGAGGCCTCCCGGAATTCACTCTTGACCGCGTAGGTACCGTCATGGCCCGAGCAGCGCTCGATAAGCTCGACCGTAGTGCCCGGCACCAGGCGCAGTAGGTCGCGAGTCTTGAGACCGATGTTCTGAACTCTCAGATGACAAGGAACGTGATAGCTCACCTTGCCGATGCGCGCCTTGAAGTCGGTGCGCAGCAATCCCGCCTTGTGGCGCAGCATGAGGTATTCGAACGGATCAAAAATGCGGCTCTTGATGCGCTGCACGTCGGGCTCTTGAGGAAACATCAGTGGCAGCTCCTGCTTGAACATCAACACGCAGGAGGGGATTGGAGCGACGATGTCGTATCCTTGCTCAACCAATCGCAGCAGTTGCGGGACATTTTCGTCCTTGAGACGGGCGACCGCGTTCAGGTCGCCGAGCTCAAGCTTAGGCATGCCGCAGCAGCGTTCTTTTTCAGTCAGCGCCAGCTCAATACCGTTGTGCGCAAATACCGCGGCGAGGTCGGTCACCAGATGTGGCTCGTTGCGATTGCCGTAGCACGTGGCGAACAGTACGACGCGGCCGCTGGTCTCGGCGGTCGCCTGGGGCACGGCGCCAGGCTTCGGCATGGTGCGCAATTGGCGGCGCGCGCTCTTGGAGTAATATTTAGGAAGCGGGGCGTCCGGATGCACGCCGAGTGTCTTGTCGAGCAGCGTCCGGCCCAGCTTGCTTGAATTAGCGGCATTGACGATCTGCGTGACCACCGGAATGCCCGCCAGACTCCCCACGCGATCGGTCGAGGTAAGCAGCCGATCTCGGATTGAACTGCCAGCGTCGCGAAATTTAACGGCCTTAGCGCGCAGCATCAGGTGCGGGAAATCTACATTCCAAGGGTGCGGCGGCACGTAGGGACACTTGGTCATGTAGCACATGTCGCACAAATAACAGTGGTCCACGACCTTCCAGTACGCGCGCTTGTCGACACTATCAAGCTCACCTGTAGTGGACGCATCGATGGTGTCAAACAACGTGGGGAACGCCTGGCACAGGCTGAAACAACGGCGGCAGCCGTGACAGATATCGAACACGCGCTCGAGTTCCTTCTCGAGCGCGTGCTGGTCATAAAAGGACGGACCCTGCCAGTCCAGCGGGTGGCGCATGGGTGGGCCCAGGCCACCCTCCCGGTTCACCGCTCCCTTACTGCCCTCTTCCACCGTACCGCTTAGAGCGTATCGAGCGCTTTCTGAAAGCGATTAGCGTGCGAGCGCTCAGCCTTGGCCAGTGTTTCAAACCAGTCGGCGATCTCGGCAAAGCCTTCAGTGCGCGCGGCCTTCGCCATACCCGGGTACATGTCCGAATACTCATGCGTCTCGCCGGCTATGGCCGACTTCAGGTTTGCCTTGGTCTCACCGATGGGCAGCCCCGTGGCCGGGTCCCCGACCAGCTCGAGGTATTCTAAGTGGCCGTGAGCGTGGCCGGTTTCACCCTCGGCGGTCGAGCGAAACACCGCCGAAACGTCGTTGAAACCTTCCACGTCGGCCTTGCCGGCGAAATACAAATAGCGGCGATTGGCCTGAGACTCGCCCGCAAAGGCGTCTTTCAGGTTTTGCTCGGTTTTGGTCCCTTTAAGATTCATGTGTTCTTCCTCCAGCCCTGCGTTGATTTAGACTTAGTCTAAGAACGCTGACTGTACGATTTTTACGCACGGTCCGTCAACCGCGTTGACCCACGCCGAGCGGACTAATAGGGTGACGCGCCGAGACCCACGCTATAAGGAATGATGTGGCACGGAAACCCAAAGAAGCCGGATTCGAAAGCTCGCTCGCCGAACTGGAGGAACTGGTTGCAAGCATGGAAGCCGGAAACCTGCCCCTCGAAGAGGCCATGCGCAGCTTTGAGCGCGGAGTGCAACTGACGCGTGAATGTCAGGCCGCCCTGCAGGCTGCGCAACAGCGCGTACAGGTGCTGATGCAGCGCGCCGCCGGCGCGACCATCGAAGAGTTTGACCTCGAGGGCACCGCGCCTCCCCCTGATGCCCCGCCCTAACATGCCGAGACGACTTGAATACCGCTGAATTCCATGAACGCGTGCGGGCCTCCCAAGAACGCGTGGAGCGGGCCCTAAGTCGATCGCTCACCGGCGCCGGTGCCGCGCCCACCCGCCTGCAGGCAGCGATGCGTTACAGCGTGCTGAACGGTGGCAAGCGCTTGCGTCCGCTGCTGGTCTACATCACGGGCGAAGCGCTGGGCGCGCATGCCCCTGATCTTGATGCCCCGGCCGCGGCCGTGGAACTGATTCACGCCTACAGCCTGATCCACGATGACCTGCCTGCCATGGACGATGACGACTTGCGGCGGGGTCGACCGACCTGCCACAAAGCCTTCGATGAAGGCACGGCGATCTTGGCTGGAGACGCCTTGCAGGCGCTCGCGTTTGCGGTTCTGGGTGCGCCCGACAACAGCCTGAGCGATTCGACACGGGTACGCATGCTGTCGGTTCTTGCCCACGCCATCGGCACGGGCGGGATGGCCGGCGGCCAAGCGATGGACCTGGAGGCCACACGTCAGCCGCCGGACGCGGCTGGCATCGAGCAGATGCATCGACTCAAGACCGGCGCACTAATCCGTGCCAGCGTGGAACTCGGCGCTCTGGCCGCGCCCGGCGCCGAACAGGCGGATCGCGATGCCCTGCGTCGCTATGGCGATGAGATCGGCCTCGCCTTCCAGATTCAAGATGACATCCTGGATGTGACCGGCGACACCGCCGTGCTCGGTAAGCGTGCTGGGGCGGACGCGGCGCACGGCAAACCCAATTATCCGAGCATATTCGGATTGGCGAGCGCTCGCCGGCTGGCGCTCGAGCACCGCGACCAGGCACTGGCAGCGCTCGGCGGATTGGGCGCCGCCAGCCATCCCCTGAGCGCCCTCGCGCACTACGTCGTAGATCGCGTGCAGTAGACTCGCCTCATGGCCTCGGCAAAGATACCCTTGAGCTTGCTGCGCTCAATCGACTCGCCCGCGGATTTGCGCGCTCTGCCCGAGCGGCGATTAAAGGAACTTGCAGCGGAGCTGCGCGAGTTTCTCATCCAAACGGTCAGCACTCGTGGCGGCCACTTTGCGGCCGGCTTGGGCACAGTCGAACTCACCATCGCGCTGCATTACGTTTACAACACCCCCCACGATCGCCTGGTCTGGGACGTGGGCCACCAGGCTTACCCACACAAGGTCCTGACCGGCCGGCGTGAACAGCTCTATTCAATCAAGCAGTACGGCGGACTCGCACCCTTTCCGCTGCGCGCGGAGAGCGAATACGACACTTTCGGGGTGGGCCATTCGAGTACTTCCATCAGTGCCGCGCTGGGAATGGCCCTGGCCGCGGCGGCCAAGGGTGAACAGCGCCGCGTCGTGGCTGTGATCGGTGACGGCGCGCTCAGTGCGGGCATGGCCTTCGAAGCGCTCAACCACGCTGGCAGCGTCCCGGCCGATCTGCTGGTGGTACTCAACGACAATGACATGTCGATCTCCGAGAACGTGGGGGCGCTCTCGAAGTATCTGGCCCGCGTCTTGTCTGGTCGCTTCTATGCGCACCTGCGCGAGGGTGGCAAGCGCGTGCTACGCAAAATGCCGCACTTGCGAGAATTCGCGAGCCGATCAGAAGAACACGTCAAGGGCATGTGGCTGCCTGGCACGGTGTTCGAGGAGATGGGCTTCAATTACATTGGCCCTATGGACGGCCACGATCTGAAGGGTCTGGTCCGAACACTGCGCAACATGCGGGATTTGCGCGGACCGCAATTCCTTCACGTGGTCACCCAGAAAGGACGCGGTTATGCGCCCGCCGAGGCCGACCCGATCACCTGGCACGGGCCCGGACCGTTCAACCCCGAGACCGGGCTTATCCTCAAGTCCAAGACCTCGGGTCCCGCCTATTCACAGGTGTTCGGTGACTGGCTATGCGACATGGCCGAGCAGGATTCGACGATTGTCGGCATCACGCCGGCGATGCGCGAGGGTTCGGGGCTGGTCGATTATTCCCGCCGATTTCCGCATCGGTACTTCGATGTGGCCATTGCCGAACAGCACGCCGTGACACTGGCCGCGGGTTTGGCCTGCGAGGGGATGAAGCCCGTGGTGGCCATCTACTCCACATTTCTCCAGCGCGCCTATGATCAAGTCATCCATGACGTCGCCTTGCAAAACCTACCCGTGGTGTTTGCACTGGACCGGGCCGGAGTGGTGGGCGGCGACGGCGCCACGCACAACGGTAGCTTTGATTACACGTTCCTGCGCTGCGTGCCCAACCTTGTGATCATGGCGCCCGCTGATGAGAACGAGTGCCGGCAAATGCTCTACACGGCGACCCAGCTGGGGGGGCCCGCTGCGGTCCGGTACCCGCGCGGCCAGGGCCCGGGCGTGCCCGTCGAGCAGACCATGACGGCCATACCGCTCGGCAGTGCACAAGTGCGGCGCCGCGGTGGCAGCGGATTGTTGCTGTTGTCATTCGGGACCATGCTGGCGGCGGCTCTCGCCGCAGCCGAGCGGGTGGACGCCTCGGTAGTTAACATGCGCTTCGTCAAACCTCTGGACGAAGCGCTGCTCAAAGAAATTGTGCCCCAGCACTTGGCGTGGGTGACACTGGAGGAAAACACCGTCGCGGGAGGCGCCGGAAGCGCGGTGGCCGAATTGCTGGACGGGCTGGGGCTGGGACGGCCGCGTCTGTCCATAGGATTACCCGACCGCTTTGTCGAACACGGCAGCCGCGAGCAATGCCTCGCGGACGCCGGACTTGACGAGGCCGCCATAGTCACCAGGATCGAGGGTTGGTGGCAGATTCAGGCGCGCAACTTGAATAGCGGCCGTGGCGCCACCAGAATGACCGTGGCGGCCGGCTCGGGGCCCCCCTGAATTCAACTATAGGTGCCCCATGGACATGCAAGTGGCGGAGCGTGATCGCAGCAAGGGCGCCGTGGAAGATGTGCAGGGCCGCGCTGATACGCGCCATATCGCCATCGACCGGGTCGGCATCAAGGACATCCGCCATCCGGTGCGAGTCAAGGATCGCTCGGCCGGCGAACAGCACACGGTCGCAACCTTCAACATGTACGTGAACCTGCCCCACAACTTTAAGGGCACGCACATGTCACGCTTCGTTGAGATCCTCCATCACGCGCCGGAAATCTCGGTGGATTCATTCCGCGCCATGCTGGTGCAGATGACGCAACGCCTGGATGCCGATGCCGGCCACATCGAGATGGCCTTTCCATTATTTGTGAGTAAGCACGCCCCGGTCACCGGGGTAGAGAGCCTCATGGACTACCAGGCCGCGTTGATCGGCGAGTGCTGCCACGGGGAGACAACGCTCTGGGTGCGGGTTGTCGTGCCGGTGACGAGTTTGTGCCCCTGCTCGAAGAGGATTTCGGAGCGCGGCGCGCACAACCAGCGCTCACATATAACTATCAAGGCACGCTTGCGCGAGCACATGTGGATTGAAGAGTTGATCGACGTTGCTGAAAGCGAGGCGTCGTGCGAACTGTACGGGATCCTTAAGCGACCTGACGAGAAGTACGTGACTGAACGGGCCTATGACAATCCGAAATTTGTCGAAGACATGGTGCGCGACGTGGCCCTGCGCCTGGACGCCGAACCGCGCATTGCTTCCTACGTGGTCGAGAGCGAGAATTTCGAATCCATTCACAACCACTCGGCCTATGCTCTTATTGAGCGCGAGAAGTCCGGGGGTGAAACCCGCAGTCACGGGCGCTAAGAAGGTTTAAATTCCACGCCCTGCAGGCGCCCGATAAGGGCGCGCAGGAATACGCGGTTGAAGCGCAACTGGCAGGACGCCGAGACCTGCTCGAGCAGCGTGGAACTCACTTTAAGCACAGTCACCGGATCAGTGGCGCGAATGGTTGCGCTGCGCTTGGCGCCTGGTACGTAACTGGCCTCGCCAAAGCACTCGCCGGTCGATAACGATCCGAGGGTCAGGCCATTGCGCTCGACGGCGCAATTGCCGCTGACGAGTATGTAGAAGCGATCGTCCAGTTCGCCTTCTTTGACGAGCTCTTCGCCGGCGGCGTAGTCCTGCCAGTGACTAGCGCGCATGACCTCGACGATTTCCGTGTGCGAGAATTCGTGGAAGAACTTCAGGCGTCGCAACAACCCGAGCTGCTCCTGGTGATTCATGCGCGAGTCTTTCTGGCGCAGCTGCTGGTGCACACGGGTGAGTTCCGCGGCCATATCCAGGCCACTTTTCTGCCGCCCTTTCGGATCCTTCTGCATGGCGGTGGCGACCACGACCTCAAGGTCTTCCGGAACGTCTTGGCGCAGCGTGTGTATGGGCGGCGGCGTCGCGTAAACAATCTGGTGCAACAGCTTTGCGAGCGAACCGGCTCGGAATGGTCGTGTCCCGGTTAGCAACTCATACATGACCGCCCCGAGCGAATAAAGGTCCGAGGCGTTGGTCAGTTCCAGGCTCTGCACTTGCTCGGGTGACATGTAGCTGGGGGAACCGGCGATCCCTTCGATGCGGGAGATGTCCGAATCGGCCACCAATGCAATGCCAAAGTCGATGATGCGCACGTCGCTGGACTGCGTGAGCATGATGTTTGAAGGCTTGATGTCGCGATGGATTACGCCACGCGAGTGCGCGTAGTGCAGCGCCTTGGCGCACTTGAAGACCAGTTCGACCACGTCGTCGACGCGCAGCAGATTATCAGGCCGGCAATAGGCGGCCAGGGTGCGCGCGCCATGGACGTGCTCGGTAACGATGTAGCAGTGTCCGTTCTCTTCACCCGCGTCGTAGATCGGAAGCAGGTTCGGGTGATGCAGCATGCCCACCATGTGGGCTTCGGAGAGAAACATCTTTCGGGTTACGCGTGCGCGCTCCTCGTCGCCTGCCATATCAAGGTTGTAGACCTTGATCGCCACGTCGCGTCCGTAGTACGGATCGTGCGACAAGTAGACCGTCCCGGTGCTGCCACGGCCCACTTCATTGATGATGAGATATTTGCCAATCCGTTCGGGTATGGCTCGCAATGAGGGGCTTAAAGCTGCTGAAACTGCCATCTTGGGGGACCGGTCCGCCGTTCATTATGTGGAGTGCCTTGAGGATACGGAGGGCCCCGCCGACGATCTGTGACACGGGTCCCATCATCCCGCGGTCGTTGCAATAATTGGAGATCTAGGGGGAAAAGTGATCGAAGCGTGATTGCGAGAACTGGATCACGGCAACACCGCGCCGCAGCTCCAATTCAGGGGCCACCCGCAGTTCGCCGCAGCGCGTAAGTGGCACGGCGTGCTTTGCGGCCAGCCCTTCGAGGACTGCGCGGCGCGATGGTGGCGCGGACAGCAGCAGCTCATAGTCCTCCCCGCCCGCCAGCGCGTGCTCCCAGGCCGACTCGCCCGCCAGCGCACGCAGAGCCGGCGAGATGGGCAGTTGCTCCACGTCCAGCCATGCGCCGCACCCGCTGGCCCCTGCAAGTCGGGGCGCATCCGCCAGCAGTCCGTCTGACAGATCGATGCAGGCGCTGGCGTGGCCTCGCAGCGCCTCGCCGAGTGCGATTCGGGGCGACGGATACTCGCTGCGGGCGCGAAGCCAGTTCGCCTGGGCGTCTGCGGCGACATTCAATCGCGTAGTACGACCCAGACTCGCGTCGCCCAACGTGCCGCTGACCCACAGTTCCTCGCCGGCCTGCGCGCCGCTGCGGCGCAATGCGGTTCCAGGGGAAACCTGTCCAGTCAGCTGTACGGTGACCGTTAGCGGACCGCGGCTCAAGTTACCGCCCACTAGGGCCACACCGTGGGTCCGCGCCAGCATGCCAAAGCCGCACGCAAACTCCCCTAGCCATGATTCATCGACCTGCGGGAGCGTCACGGACAGCAACGCCCAGGCCGGCGTCGCCCCCATGGCGGCCAGGTCGCTTAGGTTGATGGCCAGTGCGCGGTGCCCCAGCGATCGTGGCGGACTGTCGGGCAGGAAATGAATCCCCTCGACCAACGTGTCGGTGGTCAGAACCAGTTCCTGGCCGGGCTGCGCGCGCAACAAAGCCGCATCATCACCGATCCCCATCACCACGTCGGTGCGGACCGCGCCCAAGTGGCGAAAGTAGCGCTCGATTACCTGCTGTTCGTCGTGAGACATCCGGACCGACCCCGTTTAGCGTGCGCCGCGTGCCTGGTTAGCGATCGTCGGGCCGCCAGGCGCGTGCGGCGCGATCGAGCACGGCATTGACGAACTTGTGGCCGTCGGTTGCGCCGAACCGACGCGCGAGGCCGACCGCCTCATCGATGATCACACGGAACGGGACGTCAGGCTGGTGTTGCAGCTCGACGCTGGCGACCAACAGCACGGCGTGCTCGATCGGATCGAGTGCCGTAGCGCTTCGAGCCAGGAAAGGTGCCAATGCGCCGTCAAGCTCTGGGCTTTGTTCCACGGCCCTCTGCACCAGGGCTCTGAAGTATTCAGCGTCGGCGCGGCCCATGTCCGCATCGGTCGAAAATTCACTGATCAAGTCCTGCCACGGTGCCGCGTTGAGCTGCCAGCGGTACAGCGCCTGGACTGCGAGGCGCCGCGCCAGCGCCCGCGCCGCCGTGCGCGGGTTGAAGTTGCCAGCCATGGACGTGCGCCGACTACAGATCGCGCAGCAAACGCGCCATCACCAGCGCCGTCTGCAACGCTTCCGCGCCCTTATTTTGCCCCCCCGGGGCCGACCGCTCTTGCGCCTGCGCCAGTGTTTCGGTAGTCAGCACACCGAATGCCACCGGTACACCGGTGCTTAGCATCACCTGTTGCAGCCCGCGTGCGCATTCGCCCGCGACGAAGTCGAAGTGCGGGGTGTCACCGCGTATCACGCACCCCAGGGCTACCAACGCGTCGCAGCTGCCATTCAGCGCCAGAGCCTGGGCGGCCAGAGGCAGCTCAAATGCGCCCGGCACGCGCTCCACCCGCAGCGCCTCGGGCTGACCACCGGCCGCCAGCCACGCCTCGCGCGCACCGCTGATCAGCTGCTCGACGAGCTCGGAGTTGTAACGTGCTGCCACCATGGTGATCCGCAGGCCGGCAGCACTCAGCGGCCCTGATTCAGCAACCTTTCCCATTGGCCGAGTATATCGGAGGGCGCTAGGCGGCGTTGCCGATGTAGCCGACGATCTCCAAGCCAAATGCCGCCAAACCGTGGACGTGCTTCGGCGCGGACAGCACCTGCATGCGGCGCACGCCCAGATCCTGCAGAATCTGCGCGCCAACGCCAATGGTCCTCAGCACCGTGCCGGTATGCACGCGCTCGGCGGCGGTCTCCGCTCGCGACGCAACGCTCAGCGCGTCGGCCAGCTCGCGCGGTGATTCGCCTTGTCGCAAAATCACCACCACGCCGCACGGCGCTGCGGCGATGCGCGCCAGCGCAGCGCGCAGCGTCCAGGCGTCACTCGCATCGCGCACGCCAAGCACGTCGCGCAATGTGTCGATCAGGTGCACGCGCACCATCGGAGTGGCCGATTCATCGAGCTCGCCGTGCACCAGCGCCAAATGCACGTCGCGGTTGACATGATCCTCGTATGCGTACAATCGAAAGCTTCCGTATTCGGTGTCGACCGATTGCTCGGCGATGCGTTCGACCGAGCGCTCATTGCGTAAGCGATAGCGGATCAAATCGGCGATGCTGCCAATCTTGAGCTGGTGGGCGCGGGCAAAATCCTCCAGCTGCGGGCGCCGTGCCATGGTGCCGTCCTCGTTCATGATTTCGACAATCACTGCCGCCGCCTCAAAGCCGGCCAAACGCGCCAGATCACAGCCAGCCTCGGTGTGACCGGCGCGGGTCAGTACGCCGCCGGGCTGTGCCATGATCGGAAACACGTGGCCCGGCTGGCGCAAATCCTCGGCGCGCGCCTCGGCACGCACGGCGGTGCGCACCGTATGGGCCCGGTCGTAGGCGGATATGCCCGTGGTTACGCCTTCGGCCGCTTCGATCGAAACCGTAAAGTTGGTGCGTTGCTCGCGATCCGTATCGCTGACCATCAACGGCAGGCGCAGCTGCGCGCAGCGCTCGCGCGTCAGGGTCAGGCAGATCAGCCCGCGCCCGAAACGCGCCATGAAGTTGATGTCCGCGGCGTTGACGCCCTGCGCGGCCATCACCAGATCGCCCTCGTTTTCGCGATCCTCGTCATCCATGATCACGACCATGCGCCCGGCGCGCAGATCGGCGAGTATTTCTTCAGTGCTGTTCAGTTCCATGCGGCTTCTGCTGTCATTTGAAATCCAAGAGTCGTTCGGCGTAGCGGGCCATGAGATCGACCTCCAGGTTGGCCTGTGCGCCCGGCTGCAGCAACGCCAGCGTCGTGGCTGCGAGCGTAAAGGGCACCAGGTTGACGCCGAAGTCACTGCCATCGACCTCATTAACCGTAAGGCTGACCCCATCGATCGCCACCGCGCCCTTGCGAGCCAGGTAGCGCTGTAACTCACCGGGAGCCCGAAATCGCAGGCGTTGTGAGCGAGCATCCATTTGACGCTCGAGCAGCTCAGCTCGCCCATCGACATGGCCCAGCACCAGGTGTCCGCCCAACGCGTCACTGGCGCGGAGGGCTGGTTCCAGATTTACTCGCGCCCCCACCCGCCACTGGCCGATCGTGGTGAGCGCCAGCGTCTCGCGTGATACGTCCGCAATAAATCCATGCGGCGTGCGCTCGGTCACCGTCAGGCACACGCCTGCGACCGCGACACTGTCCCCGAGCACCATCCGCGCCGAATCGATTTCGCGAGCCTCGATGTTCAGGCGTTGATCGCCCGCGCGCGTTTCGACGGCGCTAAGCGTGCCTATGGATTGAATGATGCCGGTGAACATCGCGTGCAGGATCTCAGTTCGGGCGCGCGCCGCGCCGCGCGATCACACGCAAGTCGCTGCCAATCGTTTGCACCGAGTCAAAGCGCAGCCACAGGCGTTCATCGAGGCGGTGCAGCAGCGGCAGATGCGCCAGGGGCTGGGCCTGCGGACCGAGCAGGCATGGGGCCAGGTAAATCACCAGCTCATCGACCAGCTGTGCGGCGAGCAGGGCTCCGCTCAGTCGTGCCCCGGCCTCGACCCAAACCTCGTTGGCACCGAGCGCGGCGAGCCGCGCCAGTACCGCGTGCAGATCCAGGCCCCCACTGGTGGTTGCCACCGCTTCAATGCTCACTCCGCGTCGCAGCAGGGACTCGCGCTTGGCTTGATCCGTCGAAGCGGTGAAGACCGCGGCGGGCGCCTCAGGTCCGTAGACACGCGCGCTCGAGGGCACGCGCAGCTGACTATCAAGCACCGCGCGAAGCGGCTGACGGCTGGCCCCGTCGATACGCACGTTCAGGGTCGGATCGTCGGCAAGCACGGTGCCCGAGCCGGAAAGCACCACCGAGCTGCGCGCCCTAAACAACTGAACGTCCGCTCGGGACTGTGGCCCACTGATCCAGCGACTCTCACCGCTGGCTAGCGCGGTGCGCCCGTCCACACTGGCACCAAGCTTGACTCGAATCCAGGGCATTTGCCGCTCGTGGCGACTGAAAAACCCCACGTTCAATTCGCGCGCCTCGGCCGCCAGCAGGCCTCCGTCAACCTGCAATCCAGCCTCGCGCAGAAACGCGGCGCCGCCGCGCATCTTGGGCGAAGGGTCGGCCGCCGCGTACACGACTCGCCCTACTCCCGCCTCAAGAAGCGCGTTCGTACACGGGGGCGTGCGGCCGTGTGCCGCGCAAGGTTCCATGGAAATGTAAGCGATCGCACCGCGCGCTTCGGCGCCGGCAGACTGCAACGCGCAGACCTCGGCGTGCGGACCGCCCGCGCGCTCGTGCCAGCCCTCCCCCACGACCTGCTCGTCGCGCACCAGCACGCAACCCACGCGCGGATTCGGATCGGTAGTGTTCATGCCGAGCGCCGCCAACCCCAACGCGTGGCGCATATGCTGCTCGTCAGCGGCGCTCCACTCGATCATTTCTTTCCCTTGCCTGGTTCCTCGGATTCCCCCGGCAGGAGCGGGAGTTGTTCACGTTCTTCGGGCCGTTCGCGGCGCCTGCGGTGCTTACGCAACCCGTCGATTGTTTCGCGAAACGCTTCGACGTCCTGAAAACTGCGGTACACGGAGGCAAAGCGGACGTAGGCTACCTCATCCAGATGCCGCAACTCCTCCATAACCAGCTCACCCACCTGCCGCGAGGGCACTTCTCGCTCGCCAAGCACCCTTAACCGATGACATATCCTCGCCACCGCCGCCTCGATCGCTTCGCTCCCGACCGGTCGCTTTTCGAGCGCCTTGACCATGCCGGCCATGAGCTTGGCTTCATCAAAAGGTTCGCGGCTACCGTCGCCCTTGATGACCCGCGGGAGCAGCAATTCAGCGGCCTCGAACGTGGTAAAGCGCTCGCCACAGTCCAGGCACTCTCGCCGGCGGCGTATCTGCCGCCCGTCGCTGGCCAACCGCGAGTCCGTCACTCGAGTGTCGGCGTGATCGCAGAACGGGCAATGCACGCGCGGACCGCCTCGGCGCCAATTACACGCCGTATACCGGAAATCGTCGGCACAAATCCAGAACTTCTCCGCGCACCTTCTGAACGACGCTGTCGGCGCCTTCCGCGTCAATAACCGCGACGATCCACTCGGCGACCTTGACCACCTCGGCTTCTCGAAAGCCACGCGTGGTGGAGGCGGCCGTGCCAATGCGCAGCCCACTGGCTATCGCCGGCGGGCGCGGATCATTCGGGACCGCGTTCTTGTTGACGGTAATGTTGGCACGTCCCAGCGCCGCATCGGCGTCCTTGCCGGTGTAGTTGCGCTTGCCCAGATCCACCAGGAACAGGTGGTTGTCGGTGCCTCCGGAAACAATGTTTAGGCCCCGCCCCATCAGGGCGGCGCTCATGGCGCGCGCATTGTCGACCACTTGTTGCTGGTACAGGCGGAATTCCGGTTGCAGGGCCTCGAGCAGGGCCACCGCCTTGCCGGCGATGACGTGCATCAGCGGGCCGCCCTGCGTCCCTGGGAAAACCATGGAATTGAGCTTCTTGGTGAGTGCTTCATTCGGGCGCGCCAGGATCAGCCCGCCGCGCGGACCGCGCAGTGTCTTGTGCGTCGTGGTGGTAACCACATCGGCGATGGGCACGGGGTTCGGATAATGCCCGGTAGCGACCAGGCCAGCGACGTGCGCCATGTCCACAAAGAAGAGCGCATCCACGCTGTCGGCAATGGCCCGGAACCGCGACCAATCGATGATGCGCGAATAGGCCGAAAAGCCGGCGACGATCAATTTCGGCCGATGTTCTCGCGCCAGACGTTCGACTTGTTCGTAATCAATGAGCCCGGTGCCGATGTCCACACCGTACTGCACGGCGTTGAATAACTTGCCCGAGAAATTCACCTTGGCCCCATGCGTCAGGTGGCCACCGTGATCAAGGCTCATCCCGAGTATGGTGTCCCCCGGAGCGAGCAGTGCCAGATACACCGCCGCGTTCGCCTGCGAACCAGAATGCGGCTGCACGTTGGCATAGCCGGCCCCGAACAATTGTTTGGCGCGATCGATGGCGAGTTGCTCTGCGATGTCCACAAATTCGCAGCCCCCGTAATAACGGCGCCCCGGGTATCCCTCGGCGTATTTGTTGGTCAGCACCGAGCCCTGCATCGCCAACACGCGCGGGCTGGTGTAATTCTCTGAGGCGATCAGTTCGATATGATCTTCCTGGCGCCGGTGTTCGCCCTCCACCGCGGCGTGGAGCTGCGGGTCGAACTGGGCAATGTCCAATCGGGCGGCGTACATACGCATCGGGCCTGCAGGGGAAATGGTGCGGAATTGTACCCGAAGCTAAGCGGCGAGCAGCTCTTCGACTACCCCGACCCAGGCCTGAGCTAGGTTGCCCCGGTCATATCCCCCGCCACCGAGCGCCAGCATGCGTCCGTGGTGGAGCCGGTCCGCCAGCGCGCACAAGTCCCGCGCGGCCTGAGCGTGGGCGGCCGGAGTCAGCAGCAGGTTTGCAAGCGGGTCGCCCGCGAGGCTGTCAGCGCCACATTGCAAGATCAGAAACTGCGGTTCAAAGCGCGCGATGTGCTCGAGCATGGCGGGCCACACCTGCTGAAAGTGGGCATCGCCCGATCCGGCGGCCAGAGGAACGTTGAGCTTGGTGCCAGCGGCGGCGCCCCGGCCCACCTCAGTGGCTGTTCCGGTTCCGGGGTACAGCGTCTCACCGCTTTCGTGCAGATCGGCAATGATCACTTCCGGATCATCCTCGAAAGCGTAAAACACCCCGTCACCGTGGTGCGCGTCGATGTCGATATAAGCGATGCAATTTAATCCATGGCGCCTGCGCAACGCCTCGATAACCACACCACAATCGTTGAACACACAAAAGCCCGCCGCTCGGTCGCGGGCCGCATGATGCAGGCCGCCAATGGGCACGAACGCACGTCGTCGCGGCCCGGCCATGATCCACTCGGCCGCCTGCAGACTCCCCCCTACGACGCAGGCCGCCGCCTCATAAACACCGCGAAAGCTGGGCGTGTCGCCGCCATCGAGCATGCCGCTGCCATGTTCGGAGCTGCGTTGTACGAATTCGACGTGGGCGCCACTGTGGAAAAGCAGCAGTTCATCGACGCTGGCCTGCGGCGGGTCCAGCTGCGTAACCCTTGAGCCCAGCCCGCGCTGGTCAAACTCGCGCAGGAACGCTCCATAGCGATCGGGCCCGAACGGGTGCCCGCCCGGAAACCCGTAGCGGCCCAGTCGCTCACCCAAGGCCACGGCCGTTTGCGGATCCTGGTGAATAACGAGCTCCCGGGTATGTTGCCGGCGCAGCCTAACACAAGCACTGGAACGTCGATTTGTGGCGCCCGTGGCATCGAGCGGGGCGCATCAAGGATAATGCGCGCCCCCTCCTTTCGAAGCATCGCTGCAACCATGGCCCAATACATCTACACCATGAACCGGGTATCGAAAATCGTGCCGCCCAAGCGCACGATCTTGCGGGACATCAGCCTGTCGTTTTTCCCGGGCGCCAAGATCGGCGTACTTGGGCTCAATGGTTCGGGCAAATCCACGCTGCTGCGCATCATGGCCGGTATCGACACCAACATCGATGGCGAGGCGCGGGCCCAGACCGGCATCCGCGTGGGTTTCCTGACGCAGGAGCCGGGACTCAATCCGGCCAAGGACGTGCGCGGCAACGTAATGGAGGGGGTCGGGGAAACCTTCCAGCTGCTGCAGCGCTTTAACCAGATCAGCGACTCGTTCGCTGAACCCATGGACGAGGAGCAGATGAACAAACTCCTCGAGGAGCAAGCCAAGCTCCAGGACGCCATCGACGCCGCAGGCGGCTGGGAACTTGAGCGCAAGCTTGAGATCGCTGCCGATGCGCTGCGCCTGCCGCCGTGGGACGCGAACATCGAGCAGCTCTCGGGCGGTGAGAAGCGTCGGGTCGCGCTTTGTCGATTGCTGCTCTCACAACCAGACATGCTGCTGCTCGATGAGCCCACCAACCATCTGGACGCGGAATCGGTGGCGTGGCTGGAACGCTACCTCGAGGAATACCCGAGCACGGTCATTGCCGTCACGCATGATCGCTATTTCCTCGATAACGTGGCGCAATGGATCCTGGAGCTCGATCGTGGCCATGGTATTCCCTACGAGGGCAACTACACCTCATGGCTCGAACAAAAGGGAAAACGACTCGCCCTTGAAGAACGCGAACAGGATGCCTTGCGCAAGACCCTGGAGCGCGAACTGGAGTGGGTGCGCACCAACCCGAAGGCGCGCCAGGCCAAGAGCAAGGCGCGCCTGGCGCGCTACGATGAACTGGCATCCAAAGAATTCCAGCAGCGTAATGAAACCAACGAGATCTATATTCCGCCGGGCCCGCGTCTGGGTGAACTGGTAATTGAGGCTCGCAGCCTGCGCAAGAGTTTTGGGGACAACTTGCTGTTCGACAATCTCTCCTTCTCTTTGCCGCCCGGCGGCATCGTGGGGATCATCGGTCCCAACGGCGCAGGCAAGACCACCTTGTTTCGCATGCTGACCGGCGTTGAGCCGGTGGACAGTGGCGAGTTTCGCATCGGCCCCACGGTCAAGCTCGCCTATGTCGACCAGTCGCGCCAGGCGCTGGACGACAAGAAAACGGTCTGGGCGGAAATATCCGGGGGCCAGGACATCATCCGCGTCGACAATTACGAAACTCCCTCGCGGGCATACGTGGGGCGCTTTAACTTCAAGGGCTCACAGCAGCAGCAGCTGATCGGAGAACTCTCGGGCGGCGAGCGCAACCGCGTGCATTTGGCCAAAGTCCTCAAGGATGGCGGCAATGTGCTGCTTCTGGACGAACCCACCAACGATCTGGACGTAGAGACCCTGCGGGCGCTGGAGGAAGCGCTGGTGAATTTCCCCGGCTGCGCGGTGGTCATTTCCCACGACCGCTGGTTTCTCGATCGCATTGCCACCCATATCCTCGCCTTCGAGGGTAACTCCGAGGTGGTCTGGTTCGAGGGGAACCATCAGCAATACGCCGCCGACCTGCGCGCCCGACGTGGCGAGGACGCGGCTTCCCCCCATCGGCTCAAATACCGGCGCCTGACGGGGTGAGACTCGACCTGAGCGAGATTATGTAACTACCTGCCGTTTCAGGGAAATACCCATGGCGCGCTGCCGACGTTGGGCTACACTGAAGCGAGCCGCCGCGGCCGCTTGAGGGGATGAGGGCCGGGCGGAACTGAAGGCAATAATGTCTACCTACATAGATGCCGCCGGCCAGCTGCATCATGATCTGGAAGCCAACCTCGCGCTCACCTGCCCTCATTGTCAGGTGCTCTCCCACGTTACGCCCATCGCGGTGCCCACCTTCAGCGAGCTGGTCTCGCACCGGCCCAAGCAAGTGGGCGTTGTGTACCGCTGTGACTCGTGTAATGCGCCCATATTCCTGCGCTTCCCCATCAAGATGATCGGCAACAGCCGCATCGAGTTAGGCAGCCAATTCAGCGAGGTGGAGCGACCGCGCGAAAAATTCAGCTACACCTACCTGCCCGAAGAGGTCGACGTGCTGTTTCGCGAGACGCTCAGTTGCTACTCGAATGCGAGCTATAACGCGTTCGCGAGCATGTGCCGGCGAACCATGCAGGCGGTGTTTGCCGAGCTGGGCGAGACCGGAAAGCTTAGGGTTTTCGATCAACTCAACGACGTGCGCGTAATGGCAGATCTTGACGCGGCGACGTTCATAGACATGAAGCGTGTCATCTTTGGCAGCGACAACGACCCGTATCCAGACCTGCCCACACTTGACGATCGGCAGGCCGGGATGCTGGTCGAAATCGTCAAGGACCTGTTGTACCAGGTGTACGTGCGCAAGGGCCGATTGCAGCAGGCGATGATGATGCGGCGCTTCTTTGCCGACGAATCGATTCGCGAGTTGGCCCCACCAAAGACCACCCAATCAGGCTAAGCAAGCCGCGCGCGAAGTGAAAGGCCGACCAGCTCGGCCTCCGGTCCGAGCAGTAGATGCACCAGCCCGCCATTGGAGATCGCCGCACCCCGAGGGCACAGCCTCGAGAGCACCTCCAGGCGGACCAGATCGCGCCGCACAACGCGCACCACTAGCCGGCCGCTCGCGCACTCCAGCGAACTCACGTTCGCGGACTCTCCCAGTGCGGCGAGAAGCTCGGGCACGGGCACAGGCCCGGCGCGCGAGGGCGCCCGAGGTGTTGCCGCGGTGCGCTCGCCGCGCAGATGACGCCGGATCTCCCCTGCCACTTGGTCAGCGATCGGACCGAGCACGACCTGCACCGTGTTCGGACCAGTCCTGACCACTCCCACGGCGCCCAGCCGCGTGAGCGCGGCGACATCGATCCGCGCGCTTTCTACGACCGAAAGGCGCAGGCGCGTGGTGCAGGCATCGACCGCGGTGAGATTCGCTTCGCCCCCGAGCGCGGCAATCAGGCCCGCTGCGCGCGCGGCCCCCGCCGGCGGCTGCACTTGTACCTGAGCCGTTTCGCTAACCGCTTCACGGCCCGGGGTGGCCAGGTTGAAGCGCACGATGCCGTAGTGAAACAGGCCGTAGTAGAGCGCAAAGTAGCCCACGCCGATGGGCAACAACCACAACGGGCGTGTTGCCAGGGAATAATTTAGAACAAAATCAAATAGTCCCGCCGAAAAGCTAAACCCCAGGTGCACACCCAGCGCGTGCATGATCACCATGGCGAGCCCGGTGAGCAAGGCATGCACCACGTACAGGAGCGGGGCCAGAAACATGAACGTGAATTCGATCGGTTCGGTCACGCCGGTGAGAAAAGAAGTCAGGGCGATCGACAGCAGTAAGCCGCCCACCGCCGCGCGCCGCTCGAGCAGCGCCGCGCGGTACATCGCCAGGCACGCACCCGGCAGGCCGAACATCATCACTGGAAAAAAACCACTCATGAATGCTCCGGCGGAAGGGTCCCCAGCGAAGAAACGCTTCAGATCGCCGGTGGCGCCGTGATAGTCCCCGAGCAGGAACCAAGGAATATTGTTCAGAATGTGATGCAGCCCGGTGACGATGAGCACACGATTGAGCGTGCCGTAAGCAAACAGTCCAAATGAGCCGGCGCCCACCACCGCGTGGCTGACCGCGTCCATGCCGCGGGCCAGCAACGGCCAACCCAAGCCAAAGGCCACGGCAACGACGACGCCGAAACAGCCCGTGGCGATCGGCACGAAGCGCCGGCCGCCAAAGAATGCGAGATAACTGGGCATCTCAATTTCGTTAAAACGATTGTAGGCAAAGCCGGCGATCAACCCGGACAGTACACCGACCGGCATGCTCAGCTTGGCGAGCTGCTGGCTACGCCACGCGCTCGCGGCCGCATCGACGGCCGGACTGCCCAGGCCCGCGGTAACGGCCACCGGCACCGACAACAGCGCCTCAGCGCCGTGCGTGGCCACAAGAAATCCGACTAGGCTCGCCAGACCCGCGGCGCCGTGGTTCTCGCGCGCTAGGCCGACCGCCACGCCCACGGCAAACAACATGCCGAGGTTCGAGAAGATGGCATCTCCCGCCGCCGCCAATACGGGGATCCCAAGCAGGTCCGGCTGGCCCAGGCGCAGCAACAGTCCGGCCACGGGCAGCACGGCGATCGGCAGCATCAATGCCCGGCCCAGACGCTGCAGCCCTTCGACGCCCCTAGGCATTGCGTTTACTCCAATCACGCACCAGCGCTCGAACCTGTACAGCGTTTACCGACTCGAGGGCGCGGCGGGCGAGCTCGGCGCAAGCGCCCGTGTCGAGCGTGCGCAGCAAGGCCTTGAGGCGCGGGATCTGGGCTGGCGCCATCGACAGTTCCCGTACGCCGAGCCCGATCAACAACGGCACGGCCTCCGGGTCGGAGGCAAGATTTCCGCACACGCTCGTCTCGATGCGCCGCGCCAGGCCCGCGCGCGTCGCGCGGTCAATGAGTCGCAAAACGGCCGGATGCAGGGCATCCAGGCGCTCGGCCAGCGTCGGATGCAGCCGGTCCATCGCCAGTGTGTACTGGGATAAATCGTTGCTCCCGATCGACAGGAAATCGCATTCGGCGGCGAGCTGGTCGGCAAGCAACGCCGCCGCGGGCGTCTCGATCATGACGCCGAGCGGCGGTACCGGCACCCCCAGTGACTGGGACGCCGTGGCCAATTGTTCGCGCACCGCGCGCACATCGTCCAGGTCAGTCACCATGGGCAGCAATACCCGACATTGACCATGAGGCGTCACTCTGCAAATCGCGCGCAGCTGCGTGGCGAGCAACTCCGGATGCGCCAAGCTGGTGCGCAACCCGCGCAGGCCCAACGCCGGATTTGCCTCGTGCGGCATCGGCAGGTAGCTCATGGGTTTATCGCCACCCGCATCGAGCGTGCGTACCGTCAGCGGCCGCCCGGCCAACGCATCGCCGATCACCTGGTACTGGTGGAGCTGCTCGGTCTCATCGGGAGCTCGTGAGCGCGCCAGGAAAAGAAATTCCGTGCGCAGCAGGCCACAGCCTTCCGCGCCCGCGCGTAGTGCGGAAGCCGCCTCTGCAACCGACGCCAGATTGCAGTAAACGTCTATCACGGCGCCGTCAAGCATCATTGCTGGCTCCTGCGCAGCCCCTTCATCCCGCACTCGCTGGGCGCCGCGCGCCGCGACCAGCACCTCGAGCCGGGCCCGCTCGGCCGGTTTCGGCTCCACGATCAGGACGCCCGCGTCCGCGTCCAGCACCAGTGGAGTGCCTGCGGTGATGGCCAAAACGGCCCCGCCGGCGGCCACCAGCGCCGGGAGCCCCATGGAGGCGGCGAGGATCGACACGTGCGATGTCGCACCGCCCCGGGCCGTACACAGGCCGACCAGCCGCGCGGCCTCGAGTGCAAGCAGTTGTGACGGCAGAAGTTCATCGGCGAGCACGATCGCGCACTCAGGAAGCGGGACCTGGGCACCGGCGGGCGCCCCCGAAAGCACCTGCAGTACCTGACGCTCGATATCGAGAAGGTCGGCCCTTCGTTCGGCCATGCGCGGGTCATCCAGCGCCTGCAAAGCTTCCGCTGCGTTGCGCAGCGAAGTGTGCCAGGCGAGCCCGGCGCTCGCGCCACCTGCCAGTGCGGCTTGCGCGTCGCCCAGCAACTGTGGATCAGACAGTATGGCGAGGTGCGCTTGGAGGATGGTGCGTCGGATTTCATCGCTCGCGTCAGCCGCACGGTTGAGGAACCCTTTGACGCCATCAATCGCCGCCACCAGTCGCGTCCGCTCCGCGGCTTGATCACCCAAAGCCGGTCCGATCGTCGGCTCGGTCGACACCAATGGCGCCGCCACACCGATCGCCCAACCCCGAGCGGCCACGAGTCCCGGCACACGCGTGCCTGGAGCGGGGGGTGCGGTGCGAGGCGCGGGCTTCCTGATGGGTGCCGCTGTGCCGACGGGTTCGAAAAGCCCCTCGAGCGCGCTGAGCGCCGCGGCGGCGTCGTGACCGAGGGCGTGAGCTGAGGCTACATCGCCATACCTCAGGCCAAGCGCCATCATGGCCACCACGCTGCGCGCGTTAGCTTCGCGCCCGCGCGCCCGAAGTGAGACTTCGGCATCCAGATTCGCCAGCAGCGCGGCCACCTGCGCGGCAGGCCGTGCATGCAATCCGTGTTCAAAGGGGACCCGAAATTCGCGCACCATGATGCCAGGCGCCGGCAATACCGCGACGGGCACAGCGTCATTCGCGCTTCCCGCGGCTTCGATCGCGTAAAGGAAATCACCCACCGCGACGCGCCGGTCACCGTGGCGAGGAATGATAAGACCGCAGCGCGGTCCGGTCACAAGCACCGGGGTGATCGCGCTCGGCGCACGATTCACTATGGCATCGAGGTCAAATTCGAGCAGCGATTGGCCGGCACGCACCTCTTCGCCATCGCGCACGTGCATCCGAAACCCTGCCCCGCCGAGTTTCATGGTGTCTATGCCAACGTGCATTAACACATCGACGCCGTTGGCCCGCACGGTCAGCGCGTGGCGGTTCTCTCCAAGTAGCACCACCACGCCGTCACAGGGGGCGTGGAGCGATTCGCCGATCGGGTCGATGGCGACCCCATCACCTGCCATGGCACCCGCGAACACCGGATCGGGCACTTCCGCGAGCGGCAGCACCCAGCCGGCCAGCGGCGCCAGAAGTTCCAGAGAGGCTCGGCGGTCGGCGCGGACGGCCATCAGTCGCTCAAAGCTTGATGTACAGACGCCGGCGGTCCATGACGTAAGCCACCCCCCAGCAGCACAGCATGTAGGCGATCGCGTAGAGCAGAGCGCCGTTCTTGGCGCCCGCCCAGGGCTTAAAGACCTGCTCGTACAGCCACATGAACAGGCTTCGATCGCCGACCTGCACCAGGCTCATCACCGCGTTTCCCACCTCGCTTAGCAAGTAAATGAACAGGGTGTTCTTACCGAATACCTCGAAGAAATGGGTCCAGCTCCCGGTCCCGCGGATCTCGATCAAATACACCAGCAAAGAAATCACGTAAAGATCGATGCCAATCGTGCACAACACGTAGGAGCTGGTCCACATCTTCTTGCTGATGGGAAATACGTTGTCCCAAAGCAGGGCCACGATGATGCACAGGCCTCCTGCCAGTAACAGTCGGGTCAGCGTCTCGTAATTGGGTCCGCGATCGCGCAGCGCGCGTCCGGCAAGGTAGCCTGCGAGCACGTTTACAATCGCCGGCAGCGTACTGAGGATCCCCTCCGGATCAAAGGCGATACCTTCCCCGTGATACATGTGTGCCTCGCCCAGCAGCCACCGGTCGAGCCTGAGGCCCGCGTTGCCGGTCAACGAGTAGTCACCGAGCGTGTACAGCAACATCCAGTAACCGAGCAAGGCGACCACGCTAAACGCGACGGCCGCCCGCCGACCGGCGTAATGCAGCAGCAGCGCAGCCGCCCCGTAGGTCAGTGCAACTCGCTGCAGAACGCCAAATATCCGCGTCTGCGCCACCGGGAGCAGCGCGACATGGCCGGTCGAGTCGATCTGGAAGAATGGAAACCAGTACAACAGGTACCCGCACAGAAAGATGAGGGCCGTGCGGGTCAGAATCTTGCGAAGCACGGCGGAGTGGCCCAGTTGCGCGTACTTTTCAAAGTTCAGGCTCAGGGCGGTGCCCACTACAAACAAGAATGTCGGAAACACCAGATCGGTAAGTGTCAATCCGAGCCATTTGGCATGTGCCAACTGGCTGTAGACGACATTCTCGTCCACCGACATGTTCACCACGATCATCAGAGCGACCGTCAACCCGCGGAACACGTCTATCGCAAGGGAGCGCTTCGGCGAGCTCATGGCATCCTGCGTTTGATCGCAGTGGACGTCGTTTGCACCTTACACATGGAAACCCTCCCCGCGCAGATCATTCCCGCCAAAGGTCATTCCCGCAGGCGCCTCACCGATTATCCAGCTGCGAAGAGCGTCCGCCCCGGCCGTTGTGATCAAAGGCCGCGACGCGGATAAGCGCTTTCGCTGATATGGGCCCGTTGACCTGCGGACTGTGTGCATTAGGATCGCTCCCATCAATCGTATAGCGCACGCTAAATCCGGGATACTGCTCGTTGACGAGCACCGAGCCGCCGTCTCGGTTGAGCCCGGGGGCCGGAATGCGATACAGCGCGCCATGATCCGCGTCCAGGCGCGGCAACACCTGGAAGCCAAGTTGATTGGCGAAGACCGACCAGGCCCGAGCTCGCAGCGGCGCGGCGTGGGCTCGATCCGGTTGCTTCGTCCAGGCCGGCTCAGGCGCCCATGCCCGCTCCGCGAGTGCCAAGAGTCGCGGCATCAACATGTAATCAATGCGCGCTGGCTCGTGCACGGTCTCAGTGAATAATGTCCCCTCCAGTCCTCGGATGTGCTCTCGGCCCGCTTTGGTCAGCGCTTCTCGGTGTAGCAGCCGCCGCGGATCATCGGGCGCGACGCGGGTATCGTCATCGGGCACATAGTCGAACACCGTGTTCAGATCGACGTAGCCGGCCCAATTCTGACCGGGTTCAAACGGATTCGGGTAGGGGGTGTGATCGAAGTACAGCCGCGTGGCCGGTGTCAGTACGATCTGATAGCCCGCGTTGGCCAACCGATCGGCCAGATCCTCTGCGCCCCCGGTATTGCGCCACACATACAGCGTGTAGCCCTTGGCGCTAAAGGCGGGATTGGCGGTGCGAACCTGCCGACCGCCGACCTCCACGGTGTGTGCTCCAACTTCTTCCCAACCCGCCAGCGCAACGCCATGGCGGGCCAGGATTACACCCACGCGTGCGTAGAAATAGTTCCAAAGCTCAGCGCCGCTCTTGAGGTGCTCGCGCCCCATCAACGCCTTGCACGCCGGGGAGCGCTCCCAGGCCCCCTGCGGCAGCTCATCCCCCCCGACGTGCAAGGTGCGCAGCGGAACGCCCGCCGCCCGATGCAGGGCCACCATCTCGCTCACCACGTGTTCGATAAACGCATACGTCGAGGGCAAGCCCGGGTTCATGACATTGTCGGTGTACCCCTGGGATGACTCGTAGACCGACTGGTCCTCAGGATCGGACAGCAGATACTGGCTCGCTTCCGCTGGCGCGGCATGCGTCAGGCGCCGGGCGCGCGCCGCCATCGATACCACGGCCGCTCGCGCATGCCCCGGCAACTCGATTTCCGGAATGACTTCGATGTGCCGGGCCGAGGCGTATTGAAGTATCTCGATGTAGTCGGCGCGTGTGTAATTACCACTGCCGTATCGATTGTCCACATCCGGCCCGGAACCATAAGCCGGAGGCAGGCGATCGTCCTGATGCTGCGAGTAACCGCGCCGACTGCCCACAGCCGCCAACTCCGGCAGGCCGGGAATCTCAATCCTCCAGCCTTCATCGTCGGTAAGATGAAAATGCAAGGTGTTGAGTTTGTAGCAGGACATCAGTTCAAGTACCCGTAACACTTCAGACTTGGGCTGAAAATTACGCGCCACATCGAGCATCAAGCCCCGGTAGGCAAAGCGGGGCGCGTCACGCAGGGTCAGGGCGGGCAGCGCCAGTCCACCAGCGCCTTGGGCCCCAGCCGGCAGCAGCTGGCGGAGCGAGGCGAGTCCGCGTGCGATGCCGGCCGCCGACACCCCGATCAGCGTCACACCCTCTTTAGGATCGATAGTAAGTTCATAGGCCTCGGGCTCCGTCCTCCCGGCGATTGAGCCCACCGATAATCTCACCGGCGGCGCGTCGGCCCCCGCAGCGACGCGTGAAAAATAAGGCTGGATCAGGGCGTCCGCTGCGATGAACCCGGCATGCAGCTCCGGCGCGGCGATAATCCGCGGTCGTGTGCTCCAAGTCAGGCGGCCCGTGTGTCGCTCGTACTGAAGCGGAGTAGGAAAAACCGGCGGCAGGTCATCGTTCGCGACCGGCACGAGGTGCGCATTGCGTGCGTAGATCTGCTCGGGAGTGGTGCCGTAACCGGCCGGGAAGGGCGCAGTTTCATATTTGACGATTGCCAGCGCTTTTTCGGGCTTTGCGTCAAATACCAGATAGGGGCCTTCGGGAGCGAGCGAGGCGTTCACCAAGGTGTCGGGATGCACGAGGGGAATACGCAGGCTCTGACCCGGACGCAACGGTACGAAGCTCTGCGTGGGTCGTAACCGATACAGTGGGCCTGTGACACGTTCAAGCCGCAGCTGGGTGAATTTTGCTCCGGTCGCTATATCCATCATGCAGTTGAAATAGATCGCCCAGCCTTGGCCTGCCAGGGCTTGCGTGCCGGTGTTTGTCAGCGTGAATGCGGCCGCTATACTTCCCTTCGCTACCGGGATTGCCAGCGCCGAGGGCTCGAGCTGCCAGCGCAGGCTAAGCGGCGCCCCCGCTGCCTGTGCCAACGCGCCGCCAACGTTCGCCATAAGGACACAAAGCAGCAACCAGCGGGTGCCCCCTTTGCGCCCCGCGCGCGCCGGCGCAGCGCGCAAACCATTACACATGGAGCCACCCCCTCTAAGACCAAACAAGTGCCACAATAATACCAATTCGCCCCGCCCACAAGATTCCGCTGCTGAGGCCAATAACGGCCGGTTTGTACGCACGCCGCGGCGCATTTTCGTGTCATCGTCCCCGCCCGGCCTTGTAATTGGTATTGTGTTGGTATTAAAGTGATCGGGTCAACTCGAAAGACCAAGGCGCTTCTGGATGAGGTCGCTCGCAAAGATCGTAGGCCCGCTGGACACTCGCGGCCATCTGCCGCTGTATCTGCAATTGCAGCGGGCGTTGCAAGAGGCGATCGCCAACCAGGTCCTCTCCCCTGCCGACGCATTGCCCGCCGAACGAGAATTGGCCGCGGCATTCAAAGTATCACGCATTACGGTCCGCAAGGCACTGGATGGGCTCGCCAGTGCCGGCCTGCTCACTCGGCGCCAGGGGTCGGGGAACTTCGTGGCGGCGCGCATCGACAAGAACTTTGCAATGCTCACTTCGTTCTCCGAGGACATGCGCGCACGAGGGCGAACGCCGCGCAGCAGCTGGCTCAAACGGGCGCTGGGTACCGTGACCCCCGAAGAAGCACTGGCGCTGCGATTGAGCCCCGGCACTCCCGTGTACCGGCTGCACCGATTGCGATTCGCCGATGACATACCCATGGCGATCGAATATGCGACGGTGGTGGCCTCGGCATTACCCTCGATTGAGACGGTTGGCGATTCCCTGTACACCGCACTCGAACGCTACGAGAAGCGCCCCACACGCGCCCTGCAGAGGCTGCGCGCCGTGCTCCTCACTGGCGAGCAGGCTAAGCTCCTCAAAGCCAAGGAACACACCGCGGGCTTGCTGGTTGAGCGGCTCGGTTCCTTGCGCGACGGGCACGCCGTGGAGTTCTCGCAATCGTACTATCGTGGTGATGTCTACGATTTCATCGCCGAGTTGAGCGCTTAGAACATGACCGTGGCTTTCCTCAACGGGCAGATCCTGCTGCCGGGCGGCTTTGTTGACGGGCGCGCTGTATTGGTCGAGCACGATCGCGTCAGTGCCATTCTTGACCGAAGCGACGCACGACTTGGCTTTGCGACCCAGGTGGACTTGGCGGGCCGACGACTGCTCCCCGGCTTTGTCGACCTTCAAGTCAATGGCGGCGGCGGCGTGCTCTTTAACGACTCTCCAACGGTCGAGGGCATTCGCGCCATCGCCGCCGCGCATGCGCGGTTTGGCACCACCGGTTTCTTGCCCACCCTGATCAGCGACGATGAAGCTACGCTGACCCGGGCGATCGGGGCCGTCGACGCGGCGATCTCCGCCGGCGTACCTGGGGTACTGGGCATCCACATTGAAGGGCCCTACCTCAGTGAGGCTCGCAAGGGCGTGCACGACGCCGTCCACTTCCAGGAATTGGATGCTCGGGCTGTGCCCCTGCTGTGTTCACTGCACCGTGGCGTAACGCTGCTGACACTGGCACCAGAGCGCGCAGATCTTACCGCCCTCGGCAAACTCGCCGCCGCGGGAGTCATCCTAGCGGCGGGCCACACGGAGGCCACTGCCGCACAGATTGCCGCAGCGCGCCACCATGGCCTTACGGGATTCACCCACCTTTTTAACGCCATGTCTCAGCTGAACGCCCGCGAGCCGGGCGCCGTGGGAGCCGCGCTCAGTGAAGACGAAACATACTGCGGCATCATCGTTGATGGAAAGCATGTGGATGCACGGGTACTTAAAATCGCCCTGCGCGCCAAGCGTCATGATCGCTTCATGCTGATCACCGACGCAATGCCATCCGTTGGCACCGGTCGCACCTCGTTTGAGCTGCAGGGACGCGCAATCAAGGTCATCGGAGACTACTGCGTCGATGAACAAGGTACCCTGGCCGGCACCGCGCTCAATATGGGCCGCGCGGTCAGAAATGCGGTTTGCATGCTAGGACTCCCGGAAGCGGAAGCGGTGCGCATGGCCAGCGAATATCCCGCAAGATTCCTAGGGCTGGGCGCCACGCACGGTCGCATTGAACCCGGGCTGCGCGCCGACTTTGCGATCGCCGACGCCGCCGGGGAAATTCTTGAGACCTGGATCGGCGGACGGCGAGTTGCGCCTTGATCGGGATTCGGCAGTTCAGTCCAGCCAGACACGCGCGTTGCGGAACATGCGCATCCAACCGCTGTCCTCGCCCGCATCGTGGGGATGCCAGGAATTCTGCACCGTGCGGAATACCCGCTCGGGATGCGGCATCATGATGGTCGCGCGCCCGTCCACGCTGGTGAGCGCAGCAATGCCCGCTGGCGTACCGCTGGGGTTGGCCGGATACAGGCGCGCGGCGTTGCCCCGTCCGTCGCTGAAGCGGCAGGCGATCAGGCCGCGCTCTGCGCACGCTTGGTGGTCGGCATCGCTGGCGAAAGAGGCGCGGCCTTCGCCGTGTGATACCGCAATAGGCAGCACCGAGCCCAGCATACCGGCGAACAAAAGAGACGGGGATTCCAGGATTTCCACCAGGCTCAGCCGTGCTTCGTACTGTTCGCTGCGATTGCGCAGGAATCGTGGCCAGCCCTGGGCTCCCGGAATCAGTTCGCGCAACAGCGCCAGCATTTGACAGCCATTGCACACGCCGAGCGTGAAGGTGTCCGGGCGCTGGAAATAATCGGCAAATTCCCGCCTTGTTGCATCGTGGAAGAGGATTGATTGCGCCCATCCTCCCCCGGCCCCCAGCACGTCGCCGTAGGAAAAGCCGCCACAAGCGATCAGGCCGCTGTACGTGGAGAGTTTGATCCGCCCGGCTAATAGGTCACTCATGTGCACATCGTGTGGCTCGAAACCGGCCCGATCGAGCGCCGCGGCCATCTCCACCTGGCTGTTGACGCCCTGCTCGCGCAATACCGCCACGACCGGGCGCGCGCCGGATGCAACGTACGGTGCGCTGATGTCCTCTTGCGGATCGAAACTGAGCTGCCAACGCAGGCCCGGCGCGCCAGTGTCCAGCGCCGCAGACTGCTCCTCATCGGCGCAATCCGGATCATCGCGCAAGCGCTTCATGCGCCAGGAAGTCTCCGACCAAGCCCGTCGCAACTCCGCCCATGGCTCATCGAGTACTTCCGTTCCCACGGCCAGACGTATCCGCAGATCTGTCATGGGTCGGCCAATGACTCGACTGCACTCCAGCAATCCATGGGCCGTCAATTCCTGCCACACCTCGTGTAACTGCGCCGTTAGCACCTGCAGCACGGCCCCACACTCTTCGCTGAACAACTGCGCGAGCGCCCCGCCGCGCGCCGCATCCAGCGAGATCTCTAGGCCGCAATGACTGGCAAAAGCCATTTCCGCCAAAGTCATCGCCAAACCGCCATCGGCGCGATCGTGGTAAGCGAGCACCACTGAGCGCTCGCGCAAAGCAGCGAGCGCGCCGGCAAAATGACGCAATAATTCGGGGCTGTTCATGTCCGCGGGTGCTCCGCCCTGCGCACCGTAGACCTGCGCCAGGGCCGAGGCCCCCAGCCGATTGCGGCCTTCACCGAGATCGATGAGCAGCAAGGATGTGGGACCCAAATCCAGCCTCAACGACGGCGTGAGGGTGCGTCGGACGTCCCGAACCGGCGCAAACGCCGAAACGATCAGCGACAATGGCGCCACAACCGAGCGGACTTCGCCGTTTTCCTGCCACACGGTCTTCATGGATAGTGAGTCCTTGCCCACCGGAATCGCGATGCCAAGTGCCGGACAAAACTCCTCGCCCACGGCTCGCACGGCCGCGTACAACGCCGCATCCTCGCCCCGCTCTCCGCAGGCAGCCATCCAGTTCGCCGAGAGCCGGACCTCGCCCAGATCCAAGACATCCGCAGCCAGAAGGTTGGTGACCGCCTCGGCAACCGCCAGGCGCGCCGATGCGGCCGGGTCGAGCAGCGCGACGGGCGTACGTTCGCCCATGGCCATCGCCTCCCCGGTATGGTGCCGGTAATCGCTCAACGTCACGCCCACGTCTGCCACGGGCACCTGCCAGGGGCCGACGAGCGGATCGCGGCTGATTAAGCCGCCGACCGTGCGGTCGCCAATAGTGATCAGAAAGCTCTTGTCAGCGACCGCCGGGAGGCGCAGGACGCGGTACCAAGCCTCACGCAGGTTCACGGCGGCGAATTCATCACTCACGGCTGCCGGCGCCGGAAAGCTGCGCACATCGCGGCGCATGCGCGGCGGCTTGCCGAGTATGGCTTCTACGGGCATGTGCACCGGGTCACCACCCAGCAGCGGATCACTCACGATCAACACACCATCCCCGGTGGTCTCGCCAATGACCGCATAGGGGGCACGCTCGCGCTTCGCGAGGGCGTCGAAGGTAGCGAGGGTCCCGGGCCGCAGCGCCAGCACGTAGCGCTCCTGAGCCTCATTGCACCAGATCTCAAGAGGCGACATGCCCGGTTCCGCGCTCGGTACCGCGCGCAGATCAATTTTCGCACCGCGTGCGCTGTGCGCGATTGCCTCAGGCACCGCATTGGCCAAGCCACCCGCGCCCACGTCGTGAATGAGCTCGATTGGATTTTCCGCGCCGAGCGCCCAGCAAGCGTCGATGACTTCCTGTGCCCGACGCTGCATCTCGGGATTGCCCCGTTGCACGGAGGCAAAGTCCAATTCCTCGTGGCTGGCGCCGCTCCCCACAGACGAGGCTGCGCCGCCACCCAACCCGATGAGCATGGCCGGTCCGCCGAGCACCACCAGCGGAGCACCCACCGACACGACCCCCTTTTCGATGTGATCACGGCGCACGTTGCCGAGTCCGCCTGCGATCATGATAGGTTTGTGATAGCCGCGCGAACGGCCTGGCGGGTCTTCCGGTTGATGCTGCTCGAACGTGCGGAAGTAGCCGCAGATGCTGGGACGTCCAAACTCGTTGTTGAATGCGGCAGCGCCGATGGGCGCTTCGAGCATGATCTCGAGCGCCGTAGCAATGCGCCCCGGAGAGCCGATGCTGTGCTCCCAGGGCTGTATGTGGCCGGGAATACGCAGGTTGGAGACTGTGTAGCCCACCAGCCCGGCCTTGGGTTTGGCGCCGAGCCCGGTCGCGCCTTCATCCCGGATCTCCCCACCCGCGCCGGTGGCGGCCCCTGGGAAGGGCGCTATCGCCGTGGGGTGATTATGAGTCTCGACCTTGATCAGGATGTCGATCTGTTCCTCATGGCCGCCGTACACCCTGCTGTGCGGGTCGGCGAAGTAGCGCGTACCGAGGCACCCGGCAAGTACCGCGGCGTTGTCACGGTACGCGGACAGCACTCCTGAGGGCGAGCGCGCATGCGTATTTCGAATCATGGCAAACAGAGATTTGGGTTGCGCGACACCATCAATGACAAAATCGGCGTTGAATATTTTGTGCCGGCAGTGCTCGGAATTCGCTTGTGCGAACATCATGAGTTCGACGTCGGACGGGTCGCGTCCGAGCCTGGAAAAGGTCGCGTACAGGTAATCTATTTCATCGTCCGAGAGCGCCAGTGCCAGTCGCTCATTGGCCACCAACAGCGCCTGGCGACCGCTCCCAAGCGCGATAAAAGCCAGGCCCGCTGGGGGGGCTGCGCCAAATAACAACTCCGCTTGCACGCTGGACGCCAGCACACTCTCGGTCATCCGATCGTGCAACACGGCGCCCAGCTCGGCTCGCGACGCGCTAATTGCGCCTTCGAGACGATGCTGTATGCCCCGTTCGATGCGTCGCACGAAACCCAGGCCACAGACCCCGGCGATATCGGTCGCCTTGCTCGACCAGGGTGAAATGGTTCCCGGGCGCGGCACTACCAATAGCGCGCCAGCACCCTCGGTCAGCGGTGGACTTGCCTCGATGCCCAGCAGGCGCAGGAGCTGCTCACGCCGTTGCGCATTCGGGGCCGTGCGGCAATCCACGAAATGCAGGTAGCGGGACTGGAGCGCGAGGATTCCGGGGTCTATTCGCTGTAGGCGCTCGAGCTGCCGTGCGCGCCGGAATGCCGACCCGGCCGGCGCTCCCGGCAGTACCAGCACCAACTACTTCCTGGGGCCGGAATCACCGGCCGGAGTAGAAAACAGCGGTCCCGGAAACGTTGCGACGTTGCTGCCTTCGACCGCGACGATCTTGCTGACACCCTGCTTGCGTACCTCGTCGATGCGAACCACCGACTGCACGGGCAGAAAACTGCGCTTGACCCCTGAAAATTCGCTCTTGATACGTTCCTCGCCTGGATCGAGCACCACACCTGGGCGCTCGCCAAACACCAGCTCCTCGATCTCCACGAACCCCAGCAGACTGCCGTGGCTGACCTTGCGCGCATAGACCTCGTAAACCTTGCCTTGGTTCACGAACATAATCTTAAAGATGTGATTGGATGCCATCTGTGTGCGACCGCAGCAGCCGGTGTGGCCCCTGCCCGGCTATTATATTGAGTCAACAACTTTTTTGCCGAGGATCGGTCCGATGGCCTTGCGCCTGACCATTATCAGTCCACAGAGCACCGCGCTTGGCGAGGCGGCCAGCATGCTCGTTAACAGGGAAGGCGCCAGGATCGGCAGGGCCAGCGACAACGAGTGGGTGCTGCCGGACCCCCACCGCTACATTTCCGCTCATCATGCACGCATTACATTCAAGAATGGTACCTATATCGTTGAGGACACCAGTACCAACGGCCTGTACCTGAATGACGAACTGGAGCCGGTCGGGCGACTCGGACCCCAGCCCCTGCGCGCAGGGGACACGCTGCGAATGGGCCCATATCAAATCCGGGTGCGCGACAGCGAAACCACCGCTGTGGACGCCAGTGCCATAGTCCCCTACGACGCTGGGTCTCCGGCCGGGGGCCCAAGCCAACGCGACATCGGGGTTGATTTAAATATCAGCTCGCTGCTCGTCAGTGACGAGGACCAGAGTGCCGTCCGTCGCGGCTACGACCCGTGGGGCAACCCGGTCGGTGACCCCGGTCTGCAGCAATTTGACAGCGAGCAACAGGCCGCCGCCACCGCACCGCGCCCGGCGCCGCGAGCGACGCCGGCGGCGGCAGCAAAACCTCCCGGTGGTCTTGGGGGACTGGAAGCTTTTTGCCGCGGCGCTGGGGTGGACGGTCAGCAGCTGCCCACCGATGGCCAGGAACGTCTATTGCAACTGGCCGGGCTCCTGTTGCGCGAATCTCTGGTGGGCGTCAAGGCGCTGGCGCGGACCCAGCGCGAGATCCGCCAAGATTCGGGTTTAAGTGTTATGGCCGAGGACCCCGACAGAGTGGCACTGCAAAACCTCCCCGTCGAAGAGCTACTGGTGAAACTGCTGCTCGGTCACGAGCACCGACAGCTCGACGCGGTGCAGTGGATGCGTGAACTGTACGGATTTTCCTGCCGCCATGATGCTGCACTGATGCGAGCGCTGCGACCGGCATTGATTGAATTTACCCAACGACTGGAGCCGAATGCCCTTAGCCCGGGAGGTGCCGGGGCCGAACGATTTCGCAGCATCACCGCGATGGCCGACGGACGCCTGCCGCACCTGTTCGCCGAATCTCTAGCCCGCAGTTTCAATGCCGAGATTGGGCGCGGATCGAGCGACAACTGACAGGCGGGTGAACCGGCGCCGGTATCGGCACCTCATTATGCGAGTTCAATCAGGACTTCCCGTTTTGAGCGAGTCCGGACACCGCCGTGCCCGGCATGTAGTGGCGCACTGCCCGTGCACCACACTCCCCGGAGCACAGAGCAGCGAAGAGGAGGGGTACGGTCACCCCTCCTCATTCCTGCGTTACTTACGGGGTTGGTTGGGCTCCTTGCGGAGATCCGGGAATCGGCGTGTACAAATAAGGAAAGGCGCCCAGATAAGTGTCGGCGGCATTGATTGCACCGCTGACATGCGAAGCCGCCTGGTCCGGACCCGCCGCACGCACACCGTCGGTATAAGGCGCCCCATGGTTGGGGTCGGCCGTCTCAGTGCCACAGTTACCCGCGGCTCCGCACAGCGCACCCTCTGCAACCCGGAGGGTAATATCGACGATATCGTCGTAGGGTCGCCGACCGTTGGGGAACCCCGCCAAGTCTCCGCCAAGCACCCCTAAGTCTTTTTGCGTGGCGGGTGCGGTTGGAGCAATGGAGGTATTGAGGCGTAGCATCTCGGCCGGCTTCACATGCATAGGCTGATTAAGCTTCGGCACGCCGGTCAGGAATACAGTCACCAGATCGGAGCGTGGCATCCCAGGGACCTGGGCGGCGCTGCCAAAGAGCTTATTCAGAATCACCGGGAACGACGGGTTGGTCACGTACGTCAGGAACTGACGTATCGTCCCAAGGGCTGCTGGCATTGAGCACAGGAAACAACTCAAGAGAGCCGCGCGCGACAGGCGAGTGTCCTTACCCGTACACACCACGAATGGCATGCAGTGAACAATTTTCGGAATTTTGGTCAATGGACCGAACTATTCCACTCGGGCCGCCCAGCTCGATACCGTCACGATCACCGCCACGCGCGTCGGTAACACAGGAGGATCGAAATCCCGCTGGCGGATGTCGGTCGTGATGATGTTCTAACTGACGTTTAACGCGGTCAGGGGTTTGCGCAAGCCGTCTCCGCCCTAGTCGTTCGTCCACATTCCGGCGAAGGGAGGGGCGAACCTGTACGCTAATTCCGCCATTCCGGATCGACATTGCCCATGCGACAATCCGGACACTAATTCAAAGCAATCACCGGCAAGACTATCTGGGATGCATGTGTTAATTCCGAATAAACCGCAATCGTGGACTTCTGTGCATCGGCCGAATTGACCTCCGATTTGCCGTTTTGCAGGTTGCGCGAGAAGTTCGGGAAAAAGCTGGCGGAAATCTGCACGCCGATCCGATGACCTTCCAGAAAGGTGTTACTGGTGATCAGATTAATAAGGTCAAGCTGATAGATCTTCTTCGGTGTAAGCCATTGGGGTTTGCGCGCCGGCCCACGGTTGCTAGCGCGCTGCACATCGAGCCCCGGACTCATAAGATTCAAGGCTGTGCCATCCGGTGCAATATCCACCACTCGTACCCAAAGATCCATGTCGCGGCAATCACATGACACGAAGATGTTCGCGTGAATGGATCCGGTAACCTCCGTATCGCGCTCGAGCCGTGGTGTCTCGAAAGTAAGCACGTCGGGGCGCTCTGCAAGCTTGCGATAGTCGTGCGCACCCGAGGCCGTGTATGTATTAACCACCGGATTGGCCGGGTCGGCCACAAACGTAGTAAAGCGGCTTTTCACCTCAGGCTTCGACACCGTGAGCGATCCTGTTCTCTTATATGCCTTGGGGGTCAGATAAAATGCCGTGGCCGTGGCAGCGGGCGGCCATGCTTTCGCGGTACGCCATTCATTTTTTCCCATGACGAAATAGCGAACCGGCTCTTCGCGCTCCACCGAGTTGTCGATCCCGCGAAGATAATGATCCATCCAACGCAGTACCACATCATCATAATTAATGGCTGCGTTTGGTCCGAATTCACGCTCGCCCGACTTAGCTTTTGCAGTACTGTCCACACCGTGCACCCAAGGTCCCAGCAAAAGATGCGTGGCCGGATCAGTTTGACCACTTCGTGATCTGAGGAGGCCATTGAAATTGGTCGTCGCGCCCTCCGGCCCATAGTTATCGTCATACCATCCCGACAGATTTAGAACCGCGGCGTGGTTGCGAGCATACTTGTCGCGCAGTTCGGCCCAGCCCCACCAGGGGTCTTGCGGCGGATGTCTGAGCCAATCGTAATAATATTGCGCGGCCTGCTTGAGTTGCGGAAGACCAGCCAAGGGCAAAAAGCGCTGCATCTTGGGACCTTCGGTACTCCAGCTAACCGTGGCTTCCGAATATGTCTTCGGTCCTGCCAGGCCCCGCTTTTTTCTGACATCGGGAGCGATATTGAACCAGATCCAATCGATCCACGACATGTCCCAGGTTCCACCCGCATAGAAAAAATTCTGCGCGTTAGAGAACGTCATGGCCGGTACCATGGCTTTCAAATGCGGCGGAGTCTGAACGGCGGCGAGCCACTGAACAGCGCCAGGATATGAGAGCCCGAAGGTGCCGATTTCTCCGTTTGACCATGGCTGGCGGGCGGCCCATTCGATCGTATCGAATCCATCGAGCCCTTCGTGTTCATAGGGCCGGAATTCTCCGTCCGAACTGTAGCGGCCGCGAACATCTTGTACGACGACAGCGTAGCCACGCTTTACGGCGCGCGCGAAAGTCGTGTACTCCGTGCGCGCATTCTGCTTACCGTAGGGCGTGCGATAGATCAGTACCGGAAATGGGCCGCCTTGGTCTGGTAGAAGAATGTCAGCACGCAGCAAAACACCGTCCCGCATCGGCACCACTACATCGGTCTTAACGATTTCGTCTTGACCCTGGGAGAATGCCTGCACCGACACAAAGGCGCTAAGGGCAATAGGCAGCAGTAAGCGACGAAAGTGATTGGGTAACACTGGAGTGAGACAAGAAGCGGGCCAAAGACGGGCCATCATTCTCCGACGAATCGGGTCACTTATTCGATGCGGCATGCGCCCTCCATATGCTTGCTTCAAGATCAAAGCGTGGAAAAACCTTGTGCCCAGGAACAAATCCGTCACGCGATTCTTGCTGTGTCCCCCCAGATGCCCGGCTTCGCAGTGAGGAAAATGCCGATCGGCTCAAGTCTCAGAAACAATTCAAATTGGATTGGCGGAGAGGGTGGGATTCGAACCCACGTGCCGGTATTACCCGACCATCCGATTTCGAGTCGGCGCCGTTATGACCACTTCGGTACCTCTCCAGGCAGGAACGTTTCGGGCGAACTGATATTCTAGCTGAACTCAGTAACCTGTGAGATTGCCGTTGACCGCAGTCATGTATCGGCTTGGAACTCCCGCCTTGGTGGCCTGGCTGGCTCTTGCCGCCTGCCACGTCGAGCCCCACGGCTTGGCCCAGATTCGTGCCCGAGGTGAATTGCGGGTAGGCACTGTCAACGAGCCAACTACTTACTACCTAGGAGCCCACGGGCCGCAAGGCTATGAATACCGGCTCGCGCGAGCCTTTGCCGACCGTCTAAATATTCCCTTGGTGATTGTTGCGGCCCGCGATCGGAGTACTTTACGTGAGTTATTGGCCGAGGGCAGCGTGGATATTGCCGCCGCGCAGCTCACTGCGGACGAAAGCTGGAAACGGGCCGGGCTAGCGACTTCAACCTACCGGGAGGTAGAACAACTGGTCGTGCAACGGCGCGGACATGCCACCACGCGCAACATTAGCGGCTTGAACGGCGCGCGCGTGGTGGTGCGGGAAAACAGTCCGCAACTGCAGGTGCTGCGCGAATTGCGCGACAGCGGCGCGAGCTATCTCACGTGGACTGAACTGCCGCGCGAACAGGCCGACCCGCTCGATTGGGTTTACACCGGGGACGCGGACTTTGCGATCATCGACCGGAGCGAGTTTGCGTTTGCGCGCCATTTGTACCCGGAAGTCAACGTGGCGTTTTCTTTGCCCGATCCACGTCCTGTACAGTGGCTGGTACGTCGATCGGCGATCGATCTTCGTGATGCCGTCAACGGTTTCCTTGATGAGGCGCGCAATTCCGGCCAACTGCTGAGACTGGCCCATCAGGCTGACGCCGAAGCCGGTGAATTTGAATACCAGGAGGCGCGCCGGTTCCAGGACGACATCGCCGCTCGAATGCCGGAATTGCGCGCTTTATTTGAGCAGGCCGCGACCACCGAATCCTTGGATTGGCGCCTATTGGCGGCCGTCGGCTACCAAGAATCGCATTGGGACGAACACGCAACGTCGGGCGATGGAGCCGCCGGCATAATGATGCTCACGGAGTCCACCGCCAAGGCCGTGGGTGTTAAGGATCGCCGCAACGCTCAGCAAAACATTGCGGGCGGCGCAGCATACTTCGCACAGGTGCTGCAAATGATCCCCTCCCATGTCCCCGAACCTGACCGCAGCTGGCTCGCACTCGCCGCCTACAACGTGGGCTACGGTCACCTTGAAGACGCGCGCATCCTGGCGCAAACGCAGGGCAAGAATCCTGACTCCTGGGACGATGTGCGGCAATACTTGCCCTGGCTCGCGCAGGAACGCTGGTACCGACAGGCGCGGCGCGGTTATGCGCGTGGGTGGGAGCCGGTGCATTTTGTCGATCAGGTACGCGGATTCCTTGGCGTGCTCGAATGGTACGGAGACTCCCAGGCAATCGGCGCATTTCACCCACCCACGCTAAACACGCCGCGACGCGAAAAACTCCCGTAACAGCGCACCACATTCCTCCTCTAGGACGCCTCCGAATACATCGACCCGGTGGTTGAGGCCAGGCAGGGCGAATGCATCGAGCATGCTGCCAGCGGCTCCGGCGCGCAGGTCCCAGGAACCGAAAACCAAGCGGCGCACGCGCGCATGCGCCACCGCGGCCGCGCACATGAGGCAGGGCTCAAGGGTCACGTACAGCACGGTATCGATCAGGCGGTAACTAGCTAGCTCTGCGGCGCCGGCTCGCAAGACTTCAATCTCCGCATGGGCCGTCGGGTCGCACCGGCTGATGGGCCGATTGGCGCCGAGTGCGATCACGCGTTCACCCAAAACCAACGCGGCACCTACAGGCACTTCACCAGCGGCCGCCGCCGCCCGCGCCTGCTGGAGAGCCAGTAGCATGTAGTCTTTGTCGGTCTTCATGCCTTCGGTTGTACCAAATATCCCTTGTGTCCGAGGGCCACCCAATCGAGAGGTCGTATCGCCGGCAACAGAAATACCCAGCCTAAGAAACCAAGAATATTGACGATTGCCGCAAGCGCAAAGGCCGCTCCAAATCCGCCAGTCAGATCGACGAGCACACCGGTGACCAACGGTGCGATCAAGCCCGCGACATTACCCGCGGCGTTTTGCAAACCGACCCAGCGCCCGGTGGCTCTCGGGCCGGCCATAATCTGTGGGATTGCAAATAGTCCTGGGTAGGAGGCGCCGCTGATGATCCCGAACAAGAATAACGCGGTCACCGAGCCGCGTTCCGGCAGCAATACCATGGCCCCCATGCAGGCGACGGCCATCACGTGACTTGAACCCATGACGCCCTTGTAGACCCAGGTGGTACTGTGCCCCACGCGCACCCAGCGATCTTGCAGACTGCCCATCGCTAGGGCACTCATGGCGTTGAGTAAGTACGTCCAGGAAGCAACCATGGCCATCGAGGCGAGGGAGAAACCGCGCGACCTGACCAGATAGAAGGGGAGCCAAGATAGTATGAAATAGTAGGTGTAGTTAGAGGCGAAGTGTCCCACTGCGGCGCCCCATAGCGCCCGCTGTCTCAAAATCAGACCAAGAGAAAGGGGGACGGCGGCACGCTCCTCGGCGCGCTGCATGTTAGATTGCAACTTCGCGCGCCGCCAGGGCCAAAGCCATAACAGCGAGGCCATTCCAAAGAATATGAAGACCGGACGCCACCCGTAGCGCGCCATCAATAGCCCACCAAGCAAGGTTCCAACCGCAGGACCCAGCAGATAGCCAAAGCCAAGGACCCCGTTCGCCACCCCAATCTGTTCGATCTTTACCGCATCGGCGAGCACTTTGGAGGCACATGGAAACGCAACGCTTTCGCCCATGCCCAACACCAGCCGCAACCCGAGCAGACTTAGGTACCCTCCCGCAAATCCGGTCAGTGCCGTGGCAACCGACCATAGGGTAATTCCTGCAGCCAGCACCGATTTGGCCCCAAAGCGCTCGGTTAGCCACCCGGTCGCGGGCATGCATAGCACGTAGCTGTAGTAAAAAGCCGCAAGCAACGTGCCCAGCTGCGTAGCGCTCAGATGCAGTTCCGTTTGAATCAGCGGTGCCGCGGTGCCCAGGTTGCCGCGATCCACATAATTGATAAATACGGCCAGGGTTACCAGCAACACCAGGCGCGAGGGCTTACCTGAATCACCCATAGAAAGAGGTTTGACGCCCGTCTGGGCGGTCATGCGGGAGGCTCATCAATGTGAGAGGAAGATAGACACTTCGCGCATCGGGTATTTCGCGCACGTGATACAACCGGTGCATGGCTGGCGGAGTATTCAAGCTAGCATTTGTCATACAATTGCGGAATAGACTGCGCTCACAAATGATCAAGATTACCTGCCTGGAAACCTACTGCGACGAATTCGTTTGCTTTGTAAAGCTGACGACGGACAGCGGAGCAGTCGGTTGGGGCCAGACCTCGACCTATAACGCAGACGTTACCGCCACTATTTTTCACCGTCAGGTTGCGCGTTGGGCGCTGGGATGCAATGCGCTCGACATCGCGGCGCTCGTGGACCTGGTCGAACGTCGCGAGCATAAATTCCCTGGAAGCTATCGGTGCCGCGCGCTCGCCGGGCTTGATACCGCGCTCTGGGACCTGCGGGGGAAGCTGGAAACTAAGCCCGTCGTGGAGCTACTGGGCGGAAAACCGCGCCGGCTACGCGCTTACGCATCGTCTATGAGGCGGGATATTACCCCCGCGGCAGAGGCCGCGCGTCTGGTGCGACTGCGTGACGAATCGGGGTTCGATGCGTTTAAGTGGCGGGTGGGGGCCGAATGCGGTCGCGACATCGATGAATGGCCGGGGCGCACCGAATTAATTGTACCGGCCGTGGCGCGCGCGCTCGGCGACGATTGCGCCAAGCTCGTGGACGCCAATAGCGGATTTTCACCGCGCCGGGCCATCGAAGTGGGCAGACTGCTCGAAGCGGAGGGCGTTAGCCACTACGAGGAACCCTGCCCGTACTGGAAACTGTCCGAGACCAAGGCCGTAACTGAAGCGCTCTCCATTGACGTCACCGGCGGCGAGCAAGACTGGGACATGCCGACCTGGGAGCACATGATCGAATCGCGCGCGGTTGATGTGGTGCAGCCAGATGTAATGTACATGGGCGGACTACAGCGCACGCTCGAAGTGGCGCGCGTGGCGGCGGCTGCAGGCCTTCCCTGCACGCCACACAGTGCCAACCTGTCGCTGGTCACGATCTGCACTATGCACTTGCTGGGCGCTATACCAAACGCAGGCAAATACCTCGAGTTCTCAATCGAAGGTGCGGAATATTATCCGTGGCAACGCGGTTTGTTCCTGGGCAACCCATTCCAGATACGGGACGGCGCAGTTAGCATTCCGGCCGGCCCCGGCTGGGGCGTTGAAATCAATCCGGATTGGCTGACGGCAGCCCGCTATCAGAGGAGTGACCTGGCTGCTTAGCGGCTTTCCGCAAAGGCGCTCGATCAATAATGGCGCGTTTTATCTGCCAGCCAAAGCTGGACAGCTCCGCCGTTTCCCCGGGCGCGTGGCTGCCACTTCCCGCTGCGCCTAAGCCCACCAGTCCATCTACCCTATCCGCGACATAGGAAATGTTGCCGGCTCCACGCTTGAGCGGATCTAACTCCGCCATGTGCTCTAGTGCCAGCGCCGCGTTAATCTCATTGAGTTGGGCGAGCAGTGCGTGATTGCCCGGAGTCGGTGCCACTAACTTTCGCAAACACTGTGTCCAGGTGGCCGATGACTAGTAGACGCTTACCGTTGCCTGCGCCGTGGGTGCTCGGCAATCATGTGGCCGCCCGGCCAACGGAGCTCATGGAATGCCAGCGGGTTGCAAAGCCGAGCGCCTACAGCTGGGCGGGCATTTTCTTGCCCACGTGTTCAACGCCGGGGGGTTAATTGCCGCTGTTGACGTTAACCAATGTTTCAACGAGTGCAGTCGCGCGCTCATCTTCAGTCGAGGCAGCCGCCACGATTCGCTGCTCGACGCCTGAGAGTTCCGAAGGCGCGGCGCAGCACCTGAGCCCATCAGCAAGAGCAAGGGCAAAGCCGGCCAAACCCCGGTCGATCGCCTCATCAGCGGATTTAGATGCGAGTACTTTACTTTGCCACGGCAGCGCCCGGTCGCAAATTGTTTTTAATATTCGCGATCCATTCCAACTCCGGTCAAGTCACGTGCGCAGGCCTGACACATTATGAGTTGAGAAACGCAATCGCCTCAAGCTTGACAATGGCGCTGGCGGCTGCTTATCGTGAAGCGGCGCAATCCTGGGGAAATGATTTGAATCAATTGGAAAAGACCGCGCTGGGAACATTCGTGCTCAGACTAAGCCTCGGTGTGATGTATCTGGCCCACAGCATTCTCCTCAAGGTGCTCACATTCGGGTTTGCCGGCACAGCTGGATTCTTCGTATCCATCGGCCTGCCAGTATGGTTGGCGTACGTCACCATCGTCGCGGAGGCCCTGGGCGGCGTTCTGTTAGTTGTCGGCTGGCACACGCGCGTAGTCTCCCTCGCGCTGATCCCGACGCTGCTCGGGGCCATCATCTGGGTGCATGCACCGAATGGTTGGGTATTCAGCAACAAAGGGGGCGGTTGGGAATATCCGGCGTTCCTTATCGTGGTGAGCGTCGCATTGGCGCTGCTCGGCGATGGCGCATACGCGTTACCGCGCCGTGGCCGGGGCTAAAGCTTACTTAAGTTCCGTTGTTATAGATCTGCCGTTCTACGGGCAATAGCACCACGGCAAAAGACTATCGGCAGCGGCGCGACAGCGCCGCTGCCGAGCCGGTCACTTCGCTGGCGGCAATACTTCGATAGTAGTCGCTGACTTAACCTTAACCACGACCACATCTCCCTTCTTCACGCTCTTGAATTTCATGGCGCCGGGACCAACTTCGAAGGTATGAGAATTTCCCTTGGGTCCCTTTAAGGTCACCAAACGCTTCTCGTAATCGATTGCGGTCACCTCGCCAGAGATTGTCGTGGTATCGACCTTTATACCCATCGGTTTCGTACCTGGGGGTGCCAACACAGTTGCTGAGCCGCTGCTCAGGTTCGGTGCGGCCTGACCGGCGGGCACAACCTCGATGGTTACGGTGTCCTCCTGTGTCGCACTTACCCGGTCTCCCACCTTAATCTGGCCGAAATTCTTCACGGCTGGACCCGCCTGCACATCGACCATTCTCCCGTCGGCCAGCTTTAGTGTGACCCAACGATCCTGGGCATCGATCTTGGTGACCGTCACGGTGCGCGTGTCACTGGCAGTGGCGGAGCCGGCCGGCTTGTCCTGGCCACCGGCGAACATAGGGGCCACAGCGATTGTCACCAGGACAATTGTTGCAGCAATGGATTGAATGAGTGGAAATCTAGTGCTCATGGAATGCGTTCCCTGTCGTGTGCATCTGAATCAAATAACGATTTATGGCCAAAAGACCATTTCGTGAGTCCGAAGCGCAGGTGCCCAAGATCCGGCGTCCTCGCGCACGCGCGCGTTTTAGTACGCGTCTACAGCAATTCTATATCGTCCCCCGGGCACAGGCGGGACTACTTATCATTGCAAGCCCGCTTGCGTATCGCGCCAATCTCACTAGATTTATTGATGGTCCTGGTGCCGGTGATTAAGTCACACTACGCACAGGCGGCCAGCTTGCGCGCAACTGGAAATGGAAACGGTACAGACATTTGCCACCCAATAGCGCTCACTCTCCTTAAGGGGTTTTCGCTCGCCGTATCGTTAGCGACTTTGCGAATAAGACCGCACACCCGACAGTGAGCACCGCGGCGGTGAGAAACGCGGCACCAGGAAAATACACGCGCGCCGCCGGCGCCGAGAAATGGACAAATACCTCCGTCATGAGAGGCGGGCCCACAATCGAACTCAGACCGTACACACTGGCGACAGCGCCCTGTAGCTCGCCCTGCGCGTTGGCTGGCACCCGTTGCGAAGCAAGCGCGTTCATCGCCGGATAAGTGAGCGCAAAGACAGCAGTGGTAAGCCCGACGATGTACATCATCCAGCCCTTTGTCGCCAAAGCGTAACCGATATAAGCAAGTATAGCCGCCGCCATACCCGCCAGCGCCGCCCGCTGCTCTCCGCCGAGCCACCGAATCAACACACGCGTCAAAAGGCCCTGCGCCAGTGCCATTACTACGCCCACGAACGCGAGCGAACCGCCGACCTGGGCGCTGGTCCAGTGGAATTTCGCAATGGTGTAGAACGCCCACGTGCTGGGCAACACCTGGTGGCCGAGCTGCCACAGAAAAATCGCCGCAAACAACCAGATAATCGACGGATACTTCGTCATCTGCCGAAAGGTGCCGAGTGGGTTGGCCCGGTTCCAGTCGAACGATCGGCGCGAGTCTCTGGCTAGTGACTCGGGCAACGCCAGACAACCGAAACCAAAGTTGGCCAAGGCGATTCCCGCGGCGACGAAGAATGGAGTGCGCGGCCCGAATGAGCCCAGCAAGCCCCCAATTGCAGGTCCGGCGATGAAACCAACGCCAAATGCCGCGCTCATAAGACCAAAGCTCTGCGCGCGCTTTTCAGGCTCGCTGATGTCTGCAACGTAAGCGTACGCTGGAGTAAATGATGCTCCGGCACAACCGGCGATCGCTCGTCCAACATATAGCCAAGCGATCGTCGGAGCGAAACCCATAATCAAGTAGTCGCAGCCGAGCGCCAGGAGCGCGAACAACAACACTGGGCGGCGCCCAAAGCGATCGCTTAGGTTGCCGAGCACCGGCGCACAAAAAAACTGCACGATCGCATACACGAACGACAACCCGCCGCCGAAGGCCGCAGCACGGTCGACCGTGACCCCCGTGAGCTGCATGATGAGCATCGGCAGCACCGGTAAGATGATCCCAAAGCCGATTGAATCGACAAGCACCGTGATGAAGACAAAGGCAAAGGCGCTCTTGCGGTTCAAGCGTTCGTTCATGAGATCCCCTGCGCGAGCGTCACATCTTGCCGATGTCTGCCTCGCCCACTAATTATTGCTCGGGAAGGTGACGCAACTGTACGGTGCCTCCTCCGGCCCAACTTTCCCGCTTTCGATCTGCAAAAAGGCAGCATTGTCACCGCGAGTACCGCGGTGGATGATGGCGTAACCCGCGAAGTGACTGGACTCTCGCTCAAAGCGTACTCCATACCGTCCGGTGCGGTCGGGGGGTATTATCCCGAACTCAATCCTTTGATACCTCTTTGGCATCATGCCAAGGAGAGCAAGGTGGCCGCGGCCAAATCTGTCCCGATCCGCTTGCGCGCCGAGCGCCTGTTAGGGGCGCATCCTGGATGAACGAGCCGTCGCGCAGGAAGGCTCTCAGAGGCCCGCGATGGCCGCATCCGTGTCCACAACCATCTGCGTGCAGACCACGCAAGTATTTTTCGTGGCCAGTGCGCGGAATTCTGCGGCATGCAGCACGCCAACATGGCGTTTCCGGTGATCGCCGAGCCGAATAAGGAATAATCAGGATTGGATCGAACACCAGCGCTCCCCCGCCGCCGCCCCGCAAAGGCAGAGCAGACGCTGGCACGCGAGGTTTTCATGCGCACAACCTGCGCGCAATGGCACACCATCGTCGGCACGCTGGCAATGCGCCGGACGTTTCCCGATCTCACGCACCTGACAAATCGCAAGACAACCGCGGCGGGACTGTTGCGCGATTGTAGGTTATCGCTTACCGCGAAGCGCCGATTGTCCGGTGCAATGAGTGTCGTAAATCAGATACCGTCCCATCTAACACTTAAGGTGGCTCGCACGGTGCAATGTGGATCGTCAGGGGCGGGGAATTGATCCCAATCAACTCCGGGCACTTGCGCCCGACATCGCCACCCCGCGTCCAGTGGATGTGCGGTGAGGGCAGCGCACTGAGCGTCTAGGAGCGATTTCGATTGAGAGGAACTGGGGACATTTCTGTCGTGGTTGGAGAGCCTTGGGGGGTACTACGGGGCAGTGGGTGGAATGCGGGCCGTAGGTATACAGACCCGGCGTCCTTCCCCAGACGAGTCGCGTCTCAGCGCCGAAGGCACGGCACCCCATATCTCCTATGAATGACGAAACCAACTGCGGGGCGAATCTCAAGATCTTTCTTGTGGAAGACAACGAGGACACCCGCCTCATCCTATCTCAGCTGCTTCAGGCCACCGGCTACGAGGTTCACAGCGCTGGAACTGTCCAGGCGGCTGTGCGGGATTTCGCACTGTTCGGCAGCGAGGTGCTGCTGTCCGACATTGGATTGCCGGACGGTGACGGGTGGAAGTTGCTGCGCGAGCTGCAACAGGCCGGCCAGCGGCCCTACGCTATCGCAATGAGCGGATTCGGCACATTGGCCCACGTCGCCGCGAGCCGGGAAGCAGGATTTCGGCATCACCTGATCAAGCCTATCGAACTCGGCGCGCTCAGGTTACTTCTGGACGAGGCCCGCCACGAGATTGTAGGAGGCCCGCAAGCCTGAATGAAAACAAGCTCTAGTGGCTCACGCTTCAGTATAACTGCCATCTTTTGCATGGGTCGCGCCGGCGATTAGGGCGCCACTTTGGAACGATAAATGCCACCCTCCAAGTCCTCTGAAAACAGTGCGGCGAAACCACGGGACGGTGCCCTTCCCCGGGTGTACCCCGGTGAGAGCGAGGAGCAGCAGGGCGATGAGGTCCATGACATCCCGAGCATCGACCGCCACTCGTTGACGGTCGTCGGACTTGGCGGCTCGGCGGACAGCATCTCCGCGCTCAGCCGATTTTTCGAGAGTACACCCGCCCAGACCGGGATGGCCTACGTTGTAATTCTGCACCTGGCACCCGACCACCACAGCACCCTTCCTCAGTTACTTCAGCATCACAGTACCATGCCGGTCCAGGTCGCCACGGATGCGGTCAGGCTCGAGGCGGACAACGTCTATGTGATTCCTCCGGGCAAGCATTTGACTGCCGTCGACGGACAGCTGCGGCTTACCGACTTGCACCCCGAGCATGGCAAACGCGCGGCGGTGGATGTGTTTTTCCGATCCCTGGCGGACGCTCAAGGGCCCCGCGCTGCCGCCATCGTGTTGAGCGGGGCCAACGGCGATGGTGCAATTGGGTTGAAGCGGATCAAGGAGCGCGGAGGACTGACGATTGCCCAGGACCCAGGAGAGGCAGAGCATCCCTCGATGCCGCGGTCCGCCATCGCCACGGGAATGGTCGACTGGATCCTGCGAGTTTCGGAAATGCCGCAGCGTATCGTCGCCTATCGCTCGCGCGAGGCCCGCCTGAAACTTCCGTCCGAGGAGGGCTCGCCTGCTCAGGCTGAAGCCGGCGCGGAGGTCCAAAGCGTCAACGAGGAGCTTTCGACCCTGAATGCGGAATTCAAGAACCGGGTCGAGCAGTTGAGCCGCGCGAACTCCGACCTGCACAATTTGATGAGCGCAACGCAGATCGCGACGATCTTCCTTGATCTCGAATTGAAGGTCATGCGGTACACACCCGCGGCCGCGCCGCTTTTCACCCTTATCACCGGCGATATCGGCCAACCCATTTCACACCTGAAACAACGAGTCGAATACCCGGAGCTCTCGATCGACTCTGAACAGGTGCTGCGCACCCTTGTTCCGGTGGAACGCGAGGTACGCTCCGACGGGCGCTGGTTCCTGGCGCGCGTGTTGCCTTATCGGACCCTGGAAGATTACATCGCCGGCGTGGTGCTCACATTTATCGACATCACCGATCGCAAATCCTTCGAGAGCGCTTTGCGTGCCACTGAGCAGCGACTGCAAACACTGGCGGATGCAGTGCCCCACATCATCTGGACGAACGACCGTGAAGGCAAGGCGGTTTACTTTAATCAACGTTGGTACGAATACAGCGGCTGCTCCACGGAAGAATCCGTCGGGCCTGGATGGCAGGCAATTGTGCACCCGGACGATACGGCACGGGCGGTCGACCAACGGCAGCGCGCGCTTATGGCGGGCGAAGTCTTCGAATGTGAGTGCCGGCTCCGGCGCGCTGATGGCGTCTATCGATGGTTTCTGGGCCGCAACGTACCCACCTTCGATGCCGAAGGACGGACTGACGGGTGGGTCGGCAGCGCCACGGACATTGAAGACTTAAAGTCCGCCGAGGGTTCGCTGAGGGCGAGCGAGGAGCAATTCCGGCGGGCCATCGAGGATGCACCGATTCCCTTGATTATACAGTCAGAAGACGGGCAAGTCCTACAGATTAGCAAGGCCTGGACTGCTCTGACGGGGTTTACGCCCGAGGAAGTTCCGACTTTCGACGCCTGGCTGAATCGTGCGGACGCTCCAGGATCGCACGCGGTGCGCGCACTTACGCACGATCTTTTTAGGGGCAAGGTCAACGTGCTCAACGCCGACTTGGACGTGATTACCCGTAACGGCGATGTCCGACACTGGGTGTTCTCGGCTTCCGCACCGGGTGTTTTGATAGATGGCCGACGGTTCATTGTGGGCATGGTCTCGGACATCACTGAACGTCGCCATGCGGAGGAGCAGCTGCGCGAGAGTCAGAGTCGGCTTCGACTTATCGTCGAAAACGCGCGCGATTACGCCATATTTTCTTTGGATCTCGAACGTCGCATCACCAGCTGGAACTCCGGAGCGCAGGAAATTCTCGGATACACTCAAAAGGAAGCCGTCGGTCAAAGTGCAGACATCATCTTTACACCCGATGACCGTGCCGGCGGCATCCCGCAACTTGAAGCCCGCACGGCGATCGCCGAGGGACGCGCGACCGACGAGCGCTGGCACCTGCGTAAGGACGGCAGCCGCTTGTGGGGTTCGGGAGTCATGATGGCGATGCGCGACGGCCCGGGTGCGGCACTAGGATTGGTCAAGATTTTTCGCGACCAGACCGCTGAGTTGCACGCCAAAGAGGCAGTAGAAAAGACCCGCGGACAGCTGCGCGCTGCACTTAGAGACACCGAAGCGGCCCGGGACCAGGCAGAAGCGGCCGGCAAGGCGAAAGACCGCTTCCTCGCCGTGCTCTCCCACGAGCTTCGCGCACCACTCACGCCGGTATTGCTGGGAGCGAAATTGCTCACCCTTAATAAGGCTCTCCCGCCTTCCGCTCGAGAAACGATCGCGATTATCGAGCGCAACGCGCGTTTGCAAACCCACATGATCGATGACTTGTTAGACGTTTCACGCATCACGCACGGCAAGTTGGAGCTATCTGCCAAAAAAATGGACCTGCACGTCGCCGTCGAGCGTGCGGTCGAGGTCGCCCACCCGGACATAGGAGCCAAGCGCCAGCGGTTGAGTGTGGCGCTTGAGGCCGCGGATCATATGGTCTGGGGCGACGCCGGCCGACTGCAGCAGGTGTTTGGGAACCTGCTCAAAAATGCCTCTAAATTCACACCGCTAGATGGCCAGATCGTAATGCGTTCCCGCAATGAAGGTGAGCGCGTGGTAGTGGAAGTACGCGACACAGGAGTCGGCTTTGCGCCTGAGGCCGCGGAACGTATCTTCGCGGTGTTCGAGCAGGGCAGCCGCGAGGTCACGATTCAGTACGGCGGCCTCGGACTGGGTCTGGCTGTCGCCGAAGCGAGCGTGAAGGCTCACGGCGGCAGCATCCGCGCAGCGAGCGACGGGCCAGGAACGGGCGCCACGTTCATTCTGGATTTGCCGGTCATCAGGCCGGAATAATAATCGCAAAAGTCGATCATCGTGGAAGGCTACGGGTTCGCGATTGCTACCCTAATAGGTGCAGAGCCCCCGTCCGGCGTGGCGGACTAAAACTGGATCGACCCCTTGTCGCCGTGTGGCAATGAGGGAGCTTCCGGCGGATAAGACGCGCTGCGGGCAGGCGCTTTTTGTGTTCGCAATCATTGAGCCGAAGGCAATTGATAGGTCGGCCCCGACGCCGGCTCTCGAAAATGCCGCGACCCCAGACCCGGTCAATAAGGCCTCAAGGCCCTCCGCGAGCCGGACGAATACGCGATCGGATCTAATCGTCAGCAGGGGAAATCAACCAACAGATTCGCCAGGACCTCGGGGTCGACCGGCTTCACGATGTGACGCGTTGACTCTCACTTCGCGAGACTTCTGACGGCCCTCTTTCTGACCCCAACCTGTCAGCGCTACAAGGACCGTCCTGTTGCCATGGGGCCGCGCTCGTATTCGGCGCGCCGCTTCAAGCCATTGATTTTCGGGAGGCCAATATCAAGCATTATGAGGTCGGGACTGAGTTGAGCGGCCTTGTCCACCGCTTCGAGGCCGTCCTGCGCGATATGAGCGTCGTGACCGCTCATTCGTAGAAGCATCGCGAGCGACTCAGCGGCCTCGCGATTGTCACTCGACAACCAGCACGCGGCGGACCTTAGTGGTCGTGAGCGTTTCGGGAGGTGGTAAAATCGGCAGCGGTTCTTCGTGAGTAATAGGCAAGCGAACCACAAACTCGCTTCCGAATCCCACACCGGCACTATGTGCCTCCACCGTCCCGTCGTGCATCTCCACCAGGCTCCTCACCAGCGCCAGGCCGATTCCTAGCCCCGTGCCCAGGCGCTCCATCGGGACCTCCGCCTGCATGAACATGTCGAAGATGAACGGAAGCTGGTCAGCGCCAATACCTGCGCCGTTATCGCGCACGCGGATTTCAGCTTGGTCGCCCCGCAGCGCAACATCGAGGTGAATCGTGCCCTCGTCCCCGGTGAATTTGGAGGCGTTATTGAGTAAATTCCCCAAGACTTGAGTCAGCCGCAGGGGATCAGCGTTCAGCCAGATCGGCTCCGGCGGTAGGGCCAGGATAAGCTTGTGTCCCAGGCGATCGATCAGAGCTTGCGCGGTCTCAACCGCAGCATGCACGACGGACGCCAACTCAACCCGTCCCCGGCGCAATTGGATCTTTCCCCGGCTGACGCGGTTCATGTCGAGTAAATCATCGACCAGCCCGACCAGGTGACTAACCTGCCTTTCCATGAGTTTGATCACGGCTTGGGCGGCCCGCGCATCTCCCGAACTCAACTTCTGCACTTGCAGTGCGGCATGAATAGTGGCGAGGGGATTGCGAAGTTCGTGCGCCAGCATGGCCATGAACTCGCTCTTCCGTCGGTCAGCGTCGGCCAACTGAGCGACGTACTCTCGCGAGAGCTCCTCGTTTCGTTTGCGCTCGGTGATATCGAAGAAACAGTTGATGGCGCCTGAGAGGTCACCCTGTGCGCTCATCAGAGGCCGGATATTCACAATCACGGTAATCCGCGAGCCATCGGGACGTTCAATGAGAACTTCGGCGTCTCGCACCTGTGCAAGTATCCCGCTCACCACCTCGGCCATGGGGCACTGTCCGTGCGGCATAAAACTGCCATCTGGACGGAACAGCTTAAAGGAGCCGCAAAACCGCTCGTCAGTGTCCCCTGGGGCAGGTTCGCGCCCCCAGAGTTCTGCTGCGCGACGATTGAACTGTTGAATGACACCTGCGCCGTCGCAGGTATACACAGCGAAGGGCCCTAAGTCGAACAACGATCGGTAGCGTTCTTCGCTGGCGTGCAGGGCGTCAATCTGTTCGCGCGCGATTTGAGCCGAGATGCTCTTGAAGCCTACCCGATGGTTTCCGGGGGCACCGCTGCGCGCGCCTTTGGGCGAATCTGTTCCAACGTACTGCATAAATGTTCCCGCAGCCGTCTCACCGCCCGATTACCGCTTAGGGCACCCGACAAACCCGGCACGGCGCTTGGGTTCTACGCCTGGGGACTTTACAAACCGGATAGGACCACGAGGGCGCACCCTTATCAGTGCGGCTGCGCACATAAGCGCATAAGAACGACCGTCCACGGCCGCCGATTCAAGGGAGGGACATTGCTATGTGTGCTACCGCACACACGTTTCATGTACACTGCGTTCTCCAGTAGAGGGTTAACCAATGGCTGCCACGCCCGCGCCTGAGCAGAACCAGATCCTGAATGCGCTGCCTGCAGACGCACGCAGACGGCTCTTTTCTTACCTAAAGCTCGTGGAGCTACCACTCGGCAAGGTTTTGTACGAGTCCGGAGGCGTGTTGCGTCACGTTTATTTTCCTATCGATGCAATCGTGTCGCTTCTGTACGTTTTGGATAATGGAGCTTCGGCAGAAATCGCGGTAGTGGGAAATGAGGGTGTCCTGGGCGTCGCCCTATTCATGGGCGGCGAAACTACGACCAACCGGGCCATAGTGCAAAGCGGCGGTTGGGCATACCGGCTAACCGGTGCCCGCCTCAAGGTCGAGTTTAGACGTCACGCTTTCTTGCTGCATATACTCCTAAGATATACGCAGTCCCTTATTACGCAAATGGCCCAGACCGCCGTGTGCAATCGTCATCATTCCGTGGACCAGCAACTGTGCCGCTGGCTGCTGTTATCACTCGATCGGCTTAATTCCAACAAAGTGACCATGACGCAGGAACTCATTGCCAACATGCTCGGTGTCCGTCGCGAAGGTGTGACCGAAGCGGCCGGGAAGCTTCAGAAAAAGGGGGCGATCAAGTACCGCCGAGGAAACATCACTGTGCTGAACCGGCAGCAACTGGAGAGCAGTTGCTGCGAGTGTTATGAAGTCGTGAAGAAGGAAACCGATCGACTCCTGCCAGTGGTGCTGATGCCTGTATTACTGACCGCGGGCCGCTAACTGGCTGCGCTAATTTCGGCGGCGAACTGGCGGTCCCTCTTTCCAGCGTTTGACGGGGCAAAAGCCCGGGTGACAATAAAATCCAGACATACAGCAAGCCAATGCGCATGTCCTCGAATGAATATGCGGACAACGCAGTCAACCGCCCTTGCCGGCTTGCACACAGACTGAGAAGTCTATCGCGGCCTTACGCCCCAGGGCAGTTCTACTACGCATTCCGGACCTGCGGCGAAAACCCTTCCGCCGTCGTTTTGGCCAATCCGGAAGCCACCAGTAAAGAAACCGAAAGATGGCAGCACCATCGACTCCGGACGTTCCCAGAACACGGGAATACGCGGACGGCGTTTGCGAAATGCGGCCAACTCCACCACTGGATGTATGTGCCCGCAAAATACATAGGCGCCGCCGGGTTTCGTAGCTCCGGCCGCCTCATGCGCGAAACGGAATGGTCCTTCGTCAAGGTAATCGCCTTCCCAGTCAGCCGCTGAATGCCAGCCCGTGGCGGCAGTGCGATCGTGGTTACCGGTCACCAGCAGCAGTTGCACCGGGCGCAGTCTCTGGAGCCATTCGCTCAACTGCACAGCGACTTCGCTGTCCGGCGCCACCGGACCATGCAGAAAGTCTCCCAGCACCAGCAATCGCTCGCTGCCCGTCGCCTGCAGCAGGGCATTGATGCGTTGACGGTCCAGCTCATCGGTGCCCGCCGGGACCGCAATGCCATGGCGCGCAAAGATGCTGCTCTTGCCAAAATGCGTGTCGGCGACCACCAGCATACGGTGCGCCGGCCACGACAATGCGCGCTCCGGATGCAGCAGCAATGTCTCACCACGGATCTCGCGAGCCAGCACCTCCTGACTCAACAGGCTCGTCGCTCCAACCGCAGCGCCTCCCGCTGTACGCGCGTGCGCCAGCTTTCCGTCGACAGCGTCTGCGTCTGCAGCCGGTCCGCCCACAGCGGAAAGGACAGCGGCGTAAAACGCGGCGGCCGCATCAGCGCCCAGCGCTGCGCCGCCATGCGCTGCAGGACCTCCTTTAGTTCGCGATACGCCAGCTGTGCTTCGAGTACTTCGCGGCTTGCCTGCTCCAGCAGCAGATTGTGCGGATCATGGCGCTGCAGCACGTCGAACATCAGACCGCTGGAGACCTGCAGCTGCCTCGCCGTCTTGCCACGCCGGGGCGTGCCCGGATCGACCAGCCCGGAGATGCGCGCGATATCGCGGAATTGCCGACGCGCCAGCTCGGAAGCATTGATGCTTGACACCAGATCCTCGAGCAGGCCTTCCGGACTTGCCCAGCGCATCAGCCTCGGTTCACCCACGTCCAGTGGCTGCTCGCACAGCAACTCAAAGCCGTACTCGTTCGTCGTGATGGAAAACGTCAGCGGCTTTTCGCGCGCAGCACGCGCGCACATGAGCGTGGCGACACCTTCGTTCAGCAGGCGGCCGGCAAACGGAAAGACGAACAGGTGCAAGCCTTCGCGGCTCTGATGCTGCTCTATCAGCAGGTGCGCGCTGTCGGGAAGTCTGGACCATTCCGCCTGCACTCGTAGCAGCGGCGCCATCAGCCTCATTTCCGGGTCGTCGCTGATAGCAAGCTGGTTGCGGTCCAGCAGCGCAAGCAGTGCACGGCCCAGCGAGGCTGACAACGGCAGACGCGTACCTAGCCAGCGCGGCACATATTTTGACTTTGCGCGTGCAAGGCGCACATAGGCCGTTGAATCGCGTACGCGCACCAGTTCGAGGACGCGTCCGCCGAAGATGAACACATCGCGCGGCTTCAACCGACTGACGAAGGATTCCTCGATATTGCCCAGCATGCCGCCGGTGAGGTATTTCACGCTGATCGAGGCATCGCTGGTGATCGTGCCGATGGCGCGGCGGTGGCGGCGAGCCAGGTCGTCGCCCGCAATACGGTAGATTCCTTCTTTCAAGGCAACACGGCGGAACTCCGGATAGCCCTGCAACGCATTGCCGCCCCTCGTAATGAAATCCATAACCCACGACCACTGCGCGTCCTTAAGCATCGCGAAAGCGTGCGTGCCGCGCACTTCCGCAAGCAGCTCTTCGGCGTCGAACCCTTCGCCGGTGGCGAGCGTCACCAGATGCTGTGCCAGGACGTCGAGCGCCAGGGTCAGGCCGCGCCGTGGCTCCAGATCCATCGCAGCGGCCGCATGCCGTGCAGCGGCGCATTCCACCAGTTCCCAGGCGTGCGTTGGAACCACGGTGATGCGACTTATCTCGCCCGGCGCATGGCCGCTTCTGCCTGCCCTTTGCAGCAGTCGCGAGACACTCTTCGGGCTGCCGATCTGCAGCACCTGGTCCACGGGCGGGAAATCCACGCCCAGATCCAGCGATGACGTGCACACTACGCAGCGCAGCGAGCCTTCTTTGATGCCGTCCTCGACCCTGCGCCGGATCTTTGCATCAATCGAGCCATGATGGATCGCCGTTGTGGTGAGCCAGTCCATCCGAGCGCTGACGATGGCCCGGTACCATAGCTCCGCCTGCGAGCGTGTGTTGGTGAACAGCAGCGTGCTGCGCGACCTTTCGATGCGCTCGATCACCTGCGGCACCAGTTGCAGTCCAAGATGACCAGACCAGGGAAAGCGCTCCAGCGCCAGCGGCAGAATGGCATCGATGTCATATCGCTTGGGCTGCGGAGCGCGGATCAGCCGACCCTCGCGGCCCGGTCCAAGCAGCGTCTGCAACGCGCGCGGCAGGTCCGGCAGCGTTGCCGATAGTCCCCAGATCCGCAGCCCATGCCCGTGTCCCGACGCTATGCCGCGCAGTCGCGCCAGCGCCAGCTCCAGCTGTACACCGCGCTTGCTGCCCAGAAACTCATGCCACTCGTCGACGATGATCGTGTGCACGCCCTGAAATTGAGTGCGACAATCCTTGTAGCTCAGCAACACCGAGAGACTTTCGGGTGTGGTAATCAGCGCCTGCGGTGGCTTGGCGCGCTGCCGGGCACGCCGCGATGAGGAAGTATCGCCGGTGCGCTGCTCCACGCGCCATGCGCAGCCCAGCGCCTTGAGCGGCTCCTGCAACGCTTTCTCTAGATCGCGCGCGAGCGCGCGCAATGGCGTGATCCATAGTACTTTCAGACCGCTGGCCGGCGCGCCATCCGTCTCGAGCACTGGGCCAAGCCAGGCGGCCAAGGTCTTGCCCGTGCCAGTTCCTGCATTGAGCAATCCGGATTCACCGCGCCAGTACGCGCGCCAGACTTGTTCCTGGAAATCGAAGGTCGCGCGCCCCTGCGAGGCAAACCATGCGCGTGCCGAGCTGAGCCGCCCGCCTTCGGCAGCCTCATCAATCACGCCACCGCCCGTGACTGATTCGCCAAGACCTGCCGTAAATCGGCAAGGCTGTCCGCTTCTGCTGCAGGCTTGTCATGGCGCCAGCGCAGGATGCGCGGAAACCGCACGGCGATGCCCGACTTGTGGCGGGGAGAAGCCGCAATGCCCTCATAGGCAAGTTCGAAGACCTGTACCGGCTCAACACTGCGCACCGGCCCGAAGCGCTCGCGGGTATGCGCCCGTATCCATCGATCCAGCGTCCGGATTTCCTCGTCGTTGAGACCGGAATAGGCCTTTGCGACCGGCACCAGCGCATCGCCCTCCCATACGCCGAAGGTGTAGTCGGTATAAAGGTTGGACCGGCGGCCGTGCCCGGCAGCGGCGTAGATCATCACGCCGTCAAACACCAATGGCTCGATCTTCCATTTCCACCATGCACCGCGTTGCCGGCCAGTCCCGTACGGCGAGTCCAGATCCTTCAGCATGACGCCTTCCACCCCCAAAGCGCGCGAGGTGTCACGCAGCAAGGCCAGCGACTCCCAGCTGGCTTCGGCGAGCGGTTGCGAAATGGCCAGCGCTGGCGGCGCACCGCGGAGGATTTCCAACAGTGCGGCGCGCCTTGCCTGCAGGCTCGCCGACCTCAAATCAACGCCATCCATTTCCAACAGGTCGTAGGCCACAAAGCGCGCCGGCGCTTCGGCTAGGATCGCAGGGCCCAGAGTCTTGCGACCGATACGCCTCTGCAAGGTCGCAAATGGCAATGGCGCATCACCGCGCCAGCACATCACCTCGCCATCCAGCACCGTGCCCGAGGGCAGCGTACGCGCTGCCGCGATGATTTCGGGAAATCGCTCAGTGATCAAGTCCTCGCCGCGCGACCACAACACGCATTCATGCTCGCGACGCACGACCTGGCCACGGATGCCATCCCATTTCCATTCGGCCAGCCAACGTTCGCGCGGGCCCAGCTCCGAAACCGGCCGCTCAAGCGGTGAGGCAAGATAAAACGGATAAGGATGCAGCAATCCGCTGGCGGTTGTACCTGCCGCGAGATCACGCCAGAACTGTCCGTCCGGCTGCCACTCGCCCATCAGCCCGCGCTCGACATCGACCCGCGGCCGTGCCAGCACCTCGGACAGCGCTCGAGTTACCAGCGTCCGCGATACCCCCACACGCAGTGAGCCCGTGAGCAATTTGTTCACCAGGAAACTCTCCCGATAACACAGCGAACGCCACCAATGAGTCACCTGCGCGTGCTGCGCAGCCTCATCGAGTGCCCGCAGCGGCAGGATGCGCTGCTCGAACCATTGTGTCAGGCTCACCGCCGACGCCTCTGCGACCAATTCCGCATCGGGTTGCACCAGCAACGCAATCGTCTCCGCAAGATCGCCAACGGAGGCGTAGGCGTCCTCTACCAGCCAGTCCGGCAACCCCGACTCTTCGCTCAACCAGCGTCGCAACAATGCCGGCCCCACGCTGCGTTTCGGATGGCGGCCAATCAGCACATATACCGCCCACGCCGCATCGTCCGGATTCGCGCTGCGCAGATAAGCCACCATTGCCGCCACCTTCGCGTTCGTGGAAGTCGTGGTATCCAGTGCCTCAAACAGCTCCGCGAAGCGCTGCATTACTCCTCCGCGCCGTATTCGGTGCGCAGCGCCGCGGCATCGACGTTCTGTTCGCGCAGGTAGCGCACCAGCGTGTCCGTATGACCGTGCGTCAGCAAAATGCGACGCGCGCCGGTCTCGCGGAAGGTGCGCAGCAGCGAAGGCCAGTCCGCATGGTCCGACAGCACGAAGCCGCGGTCGTAGCCGCGCCGCCTGCGGTCCCCGCGCACACGCATCCACCCCGAGCAAAATCCGCTGCTGTGTTCTCCAAAGCGACGGATCCACGGTGAACCGGCAGCGCTAGGTGGCGCGATCACCAGTGCACCTGCATATTCGCGCGCGCGCGCTACCGTCGCGGGCAGTGTCGGCAGCATTTTTATACCGGCGGTGCGATAGGCCTCGGTAATGGAGGCCACCGCGCCGTGGAGGTAGACCGGATCGTCCGTAAACGCCGTCAATTCAGCCAGCACCCGCTGCGCCTTGCCCAGTGCATAGGCGAACAGCAGACTGGACACGCCCCGCTCACTGTTTCTTCGCCACCAGCGATAAATCTCCTCCGCGATGCCGCGCGTGTCCGTCCAGCGATAGACCGGCAGGGCAAAAGTCGCCTCGCTGATAAACACGTCGCAGGCCACAACTTCAAACGGCGCGCAGGTGGGATCCGGGTCGCGCTTGTAGTCGCCGGAGACCACCCATACCTCCCCTTCGTGCTCGATGCGCAGCTGCGCAGAGCCCAGGATGTGTCCAGCCGGATGCATCGACACGCGGACAGGCCCGAACGGGAGCGCCTCCCCGTAACCAGCAGTCCGCAATGACACATCCGCAGGCAGGCGCAGCCGTGCTACGCCCTCACCCGGCGCCGCGAGAAAATAGGTGCTGCTGCCGGCGCGCAGGTGGTCGCCGTGCGCATGCGTAATTACGGCACGCTCCACCGGCTGCCAGGGATCAATGTAAAAATCGCCCCTTGCGCAGTAAAGACCACGCCGCGTCGCAACTACCAAGTCGGACATCTGGCGCGCTTAAAGGCTCAGGCGGCCGTGGACTCTGCCGGCCATGGTGTTACTCCTGGGTTGTCCCCAGATACTGAGGCGTGCGTTGGCACTGGTCTGTCGAAGCCGGCCTATCGCTGGTGTAGGACAGGATAGGTGGATACCTGTATGCATATACAGTACCCTTATTGACCATGGAAATACACCGCAAACTGGCGCTCCTGGCGGATGCCGCCAAATACGACGCATCCTGCGCTTCGAGTGCGGCGCCCCGCCGCGATTCGACGAGCGGGAATGGCATGGGATCCACCGGTGGCACAGGTATCTGTCACAGCTACGCACCAGATGGCCGCTGCATCTCGCTACTGAAACTGCTGCTCACCAACTGGTGCGTCTACGACTGCCTCTATTGTGTAAATCGCGTTTCCAGCGACGTGCGCCGCGCGCGCTTTGGCATCGACGAGGTCGTCAACCTCACGCTCGACTTCTACCGACGCAATGTGATCGAAGGGCTGTTCCTAAGCTCCGGCATCATCCGCACCCCGGACTACACCATGGAGCAGGTCATCGAAGTCGCACGGAGGCTGCGCGAGGATCACGACTTCCGGGGTTACATTCATCTGAAGACCATTCCCGACGCGAGCGATGAACTTATCGAACGAGCGGGCCGCTACGCAGATCGCCTCAGCATCAACATAGAACTGCCCACCCCAGCAGCCATTGCGCAGCTGGCACCAGAGAAGGACATGGGGGCGATCAAGCGTTCCATGGCTCGCATCAGGCTGAAGCTTGATGAATCGCGGGAGCAAAAGAAAGAAGCTAAGTATGCAAGATCTCTGCCCGGTGCGCGGCCTGCCACCGCCGCACCGTTTTTTGCGCCCGCCGGTCAGAGCACGCAAATGATCGTCGGTGCCGACGATTCGAACGATCGCACGCTGCTGCAGACCAGTGTGGCGATGTACCACTCATACCGACTCAAACGAGTGTATTACTCCGCGTTCTCTCCGATCCCCCACGCCAGCAGCCGCTTACCGGCGCGGGCCGCGCCGCTACTGCGGGAACACCGCCTCTACCAGGCGGACTGGCTGCTGCGTTTCTATGGATTCGAGGAACACGAGATCGCCACTGAAGGCGGCATGCTGTCCCTCGACCACGATCCGAAGCTGGCTTGGGCGCTGGTGCATCCGGAATATTTCCCGGTCGATCTCAATCGCGCGCCGCGCGCAACGCTGCTGCGCGTCCCAGGTCTGGGTCTCCAGTCGGTGAAGAAAATGCTGGCAGCACGCCGGGTGCGCAAGTTGCGGCTTGTGGACCTGTCCGCGTTGCACGTGCCGGTGGTGAAGATACTGCCATTCGTCGTGCTACCGGATCATCGTCCTGATGCACGCGCCGCATCGCGGTTGGCGACGCCCGTTGCCAATGTGCCGGCCCAGCAGGGACTCCTTTTCGGTTGATCACCGCGACGCTTTGCCATCCAGGCGACCGCGCCGGATTCCATCGCCAGCTCGATGCGCTGCTGGCAGCAGGCGTGAATTGGGACGAAGTGGCCTGGGTGTGCGGCGATGACACCACCGTAGCTCCGGAACGGCCGCGTTACTCCAGGCACCACGCACTGCCGGAGAGCTTCCTCGAGCTATGTGATACGGTGCTCCTTCACCACGATGACGACCGCTTTGTGCGCCTACACCGCATGGCCCAGCGCGTGCGCGAAGACCGCCGCCACTGGGACGACCTGCTGCACCCCGAACATCGACACCTGCTGGCTTGCGCCCGGCATGTGCACCGTGACATGCATAAAATGAAGGCCTTCGTGCGCTTCACGCGCGTAGGCGCGCACGACGGAAATGCACAGGAGCAGTACATAGCCTGGTTCGAACCCGAACACCACATCGTGCAGGCGATGGGGCCTTTCTTCGCTCGCCGCTTCGCTAACATGCGTTGGGCGATTCTGACACCGCTGGGCAGCCTGAAATGGGAGGGCGTTCTGGAATACGGCCCAGCAGCAAGCCGCAGCGATGCACCGCCGGCCGACGGGGGAGAGGCCCTGTGGCTAACCTACTATGCGAACATCTTCAATCCGTCGCGAGTGAAACAGCAGGCCATGCGGCGCGAGATGCCTGTGAAATATTGGAAGAATCTCCCCGAGGCCGCACTCATTCCCCAGCTCATCGCCGACGCGCCGCGTCGCAGTCGCCAGATGATCGCGCGCCAGGAAGATGGCAAACGGCAGGGATCCCGACCTCGCACTGTCCAGCTCAGCGCAACCGATGCACTGGCGTCGTTGCGTCACCAGGTACAGCGCTGCGATCAGTGCGAATGCGCGGTACACGCGACGCAGTCCGTCTTTGGCGAAGGAAGGATCGGGGCACGCGTGATGGTTGTGGGCGAACAGCCCGGAGACCGCGAAGATCTTGAAGGCCGCCCTTTCATCGGACCCTCCGGTGAGCTGCTGCGGGCCGCCCTGCGGGCCGCTGGTATGGAATCTGCCGATGTCTACATCACCAATGCCGTAAAGCATTTCCACTATCAAATGCGAGGCAAGCGTCGGATCCACAAGACCCCGCACCAGCGCGACATCATCGCCTGCGCGCATTGGTTGCAGCGCGAGTACGAGCTCATCGCTCCGCGGCAGCTGCTGCTGCTGGGCAGAACCGCGATTACCGCTGCAACAGAGTGCTGGGGTGCGCCCCCTCCCTCCGGAGACTGGTCCACAGCCCAGGGCGTCCGGATCTTCGTAGTGGCCCATCCGGCGGCACTGTTGCGCGCTGGCGAGAACGTGGGCAGCGCCGGCTACTTGCGCTGGGAGGCACAGATAATCAACTGGCTGCGGGCCTGAGCAAGGCCCAGCGCGAAAAATGCTGCACTGGCCTGACTACCACGGGCGTCAAACTGAAGGACAAAGTCGGTTTTTGCCAGAATTGCCTGGAACCCCAGTCTCTACCGCGAGCTGACTGGCACGGGAAGCGTTCTCATCATGCCCATTTAATCTTCTTCAGCGCATGCACCTAAAAGTGAATAGTTTCCAGTCGGCCGCCTCAGTTTTTACCGTGAGGAGTGCGGTCCGCAGCGCCTGCTTGGGCAGCGCCGCATGCCACGCTTGCAGCATGTGGCAAGTCATTCAGGAATTTAGCTTCTACCGTGGGGCCTCTGGAGGATTCTCAGAAAGCTTCCGGCCAATATCTGTGCGTTCCGGAGCGCAGATGGATCCATTGATCGCGAAGGGTTTACGCACCTATCGGAGCGAAACTCGATGCAGCCGCAACAAACGGAGTTCCGTATAAAACGGATCCATATCAGATCGCGCTGCTCTGCGGCCAAGCCCCCACTTTCCCGGTCGCTCGTGCGACAATCCAATCTCTTACCAGTGCGGCATGCTCAGAGATTTCCTGACTGCCGGACCAAACGAGGTGGAAACCTTCGCCGGTATCCCATGTCCACGGTCCGACGGCACTCAGCAATCCCTGAATAATTGGCCGCTCGCAAATGTGTTGCCACCCAATCGCTACGCCTTCCCCTGCCATTGCAGCTTGGAGGACCAGAGCATAGTCGTTCAGCCGCAAGCCCTCGCCGATGTCACGGAAATCGATGCCAAAGTGGGCTAAATAGTTTGCCCAGCCTGGACGATACCGATGGGGTTCGTCGAGATGGATCAACGGCAATGTGCGCAAATCACCAACACCCACCACGGGCCGGTGGCGCGCCAAAAAAGTCGGACTCACAACCGCCACCAATCGTTCCGGCGCGATGAGGGCGCTGGCGTAGCCGGACCACTGGCCATTGCCACGTCGTACGGCGAGTGTGGTTGCCTCCGCCGCGATGTCGAGATCTTTGTCGAGCGTCTCCAGGCGCAGGTCCACCTGAGGATGGCGCATGCGGAACTCGGCCAGACGAGGCACCACCCACCACGTGGCGAACGCAGTCGAGGCCAACAGGGTCACGTGATCTGGCCGCGATGAACGACCGATTTGGCGCGCGGTCGCGAGAATGCGAGCGAACCCATCCGCCACATCGTCGTGAAGTCGCTCCCCTGCATCAGTGAGCGCAATGGCTCGATGACTGCGTCGGAAGAGCCGCGCACCGATCGCGGCCTCCAAACGCCGTACCGCCTGGCTTACGGCCGGCTGTGTCACCCCCAATTCTTTGGCCGCTCGTGAAAACGAGCCCAGACGAGCAGCCGCCTCGAAAATCACGAGGTTATGAACGGATCCAATCTGCCGCTCTAGCGCTCGCATAACATCAAGTTATGGTAATCCCAACTATTTTGCAGACATGTGTGCAGCCCAATAATCTTATACTTTTCGTTATATTTCCAGATAATCAGGCCTCCTTAGATGACGAGACCGAATTCTCCCGCGCGTAGAACGCGCGAGGCCCGAATAACCGCATCCTCCGGTCCCGCTTATGTGACCCGGGCGATTCCCTATTACGCGATGTTAGACGAGGAGGCGCTCGCCCGGATCGAAGGGCAGGCGTTTCGCCTGCTGCAAGAGACGGGAATCGAGTTCCGGGATGATCCGGACGCGTTGCGACGCTGGCGGGAATCCGGAGCCGAAGTAGCCGCCACCCGTGTCCGGCTAGCACCCGAATTGATCCGTGGATTGCTCGCCTCCGCTCCAGCGGAATTCACACAAGTCGCACGAAACCCCGCACGTTCGGTGTGCATCGGCGGGCGGCACCAGATATTCGCGCCCGTCTATGGGCCGCCTTTCGTACGCGACCTGGAAGGTGGCCGCCGCTACGGCTCTCTGGAGGACTTCCATCGTCTCGTCAAGCTGACGCACCAGCTCGCGCCCCTGCACCACTCCGGATTTGTCACCTGCGAGCCATGCGATGTTCCCGTGTCGAAGCGCCACCTGGACATGCTCTTCGCGCACATGACATTGACTGATAAACCACACCTGGGAGCTATTACCGAAAAGAGTCGGGCAGAAGACAGCATTGCCATGGCGCGACTGCTGCACGGTGCCGATGTCTTCGACCAGCACTGCGTGATCATGGCCAACGTCAATACCAACTCACCGCTGTTGGTGGACAAAGTTGTCACCGAGGCCGCTGCCGTGTACTCCGGCGCCGGCCAGGGACTCATCGCCGTACCTTTCATTCTTTCCGGCGCGATGGGCCCCGTAACCACCGCCGCCGCGATCGCGCAGGCGCTCGCCGAGGCCATGGCTGTCGGCGCCTTCACCCAATTAGTTCGCCCTGGCGCACCATTCGTCCTCGGCAATTTCCTCTCCTCCATGAACATGCGCTCCGGTGCACCCACATTCGGCATGCCCGAGCCTCTGATGTCGAATCTCGCCATCGGGCAACTAGCACGGCGCTTAAATCTTCCATTGCGATGCGGCGGAGCGCTAACCTCCTCCAAGCTGCCTGACTTTCAGGCCGCGGCAGAAAGTGCAGATTCAATGCTGTCCACGATTCTTGGTGGCGCGAACTTTGTGCTGCATGCGGCTGGTTGGCTGGAAGGCGGCCTTGCCACCGGTTACGAGAAGCTAGTGCTCGACGCGGACCGACTCGGCGCATACGAAGTGGTCCTTCGTGGCTTCAAGATCGACGACGATTCGCTTGGAACCCACGCCTATTCCGATGTCGAGCCCGGCGGCCATTTTTTGGGATCTGCGCACACCTTGGGGCATTACACAACCGCATTCTACGAAGCGCAGCTGTCGGACTCCAATAGTGTCGAGCAGTGGGAGGAGCAAGGGTCCAAGGACGCGGCGCGGCGCGCCTACGATCGCTGGAACAAGCTGCTGGCCGAATACGAACCGCCGCCGCTCGACCCGGCAAAACGGGATGCCCTCGAAGACTACGTAACACGTCGCAAGGCTGCGCTTCCGGATTCGTGGTACTGACTGGCGCAGCAGCGTTCAGATCCGATTCTTAGACTTGCAGGAGCGAGTGCGGTGGAGTGTCATGCCAAGGTTGTAATCATCGGCGGCGGAGTTGTCGGCTGCTCCATCCTTTTCCACCTCGCCAAGTTCGGCTGGAAGGACTGCATACTGCTCGAGCGGGACGAACTCACCAGCGGCTCAAGCTGGCATGCTGCGGGCCAGATCCACACGATCAGTTCGGATCCGAACATTAGCCGCCTGCAAGGCTACACGATCAATCTCTACAAAGAGATCGAGGCGACCTCCGGCCATTCAATTGGAATGCATTCGACCGGTGGCTTTTACCTCGCATCGAACCAAGTTTGGTATGACTACCTGAAGCGCGAGCGCTCGAAGGCCCGCTACCTGGGCCTCGACCAGGAATTTATCAGCGTCGAGGAAGCAGCACGACGCCACCCGCTCATAGATCCGAAACATTACATCGCGGCCCTCTGGGACCCGCTGGATGGGGACATTGACCCGTCGGGAGTCGTCTACGCTTACGCAAAGGCTGCGCGCGTCCACGGTGCGAAATACTACACGCACACGCCAGTTCTCTTGACGCGCCAGCGGGCCGACGGCAGCTGGGACGTCGGGACACCGAATGGCACCATCAACGCCGAGATCATTGTCAACGCCGCCGGCCTCTGGGCCCGAGAGGCGGGACGTATGGCAGGCGTGGACCTACCGGTACAGCCGATGGAGCACCATTACCTGATCACCGAGGAGATCCCTGAAATCGCCGAGCGGATGAAGTCTGGCGAACGACTGCCCGCGGGCATCGACTACGAGGCGAACATCTATTTCAGGCAGGAGCGCAACGGTATGTTGCTCGGCACCTACGAGCCAAAGTCGACGCCGTGGAAGGTTTCAGGCACTCCGATGGACTTCGGTCACGAGCTACTACAGCCCGACCTGGAGCGCATTGCGGATCGACTCGAGCTCGCCTTCGAAAGGATTCCCGCACTTGGCCGCGCCGGCATCAAGACAGTCGTGAACGGGCCATTCACGTTCGGCCCGGACGGCAACCCGATGATCGGGCCCATTCCGGGCATGACCAACTACTGGGCCGCGGTCGGCGTGATGGCAGGCTTCTGCCAAGCCGGCGGCGTCGGACTCTGCCTCGCCGAGTGGATGATCGATGGAGAGCCATCCATCGATGTATGGGCGATGGATATAGCGCGATTTGGCAGTTTCGCAACGCCTGACTGGGGAACGGTGAAATCCTCAGAGAACTACGAGCGCCGATTCGTAATGACCTTCCCCAACGAAACCCTGCCGAAGGCTCGCCGTCAGAAGACCACCGCCTTATACGACCGCTTTGTGGCTCGCGGTGCGGTCATGGGAACATCATTTGGCCTTGAACATGCACTCTGGTTCGCCGCCGGCCGTGATGACGCGCACGAGGCTCCGACGTTCAGTAGAAATCGCAGCCATGCGTATGTAGCGGCCGAGGTAGGGGCGGTTCGGGAGAGCGTGGGTGCCATCGAGATCGCAAACTTCGGCAAGCACGAAATCAGGGGAAGCGGAGCGCGAGCTTTCCTTGGCCGCCTACTCGCTGGCCATCTGCCATCACCCGGCCGCGTGAGCTTAAGTCCCATGCTGACTCCGAAAGGCCGCCTCTATGGCGATCTGACGGTGAGCTGCCTGGACGAAGATCACTTCTTGCTGCTCGGTTCGGGTGCAGCGCAAGAGATGCACCGCCGCTGGATCGATGCGCATTTGCCAGACACCGGCGTAACCTACCGGAACATTTCCGACTCGCTACACGGGTTTGCTCTCTCCGGTCCACTATCGCGCGAATTACTACAGCGGATTAGCCGCGACGACGTGTCGGCAACGGGACTCAAGTTCCGTGGCATCCGTCGGACGTTCGTCGGCGGCGTTCCTGCCTACCTACTCCGTATATCCTTTTCAGGCGAGCTAGGCTATGAAATTTACTGCGAGCCTCAGTTCCACCTAGCCCTTTGGGAGCGTATCGAGGCGGCCGGCATGAACCTCGGTCTCAAACTCTATGGTGCTCGCGCACTGATGAGTCTCCGGCTCGAAAAGAACTGGGGCGTGTGGACGCTCGACTACCGGCCGGACTATACAGCGGCCGAGAGCGGACTCGACTCCTTCATCGACTGGTCCCGCGACTTCGTAGGCCGTGCGGCTGCACTAGTAGAGCGCGAACGCGGTCCTGGGCGGAAACTCGTGTCGCTTGTAGTAGATACACCCGACCAGGACGTGGTCGGCGACGAAGCCGTTCTACAAAGCGATCAGTGTGTTGGCCACGTTACGTCGGGAGGATATGCACACCACATCGGCTGTTCAATGGCGATGGCTTATGTGCCTCCCGCCTGTAATGAGGAGGGGACGGTGCTCGCCGTGGAAATCAATGGAAGGAGATACCCGGCCAGAGTAGTAAGTACCCCACAATACGATCCGACGGGCAGCAAGATGCGGGCCTGATTATGGCGCCACAAAGTGAAAAGTGAAAAGAGGTCTCCCTGAGGCTGATTAGCGGGTTTTTGCCAAAACGGCCTAGAAACTCCCCGTTTATCGTCTCGGACAGCCGTGGCAACCATAGGAAGCGCTTGGTCCTTCCCACTCAATTGTCTGCGGGACGTATAAGCAACTGAAAGTACGAGACTTCCTGTCGGGGTACGCCGGAGTTACCGTCAAATCTACCGCCAGAATATTCCGCTTGGGGACGATAGACGGCGATAGTTGCCGAACGAATCCCCCTATCCAGACGCGCCCGCCCGCCATCGGGAAAAACGATGCTTCGCTACGGCCTCTAAGACGCGAGTGATTTCGAGGAGTCGGTTCGGGTGTTGGTTTAGGTCGTTTGCCGCCGTTCCGAGCACACCCGAAGTAAACCATCAGACGGCTCCGCCGGCCACCTGCCGCGCGTAGTCCTCGGCGTCATACCAACCGCTCGACGCGTTAACCTTGAGATCGTCGCCAACATTCCACTCTTCCCAGCCGTGCACGGTGAGGGCATTTCCAGTCTTGGCAGCGTGCCCTGTGAAGGTCCAAAGGTAGATGACGTGCGACCCGGCGCAGCGCACTCCGTCGCAGGTGAGCTTCATACCTGAAACATCCGCGAAAAATCCGGCCGCCATCTCGGCGATACCCGCACGTCCGCGCCACGGTGCACCGCGGTTGATAACGATTTCACCGTTCTCTGAGAAATGTGCAGCCACGCTTTTCGGAAACCCAGTATTCCATGCAGAAGTGTACGCCGCTGCGAGACTTTCAATGCTCTTGCGCTCGAACGACATTGTGTGCTCCTTGCTTGTCTACGGCAGCTGAAAGTGATCGCAAGGCCGGCATTCCGATCATAGCCATGCCTGTGACCATGAGCATGTTGCGGCGATTCATTCCATTGTCCCCCATCAAGGTTTAATTCTCGCATGCTGAAGAGCAGCGATGCATTGCTCGGGCAAGTGACCTCTGAGGACCTGCAACCGGCGGTGGCGACTGATCGGCGTAGGGCAGACTGAATTGAGGCCGACTCAGGCCTCCTCAGTCAGAAGACTTTCATACGGAATCTTCAGCCCGTCGTGCAGTCGCTTGACCATTTTCAGGCTGAGCGGCCGCTTGCGATTCAGGACCTCGGACACCCTTCCGCTTGCACCGATGAAAGGTTCCAGGTCGCGAGGCGTCAACCCGTCTTGCTCCATACGGAATTTGATGGCTTCCACCGGGTCCGCGGGCCCGAAGTCGTAGTGCTTTTTCTCGTACGCCTCGACGAGCGTCACCAGGACATCGCGCTCGTCGGCCCGTGCAGTGCCCTCCCCGGCCTGGAAGATCTTCTCCAGGCGGCGGAATACCCGCTTCAGGTCGTCATCGTTTCGGATCGGCTTAATAGTCATTCACGGTCTCCACATTGATGCGGTCGTATTGCGCATGTGTTCCGATGAACTTTATTCAGACGATTCCCGCCTGATACTGCACTTCGACAACGAGCCGGTAGTTGTTTGCCGCCCACGTTGAACACGACGCGGTTGTTGCCGCAGATGCTCGCGCTCGCGAACTGATGCTTGATGTCCCGCGGCCTGCGCCACTTTGCCTTTAGGCCTCTTCGTAGCAGCTGTGCAGCGGGCCTCGCGCATCAGCGCAACCGGGGCGCTCGAGAACTTCTTCAGGCTGCTCTTAGCGATCACCCTCATCGTCAGGCACTATCTCCCATATTGGGAGATCCGTCAACTATCCAAGACTGCCCAGGAGGTTTTTGCCAGTTTTGCCCCCACTTTCCCTATTCCCTCCCTTTGAAATAGGTGACAAGCTGGAGAAGCGCCTTGGTCCGGTCACTCCCACTCAATGGTGGCCGGCGGCTTACCGGTAATATCGTATACGGCGCGGGAGACCCCGGGCACTTCGTTGACTATTCGGCGCGCGCAAACATCGAGTAATTCATAAGGCAAATGCGCCCAGCGCGCCGTCATGAAATCGACCGTTTCCACCGCCCGCAGAGCGATCACCGGCTCGTGGCGGCGACCATCACCGGCAACTCCGACGCTGCGCACCGGCAGAAATACGGCAAAAGCCTGGCTGGTGCGTTCATACCAGCCCGCGCGCCTCAATTCCTCAATAAAAATATGATCCGCCAGGCGCAGAGTCTCAGCGGAGGCCGCGGTCACTTCGCCCAGGATACGTACGCCTAGTCCGGGCCCCGGGAACGGGTGGCGCTGCACCATCTCGGCAGGGAGGCCTAGTTCAACGCCGATGCGGCGTACTTCATCTTTGAATAGCTCGCGGAGCGGCTCAACCAACTTGAGTTTCATGTGTGCCGGCAGACCACCCACGTTGTGGTGACTTTTGATTACGTGCGCCTTGCCTCCTACCCCGGCCGATTCGATCACGTCCGGATAAATGGTCCCTTGGGCGAGAAATTGCACGTCACTGATTTTTGCCGCTTCTTCGTCAAAGATCTCAACAAACAGCGCGCCAATAATTTTGCGTTTCTGCTCAGGATCAGTGACCCCGCGAAGTGCCGCGAAATAGCGCGCGGCCGCATCGACGCGAATCACGCGCACGCCCAGATGCCGGGCGAATATGTCCATAACCGCGTCCCCCTCACGCAGGCGCAACAGTCCGTGGTCGACAAACACGCAGGTGAGTTGCGCGCCGATCGCGCGGTGCAGGAGTGCCGCCACGACCGCCGAGTCAACGCCTCCGGACAATCCGAGCAACACGCGCCCTCGACCTACCTGCTCGTGTACGCGCTCGATGAGATCCTTAATGATGTTGCCGGGCGTCCAGTTATTCGCGCAGCCGCAGATCTCGCGCAGGAAACGCGCGTAGATGCGGGTTCCCTGCGTTGTGTGCGTCACTTCAGGGTGAAACTGCAGCGCGTAGAAGCGTCGCGAACCATCGGCCATGGCTCCAATGGGTACGTCACTGGTGGAGGCGATGACTTGGAAGCCTGGCGGGAGTGCAATGACGCGGTCCCCATGGCTCATCCACACGTCTAGTAGTCCGTAACCCTCGGTGCTGACTCGATCCTCGATGTCACGCAACAGCTCCGAGTGGCCACGGGCCCGGACCTCGGCGTACCCAAACTCGCGCACCTCACCGGGCACCACCTGACCACCCAACTGCACAGCCATGGTGTGCATGCCGTAGCAAATGCCGAGCACCGGCACGCCCAGCTCGTACACCGCAGGCGGCGCGGCTGGCGCGCGCTCCTCGGTTACCGACTCCGGGCCGCCGGAGAGAATTACGCCGCGGGCGCCAAAGGCTCGTACCGCCGCGTCGCTCATATCCCAGGGATGAATCTCGCAATACACGCCCAGTTCGCGAACGCGTCGGGCGATGAGTTGTGTGTATTGAGAACCAAAATCCACGATCAACACGCGTTCGGCGTGCAGGTCCGCTCTGCCAGCTGGCTGCGTGGCCGGCTCAGGAGACGCGGTAATTGGGCGACTCTTTGGTGATCGATACATCGTGCACGTGGCTCTCACGGACGCCGGCGCTGGTAATACGCACAAATACCGGGCGTGTACGCATCTGCTCAATATCGCCACTTCCGGTATAGCCCATGGCCGCGCGTAATCCACCAGCCAGCTGATACAGGATCGAGACCAGGCTCCCCTTGTAGGGCACCCGACCTTCAATGCCCTCGGGCACGAGTTTCTCCAGTTCGGTGCTGGTGTCCTGGAAGTACCGGTCCGCGGAACCGTGCTTCTCGCCCATGGCGCCGAGCGATCCCATGCCGCGGTAAGATTTGTACGAGGCGCCCTGATACAGCTCGACCTCACCGGGGGACTCCTCGGTGCCTGCGAAAAGGCCACCAATCATGACCGCGTGCGCTCCGGCGGCAATGGCCTTGGCAAGGTCCCCCGAATAGCGAATGCCGCCATCGGCAATCAATGGCACCCCGCGCGCAGCGAGCGCCTCAGCAACATTCGCCACCGCACTAATTTGCGGTACCCCGACGCCTGCGACGATGCGCGTCGTGCAGATCGAACCCGGGCCAATCCCGACCTTGACCCCGTCAGCCCCCGCATCGACCAGGTCGAGGGCCCCCTCGCGCGTGACAATATTTCCGGCGATCACTTCCAGATCACCCCAGCGGGCCTTGATTTTGGCCACCATCTCCAGCACGCCGCGGGAATGACCGTGGGAGGTGTCCACGACGATGACATCGACGCCGGCCTCGCGCAATGCGGCCACGCGATCGGGCGTGTCCGGTGTGGTGCCCACGGCTGCGCCCACGCGCAGCCGCCCGGTCACATCCTTGCTGGCGCGCGGAAATTCGGTCGCCTTCTGAAAATCCTTGACCGTGATCATGCCGCGCAACTCATCGTCGCCGCCGACTACCAGAACCTTTTCGATCCGGTGTTTGTGCAGCAGTCGCTGCACTTCATCCTTGGGAGCCCCTTCGCGCACCGTGACCAGGCGCGACTTGGGCGTCATGACCGTGGACACGGGCGAGTCCAGTTGGCGCTCGAACCGGAGGTCGCGGTGCGTGACGATGCCGACCACCTTGGCGCCGCTGACAACCGGAACTCCCGAGATACCGCGCGCTGTGGTCAGCTCGATGACCTGGCGGATTGTGGCATCCGGGGATACGGTGATGGGGTCGGCAATCACACCGCTCTCGAATTTCTTGACGTGCGCGACCTCGCGCGCTTGCGCGTCGATCGGAAGGTTCTTGTGGATGATGCCCATTCCGCCTTCCTGGGCCATGGTGATGGCCAGGCGCGCTTCGGTCACAGTATCCATGGCGGCAGACAGGACCGGCAGGCCAATGCGGATGTTGCGACTGACCTGCGTTGACAGGTCCACTTCACGTGGCAGCACGTCCGAGCGGGCGGGCACCAACAGCACGTCGTCAAAGGTGAGTGCTTCTTCGAGAATTCGCATAGCGTGGCGTCCCAAAAAGAAGCGCGCCATTGTACGCACTGGGGGCCGGCGGGTAAACCATACCCGCCCACTCGCGCCGCCCGGGCTAGAATCAGCTTATGTACGAGCCCGGCGCGAGCGCAGGACGGGATATATACAGCGTGGCGCGGCTCAATCGCGAGGCGCGGATGTTGCTCGAGTCGGGACTGGGCATGATCTGGGTGCAGGCCGAAGTGTCGAACTTCGCGCGCCCGGGGTCGGGCCATTGGTACTTTTCGCTCAAGGACCGGGACGCGCAACTGCGCTGCGCCATGTTCCGTCAGCGCAATGTGCTGTCGCGCTTTACCCCGCGCGAAGGCCAGCTGGTGCTGGCCCGCGGACGCGTGAGCCTGTATGAGCCGCGGGGCGATTATCAGTTGCTGGTCGAGCACCTGGAAGATGCGGGCATTGGCGCGTTGCAACGCGCCTTCGAGGAGCTGCGAGCCCGCCTGAATGCAGAGGGACTGTTCGCCGCCGAACGCAAACGTGCGCTGCCCTCGGCGCCACTCCGCATCGGAGTCATCACCTCGCCCACTGGTGCGGCCATACGCGACATCCTGCATGTGCTGGCATTGCGCTTCCCGGCCGCCGCGGTGCTGATCTACCCGGTCCCGGTGCAGGGCGAGGCCGCCGCGCCTGCGATCGCGGCAGCGCTCGATCTGGCTGTGGTGCGCGCCGAGTGCGAGGTGTTGATCCTGGCTCGGGGCGGCGGCTCGCTGGAGGATCTATGGGCCTTTAATGATGAGCGCGTTGCGCGTGCCCTGGCACGCTGCACTTTGCCGGTCGTGGCCGGTATCGGCCACGAGACCGATGTCACGATCGCCGATTTTGTCGCCGATGTGCGTGCGCCGACTCCGACGGCTGCCGCGCAGCTGGTGGTGCCCGATCGGCGCGTCTGGCTGCAGCGTCTGTCACTGCTGGCGCGCCGCTTCAGCGTGGCGATGCTGCGCAAGCTCACCGAGGGGACCGACCAGATCGGCTCGAGGCGGGAGCGGCTGCAACGTGCCCATCCGGGAGCGCGGCTGGTTCAACACGCGCAGCGTCTCGATGAGCTGGAACTTCGGTTGCGTCAGGGGCTGGCAGTCCGTCTGCGCACCACGGGCGCCGAACTTGCGGCGCTTGCCGTGCGCACGAACATCGCGACCGAGCGCCTACAAGCGGCGTGGACCCGATCAATCGGCGCCGCGCACACCCGGGTAGAGCTGGCGGCACGCGCACTGCATTCGGTAAGTCCGCTGGCGACATTGCAGCGTGGCTTTGCGATTCTTGCGCGTGCGGAAGACGGCAACCTCATCCGCCACAGCGGGGAGCTGCGCGTAGGGCAGCTGATCGAAGCGCGCCTGGCCGATGGCGCGGTCACGGCGCGCGTTACGGGAAGGCGCAGCTCGTGATTTTCGCCCCACGCGGCCTGGCTGTGTTGGCCAGCGCGATCGCAAGTTATGCCAGCGCGGCAACGCTCCCGGCCGCGCACGCCGTGCCCGGGGGTGTGGTGCTGTTGACCGTCACGGTGCCGGGCCCTGCGGACCGGACACTCGCTCCGCCTAAAGCGTATCTGGGCGAGGCCCCGGTCCTAATGCTGCCTCGCGGCGCTGGCTACGAGAATCAGTGGGTCGCGGTGGTGGGTGTACCGCTCTCGCAGGAGCCGGGAGCTGTGCAACTGCGCATCAGCGGAGGTGCAGCGGGGGACCTCATACAGCATTTCGAAGTGCGTGCGGCGCACTATCGTACCCAGCGCCTGACCGTAGCTCCTTCGCAAGTTGATCTGTCGAGTGCTGATCTGAAGCGCGTCGATGGCGAGCATGAACGCATCCACGCGGCGCTCGCGACCTTTTCTCCAACCGCGCCGATAACGCTTCGCCTGCACGCGCCTGTCGCCGGAGATCGGTCGAGCTCCTTTGGCCTACGCCGTTATTTTAACGGCGCCGCCCGCGATCCTCACAGCGGCATGGACATTGCCGCCCCCCTGGGCACGCCAGTGCGCGCGGCCGCCGACGGGGTCGTGGTTGATACGGGTGATTATTTCTTCAACGGCAACACCGTACTGGTGGACCACGGGTCCGGCCTGATGACGATGTATTGTCACCTCTCCAAGATCGCCGTGCAGAAAGGCCAACGCGTACACATGGACGAGGTCATCGGAGCAGTCGGCGCCACCGGCCGCGTGACCGGGCCACATCTTCACTTTGGGGTCGCGCTCAACCGCGCTTTCGTCGACCCGGCATTGTTCCTGCCGCGCGCGCACGGCGCTTCCCGGCCTTGAGCCGGTCGTAGGGATTGGCCTCGCTGCGAAAATCGATCGCCACGGGCGTGGCGTACAAATCAAATGCCTCGCGGTAGACATTGGCCAAGTAACGCCGATAGGCCTCAGGCACCGAAACGGTCTGGTTGCCGTGGATGATGACCCGCGGCGGATTGCGCCCGCCCTGGTGTGCGTAACGAAGCTTGATGCGCCGGCCGCGGACCAACGGGGGCTGGTGCGCCTCGATTGCGCGCTCGAGTACCTTGGTCAGTTGCGGCGTCGACATGGCCCGCATGGCGGCGTCGTAGCCGCGCACGATATCCCGCGCCAGCTCGCCCACGCCAGTTCCATGCCGGGCAGAGATGAAGTGCTGGGGGGCGAACGGCACGAAGTCGAGCTTGAGCGAGAGTTGCCGGCGAATCTCATCACGCTGATCCGAGGGTATCCCGTCCCACTTGTTGACGGCGATCAGCAGCACCCGCCCGCGCTCGAGCGCCTGGCCCAGGACGCTGGCGTCCTGCTCGCCCACATTGTCATGCGCATCGAGAACCATGACGACGGCGTGCGCCTCGGCGATCGCCTGCAGGGTGCGGGCGACGCTGGCGCGTTCGATCGCATCGTCGACCTTGGACCGCCGACGCATACCTGCGGTATCGACCAGCAGAAAATCGCGGCCGTCGCGCTGGAACGGCACCATGATCGAATCGCGCGTGGTTCCCGGCTGTTCGCTCGCGATCACCCGCTCCTCGCCCAGCAAGCGATTGACCAGCGTGGATTTGCCTACGTTCGGGCGGCCGATAATGGCCACCCGGATTGCGCTGGTGTCCTCCGCGGGGCTGGGGCTGGCCGTCAGTCCCGCGAGCACGGTGTCGATCAGTTCGCGACAGCCCTGACCGTGGGTTGCCGCGATCGAATGCGGCACTCCGATCCCAAGGGCCTGAAAATCGGCCGCCACCATGTCCGGATCCAGACCCTCGGCTTTGTTGATAGCGAGCGTCACCGGTTTGCCAGCCCTGCGCAGCTGTCCCGCCACGTAATGGTCCTGCGAGGTGAGCCCGGCGCGTGCGTCGGCGAGAAATATGACCCGATCGCATTCCTCGAGCGCCCTATCGGTCTGCTTGCGCATTTGCGATTCGATGCCGCTGGGATTGTCGACCAGGCCCCCAGTATCAATCAGCACACATGGGACCGCGCCAATGCGTGCGTAGCCGTACTGGCGATCGCGCGTGACACCGGGAATGTCGGCGACGATGGCGTCGCGCGTGCGCGTCAGTGCATTGAATAACGTGGACTTGCCGACGTTGGGCCGTCCGACAATCGCCACCACGGGAAGCATGGTGCGGAAATCCGTCGACTCAGGCTAGCGCGACTGCGCTCGCCACGCCTCGAGTTTGCCCTTGTCGGTCTGAACTATCACCAGGTCACCAGCGATCTGGGGAGCATCCGAAATGCGACTCCCACCCTTGGCCCGTGCGACAAAAGATCCATCATCGGTACTCAACCAGTGGATCACGCCCTCGAAGTCAGCTACGACCACATTCTGACCCTGTAACACCGGGGCGGACAGCGAGCGGCGCAGCAGCGCCCTCTGATTCCAGCGTTCAGCACCACTGGCGCGATCCAGCTTGATTACGGCTCCGTCGGCCGTGGACACATACACACCCAGCGAATCTGCCGCCAAACCCCGATAGCTTGAGATTTCGTGCGACCAGATCTCGAGCCCCGTGTCGTGGGCCAAGCGCACCGCACGGCCCTGGAAGGCCACCGCGAAAACATCGTCACCTTCCACCACGGGGGGTGAATCGATGTCAATGAGTCGCTGCAGTTCACTGCTGCCGCGCGGCTGGCCCACGGCCACGTCCCAGGCCGGATTGCCCGCCGCCAGCGTAACCGCCAGGAGCCGGCCGTTGTCGAATCCGGAGATCGCCAGCTCGCCACCGACCACCGGTTTGCTGGTTCCTCTAAGCGTGAGTCGTGGAACCTGTTGGTCAGCGACCCAGCGTTGCTTGCCGCTGGCGGTCTCAAAGGCAAAGAGCTTGCCATCCACCGTGCGCACCAACGCCAGATCGGTCGCCACCACCGGCGCGGCGAGCGCCTCGGAACTCAATTGCGCCCGCCACCGCTCGCTCCCGTCGCCGGCCGCCAGCGCGATAAGGGTTCCGCCCGTTCCGCACACCAGCACCAGGCCCGCGCCCGCGCCGGTCCCACCCGACACAGGCAATTTCAGCCGATGACGCCAAACCTGGTGGCCGTTGGCCAGTTCGAGCGCCACCACGTCCCCTTCTGCGTTGGCAGCGTAGATACGCTTGCCCTCGATCGCCGGGGCCAGGCCAAGCTGCAGCTTGGGCAGGGTCTTTCCCACGCCAGTACTCCAAACGCGCGTCGGCGTGAAGCGCGGTTGAATTTTGACCAGCGCCATGGGCTTGTCTTCCTTTTTCGTGGAAGAACAATCCGTCAACGCCACGAACACCAGCGCCGCTCCCGCAAGCATCAAAACACGTCGTAACATGGACATCCTAGGAGCGCGTGAGCTCGTTGATTTTCAGGGCCAACAGGTCACCGGCGCTGCTATCGGCTTGAGCCGCTTGCGAGCTTTGTGCCTCCCGGTAGGCCTTTAGCGCGCCGGCACGATCGCCCTTGGCGCGCAGCGCATCGCCGCGCACCTCGGCGAAGCGGCCCGCGAAGGCGCCCGGAATAACCGCACCCAGAGTCTTCAGCGCGTCGTCAATCCGGTTCTGTTCGATCTGTAGCCGGGCGATGCGCAGACGCACCACCAGGCTCAGCTCCGGATCGGTGGTGCTCGATTGCACTTTTTGCAGGCGCTCGAGCGCACCGGGCAACTGGTTGTTTTCCACCTGCATTCGCGCCGCGGCGAGCTGGGCCTGTTCGGCATAGCCGGTGCCCGGATGGGTGCTCACCAGCTGGTCGGCCAACTTTATGACCGCGGGTGTGTCATTTCTGCCGAAGGCGGCAAGCAGCTGCTGATATTGGCTGTTAGCCTCCGCCAGCATCGATTCCTGGTGAGCCTGCCAGCCGCGCCAGCCCCACAAGCCGGCGCAGGCCAAAGCCACCCCCGCAACCAGCCAGACGCCGTTCTGGCGCAGCCAGGTGCGTACGTATTCCCACTGCTCCTGCTCATTCATGTACTCGTCCACGATTCCTCCTCCAATATTCGGCGAGTCACGGCCGGCAACTCTGCCAGCGGGCACTCGCTCTGACCAACCTCACGGCGCAATGGTTTCACGCCAACGACACCGCGTGCCAGTTCCGCGTCCCCCAGTATTACCGCTAAACACGCCCCGCTCCGATCAGCGCGCCTGAACTGAGCCTTGAAGTTTCCCGTACCCAGATGCAATTGCACGCCCTGACCAGGCAAGGCCTCACGCAGTTGCTCGGCCATGTGCATGGCCAGAGCGCCCGCGGCGGTGCCGCTGACAATGATGTACACGGCTGGCGCTTGCGCGGCGGGCGCGGTTCCCGCCTGGGCGATCAGCTCGACCACGCGCTCGACGCCCAAGGCGAACCCGATCGCCGGGGTTGCCTCGCCCCCGAGCTGTGCGATCAGGCCGTCATAGCGGCCCCCTGAGCAAACGGCATCCTGGGCGCCCAGCGCGTCGGTGACCCACTCAAAAACCGTGTGCGTATAGTAATCGAGTCCGCGCACAAGACGCGGGTTGATCGCGTATGGAATGTTGATCGACTCGAGGGTGGCACACAGGGAGGCAAAATGTTCGCGCGAGAGCGCATCGAGGTAATCGCTGAGCAACGGGGCATTCTGGATCAGCGCCTGCATCGAAGGCGCCTTGCTGTCGAGAATACGCAGCGGGTTACCTTCGAGTCGTCGCCGGCTGTCCGCGTCGAGCGCCGCGTGGTGCCGTTGAAAGTAGTCTTGCAACGCGCCTCGATACTGTAGACGTGAGGCCATGCTGCCCAGTGAATTCAGCAACAGTCGGACGCGCGTGATACCGAGCCGCTGCCACAAGCGCGCCCCCAGGGCGATTAACTCCGCGTCGACATCCGGGCCGGCAAAGCCAATGGCCTCCACGCTGTACTGATTGAATTGCCGGAAGCGACCCTGTTGGGGTCGCTCGTGGCGAAACATCGGCCCGCAGGTCCACAGCTTGAGCCGGGCGCCGCGCAAAAGGCCGTTGGCAATTACTGCGCGCACGACGCCGGCGGTCGCCTCGGGGCGCAGGGTCAAACTGTCGCCGCCGGTGTCCGTGAAGGTATACATCTCTTTCTCGACGATATCGGTGTGCTCACCGATCGAACGCCGAAACAACTCGGTGTGCTCGACCACCGGCACACGCAATTCTTCGTAGCCGTAGTCTCGCAGCAAGCCAGACAACTCACGCTCCAGAAACTGCCAGGCGCCAATCTGCGTTGGCAGCACGTCATTCATTCCGCGCACGGCTTGCAGCTGCTTGCTCATGAGTCTTTATCTACAGCCGTCCAAAAAATTAAGGGATTGCCGTAGCCGCGCCGTTGGCGCTTAGCAAAATGCGCACGCGCTGGTGGCGCGCGCCAACGGGCAATGTCACCGGAGCTCCATCGATTGCGACCGTAACCGCTTCCCCATTGCCGAGCAACAGGCGGAATGGCGCCACCCCGCTAAGCTCCTGGCTCGGACCGGCATGTCCAAATCCAGAGAACAACCGGACCCCGCGTGCGTCGTAAATCTGGGCCCAGCACTCGCCCGTAAAGGTGAGCTGCAGCTTTCGACGTGCTGCCGAGGCTTCAGGTTTTGTATCTGCGGCTGCGAGCTGTTCGCTTGCGCCGGCGTTGCCCGTCGGGAGGTTCAGCGCGCCGGTCACTGCCAGGGGCGGCGCCGCGGTGGGCGAGCCGACGCTGGCCGGAGCGACGACGTGCGCTTTGGAATACATGGCCCACCAGGCCGCACCGGCGATCGCCAACGCCAGGGCCGCAATCAAGGCCGGCCGTACGCCGAGGCTGGGACGGAACGCCTCCGGCTCGATCCGATGCATGCCGATCTTGGACAAATCGGGCCTGGATTCTGCGTCCGGGCGTTGTGCATACAAAGCTTCGATGTCGGCCGGCGACTCGCCGACCAGGGCGGCATAACGGCGCAAGAAGCCGCGCGCAAAAACAGACGCGCCTATCGCCCGATGGTCACCCGCCTCAAGCGCGACCACCGTATGGCGGTCGAGCTTCAGATGGTCCGCCACCTGGTCCAGGGACAGGCCCTGGCGCTCGCGTGCACTCGCCAAGCGAGCGCCAGCGGTGTCGGCCTCGGTTCGTGCCGCCGCGGACATGAACTAATTCTTGCCGCCCGACATCTGCGCAAGCGCGTGCGCCTGTTCACTGTCAGGAAAATCCGATTGCATGCGCCATGCCATTTGCGCTGAACCAACCGGGTCTTTCAGTTCGCGAGCTGCACGCCACCCGAGCAGCAGCAAGTCCGCGCTGGACGGATTGTTCTTCAGGAAATCGGTAACGCGTTTATAGGCTTCGTCCGCGCGGTTTTGTGACAAATCCAATTCCGCGATCTGCAGCAACGCTTCGCTGTAGCTGGGATTGACCTGCAGGGCGCGCACAAACAACGGCATGGCCTCAGAGTCGCGTTTGGCTCCGCGCAGGCACACCCCGGCGTTGGCGTACGCGGCCCACGGCGTGCGATACAGAGGATTGCGTGCCGCCTCCTCGAATCGGTTCACGCCTTCGTCGGCACGACCGATATCGCACAGGAAAATGGCATAATTGTTGAGTTGCTCGGGATCACCAGGCGCCAAATCCAAGGCGCTGCGATATTCCTTCTCGGCCTGCTTGTCGTCCCCAAGCCGGTGATACAAGAGTCCGAGCATGCCGTGGACAACCGGATCTTTGGGCGATTGTTTGGCGGCCTTTTCCAGTTTTTCCTTCGCGACCGGCAGATTTCCCTGCTGCAGGTAGGCCGCACCCAACTGCACATTGGCGGCACCCGCCGCAGCCGGTGACTCATGCAAACCCGTATCTCCCGTGGTAACGCATGCGCACAGCAGCAAGCTGGTAGCGAGCGCGGCAAAAATGCGCCCGCGGTTCACGCGCGCGCCCTTGCGCCCAGCCGTGCCGTGGTACGGTCCTGCACGCGCCCGACCAGTTGCCCGCAAGCCGCGTCAATGTCTTCCCCCCGGGTCCGTCGCACCGTGGCCATCACGCCATTCTTAAGCAATTGGTCGCGGAAGTGCCAGATGGCTTCATCACTTGAGCGCCGATAGCTCGTGCCCGGGAACGGATTGAACGGAATCAAATTGACCTTGGCGGGTCGGCCGGCGAGGAGCCTGCCCAGCGCGCGAGCCTGCGAGGGCGAGTCATTGACACCATCGAGCATCACGTATTCAAACGTGACGCTGCGTCCGTTCTGCTCATCAATGTAATGCCAGCAGGCTTCCAGAAGTTCGGCGATCGGGTGCACCCGGTTGAGCGGCACCAGCCTATTGCGCAGCTCATCCTCAGCGGCGTGCAGTGACACGGCCAGCACCACGTTACTTACCGTCGCCAGCTTGTAAATCTGCGGCACAAGACCCGCGGTCGAGAGAGTCACGCGCCGGCGCGAGAGGTCAAAACACGAATCATCGAGCATGATCTGCAGTGCTGGCACCACGTTTCGAAAATTGGCGAGCGGCTCACCCATCCCCATATACACGACGTTGGTCACCAAGCGTTCGCCACCGGGTTCGAAGCCCAGTTCGCGGTTGGCGAGCCACAGCTGCCCGACAATCTCCGCGGTACTCAGATTGCGATTAAATCCTTGCTGCGCCGTCGAACAGAAAGTGCAATCGAGCACGCAACCGACCTGCGAGGAAATACACAGCGTCCCGCGCCCGGCCTCCGGGATAAACACCATCTCAAAAGCCTGGGAGGCATCGGCGCGTAACAGCCATTTGCGTGTGCCGTCGGCGGACTGCTGCGCCAGCACGATCTCTGGCAACTTCACCTGTGCCCGCGATTGCAGCTGGACGCGAAACTCCCTGGCCAGATCGCTCATCTGTTCAAACTGCGACACCCCGCGCTTGTACAGCCAATGCTGCAACTGACGGGCCCGGAACGGCTGGGACCCCTGGCCTACGACCCAAGCCTCGAGCTGCGAGGGCGGCAGGCCCAGCAGGTTGACGCGCGCGTCCAAAGGAGACTCGGAGGTATGCACGCTAGTTTCTGGGGCAAAGGTCGGTGCCGCTGAAGAAAAACGCGATCTCGCGCGCGGCGGTATCGGCGGCGTCGGAACCGTGCACGACATTGGCCTCGATGCTCTGGGCCAAATCGGCGCGTATGGTGCCCGGCGCAGCGCGCTTCGGGTCGGTCGCGCCCATGATATCCCGGTTGCGCCCAATGGCGTTCTCCCCCTCCAACACCTGCGCGATGACGGGGCCGGAGCTCATGTACCGCACGAGATCACGGTAGAAAGGCCGCTCGCGGTGCACCTCGTAGAAAGCTTCGGCCTGCGCCGTCGTAAGGTGCAGCATGCGGGCCGCAATGATGTGCAACCCCGCCTGCTCGAAGCGGTGGTAGACGTCACCAATCTGATTTCGAGCAACGCCGTCGGGTTTGACAATAGACAAGGTGCGCTCGAGCGCCATCTGCGGTACTCCTTAGCAAGACACTGGCGATGGGAAAAGGGCGGGGAGTTTAGCCGTTCCGGGCCTCGTCCAGCAATCGCAATGCTTACGGAAGTCCGCGGAAGCTAAAGGTTTTTCAGATGGTAAAGCTCTCGCCGCAACCGCATTCGGCCTTAACATTGGGGTTCTGGAACTGAAACGACTCATTCAGCCCTTGGCGCACAAAATCCACCTTGGTGCCGTCCAACGCCGGAAAGCTCTCTGGGTCGACATACACCTTGACCCCTTGATCCTCGAACACCAAGTCGTCCGGGCGAGCCGCATCAGCGTAGTCAATCACGTAGCTAAACCCCGAGCAGCCGGTCGCCTTGATGGACAAACGCAATCCCAGCCCGTGACCGCGCCTCGCCAGGTGACTGCGCACACGATCGGCCGCGGAGGTGGTCAGGGAGATGCTCATGGGGTTTGTCCTGAAGCGGCCATTGTACTCCCCCCGTCTGCCTGACGCTGTGCAGCAGCCAGTGCGGCCCGCAGGGCGTCTTCCACCACTAGGAGTCGCGTCAGCCGATCCAGCGGTAATTCCAACGCCTGGGCCCAATCCTGGGGCCCGCCCAGTCCCGGGTGGCGCCAGGACCTGCCTTTAAGCTGGCCCGCCAGCCACTCGCAGACCGCCTGGGTCGCCGGGCACCCATACACCTGGTGGCTGGCCTGCTCGATGTACTCCCCTGAGGGATTCAACATAAAACGCACCCACGTCCCCTGCTCTCGGGAGCCGGCCTCGCCACTGACGGCGCAGGCGTCGGCCTTGGCGCTCGCCGCCGCCCGAAGCCGCGACACTTCCCGCCGCACCGCCCCCGCCGCGCGGTCGATATCCGCTACGCTCGTTGCCCGCCCGAGACTAAAGCGCAGTGAGCTTTGCGCGGTTTCGCGGTCGCGACCCAAAGCGCGCAGCACGTAGGAGGGCTCGTCACTGTCCGAATTGCAGGCCGAACCGCTCGCCAATGCGAGTTCGGTAAGGCCAAATAGCAAGCTCTCCCCTTCGATGCCGCTGAATGAGACATTCAATATGCCAGGCACGCAGTGCACCGGCGGGCTGTTTAGCAACGCTCCCGGCAAATCGCCGACGCCTGCCCACAGTCGTGCACGCAGCTCGGCCTGGCGCGCCGCTTCGGCGCCCATCAGGCCCCCGGCCAGTTGGCAGGCGGCGCCAAAGCCCACGATCTGGTGCACCGGCAAGGTGCCCGAACGCAGTCCGCGCTCGTGCCCGCCCCCAAACATGAGCGGCTGCATTGTGACGCGGCGCGAGGCCTGGACGTAGAGCGCTCCGATCCCCTTGGGCCCGTAGAGCTTGTGCGCGGTGAATGACAACAGGTCGATGCCCATCGCCGAGACGTCGATCGGGAGTTTGCCTGCGCTTTGGGCGGCATCGACGTGCAACGCGGCGCCGTGTGTACGGCATAGGGCACCGAAGGCCGCGACGTCCTGGACAGCGCCCGTCTCATTGTTGGCGTGCATGAGCGAGACCAGTATGGTCTCAGGGCGCAGTGCCTCACGCAGTTGCTCGGGAAGAATACGGCCTTCTAAGTGCGGGCTCAGGTAGGTCACCGAGACACCCTCGCGTTCGAGCTGGCGGCACGGATCGAGTACCGCCTTATGCTCGGTGCGCGCTGTGATCACGTGAGGCAACGCGGCACCGCGCACGGTGCGCGCCGCGCGCACGATACCCAGAATAGCCAGATTGTCAGCCTCCGTGGCCCCGGAGGTGAAGATGACTTCCGGCGCTCGTGCCCCAATCAGCGCCGCCACCTGAGCGCGCGCAGCTTCGACCCGCGCTCGGGCTGCTCGGCCGTAGCTATGCATGGAGGCCGGGTTGCCAAAAGTGCTTTCCGCACACAGACATTCGATCATGCACGCAGCCACCTGCGGATCGACCGGCGTGGTCGCCGCATAATCGAGATAGACCTGCTCCCCGCTACTCATGTGGGCTGAGCCCCGGCACGACGACGGCGCTGCTGCACGGAGGTGAGCATTCCGCGCAGGATGTTAACCTCGTTGACGTCAAGTTCTGCGCGCTGCAGAAAGCGGCGGATGCGATTCATCAAATTGGTGCCCTGCTGGGTGCGGTCCCGAAAATCAATTTCCTTAAGAACCTGTTCCAGATGTGCATACAAGCGCTCCATCGCCGGCGGGTCGGCGAGTGGTTGCGCACGTGCCGAAACGGGTACGGAGAGCTCGCGCGCCCGAAAAATCTCATAGGCCACCACCTGCACCGCCATGGCCAGATTGAGTGAAGCGTATGCCTTGCCGGTCGGGATGCGCAACAGCGCGTGCGCCGGTGCAAGATCTTCGTTGTTGAGGCCGCTGTGCTCACCGCCAAACACGACGCCGACCGGAGCCAGCACACTTGCCTGCACGGCGCGTGTCGCCGCCTCACGCACATCAAGTACGCGGTAATAGTGGTCTCGCTCGCGTGCCGTGCAGGCCAGCACTAGACCGCAGCCCTCTAGTGCTTCAACCAGCGTCGCGCTCACGCGGGCCCGCGACAGCACATCATCAGCGCCGGAAGCGCGCGCGCTGGCCTCGGGATGCGGGAATTGTCGCGGCCGCACCAGCCGCAAATCCTCGAGTTCCATGTTCTTCATGGCGCGTGCCACCGCACCGATGTTGCCTGGATGCGAGGTGTCCACCAGTACCATGCGGATCGGCGGTGCATTCATAAGGCTGCTATTCTAGTTGACTATGCATCCATTGCTGAACATCGCGATTCGCGCTGCGCGCCGTGCCGGCGAGGTGATCGCCCGCAGCATACCTAAGCTGGACAGCATCGAAATCCATGCCAAGGACCGCCACGACTACGTGACCGAGGTGGATCGCTCAGCGGAACTGGAAATTATCAACATTATCCGCCACCACTACCCGGACCATGCGGTATTAGCCGAGGAAAGCGGCGCCAGCGGCAGCAATGAGACACGCTGGATCATTGACCCGCTCGACGGCACCACTAATTTCCTGCACGGCTTTCCAGCCTACGCAGTGTCGATCGGCTGCGAAGTGCGTGGCCGGCTTGAAGTGGCCACTATATATGACGTTTTGCGCCAGGAATTGTTCACGGCGACACGGGGAGTGGGCGCGCAGCTGGACAGTCGCCGCATCCGCGTCAGCCGGCGGCGGGGCCTAGAAGGAGCGCTGCTCGCTACCGGCTTTCCGTTTCGCGCCAACGATGATCTGGACACGTATCTTGAGATGTTGCGCGTGGTGATGCCACAGGTGGCCGGCGTGCGTCGGGCGGGCTCGGCGGCGCTCGACCTGGCCTACGTCGCGGCAGGACGCGTCGATGGCTTCTGGGAATTAGGGCTCAAACCATGGGACACGGCGGCCGGTGTGCTGATGGTTACCGAAGCGGGGGGCCACGTCAGCAAAATCGACGGTGAGGAATATCAGTACGGCGGCGATATCTGCGCGGGCACGCCCAAGATTCACGCGGCACTGGTCGCCGCTTTTACGCCACTCGTCGGCGGACGCATTGACGGTGTACAGTCCGCCCGCACGGTCAAGTTGCGCAGCCCGGGGAGAGCAGGCGAATGATCAGGCTGATGCTGGCGACCAAGTCGTTTAGGCCACCTTGCGGCAGAGCAGCTCAATTCCAAGCTCAACCGCGCCGTGGCATAGCGGTGCAGAACGCACCAGCGGGGTGCCGATTCGATCCCTTGCATCGACGTTCGCCGCTCTTGTGAGGTACCTGCCGTGCCGCCGGTTGATGATACGACCCGCGCCCGGTAACTCTGCTTCGCTCAATCAAGGGTCTGACACCCCGCTCTTGTAGAACCTGGCGCCAAATGAAAACACGAATTCACAGGGAGAACGCATGAGTCTGTTCCGCACCAAACCGACCGATGTCAACGCAGACACGGGCCTGAAGCGCTGCCTTGGCGCCTTTGATCTGACCATGCTGGGGATCGGCTGCATAATCGGCACCGGCATCTTCGTCCTTACTGGCGTGGTCGCGGCGCAACACTCGGGCCCGGCCATCGTCCTGTCGTTCGTCCTCTCCGGTATCGCCTGCGCGTTTGCGGCGTTGTGCTATGCGGAACTGGCCGGCGCGATCGGCGGCGCTGGCAGCGCGTACGGCTATGCCTACTGTGGAATCGGTGAGCTGATCGCGTGGGTGATCGGATGGGATCTGATCCTGGAGTACGCTGTTGCCACCTCCACAGTAGCAATCGGTTGGTCCGGCTATTTAGGTAAGATTCTAGAACTGACCGGCGTGCACCTGCCTCACGCATTGACTAATGCCCCGCTCGACGGCGGCATCGCCAATGTGCCCGCCATGGTCATCGTGCTGTTGTTATCGTTATTGCTCTCCATCGGCGTCAGCGAATCGGCCCGCTTTAATACAATAATGGTGTTCGTAAAGCTTATCGCGGTCGTCATCTTCATCGTGGTCGCCGCTCCCCACGTCAATCCGGCCAATTGGCATCCTTTCATCCCACCGCAAGTTACGGATGCCGCCGGCCAATCGCATTTCGGCTTGGGAGGGATCCTGACCGGCGCCTCGCTTATTTTTTTCGCCTACATAGGGTTCGATGCTGTTTCCACCGCGGCAGAGGAAACAATCAATCCGCAGCGCAATCTACCGATCGGCATTATCGCTTCGCTCGTGATCTGCACGGTCCTTTACATCGTGGTGTCTGGCATCCTCACCGGGGTCGTCCATTACGATCAGATCGACGTCAAGGCGCCGATCGCCGATGCGCTCAAGCAACTGGGCATCGGCTGGGCGGAGGCCCTGATATCGATCGGCGCGTTGGCCGGCATCACTACTGTCATGCTGGTGCTTTATTTCGGCTTGACCCGCGTAGTGCTGGCGATGTCGCGGGATGGACTGCTGCCCACGCCAATGGCGCGAGTCCATCCTAAGACTCGGACGCCCGTGCGCCTTATCCTGGGATCCGGCGTCGTCATCGCACTGATAGCGGGCCTTTCCCCGATCGGGAAGGTGGCGCAGTTGGTCAACTTAGGCACTCTCTCGGCCTTCTTCCTGGTTTGCGCCAGCGTCATCGTGCTGCGCAGGACTCGGCCGGAACTCAAGCGCCCTTTCCGCACACCGTGGGTACCGTTGGTACCGCTGCTTGGTATGGGCTTCTGTGCATTCCTCATGGCGGGATTGCCGGCGATCACCTGGGAAGCCTTTTTCATCTGGTCCGGGGTGGGGCTCGCGATCTACTTCTTGTACTCCTACCGGCACAGCGAACTCGCCAAACAAGGCTGAATCTGGTTGGAGGCCCCAGTGGCAGGACCGTCTATTTCAGCTTCAGACAGCCCATGCAGCCATAGAAACCCCCTAATCACTATCAAATCATAGGGATATGAATCTCTGGTTGCCATGAGACCCTTAGCTGTATAAATATACAGCTATGATCATCGACACCGCCGAGCTCATCGACGCCACGATTACCCAGCTGCAAACGCTGCAAGAGTTACTGGCCGAGGATTTCCAGCTATGCAGGCGCACCGGCCTGGCAAGCGACGCGTCTAAGTGCAACGCGGCCCTTGAGGCAATATCCGTGCTGCTGCCTCGTTTGCAGGTGGCCCGTTCGACCCAGGATGCGTCCTTAGGCCGTCTCGCAGCTGGCCATTGCCGCCACTGTGACTAGCGGGTTGTGTCGCGTGCAAACCTTCGGATCTGTCGTAGCGAACCCGCCGCTCCGACTTAAAATGGTGCGGCATGGTCACCGTACGCCCCGCCCTTCCGACCGACGTCCCGAAAATCCTGGCTTTTATCCGGGGCTTGGGTGACTACGAGCAGCTCAGTTCCCAGGTCATCGCCAATGAAGAGGCTCTACGCGCGACGTTGTTCGGCGAGCGTCCTTACGCCGAAGTGCTGATGGGCGAATACGAGGGGCAGTGCGCGGGTTTCGCGCTGTTCTTTCACAACTATTCAACGTTTCTTGCTCAACCTGGCATTTATCTGGAGGATATTTTCGTCGAGCCAGCCTTTCGACAACATGGGGTGGCCACGGCGCTGCTGCGCCACCTCGCCGGACTGGCAGTGGACCGGGGTTGCGCGCGCCTCGAGTGGTCGGCGCTGGAGTGGAACCGCTTGGCGATCGACTTTTACTTGAAGCTCGGTGCCGTTGAGATGGACGCGTGGCGCACTTATCGACTTACTGGCCAGGCATTGGCCCGTTTGGCGCTCTCGGCCCCGACCACGGTCACTTAAGGCCTTTACCGGCGGTCGCGCGCGTCCAGGAGCTTGCGCAGGCGGATATTAATCATCTCCACCAGCACCGAGAAGGCCATGGCAAAGTAGAGGTATCCCTTGGGAATGTGGAAGTCCATGCCCTCCGCGATCAGGGCCGCACCGACCAGGATGAGGAACGCGAGCGCCAATATTTTCACGGTGGGATGGGTCTCGATAAATGCCGAGATCGGCCCGGACAACCACATCATCACCAAAATCGACATTACGATGGCCGCGGCCATGATCGGCACCTGGTCGGGACGCGCCAGTCCCACGGCTGTGAACACTGAATCGAGCGAAAACACGATATCGATCAGGGCAATCTGCACCACCACGGCGACGAAATTTACTGCGGCGCGCGCGCGGCGCTCGGCCACGGCGCCCTCAAGCGTGGCATGGATTTCCAGCACGCTCTTGGCGAGCAGGAACAGCCCCCCGGCGGCCAGCACCAGGTCGCGACCCGAGATCTGCTGTCCAAGCAACGTAAACCACGGCCGAGTGAGCTGCGTGAGCCAGACGATCGAAAATAGAAGTGCGATGCGCGTGATCATGGCGAGGGCCAGACCGACGACGCGCGCGCGCGGCTGGCGTTGCGGAGGTAGGCGCGCCACCAAAATCGCCAAAAAAATGACGTTATCAATGCCGAGCACGGTTTCGAGAATCGAAAGCGTCGCGAACGCGGCCCAGGTGGCCGGCTCGCTGAGCATATGCATCAAGGGCAAGCTCGTTACGGAACCGCCTAACACCGGGTTTTTCGCCTAGGGCAGAGCGTCGATCGGTTTCTTCACCGAGGTCGGCAGCAGGTGCTCGGCCTTTAATCCGCAATCAAGCGCGATGGCGCTGGAAATATAAATCGAGGAATAGGTGCCAGCGAGGATGCCAATGATCAGTGCCTCAGAAAAACCCTTGAGGGCCTGGCCGCCCAGAACGTAAAGCGCGACCACCACGATTAAAGTCACGACCTTGGTCATGATGGTGCGCGACAGGGTCTGGTTGATCGACTGATCCAGCACCGCGACCGGCTCGAGCCGCCGACTGCCCTCGAAGCGCTCACGAATGCGATCGAACACAACCACCGTGTCGTTCAGCGAGTAGCCGATCACCGCCAACATGGCCGAAACCACGGGAAGATCAAACGAGGTATGCCAAAGCGAGAACGCGCCGAGCACCAGGATTGGATCGTGCAGTACCGCCAATATGGCGCCAAGGGAAAGGCGCCAGGTGTGAAAGCGCAGCGCAATGTAGATGAAAATCAACGCCAGGGTGGCAAATACCGCCTTGATAGCTCCGCTCTTGAGTTCGTCGCCCACCTGCGAGCCCACTACATCCAGGCTGGTCACCTCGGCGCGCGGATCAAGCGCATGTAAAACCCCATCAACCCGCGCGCGAATGACATCCCCACTCTGGCCGCTCTGGGGCGGCAGACGAATCGCCGCCTGGCGCGAAGAGCCCAAGTACTGGACCTGCGCTTCGCGGAACCCGGCCTTTTCCAGCCCGGCGTGCAGCGCATCGATGTTTACCGCATTGCTGAAACTCGCCTGCACCTGCACACCGCCGGTAAAGTCGACCGCGAGATTGAGGCCGCGAACGATGAACGAGCCGATCGAGATGATGACCAGGAGGAGCGACAGCCCATACCAGAGCTTGCGCGTCGACATAAAGGGAAAGCTCGTGGCTTTCGTGAAGAATTCCACCGTGCCTGCTCCTTAACCGATCGAAAGGTGGCTGACCTTGCGGCGCCCGCCGTACATGAGGGTGATCAGCGCCCGGCTGCCCAACAAGGAAGTAAACATCGAAGTGGCGATGCCGAGTGTCAGCACTACGGCAAAACCTCGAATTGCGCCACGGCCTATGACCCATAGCACCAGGCCGGCGATCAGGGCGGTCACGTTTGAGTCAAAAATCGCCGAATAGGCCTTGTCGAAGCCGGCTCGGATCGCTGCCTGTGGGCTCACGCCGTTGCGCAATTCCTCGCGGATGCGCTCATAGATCAGCACGCTGGCATCGACCGCGATGCCAACAGTGAGAATGATTCCGGCGATGCCCGGAAGCGAGAGCGTGGCGCGCAACATCGACAGCAACGCAGTAAGCAGCACCACGTTGGCCAGCAGCACCAGGTTGGCCACCCAGCCGAAGCGCTGGTAGTACAGCGCCATGAACGCGAATACGGCCAGCATGCCGATCCCCAGGGCACGCACCCCCATGCGAATGTTCTCGGCGCCGAGACTCGGGCCAATGGTGCGTTCCTCCACAGAGAAGATCGGCGCCGACAAAGAGCCGGAGCGCATCAGCAACGCGAGCTCGCGTGACTCGACCGCGGTCAGGCCGGTGATGCGAAACTGGTTTGACAGCACAGCGCGAATCGTCGCCAAGCTGATAATTTTTTCCGTGGTCACGTCCCGCGTGGACTTCTCACCGCCCACCGTGCGGGTCTCGCGGCTCTTCTCGATGTAGACCACCGCCATGCGTCGGTTGACGTTAAGGCGGGTGTTGCGCAGCATCGAATCCCCGCCCTGCCCATTGAGGGTCACGTTGACCTCGGGCCCTTCATTGCCGGAACTGGAGGTGGCGTTGGTGAGCTGATCGCCGGTGGCAATTAGTTCCCGCTTGAGCAGCACCGGCCGCCCGTTCATGTCATAGAGCTTCGAGCCGAGGGGCGCGCGGCCGTGCTGCTTAGCATCGGTGGCGTTGTTTTGGGTGTCCTCGAGACGGAACTCGAGGGTCGCGACCTTGCCCAGGATGTCTTTCACTTCGGCCGAGTTCTGCACACCTGGCAGCTGCACGTTGATGCGATCGATGCCTTGCTGCGCAACGATCGGCTCGGAAACGCCCAGCTCGTTGACGCGGTTGCGCAGCGTGGTGATGTTCTTCTGCAGCGCGTAGTCCTGACGCGCCTTGACCTGGGTGGGCGTCATCTCCATTAGCAGCGTCGGACCGGCATCGGCGCTGCCGATGTTGAAGGTCAGATCGTTGTTGGCTTTCTTTAGTGCATCGCGCACCGCATTGACGTCGGCACCGGGTGGCAATGCGATCCGCAGCGCGTTGGGAATGCTGCTCTTGCTGCCGGTGTAGGTGGTGATGTCGGTAAATGGCAGGTTGGCGCTCGCCAGAGTGCGCCGGAACCCCTGATCGTAGCTTTCCAGCAATTGCGCCACCGCACCGTTGACGTCCACCTGATAGAGCAAATACAGGCCACCGCGCAGGTCCAGACCCAAGGGCATGGGTCTTAATCCAAAGCGGCGTAGCGCTTCGGGCGCCCGCGAGGCCGTCGTCAAGGCGGAAATATAATCGGCCGCCATCGCCTCATTGACCAGATCGCGCCCCTTGAGCTGGTCGGCCACGCTCGCAAAACGCAGGATCATCTTGCCATCGTCGAGGTAGGAAGCTCGGAATGCCACGGCGCGCCCGCTGAGCGTATGTTCAACGGCTTGGCGGGCGAATTCGTCCATCGGCAGTCGGTTCTTGCGCGCCACCTGCAGTGCCGGATCGGTGCCGAAGAAATTCGGCAGCGCGAACATCAGCGCTAGCAACATGACCAGCGCGACCAACACGTACTTCCAGCGGGGAAATTCCAACATGAAAATCTCTTAATTGCCCTTCAGTGTGCCCTTGGGCATGAGCTGCGTAATTTGCGTGCGCTGCACGCGTATGCGCACGCCGTCTGCGATCTCAACAGTAACGAAAGGATCGCCCAGCTCAGTTATGCGGCCAAGAATGCCGCCCCCGGTCACTATTTCGTCCCCCACCGCGAGCTTGGCCAGCATCGCCTGGAGATCCTTCATTCGCTTCTGCTGCGGTCGGATCAACATAAAGTAGAAGATCGCGACAAACACCACAAGTATCAGAATCTGGCTTAGCCCGCCGGTCGCAGCTCCGCCCGCCGCCTGCGCGTTAGCCGGTGATATTAGGAAGTCCATGGCAATGCCTTTAGGTGGTCTACTGTCTAAGGGCCGGGCCGCCGCAGGCCGTCCCGGGTGCGAAAAAGGGCGGCATTATGCCACAGGCGCCGGGGCCCGCCGTGGAATCGCCATAACCTGGGCGGCCAGTGCGGACAAGGTGCCCGCAGCAATGGCGGTGCGAATCTGGCGCATAAGCTCGAGGTAAAAATGCAAGTTGTGCAAGGTGCCGAGACGCACGCCGAGAATTTCCCCGCACCGATCCAGGTGGCGCAGGTAGGCACGCGAATATCGCCGGCAGGTGGTGCAGGTGCACTGCGCGTCCAGCGGTCCGGTGTCGCGCTGATAGCAGGCATTGCGAATGTTGATGATCCCGGCACTGGTGAATAAATGCCCGTTGCGGGCGTGGCGCGTTGGCATGACGCAGTCGAAAAGGTCCACACCGCGCAACACCGCCGCGACGATGTCCTGGGGGTAGCCCACCCCCATGAGATAGCGCGGGCGATCGGCGGGCATCAGCGGCAGCAGCCCCTCGAGCACGCGCAACCGTTCCTCTTCGGGCTCCCCGACCGCCAGACCGCCGATCGCCAGGCCCGCCCAGTCGCGCCGCAGCAGCGCTTCGAGCGAGGCCAAGCGCAGAGCGCCGTACATGCCTCCTTGCACGATGCCGAACAGGTGGCCCGGAGGTAAATCGCGATAGTAATGAACGTAGCCACGCTCGGCCCAACGCATGGATCGTTCCATCGAAGCACGCGCCTGGTGCTCGGTGGCCGGAAACGCGGTGCAATCATCGAAGGCCATGGCGATATCCGAGCGCAGGGCGCGCTGCACGTCCATGGAATCCTCGGGACTCATGTTCACTTCTGCGCCGTCCACCGGCGAGCGAAAGCGCACACCGTTTTCATTGATCTTGCGCAGCGTGGCCAGGCTAAACACCTGAAAGCCCCCCGAATCGGTGAGTATCGGTCGATCCCAACCCATAAAACCATGCAGGCCGTGCGCATGAAGCGCCACAATTTCTGCGCCCGGACGCAAGGCAAGATGAAAGGTATTGCCCAGCACGATTTGTGCACCCAGGCCCTCGAGTTCTTCGGGCGCCATGCCCTTGACGGTGCCATAGGTCCCCACCGGCATGAAGGCCGGCGTATCAACTATGCCGTGCGGTAGCTCCAGGCGCGCGCAGCGCGCGGCACCATCGACGTGCAATGAGTCGAAACGCATTCTCATGCGCGCGCCTGCGCGGCCGGCCAGATCAGCATGGCGTCACCATAGCTGAAGAAGCGGTAACGCTCCTGCACCGCGTGACGGTAGGCACCGAGTGCCGGCTCGAGGCCGGCATACGCGGCCACCAGCATTAACAACGTCGAACCCGGCAGATGGAAATTTGTCACCAGTGCATCGACCACCCGAAAGCGAAATCCAGGCCGAATGAACAACGCCGTGTCGCCGCTGCATGGACGCAGCCCCTCGGTAGCGGCCGCCTCCAGTGAACGGGCCACGGTCGTACCGACCGCGATGACACGGCCGCCGGCTTCGCGGGTTCGATTGATCGCCTCGACGGTGGCCGCGGGGACCTCGAAACGCTCCGTGTGCATGACGTGTTCTGTCAGTTCTTCACTACGCAACGGTTGAAAGGTTCCGGCCCCCACGTGCAGTGTCACCACCGCCTTTTCGATGCCACGCGCCGCGAGCATAGCAAGCAGGGTGGCGTCAAAATGCAAACTGGCCGTGGGCGCGGCCACAGCGCCGGGCACTCGCGCGAGCAGGCTCTGGTAGCGTTCTCGATCGCGCGCATCCGGCTCACGCGTGATGTACGGGGGAAGCGGCACGCTGCCAAAGCGCTCGAAGAATTCAAGCGCTGAATCCGGAAGCTCAAGTTCCCATAAGTCCCCGTGCCGCCTCAGCAGCCGGAGCGATCCCCCGGCGCTGGAGAGCTGCTCGCCCGCACGCAGCGGATTGCTGGCGCGCATTTGCACCAACGCAGCGCGTGGTTGCAACGCCCGCTCCAGCAGCACCTCCACACGCCCGCCCGAGGCCCGCCTCGCCACCAGGCGCGCGGGCAACACTCGCGTATCATTAAACACCAGCAGGTCCCGTGGCTGCAGCAGCACGGGAAGCTCGACGAACCGGTGATCAGTGCAGCGGGCGGTGGTGGCTTCCAGCACCAGCAAGCGACTTGCCGAGCGCACCGCCAGCGGAGTCTGCGCGATCAGATCTGCGGGCAGTGAATACTCAAAATCGCTGCGCCGCATGATTAGGGAAACCCGGCGATGGTGGCCTCGCTCGGAGTCGAACCGAGATGGGCAAGCCCGGTCGATTTTGAGTCGACTGCGTCTACCAGTTCCGCCACGAGGCCGTGGGTAATACGAGTACGATACCTGAATCTATTGGAGCTAAGCCACCGTACCCACAATGAAATACTGTTCAAACTGCGGTCAGCCGGTACGGACCCAAATACCGGAGGGGGACTCGTTGCCGCGGGCGGTATGCACGAGCTGTGGCACGGTGCACTACGAAAACCCCCGGGTGGTGGTGGGCTGTGTACCGGAATGGAAGGGCCAGATCCTGCTGTGCCGGCGGGCGATCGAACCGCGCCGCGGCTATTGGACCGCGCCGGCGGGGTTTCTAGAGATCGGGGAATCGATGCACACCGCCGCCGCACGGGAGACCGCGGAAGAGGCGCTGGCAAAGGTGGAAATTGGCTCGCTTTTGAGCATCGTCAATGTGCTGCACGCCGCCCAAGTGCATGTGATGTTCCGAGCGCGGCTCCTGAGCGCCGACCATGGGGCCGGGGTTGAAAGCCTCGAAACCGGCTTGTTCGCGGAGGAGGCAATACCCTGGGCTGACATCGCCTTTGCCAGCATCCGCTTTGCACTTGAGCGCTATTTCCTGGACCGCCGCGAACAACACGAACGCATGCACTTCCATGATATTGCGCAGGCCGTGCGCTAAGGTTGCGCGTGCGGCGCGCTTGCGCTGGCGAGGGGGTTTGGCAAAATAGGGGCACCTTCCCGCCCGCGAATAGTCTTGCCCTGCTGGATCCGGAGTCTCCAATGACCTTCGTCGTCACCGAAAACTGCATCAAGTGCAAATACATGGATTGCGTGGAAGTGTGTCCCGTGGACTGCTTTCACGTTGGTCCGAACTTCTTGGTCATCGATCCGGACGAGTGCATTGATTGCACGCTGTGCGAGCCCGAGTGCCCCGCTGAAGCGATCTTCTCCGAGGAAGAGCTGCCTGCAGGACAGGAAAAATTCACCGCTCTCAACGCCGAATTGGCCAAACAGTGGCCGGTGATCAGTGAGATGGGCACGCCGCCGGCAGACGCCAAGGAATGGGACGGCAAGCCCGACAAGCTCAGGCTCCTGGAGCGCTGATCAGCCCTTGGCTTCCTTGGCTTCCTGTTGCAGTTCCCGAAGCAGCTCGTCCGGGGGCGAGTAACCAGGCAGCAGTTCACCGCTTTCGGTAACGATGCCGGGCGTACCGGTCAATCCGATCGACTGACCGAGCGCGTATTCATCGGCTACCGGGTTGGGTTTGCAGGCAGCGACCTTGAGAGTTTCGCCCAGCTTGGCCGCCGTCAGCGCAGCGCGCCGGTCGGGGGAGCACCATACCTGCTCGGCCTTCAACCAGCTCGTGGTGTCCGGCCCGGTGCGCGGATAGAACATGTAGCGCACCTTGACGCCCAACCGGTTGTATTCAGCGATCTGCTTATGCAGCGCACGGCAGTACTGGCAGTCGACATCGGTAAACACCGTGATCGTGTACTTGGGCGCGGCGGGGGCGAAAACCACCATCGAGGATTCTGGCACGGCGTTGATGAGCGCCAGGCGCAGTTCGCGCCGACGCGAGTCACTCAGGTTGGCATGATCTTGCAGGCGGTACAGGTCCCCGGCAAAGCCGTAGCGACCGTCGGCGGTGACGTACACCAGTTCGGCCCCGCGCTTAAATTCGTAGATGCCGGGAACCGGGGTCGTGCGCAACTCCTCGGGCTTGGCGCCGGGCAGGTGGGAAGCCACCGCCGCCAGCTCGGCTTCGAGGGGGGTTGCAGCCGCCTTGGGTGCTGGCGTAGGAGTGCTCGCGGCACTTAACGCAAGCCCCGTGACGCACAGCAGGGAGGCGACCCAGAACGGACGGAATTTTCGAGGATTCATGCGCTCTAGTTTACCAGAACGGGCGGGCTGCACCGAATGCCCGAGGCCCAAAGGAGCGCCTTCAGCCGCGCGGATGATGCTCGGCGTGCAATTCTTTCATCCTCTCGCGCGCCACGTGGGTGTAGATCTGGGTGGTCGACAGATCGCTGTGCCCGAGCAGCATCTGCACCACGCGCAGATCAGCGCCGTGATTTAGCAGATGCGTGGCAAAGGCATGCCGCAGCGTGTGCGGGGACAGATCGTGATTGACACTCGCCTTGCGGGCGTAGCGCTTGATGATGTGCCAGAACGCCTGGCGCGTCATGCGGTCCCCGCGGCGCGTCGGAAACAAGTAGTCCGTGCCACGGTCACTGAGAATTTCCGCACGTGGACCGGCCAGGAACGAGTGGAGCCACCGCACGGCTTCCTCGCCGAGCGGGATCAGGCGCTCACGGTTGCCCTTGCCCAACACACGCAGCACGCCCTGCGTCGTGTTCACCTGGTCGACGCGCAAGCTCACCAATTCCGAGACGCGCAGACCCGTGGCGTACAGCACTTCGAGCATGGTGCGGTCGCGGTTGCCGAGCGGATCGCTGACCTGCGGAGCCAGGAGGAGTGACTCGACCTCGGCCTCGGTGAGCGATTTGGGCAGCGAACGGCCGATTCTTGGCATGGCGATTTGTGCAGTCGGGTCCTCGTGCACCACGCCCTCGCGCATGAGATAGCGAAAAAACCGGCGAAACGAGGAAAGTTGACGCGCCGTGGAACGCGGTCGCGATCCGCCTGCAGCGCGCGCAGCAATAAATGCGAGCACGTCGGCACGCCCCGTGCGTGCCAGCACCAGGTTGCGCTGGGCGAGCCAACGCGACAACGCGGCCAAGTCCGCGCGGTACGCCGCCAAAGTATTCGGCGATAACCCACGCTCCATCCATACGGCGTCAAGAAAACGACCAATGATGGGATCAATGACCTCGGCGGTCGAGTCGGTGGTCAGTGTGGCTGGTCTGCTCAATGGCATTCCCGGTGCGAAGACGGATTGTCTCAGGAGCTCAGTATGCAAACTCGGCCCGGTCGGGCGATGTGATGGGACTCACAACCACGGCAACCGTTAATATACGGAGAACTGGATCACATAAACCTTGACCTCAGTCCCACACACCGCCGCGCCGCCCGGTCTTCCGCGGCGCAACACGGGCGCCCTTTGGCTGTTGCCGCTGCGGCTGGTTTACGCCGCCTATGCAGGAGCGGTGTTCCTGGCGCTTGCGCTTCTCGCCTTGGTGCCACTGGCTCTGATTCCAACGCTGAGCGGACGCCGGCAGCTCATCCGCAGGGTGGGTCGCTTGGTACTCACACTCATGGGCATGCCGATCAAAATTCATTGGTATGGGCCGCTTCCAGACCCGTGCATCGTGGTCGCCAACCACTGCAGTTACCTGGACGGCGTGGTACTGGCGGCCATCCTGCCGCCGCGCTTCGATTTCGTCATCAAGCGCGAGATGAATTCAGTACCGGTGGCCGGATTCCTGTTACAACGAATCGGGGTGCAATTTGTCACGCGCGATAATCGTGCCGGCAGCCTGCGTGATGCGCTGCGCGTGATGCGCAGCGCCGCCCGCGGCGGCTCGCTGGCCTTCTTTCCGGAGGGCACATTCACGGAGCACCCCGGCCTGCTGCGCTTTCACACCGGCGCCTTCGCCGCGGCGCACCGCTCCGGCGCCCCGGTCGTGCCCCTGGTGATACGCGGCACGCGCCATTGCCTCCCGCCCGGCACGTTTATGCCGCGCCCAGGACGAATAACGCTCGAGACGCTCGCTCCGCTTCGAGCCTCTCGTGAGCGCCCGGACGACGCAGCGGCCTTGCGCGACGCAGCGCGCGCCGCCATTCTTGACGCCCTGGGTGAAGCGGATGTGGCAGGAGTGAAGCTATGAGTGCGCCGGTGAGCGAGCGGGACGTAATGAACTACGACGTGGCGATCGTCGGGGCTGGCCCTGCCGGGCTGGCCTGCGCGATTCGACTGCGCCAATTGCAGCCTGAACGCTCGGTGTGCGTGCTCGAGAAAGCGGCCAGCCTGGGCGCGCATTCGATGTCGGGTGCGGTACTCGATCCCGTGGCGCTCGATGCGCTGGTGCCGGACTGGCGCAGCGCGCCGCCGCCGACCTGTATCGCCGTGCAATGTGATGAATTCCGGTTTCTCACCCAGACCGGCAGCTATCGGCTGCCCACACCGCCCCAGCAGCGCAACCACGGCAATTTTATCGTCTCGATCTCCCAGTTGGTTCCGTGGCTCGGGGCCAAGGCCGAAGCCGCTGGAGCAGACATTTTTACCGGCTTTGCCGTCAGCGAAGCGCTATTTGACGACATCGGTGCGGTCAAAGGCGTACGGCTGGGCGACATGGGTCGCACTCGCGACGGCGGGGAGGGTCCGCATTTCACTCGCGGAGCGGACATCTACGCACCCGTCACCATATTCGCCGAGGGCTGCCGCGGCAGCGTGAGCAAGCAGCTCATCGCACGCTACGGATTGGACGCAAATCGCTCCGCACCCACCTTCGCACTCGGGTTCAAGGAACTCTGGCAGCTTCCTGCCGGACGTGGCCGCCCGGGACTGGTGCAGCATACGATCGGCTGGCCCATGCCCCGCGACACGTTTGGTGGAGGATTCCTCTATCACCTGGACCAGGATCGCGTCTATGTGGGCCTGGTCACTGGTTTGGACTACCGCGATGCGTTGTTCCAGCCGTTCGAGGCGTTTCAGCGCCTCAAAGCTCATCCGTCCGTGAAGGAGCTGCTGTCGGGTGGCGAGGCGCTCGCCTACGGTGCGCGCGGCATCGCCGCGGGCGGAGCACAGGCGCTTCCGTGCATGGAAATGCCCGGTGCAGCACTCATTGGTGATGCCGCCGGCACGCTCGACGCCGCACGCATCAAGGGAATTCACCAGGCGATGCGTTCGGGCATGTTGTGCGCCGAGCATCTGGCCGCTCATGGCACCACCAAGGGATATGACGCCGCGTGGCGCGCCTCTCCGGGCGGAAAATCGCTCCACGCGGTGCGCAACATCAAGCCCGGATTCAAGCACGGACTTTGGCTCGGCCTCGCTAACGCAGTGCTGGAAACTGCGCTGCGCGGGCGCACACCCTGGACGCTGCAGCACGTGGCCAACGATTTGACGCTCAAGGTCCTGGAAGCCAGCGATCCGCACACGCCGCCGCCCCCGTTGCCCCCTGAACGCTCCTTGCCGCCGCGCGATCGAACCGCGGCGGTGTACCTGGCCTCGACCTCGCACGATGAACACCAGCCCGTGCATCTGCACGTGGCGGACACAAGCATCTGCGCGGACAGGTGCGCGCGCGAGTACGCAAACCCCTGCACTCGTTTTTGTCCAGCGGCGGTCTACGAGATACTCATGAATGAGGATGGCACCCGCCGCCTGCAAATCAACGCCGCCAACTGCGTGCACTGCAAGGCCTGCGACATTAAGGACCCGTATCGGATCATCACCTGGACTACGCCCGAGGGCGGATCGGGTCCGAATTATCAGAACCTGTAGGTGAAGGAAGCCTCGACGAGCCTGCACGAGCGCTACGCACGCGAATTGAGCGAACGCGGCTGGCAAAGCGACGCTGCACAACTGGCGGCGGTCACGCGCCTAGAGCGCTTACGCGGCGAGCTGGTGGAACGCCAGCGGGGACTCGGACTGTTTGGAAGGCTGCGGCGACAACTGGGGCTAGCGCGGAGCACCGGCGCACCGCGGGGCGTGTATCTATGGGGCGGCGTTGGGCGCGGCAAGACCTGGCTGATGGACCTGTTCTACGACAGCCTAGGCACGGTTCCTCGTCGCCGCCGGCATTTTCACCACCTGATGCGCGATGTACACGCCGGGCTGGCGACGATACGCCAACACGGGGAGCCGGTGCGCCTGCTGGCACGGGGGCTGGCGCGCCGCGCAACTTTGTGGTGCCTGGATGAGCTCCAAGTCACTGACATTGCCGACGCGATGCTGCTTGGCGGCTTGTTCGAAGAATTGCTAAGGCAAGGCGTCACGCTGGTCATTACCGCCAACGTACCGCCCGCTGGACTATATCGCGACGGGCTGCAGCGGGCGCGCTTCCTGCCTGCGATTGCAATGCTCGAGCGGGAGCTCGACCTGCTCGAGGTCGACGCTGGCGCCGACTACCGCCTGCGCCAGTTGCGCCGAGCACCCGTGTACCTGATAGCGACCGATGCGGCCACGCCCGCCCGGCTCGCCGCGCTATTTGCGGAACTCGCCGGAGTTCGCGCCGAGCATGCGCGGCACATCGAGCTCAACGGGCGCACCCTGACGGCGAACAAGCGCGCCGGGGGCGTCATCTGGTTCGGCTTTGCGAATATTTGTGAGAGTGCGCGCAGTGCGATGGACTACGCAGAGCTGGCGCAGGATTTTCACACGGTCTTCGTCACTGATATTCCCCGGCTTACGGCCTTGCGGGACGATGCCGCACGCCGCCTGATCATCATGGTTGATGAGTTTTACGATCGTGGCGTGAAACTGGTGGTCTCCGCCGCCGCCGCGCCGGCCGACCTTTACCGGGGCGAGCGGCTGAGCTTTGACTTCAGGCGCACCGCAAGCCGCTTGGCGGAGATGCAAAGCGAGGAATATCTGGCTCGAGCGCATTTAAAATCAATGGATTAGTTTGATATGCTTTAACCTTGATGTTTTGGTCCCGGTCCTGCCAGGGTTTCCTTGCGTAAGCCGACTTACACGATGGCTCCCGCGCACCGCACCTTGTGGAACATACGGGCGGAGCCCATACCTTCGTGATTCGGCTTCAGGGCGAAGTGACTCGTGGGGCAGCCCTCCGCGAATGGGACCCGGAGTTTCATGGGATACCTTGATGGGACCCGGTTCCTGAGGGCGCGACCGCCCTTCTCGGGCTCCGGGGCCGCGCTCGGCTCACTAATAGCCAAGCGAACGGTATTGTAAGATCCGCGGATGGCAGAACGATTTCGATGAGTAATCGGCCGGTAACCTCCGCCCGCCAGCGGCGCCTGGCGGCTCAGCTCCTAGGATCCTGGCGCGTCAGCCTTCCAGCGGCCGAGTGGCAAGCGGTCGGCGTGCCCAGCCTGCGCGCGGCGGCCGAGGCGCAATTAGTATTTGGCGCGCGTCGCCTGGAACGCCAGACGCTGCTGCGCGTGACCAGCCCGCGCACGGACGAAACGACCGCTCGCAGCTATTCGGTGGTCGAATTAATCACCGACGATATGCCCTTCCTGGTCGACACGCTGCACTTGACGCTCAGTGAAGCTGGTTATGCCGTCCAGCTCATTTCCCATCCCATTCTCGGGGCGGTGCGCGGGGCGAATGGACGCCTGCTGCACTTTCGCGAGCGCCGGAGCGGTCGCGCACCGATCAGCGAATCGTGGCAGTACCTACGGATCGATCGGGTCGCCGGTACGCAGGAGTGCGCGGCCCTGCGAGTGCGGCTCCTGGCCGCACTGCTCGACGTTCGCTACGCGTGCGAGGGCTGGAGGGCGATGCGCAAGGCCGCCCTCGGCGTGCGCGATCAGCTCTTGCGTCAGCACCCGCGCCTGCCGGCCGCCGTGGTGGCCGAGAGCGCCGCGTTGCTGGCCTACATGGAGGACAATCACTTTACGTTTCTGGGCTTCCGGCGCACTCGCCTGCGCCGTCGGGCCAATGGGCCGCACCTGCAAGCAATTCCAGGCAGCTCGCTGGGCATCATGCGCACACGACCGCCTGGAGACCTGGTGCCGCTCCGCGCGAAGCGCGAGCTTGTGGTGGTCACGAAGGCCAATCGGCGTTCCACCGTGCATCGGCCCGGCTACCTTGATTACGTCGTCGTCAAAGAATTCGACGGACGCGGCCGGATCGCAGGCGAGGCGCAGTTCCTCGGCCTTTGGACCTCCAACACGTACCACGCCGACCCTCGCACGGTGCCCCTGATGCGTCTGAAGGTGGCGCGCGTGATCGAGGCGTTCCCGTTCCGGCCTTGCAGCCACGACAGCAAACGCCTGGTCAGCATCCTCGACAATCTGCCACGCGATGAGCTTTTTCAGGCCTCGATCGCCGAGCTCACGCGCTGTGCGCGTGCGGTGCTGTCACTGCACGATCGCCCGCGCGGGGTATGCCTGGTCCTGCGGCGCGACGAACTGCGTCGCTTCTGGTCTTGTCTGGTTTATCTGGCACGCGATCGCCTGGACAACAATGCTCTGGGCCGGATTGAACACGTGCTGCGCCGCGCGCTCGGCGGCGGGCAGCTCGACTCCGCGCTGGCGGTAGGCGATGCACCGCTGGCGCAACTGCACATCACGGTGCGCATCACTGAGGCCACGGCCAAGAGCGTCAATCGTCGCGCGCTGGAACGCGAATTGGATGCCACGCTCGTTACCTGGCGTGATCGCTTGCGCTTAGCGCTTCGCGCCTGCCATGACGAGATTACGGCAGGGGCGCTCGATAGGCGCTATGCGCAGGGGTTCCCGGCGGCCTACCAGCAGGATGTATCCCCGACACTGGCCGTCCGGGACATCGCCGATCTGGCGACCCCCGCCGCAATGGGCGCCGGACGCCTGCGCCTGCAACCGCCCGAAGCGGCCGGACAGTCACACGCCCACCTGCGCCTGCTGCGCCACCGTGAGCCGCTACCAATTTCCGACGCCCTGCCGATTTTGGAAAGCTTTGGCCTGCGGGTTATCGCCGAGCGACCTTATGAACTGCGCCCAAGTGAGGGGGGGGCCGTGTGGATTCAGGACTTCGAACTCGAAACGCCGGGGCTGCATGAAGCCGACGCGCACGCGTTAGAGACCCAGCTGAACATTGCGTATACCGCGGTGCTGGCCGGGGCACTCGACAGCGACGGGTTTCACCGCCTGATCGTCAGCGCGGGGCTGACGGTGGCGCAAACGCGGGTGCTGCGTGCCTGTTGCCGTTACCTGCTGCAGACCGGCATCCCCTTTAGCCAGGCCTATATGGAGCGCGTCTTGCACGCGCATTCGCACATCTCGCGCGACCTGTGGCGGCTGTTTGAGCGACGCTTGAGTCCCGAGGCCACCGACCGCCGCTCGGTTCGCGAGGCTTCAGTCATCGAACGCGGCCTGCACCACGCCATTAGCGAAGTGCGCAATCCGGACGATGACCGAATCTTGCGTGGCTTTCTGTCCCTGATCCTGGCGATGACCCGCACCAATCATTTCTGCAGTCATCCGCCCGGCCATCCACTCGCCTTCAAGTTGCAGCCGCGCGCCATCCCGGACCTGCCCGAGCCACGCCCGGAGTTCGAAATTTTCGTGCACGGTACCCACGTCGAAGGCGTGCACATGCGCCGCGGCCCGATAGCGCGTGGCGGCATCCGTTGGTCCGAACGGCCAGAGGATTTCCGCACCGAAGTGTTGGGCCTGATGAAGGCGCAACACGTCAAGAATACGCTCATCGTGCCGGTTGGCGCCAAAGGCGGATTCGTTGCGCGGCGCCTGCGCGTGACGGCCGCCCCTGAGGAGCGCGCCCTCGAAGTGCGCGAGTGCTACCAGGCTTATATTCGCTCTCTACTGCAGCTCACCGACAACATTGTCGACGGCGTGGTGGTTGCGCCCAGCCAGGTGCGCTGCCGAGACGGCAACGATCCCTATTTTGTGGTGGCCGCCGACAAGGGGACCGCCAGCTACTCCGACATCGCTAACGCGATCTCGGCCGAATTCGGCTTCTGGCTCGGCGACGCGTTCGCCTCGGGCGGATCGGCCGGGTACGACCACAAGAAGATGGGCATTACCGCGCGCGGGGGCTGGGAGTGCGTCAAGCGACACTTTCGCGAAATGGGCGTCGACATCATGCGCGAGTCCGTCAGTGTGTCCGGTATCGGGGATATGTCGGGGGACGTATTCGGTAACGGCATGCTGCTCTCCCCACAGATTCGCTTGCTCGCAGCCTTTGATCATCGACACATCTTTATTGACCCGAACCCCGACGTACGCCGCAGCTTCCGGGAGCGCGCGCGTCTGTTCGCGCGGCCGCGCTCGAGCTGGGCCGACTACGACCGGCGCCGTCTTTCGGCCGGCGGTGTGGTCCTTGAGCGTGCGCACAAGTCCGTCGCGCTGCCCGCGCAGGCCCGCTCGCTCCTAGGACTCGAACATGAGCGCGTCACGCCAACCGAGGTGGTCAGGGCGATCCTGAAGCTTCCGGTGGATCTGCTGTGGAATGGAGGCATCGGCACCTATGTCAAGGCCACCGCGGAAAGCCACGGCCAAATCGGGGATCGTGCGAATGACGCGGTACGTATCAACGGCACCGAGGTGCGCGCGAAGGTCTTCGGCGAGGGCGGGAACCTGGGTTGCTCGCAGCTTGGCCGAATCGAATATGCGCAGGCCGGCGGCCGCATCAACACCGATTTTGTCGACAACTCCGCGGGCGTCAACACCTCAGACATCGAGGTCAACCTTAAGATCATGTTGGCGGGCAAAGCTGGTGAAGCAGCGCCCAAGGGCGCTCGACGCCGGGCGCTGCTGGCGAGTGTCACCGACGAGGTCGCCGCGCAGGTGCTGCGTAACAACTACCTGCAGAGCCAGGCAATCAGCTTGTTGGAGCAGCGCAGCGTTGCGGATCTTGGCCAGCATCAGCTGTTACTGCGGGTGCTCGAGCGCGACGGGGAGCTCAATCGCGCCCTGGAGTTCCTGCCGAGCGACACCGACATTGAAGAGCGCATGGTGCGCGGCCTGGGGCTGACGCGCCCGGAGCTCGCAGTGCTGCTTGCCTATGGCAAGATCGCCCTCAACCAGGCGCTTACCGAAGCCGACGTTGCCGACGATCCTTACCTGGCCGGTGAACTCGAACGCTATTTCCCGCGCCGCTGGCGCAAGCGCTTTGCGCACCGCATTGCCCGTCACCGGCTGCGCAGCCAGCTGATTGCCACCACAACCACCAATAGCATCCTCAATCGGATGGATCCTGGCTTCGTCATGCACATGGCGGCCCAGACCGGCACGGACACCGCGGCGGTCGCACGCGCCTACATGATCGCGCGCGACAGCGCCGGTCTGCGCGATCTTTGGTTGTCGATTGAAGCGCTCGACAACCGCGCGCCCGCGACCGCGCAGTACGAGGCGTTGCTCGCCACCCGCGATTACGTCGAACAGCTCACGCGCCGGCTACTGCTGGCGCGCGCCCCGCGCCAGCACGCGGACATCGGCGCCGAAGTGGCGCGCCTTACCCCGGCGTTTCAAACCCTCGAGCGCCTGTTGCCCGCGGCGCTCCTGGGCATCGCCCGCGACAGTTATCTTGAAATCTACGCCCAGCAGCAAGCAGCCGGACTTCCCCAACCACTCGCAAGTCGTCTGGCCGCACTGATGGCCCTGCGCGCCACGCCGGACCTCGTTGCCATCGCCGAAGGGTCACGCCGACCATTGCCGATGGTGGCACAGCAGTATTTCCAGACCGCGGCCGCACTCGGCATCGACTGGCTGGCGGAAGCCATTCGCCGTTTGCGCACCACGAGCACCTGGCAGGCCGTAGCGCGGGAGCGCCTGTACACGGCCTGCCTGGACGGTCAGCGCAATCTGGCGGCACGCGCGCTGCGTGAACGGGCCGGTGACGGTGCGGCCCGCGAGCGCTGGATCGAGCGACTCGGGGCGCCTGGCCAACAATGGTTGCTCACGATGCGCGATCTACGCGCCAGCGCTGCCCCCGACTTGGCTGCGCTGATGGCCGGCGTCGAGGCGTTGCGCAATCTGGCGCAGTGAGTACCAGCCAAGTGCCCGGCAAACTGCTCCTCGTACGCCACGGTCAGAGCACCTGGAATCTCGAGAATTTGTTCACCGGGTGGACCGATGTGGACCTTTCGGCGCAAGGCGTGCACGAGGCGCAACGCGCGGGCCTGGAAATCGCACGCGCCGGTGTATTGCCGGATCTTGTCTACACCTCGGTGCTCAAGCGCGCGATCCGCACCGAATGGCTGATACTTGAGGCCCTCGATCTACTATGGCTTGCGGTGGTGCGCGATTGGCGACTCAATGAACGCCATTACGGTGCCTTGCAGGGGCTCAACAAGGCACAGACCGCGGCCCAGTACGGCGCGGCGCAGGTCAAGATCTGGCGGCGCAGCTTCGATACGCCCCCACCGGCGCTGAGCTCGGAGGATCCACGCCATCCACGTCACGATCGTCGCTACCGCCAGGTTAATCCGATCGACCTGCCGGCCACAGAGTCGCTAAAGGACACGCTCGTGCGAGTGCTGCCGTGCTGGGAACAATGCATTGCCCCTCAGCTGCGCGCGGGTCGCAACGTGATGATCGTCGCCCACGGCAACAGCCTGCGCGCACTGGTCAAGATGCTCGACGGGCTGTCCGAGAGCGCGATTATCGAATTGAACATCCCCACCGGTATCCCGCTGCTCTATGAGCTCGATGATGAGCTCGCGCCACGCTCCAGTCACTATCTGGGCGAGGCGGCCGCCGTGCAGGAGGCCGCCGAGGCGGTGCGGGCGCAAACCGAGCGGAGCCCCTAGTGGCCCAAGGGAGCTCTAACGTCGCGGCTGGCGCGTCATGCCGGCCGCGGCCCAGCCGTCATATCGGCCTGCGTGGCGCAATGCCAATTCTTTGAACTCAAGTGTGAGGGCCTGCATGTCCGGGACCGAAATGCGCAGCGACTTGAAAGCGTGCAGGGTATAGCGATCGCCGCGATCGGCATCGACCTGCCGATAGTCCACGGCAAAGTCGCGCGTTTTGAGCACGGCCCCCAACTGCTCACAGGCGGCCTGATCGGGCAGATCGAAGAAGAAATCCACTTCGTAAGGTCGGAACAGATCCCCGCCCTGCGCGCGTAAATTCTTCACCAGGCGCTCGTCCCAGTCCTCTTTCCGTTGCGCACTCGCGCGCCGCAAAGTCAGGTACACGCGTACGATCGCCACCAGGGCGGCCAACACCAACAACCAGAGCGCGATTTGCATATATGCCCGCCCGGAAAGCGCCTATTCCTCGGGGGCTATCGTGACGCGCAGGCCCTCGAGTGCGTCGGTGAGTGGAATCTGGCAGGACAAGCGCGAGTTGGCGCGATAGGAACTCAGGTCCTTGAGCATGTCGGTCTCATCGGACATCGGTGCCGGGAGCCGGGGCACCCAGGATTCATCGATATACACCTGGCACGTTGCGCACGAGCACATACCGCCACAAATGGCCGTCACACCGTCGTCCAAGTCGCGCAGTGGTTCCATCAGGCTTGTGCCCGAAGGGGCATTGACCTGCTGCTCGACGCCGTCTCGACCTATGACACGCAACACGGGCATGAACCACTCCGGGGGAAAATCGGGGCGCGCTAGTTTGCCGATCGGCCGGCGCGGACGCCAGTGGGAAGGCCAGCAAATGGACCGGGGCCTCACGGCGACCTCAGGTTGGCGCGAGCCCGGTCCCATAAGCCACTCAGCCCCTGGTAGACGCGGATCGCCGCTGTCAGCCGCTCGGCGAGGCCGGGGCCCCCCAGCCCGGCGGACGCCAGCAATTGCGGCGCATGAAGCTGGGCCTGCGGGTAATAGGCCAGCGCGCAGGCCACATCGTACAGAGGGTCGGCGCACTGAGAATATTCCCAGTCCAGCAGCCACAGCTGCGCACCGTCGAGCACGTTGCCGTGGGCCAGATCCCCATGAACGATGGAGTGGCCGACCGTGCCGTCCGCCACCCGGCGGGCGGCCGTATTGATTGCAGCCAGAACTTGGCGCTCGCGCGGATCGGTGAGCAGCCCGCTTCCGATTGCGTGCAGGTATTCGCGCGCACAGGCCACCGGGTCAAATGGCTCAACCCCCGTGGGCACCTCCACCGCGTGCAACCGGGCCAGGCGTTCACCCAGTCGTCGTAACTGTAAAGGCTGACTGTAATCCTCCTCACTCCAGCAGCGTCCATCCAGATACTCGGACACCTGCAGGCCGTCGGCCTCGCTCCTCAACAGCAGGCGCGGCGCGAGCCCGGCCTGGGCCGCGGCCTCGTGCAGTTGTTGCTCGCGATCGCGGTCAACTCCCGGCCGGCGCCAGGCAGGACCGTCGATTCGCAGCACGAAACGGCCTTGTGCGGTGTCCACCCGCCAGCTGTCATTGACGCTCCCACCCAGCAGCGGCTCAACGCGCGACGGCGGCACTCCGTTCCGCACGCCAGGGACCCAGGCGAGCGCCGCCGCGCCCGGCCACTGTATCGATGACATCACCGGGGCTGCTTTCGGTAGCGCAGCAACCATGCGCGCAGGCCGAATACCGAGACCACGGCGTAGGCAAGGAACAGGCCCGCCGTATTCGGAAGGCCCTGGAGCACGAACAAGCACACCATGATGAGGTCGGCGCATATCCAGTACACCCAGTTCTCGAGCACCGAACGCGCCAGCATCCAGGTGGCCAACAGGCTGGTCCAGGTGGTGAACGAATCGAGCAGTGGCCACGCCGCCCGGGTTTCTCGCGCCAGAAATTGCGCGCTCAGTGCGCTCGCCCCCAGCACCAGCAGTGCCATGAGCAAGTGGCGCCGCAGGGTCCAGCGGTAAATGCGACCGCCTTCCTGCTCGGCATTGCGCTTCCAGCTGAACCAACCATAAACCGCCATGCCTACATAGTAGGCCTGCAATAGGGATTGCATCGGCAGCCTGGCGCGCGCCGAAATGAGTATATAGAGCGAGGAGCTGAGGGCGCCCGCCACCCATCCCCAGCGATTGCGGCGCAATATCAGTACTACGTAGATCAAGCCGGCGACGACCGCGAACCCTTCCTCGCAACGCGCCAGCATAGTGCTCATTTCGTGGCCATGCTCAAGTCGCGCCCAGGTCCATGCTCAGCGTCACGCCCACTTGTCGCGGATCGCCATTCTGCAAATACAACTTAACCGGGAAGTCCGGCGGCTCGTCGCCGAAGTAGAAGCCCTGCACCGAATAGGCGGCGTCAAATAGATTGCGGGCCCACAGGCTCGCGGTCCAATTCCGGGCATGCCAGCCGGCACGCAGATTAACTAGGACGCGCGCCCGCGCGCGCTGGTCGTGGCTGGAGCTGAAATAGAAACCATCCTGGGCCTCAAGGTCGGCGCGCGCGAAGACGCCGGCCGGTTGCTCGTAGCCAGCGCTCAATGACCCTTGCCAGGGTGGCGCGAACGCCTGCTCGCGGCCGCGTAAATCCAGACCGTCATTCACGTAGCCCAAATAACGCGTGTCTTGGAGCGCGGCGCTGGCGGCCAACATCCAGCCCGGCCGCACATGCCAGTGCAATTCGGCTTCGACACCGAGGTTGTCGCCGTGCGCCGCATTGTCGGTGTAGAAAACATAGGTCAGAGGATTACCGGCAAGGAGTTGGCGCGAGTTATAGACCTGCATTGAACTGCGCCTCATGGCATAGACATCGGTGCTGAGCTGCACTTGTTCAGCCGGACTTGAGATGCGTACACCGAGCTCGAGATTCCATAGGGCTTCGGCACCGAACTGGCGTTGCATCCGATCGATGTCCGCGCCGATATTGAAGCCCCCGGCTTTGTAGCCGCGGGCCAGCGTTGCATAGTACTGGCGCGCGGCGCTTGGCTTCCACACCCAGGATAAGTTGCCACCCGCGAACTGGCTCCTGTCCTGCGGAAAGGGCGCATCGGAACTATCGGCGTAGGCTGCCGTGCGCTGTTCGATCCGCAAACCCAAGGTGAGCAGGCCAAGCTTTGCGACGGACAATTCCAAAGAGCCGTAGAACGCCGCGGTGGTGGCCTGATAATGGCTGGCCAGAACGCTCTGGCCTGCCCCGTAATACTGATCGTTCCATGTATCGAGCTGCAGATCGTCTTCGCGCAGGTTCAGTGCATAAACGCCCACGGCGGGTCGCAGCTGACCAATCGGCAGCGCCGCGCCCTGGCCCAGGAAACGCAGATCCTGAGCCAGGGTCTGGCGCGTGCGTTGGTGGCCTTCGAAGTAATCGTACGGAGCGCTTGCGCCCCAGTAAGGATCGTTGCCCCAATCGCCGTCAAAGGAATAATCGATGTCCGAGTTGGCGGCGCTTGTAATGCTCAGCCACTGGCCATGTTCGTTCGTGTATTGAAACCGCAGTGACGCGCCGCTCGAGCGTTGTGCGTCGCGGCCGGGCTGGTTCGATCGGGTAACGCGCGAGTTATCGACCGACCAGGCGTCGTATCCGTTGTTCAGGTTGGCGTACAGCACCGTCAATGCGGCGTGCAGTCGCGCAGTTGGATCGAGAATTAATTTGCCACGCACCGTGGATTCGTCGTAACCATTGGTAGAGTCGCGACCCAGGTATTCGTCGCGCCGGAACCCTTCGCTTCGGTAACGCTGCGCCGCCAGACGCCAGCCCGCGGACCCGTCCGCAAGCCCATCCCCGACCACCAGCCCCAGGGCCGCGGTTCCGTAGTCTCCGCCAGTGGCCTCACCGGCCAGCTCAAAGGCGCGCCCAGGGTCGCGACTGCGCACGCTGATGAGTCCGCCCAGTGCGTTCGCGCCATACACCGCACTGCTTGGACCACGCAATACCTCGATCCGCTCGAGATCAAAGAGTGTGGCTGGCATACCGACGCCCGAAAAATCAATGTCGTCGATCAGAAAGCCCACTGAAGGGTTGGGTGCGCCCTGATACTGTTCGGTTTCTCCGACCCCGCGAATCTGAAAGTAGCGCGGACGAGAGGTGCCCGAAGCCCAGTTCAGTCCGGGGACCAGGCCGATGACATCTTCGAAATGCTGAACGCCAGCGCTGCGAAGGGTCTGGTTGTCGAGAACTGTGGCGCCTTGTGGTAAATCGCGCAATGGCGTGCTGCGCAAGCTTGCGCTGATGGTCACCTCGTCAAGCGGCGCGCTAACCGCCGATGCTTCGGCGCCGCACGCGGACCACCGGACAATCACCAAACATGAAATCAGGAGATTTTTCCGATTCAAAGACCTGCTCCCTACGCCGGTACTAGCCGGATCAGGTTCTACGGGTTTGCCGGTCGAACGGCATCTCAGGCCCGCGCAGGGCCACCCCAAGGTTTGAGGCACGAACTATCCGTGCCCCGGGGGCGCTTTGCAAGTACCGCACGGCGCGCAGCGCCGGGTTAGGATGAGCCATCGGGCACTGATTGCGCGCCGACAACAAATATCAACGAGGCGGCGGATGGGCAAGCGGGTGCGGATTTTCCGAGTTGACGCCTTTACCACCAAGCCCTTCACCGGCAACCCGGCCGCAGTGGTGTTGGACGCGGAATGCCTTGACGAGGACAGCATGCAATCGATCACCCGCGAGTTGGGTGGAATCGATGTAGCATTCGTGCTTCCTCCCGAGGCCAGCGACCATGATCTGCGGTTACGCTTCTTTTCTCCGCGCACCGAAACTGGCCTGGTGGGCCACGCCACCGTGGCGGCCCACGCGGTGCTTGACACATTGGGTTACCCGCACCGTGGACGCCAGAGCCAGCGCGGAAGTGTTGTCGATATCGAGCGACTGAACGGACCACAGGGCAAACGCTACGCGTTTAGCCAGCCGCCCGCCCCCTTGCACGGCCCGCTACCAGAGGATCAGCTGTTGGCCGCATGCACGGCGCTCGGCATGGACAGCGGAACACTCGATCCTGATTGCCCAAGTGTGGTGGCGGGACCGGGTGGCAGTAGAGCCCTGATTGCGGTGCGCAGCGGCGCCACTCTGGCGCTCCTGCGCCCGGACATGGCGCGCCTCGCTGCGCTTTCAGCCGCAGGCAGCCCTGCCGGGTTTTTTGTATACAGCTTGGCGCCGGCAATCCCCGATTGCGACACCGAGGCGCGCATGTTCTGCCCTGCGATTGGTATTTCAGAAGACCCGGTGAGTGGTAATGCGCACGCTATGCTGGCGACTCAGCTTCATGCATGGGGCCGAAGCCCAAATCACCGGACCTCGGAATTTACAGGCCGCCAGGGCCACCACATCGGGCGACCGGGCGTGTTGGAGGTGCGTATGACGGAGGATGCCGCCGGAGTGCCACGGGTACGGGTTGCGGGCAGCGCTCGAATCGTCTTTGACGCGATTTTGGAATTTTAAAAACGTGCGTCGACGCGCCGAACCCGGCCCCGAGTACGGCATTGACCATTCACGAAGCAATCCAAAAGATGGATAATGTCCTCCGCACGCACCGACGAATCCAATAAAAGGGGACGACGCCATGAGCGTATCGGATGAAAATGGTTTGAGCCGTCGTGATTTCGTGCACCGCGCGGTGTCTAGTGCGGTATTGGCTGCGGCACCGAGCCTGGTAATGGCGGCGGGTGCCAGCACGGACAAGTCGGCCGTGTTGGCGCAAATACCCAAGCAACACGCCGAGAATATCAAGCGGCTGCAGGACTGGATCGCGCTGCCTTCGATCGCTGCGGAAAACAGGAATTATCCGCAGGGCGCCGAATACATGGCAAAGCTCGCCACGAACGCGGGATTGACCGGCGTCAAAATCATTCCAACTTCCGGGAAGCCGGGGGTGTTCGGCCGCCTCGACGCCGGCGCAAAAACTACGCTCGCCGTTTACTTTATGTACGACGTCAAGCAATTCGTGCCTGAGGAGTGGAGTTCACCGCCTCTCGAAGCGCGCCTGGTGGATAAGCCAGGGCTCGGTACGGTTTGCATGGGTCGTGGTGCGGTAAATCAAAAAGGCCCGCAGAACGCCTTTCTGAGTGCGCTCGCCGCCTTTAAGGCCAGCGGTAAAAAACTCCCTGTGAATCTGATGCTGGTTTGTGAGGGGGAAGAGGAAATTGGATCCCCGCACTTCGGTGAGATCGTTAACAGTCCGGAGGTGTTGCCAAACCTTAAGTCTTGCGTGGGGGTCGTGTTGCCGGGAGCTTCTCAGAACGCCGACGGAAGCGTTGAAGTCGAAGCCGGCGCGAAGGGCATCGTGGAGCTGGAACTGGTGTCAAGCGGCGAAAAATGGGGCCGTGGGCCGAAGAAGGACATTCATTCGAGTCTCGAAGCGCAGGTGGACTCGCCTTCCTGGCATCTGGTCCAGGCGCTGAACACTCTGGTGGAAAAGGACGGGCACACGCCGGCGGTGGAGGGTTTCTTCGACAATGCCAAGCCCCTTTCCGACGCGCAAAAGAAAATGGTGCTCACCTATGCGGCGACCGTACCGGAGGCCACGTTAAAGGCTGAATACGGGGTTGATCACTGGGTACACGACGAGGACTGGCAGACCTCGCTGTTGCGCCTGTTCTCGCGCCCGACCATCAATATCGAAGGCCTGGTTGGCGGTTACACGGGCCCGGGTGGCAAGACCGTGCTGCCGCATCGTGCGGTGGCAAAGATCGACATGCGGTTGGTACCGGACATGACCGCCGCCGATACCTTGGCCAAACTCAAAGCGCACCTTGCCAAGCACGGCTTTGGGGATATCGAAGTCAATATGACCGGTGGCTACGATCCGACGCAGACTGATCCTGACAGTAAATTCTTTAAGGCCGTGGTCGCAACTTTTTCGAGACTTGGCGAAACGCCCCTGGTCACACCGCGCAACCCAGGCTCCTGGCCCGGCTACCGGTTTACCAGCGCCCCGCTGAGTTTGCCTGCAGCGGGGTTTGGCTTAGGTCACGGAACAGGTGCGCACGCTCCGGACGAATACTTTTTGATCGAATCGACAAACAAAAAAATTCAGGGGCTGGATGGTGCGGTCGCCTCATTCGTGGAGTTCTTGTACGCAGTAGCGTAATGGGCTTAGGCCGGGACGTAGCCTTTTAGTTTTCCACGCTGTGCCGAGGTCCGGACGCGCCAACCCGCGCTCAGAGTTCGCGCAATCCGTCCGTCACGGAGAGGCGCGCTGCTCGCAGGGCTGGAAACAGGCCACCGAGCAGGCCCATCGCCAGCGCCCATTTCAAACCCCGCCACAGGAGGTCGGGTGAAACCTGAAAGGCAAACACAATCTGCGTGAAATTGGAGCCCAGCGTCGAGGCCGTGTAGTGATTGAACAGGAGCCAAGCGATCGCGGCTCCCAATATCCCGCCCAGCAACGCCAACAGCATCGTCTCGAGCATCACCGAGACCACAACTGGCGCGCCCCGGAAACCTAACGCGCGCAAGGTCGCAATCTCGCGGGTTCGCGTGGCCACGGCCGCGTACATGCTGTTGAGGGCGCCGAACACGGCGCCGACGGCCATGATGAGGCCGATGGCATTACCGAGCGCGGTTAGCAATCGAGTCAGGTTAGCCGATTGCGCCGTGAAATAGGCGCGCGTGGTCATCACGTCCACCTTAAGGCGTGGGTCCGTGGTCAACGCCGCCTGAAATGCCGCGAACGCACCAGGATCGGTGAGCCTGACGATCACCGATGTGGCACTGCTCCCGCGCCGGTACGTGGGTCCCACGACGTCGACGTCGCCCCACAGATCCGAATCATTGGCGTCGTTTGCCAGGAACTCACCCACGATGCGCCACGGTTGCCCGTTGAGTTTGAGCGTTGCGCCCACATCGACGCCCGTAAACTGCTCGCGCGCGCGCTTGCCCACGATTAGCTCACGCAGGCCGGGCGTGAATCGGCGCCCATCGATAATGCGCAGACCCGGTCGCAATTCCCAGGCGCGCTCCCCCACCCCGCGCACCTCGACATTGGCGTCCAGGCCGGTACTGCGTTTGGGCAGGGCCGCCACGACTACCAACTCGCCCGAGGCGATCGGCTGCCCACTGCTGCCACGCCGAACCTGGGGCTGCTGCGAGACCAGACTCACCGTTTCGCGACCGATTACCGAGTTGAGCTCGGTCTGAGCCCCGGCTCGCAACACGATGGCGGTGTCATCACTCCCGCCCTGCTTGAGGGTCGCTGCAAATCCCGCCGACATGGCCAGCAGCGCAACCAGTACTCCCACGACGCCGGCGATTCCGACCACTACGACCGATGAAGAACCGAGGCGCTGCGGGATCGTTGCGATCCCAACTTGCGTGGCCGACCACGCCTGGCGTCCGGTGCGGGTGGCGACCAACCAGAGCACCAGCGGCAGCAGCAGGATGGGGAGTGTCCAGCCTGGCAGCACCGCCAGCACCATCAGGGCAGCAATCACCAATGCCCACACGCCCAACCAGGACAATAGACGCGTCCAGCGATTGCCGCGTGCGCTCATACAATCACCTAACGCCCCGCCATTGCGTCCACCACGCGAAGGCGCAGGCCGCGGTAAGCAGGCATGGCTCCAACGAGCAATCCGATCAAGATCATCAGCCCGAACGAGCGCAGCCAGACGCCGGCCGCTGTAACAATAGGCGGCAGCGTGATACCCGTGGACAGCTGTAATCCATTGGCCACCACCCCCGCCAGCAGCACGCCAATAACCCCCCCGAGCAACAACAAAAGAATTGCCTCAGCCAGCAGCAACCCGAGCACGCTGCCGCTGGTAAAGCCAATGGTCTTGAGAATCGCCAGCTCCGGAATGCGTTCGCGCACGGCTTGCGCCATGGTATTGCCTGTGAGCAGGATCAAAGTGAAGAACACGGCCGCCATGATCGCGCCCACGATCAGACCGATATCGCCAAACTGACTGACGAAGGCAAGCTGGAAGGCGCGTTCGCTCTGCGTCTTGGTTTCATGATCCGAATTGACCGAAAGCGCATCGACCGCCTGCGCAACTCGGTCCGCGGCCTTTGGGTCCGCAACGCGTACCACGTACCACCCGATGTTGCCATTGCCGAAAGCGCGTGCCTCATCGAAGTAATCCCAGTTGAACATCAGGGCGTTTTCCTGGGAGCGTTGCTGTGGATCGGCAATTCGGTAGATGCCCACCAGGTCCAGGATCCAGGTATTGCTGCCGTTCTTCTGCGGGAAGATCGTGCCCTGGAGCGGAATCTTGTCGCCCAGTTTCCAGTGAAATTTCTGCGCCAGCGCTGCACCCACAATGGCGCCGGTGCGGGTATTGCGAAATGCTTCGCGTTCGGCAACGCTGATTTTCCATTCCGGGTAAGCATCCAGGTAGTTGGCCGCCACCGCCTGGTTCGGAAAGAAATTTTTCTGGTCCTGATAGATGCCGCCGAACCAATTGGCGTAAGTGACATCGGCCACACCCGGCACCGCCTGAATACGTTCCAGCAGGCTCTTCGGAAGCTGCAAGGTGAAACTGATCTTGGATACCGTCACCAGTCTGTTTAGTCCGGCCACACTGCTGCCGGCGCCGGCAAAGGCGCCACGCACTGAATCCAGCAGGCCGAACAGCAGGAACGCCGCCGCCACCGACAACAATGTAAACAGCGTGCGCGCCTTGTGCCGCATGAGAGCCGCCCAAACCAGTTGCAGATACCTCATGGTTCAAGTTGCCCGTCAAGCTCGGCGAAGGTGCCCTTATCCAGATGCAGGATGCGGCGGGCGAACTCTGCCGCCTTTGGATCGTGGGTCACCATGATGATGGTCTTGCCATGGTCGCGATTAAGCTGTTGGAGCAAAGTGAGTACGTCCGCGGCCGACTGTCGATCAAGGTCCCCGGTGGGCTCATCGCACACCAGTAACGCAGGGTCGGAGACGATTGCGCGGGCAATCGCCACGCGCTGCTGCTGGCCACCGGACAATTCAGCGGGCTTGTGGGCGGCCCGATCCGCCAGCGCCACCAACTGCAGCGCAATGTCGGCCCGTTGCCGGCGCTGCGCCGCGGACAAACGCGTGAGCAGCAGCGGAAGCTCGACATTTTTCCGGGCCGATAGTGTTGAGAGCAGATTGTAGAACTGGAACACGAAACCGACGTGACCGGAGCGCCACTTTGCCAAGGCATTTTCCGAAAGTTGATCGATGCGCTCCCCGCCCACGGTAATGCTGCCGCCCGTGGGTGCGTCCAGCCCGCCGATGAGATTGAGCAGGGTTGTCTTTCCGGATCCCGACGGGCCCATCAGGGCGACAAAATCTCCGGCCTCGATGTCCAGATTTATGCCATGCAAAACTTCGACCTTTTGCGTTCCGCGCGCGTAGGTCTTGCTGAGGTTTTGAATTTGGACCAAGCTATTCATTGCCACCGCCTTTCGAGATGCGTACCCGGGCGCCGTCGTGGATCCCGGCTGGCGGGGCGCGCACCACGCGCGCCCCCGCGTTGAGTCCCGTGACGGCCCGTAAGTTACCGAACGCCTGGCCGGCCTTGACTGCGCGTGCCCGTGCAACATCGCCCTCGAGGACGTACAGCACCGTGCCACCGGACCCGCCACCGGCGACCAGCGCCGAAGCGGGCACGAGCACGCCGTCGATGGCCCGCGCTTCGGGCTTACGGGCCGGGTCGCGCGCGGCCCCGGGCTCCATGAATGAAACCCGCACGCCCATGTCCGGAAGGATGCGCGGATCCTTCTGCTCCAGCGCAACCCGCACTTTCACGGTTGCCTTATTGCGATCGGCGGTGGGAATTATGGCAATCACGTGCGCCGGTACATTCCAGTCCGGATAGGCATCCAGTACGGCCTGCGCGGGTTGCTGAGCCACTACTCGATTGATGTAGGCCTCGTTGACGTCGACCTCAATTTCCAGGGAATCCATGTCGACAATGGTACCGACTCCGGTGCGTGTAAAACCTCCGCCGGCCGAAATAGGGGAAATGATCTCACCGGACTGGGCCGCTTTGGCGACGATGACCCCATCAAACGGCGCCCTAACCGTGCAGTAGGCCAATTGCACCTGTGCGCCGCGCAATCCCGCCTTTGCAAGCTCTATCTGCTTGCGCTGCACCTGCAGCTGCGCGGCCAGCGTGTCCTGCTGCGTTTGAGTCGTCTCAAGGGACTGGCGCGAGACCAAATTTCTATCAATCAGGTCTTGGTTGCGTTGCGTCTCGCGTCTGGCTTGGGCGAACTGAGCGGTGTACTGCGCCTCGAGGGCCTGCGCGGCCATCAGCTGGGCACGCGCCTGATCCACACCGGCCAGATAGGCGGCGTCATCGAGTCGCGCCAACACTTGGCCCGCCTTGACGTGCTCACCCTCCTCGATGAGCACCTCTTTGACGGTCCCGGTGATCTGCGCGGATACCGTGGCCTGGCGCCTGGCGGTCACATAGCCACTGGCCTGCAGAATCGCGGCGGGACCTTGTGCGGTGCTCGGAGCGAGAGCCGTGGCCACCTCCACCGTGTAATTGCGCGAATGCCACTTCCAATAGGCCAAGGCGCCAAGCAGAAACACCCCGGCGGCCAGTCCCAAGGCGATGTACAAAACCTTGGATCGTGCTGCGCCCGGTGCCGGCCCCTCGCGCTCGGAGGGAGCAATGCGAAGTTGCCTCAGAAGGCTGCTCTTGTCGCTTTGGTCCATCGGCTCTTGCGGATCCGCGACCATCACGCCGACCCAATCGCGCCGGCTCGCAGAGCGGGTTCCGCCCGATAGCGGCCAATGCGCTGTTGGTAATAGCGCGCGGCGCCCTCAATCATCTGCAATTCACGCTCGCCCGTCGCTCGCACGACGCGGCCGGGCGACCCCATCACCACGCTTCCTGCCGCAATCTCTTTACCCGGGGTGATGAGCGTGCCCGCGGCAATCAGGCAATGTGCGCCGATCCGAACTCCATCGAGCACTACCGCGCCATTGCCGATGAGGCACTCATCGGCGATCACGCAGCCGTGCAAAAGCACTCGATGCCCGATCGTGACTCCGCGACCCACCAGAGTCGGTTGGTCATGGTCGCAATGGATTACGCTGGCGTCCTGGACATTGCTGCCGTCACCGACCTCTATGCGCTCATCATCGGCCCGCAGCACCGCGTTGAACCAGACGCTGGAGCCATCGCCCAAATGTACGTCGCCTATCAGTTGTGCGCCGGCGGCCACGTAATAGTGGTCACTCCTGGTCACCAACCGCTTGCCTTCAAATTCGAAAATCACGCCATCTCTCCAATTTCCTCGTTAGCGCTGCGATGCGAGCATGCACTACCCGGCCCGCATCGTCACCCGCGCTGGAGCGCCCCGCCTGCCCTCCCATCAGTCGCGTTAATGCCCAGGCACCAGGTCGTTCAGGGTACTGCCACCGGTAGCTGGACGGTCGCGCAGCGTATTAATAATTGTACGCGCCAGAGTCTCGTCGACCGCGGTTCCCGGGGGCGGCGGACCGGCCACTCGCAGGATCGCAACATCAAGGCGCGGTGCCATCCACAAGCGGGTTGATCCTGGACCTTTGAGCATACGCAGGCCGGTGGCGACCGGCGAGTCGACATCGGGGCCGAACAGCTCACTTGAGTGGCGCGCAATCCAGCCCGATTGCACGATCTGCGTGCCCTCGAAGCGGCCATCGTGCAGCAACAGCTCCGCGACGCGCAGCCAATCCACACAGCGGGCACTGACTCCGGACGAACTCCAATACGCGGGCCCGGCGTGCAGCGGTTGCCACACCTGCCGGGAAAGGAAGGAGGGATAGCTCCTGCCACTTGCAGCCGCGATTGCGGCGCTCAGGCTGCCGGCATCGATTGGCGGTGCCGGCATGCTCATGCCGTGCTGCGCCACCGCGACACCGGCCGCCATGATCAGCAAGCTGTCGGCCAGTGCGCCACCGGCCACCGATGTGCCGGCGTCGGCACCTGCTCCGTACTGTTCGACCACCAGGTGGCCGTGGCGCAGGATCAAAAGCGCGTCGGCGCCTTGTTTAAATGCGCGGCTCACGCTCTCCTGTAGCGCCGTGGGGTCGAATCCCTCCAGCCCGGGCGCGGCGCGCGGCAGGCCACCACCGTCGCCGCCGGCTATCAAAACACCGTCGGCCCGCGGTGCGTGCACAGTGCGCCAGTGCCAGGCGCCCCACGCCGCGCACAACGCCAAAAGCGCGAACGTCCCCAGCGCCGCACGACGTGTCATGACAGCACTGGCCGCCGAACGGTCAATTCGCCGCGCAACGGTCCGCAGTAGCGCGGGCAACCGGCGACAAGATCAAGTTCACACGTAGTGCCACGCGGCCAGTCGTCGCGGTGATGTGTGGCCATCACGACCGTGCGCCCCTGACTGATCCAGGATTCAACCAGGGAGTGCAGTCGCTTGCGCGTAAGGAAATCAAGTCCAGTATAGGGTTCATCGAGCAGCACGATATCAGGCTGGCGCGCCAGGGCCCGGGCAAACAGGACCCGCCGCGCTTGTCCGTACGACAGCGCCCCAAATCGAGTTAGTGCATAGCGCCGCGCGCCGACCGCGCTCAGGGCTCGTAACGCCCCGCGCCGTTCGGACGCCGATACCACTCCATCGAGGATATATGCACCGCGCACCCCGGCGGCGACGCACTCCAGCGCCGTCAACTGACGCGCAAGGGCCGCCTGCAAATCGGGCGCGACCACCGCCACGCGATCCTGGAATGCACTCAGAGGCATGCCGGGGTCCACGTAACGCCTCCAGATCGAGCCCTGGCTCGCCACAGCGTGCGCCCCCTGGAGGGTGGCCAGAAAAGTTGACTTGCCGCTCCCATTTGGGCCGTGCACCACCCAGCACTCGCCGCTGCGAACCTGCATTGTTAGGTGTCGCAGCGCCGCGCGGCCCTCACGCCACACCGAGGCGTCGCGCAACTTGATCAAGACGTGATGTGCCGCTCGGCGGGCTGGCGGCGTGGCTCGTACGCGTGTTACGTCGCTTGGCAGGCGGCGAGGGCGCCAGCGGCCGGTGCGCAGGCGGCCCTTTTCCAGGCGCGCCCAGTGGGTCACCGACGCCGGGACTTCTTCCAGGCGATGGCTGGCGTAAACCCAGGGCAACTTTGAGCGGCTGAGTGTATCGAGCGCCCTCAGCACCCGAATGCGATGTGGCGCGTCGAGGCCGTTGAGCGGTTCATCGAGCAGCAACAATGCGGGGCGCCGGGCCAGGGCCCTTCCCAGCAACACCAGCCGACGCTCGCCCTGTGATAGTGAGAGGAAACGTCGCCGCGCAAGCCCGTGAATACCCAGGCGTTGCAACACCCGTGCAACTTGTAAGCGTTCTGCGGTCGTCAGCGCACGAAGTGGGATGTCGCTGCGCTGGATCCCCGTGCCCGTGATCGTGCTGACGTGCTGGTTCCAACCATAGTGCTGGTAACGATCCTGCCGCTCAGCACCAAGATAGGCAATCTCGTCTTTCACTACATACGGTTCGGCGCTGACCTGACCGCGCCACAGGTACCGCCGGCGCGTTTCGGTCCGCGGCTGTGGCCACACATCGCCAGCAATAAGTTTGAGCAGCTGGGTCTTGCCCGCACCATTGGCCCCCAGCAATACCCAGCGCTGTCCGGGGCGTATGCGCCAATGCAGATCCTGCAGCACGCGACGGCCGCCCCGTCGCAGATCAACATGCGCCAATTCCACCGCCAGATAGCGTCCTCGTCGCGCGGGCGTGCGTTTCATTGGGCGAATAATGGCAAAGGCGTTCGACCACTGCTCCGCAATCGGCACCCCGGGAGCGCTACGAGCCGGCGCACGCGCAACGTTGGAGGTGGTTCACAAAATTCATGCGTGGCCAGTTCAGGGTCGTAAAATTGCGTCGGTGTCTGGCGACAACTGTTCCCTTGAAACTTGCGCTTGAGACGCAATCCAGTAGATTGGAAGCCATTACTGGTCCGATGAGCCCCTCACTTATGAACAGATTGCCGATTCGCTTTGCCGCTTCGAGCCTGATCGCCTGTACTTGTGTTGCTTTGCTCGCCTGCAGCCCATCGGGTCAACCACAGGTGGCACCCTCCGGCCCGCCGGCGGCCGCTGCCCCGCTCGCGGCGCCCGCGCCGGTCGCCGCCTCGGAACCGAGCCCGGTACCGGAACCTGCGCAAAAACCAGTTCCCAAGCCAGCTCCCAAGAAAGTCGCGCACAAGACCAAGCCGGCGCCGGTGGCGCCGCCGCCGCCGCCCGTGGTTGCCGTCGCGCCTGCCCCGGTCGTTCACCCCATGCCCCCACCTCCGCCACCGGTCTGCACGAACTGCGGCGTGATCGCCGCGATCACGCCGGTCACGGTGCAGGGCAAGGGCTCGGGCCTCGGTGCTGTGGCCGGCGGCGTCGCCGGAATCGTGATCGGTAACCAGATTGGCGCCGGCAGTGGCAAGACCATTGCCAAAATCGCCGGCGCGGCCGGAGGCGCGTTTGTCGGGAACAATGTCGAACAAAAGGCCCGTGCGGCCACGCATTACGACATCAGTGTGCACTTGGACGACGGCACCGACACCACAGTATCGCAGGACACCCAGCCTACGCTCCTGGTCGGCACTGCGGTGCGCGTGGTTAACGGCGTAGTCATCGCCAAGTAGATTAGATCTTCGGGCCGCGCACGCTCAGGGCGCGCATCGGGCGGGGCATGCGCGTTAGTAGCCGCGCATCCGCAATTGCAGCTCGCTGCGTCGATAGTCGATGATCAGCGTATCGAGCAGGCCGAGCGCGTCCATGCCGATGAGCAAGGCGGGTTCCTGGGTCATTTTCCAGTATTCGAAAATCCGCATGTCGGCAAATGTCATGCGGTCCGTGTGTATGTCGATTGGACCAAATTCAATCGACGGCGCCCTGCGACCCTCGCCCTCCTGAACGTCTGTGGTGACCCCCTGGATGTGATCGACCTCAGGAAGGCCGCCTCTATATTTGTGCAGCAGCGCATCGCGCAATGCGAGATTGCCCACCGTCGTCTGCCCGCCGGTATCGATGATCGCCTTGGCACGCACCCGCCCGAGCCAGGCGTCTACGGTGAGCAGGCGGCCGCGCTGCAGCGTAAACGGAATCGTGAAGTATCCGGGTGGCGCCGCCCGGTTGTGCGAGCGGGTGATGGAAATGATGTCGTGGCGAAAGTCGATGTACACCCGCCGGTCCACCAGTCCCTCGTTGCCGAGGATCCCCTCCGCGCCTCCGAGAGCGTCTGGAATTATCGGCAGCTTCGAGCCGTTGATCAATAGATCGCCAATCAGCAGCGAATCTACGCGGATTGTAGGCACCGTCGCGCTGCCGGTGACGCCCTGCAGGCGCATGGATGCCGAGGTGTCCGGCGTCAGCTGCAGGCGCGAAGCCACCCTTGCTATCACGCAGGAGCGATTGGCCCCTGTGTCCAACACCAGGCGAAAAGGTCCCTGATTATTGATGTATACCGGGGCCCAGATGCGCCCGATCTGATCACGCCGCGTGGGGGACACGTAGCGCGGCTCGGGAGCTGCGATCACGATCTCCTCGACCTGATCCGCAGGGCTGGCAACCGGCAGCGCCGCGGCCGGAGGACTCGCTTCAGGCACAGCCCCTGGCGTCTCAACCGTGCCCGTCGGGGGCGGAATTTCGGCCAACACTCCCAGACTGACGCACGCCAGCAGTGCCGCGGTGGTACCCCTTGTTGTCACGACCAGCATTGTGACATCACCACCGCACTTGTCCACTTCCGCTCCCCGGCAGAGCGCAATACGTGCCGCAATGCATTAGAGGCGCCGCGCGATCGGCGCCTGCACCGTCGACAATTGCACGTACGCAGGATACCGTAGTGGTTTCGGCCACAGTACACCGACCTTGACACATCCGACCCGGGCGATCGATGCAATCGCGGCGCAACTAACTGATCGCCTAGTCGAGCTACGCTCGGCTGGGACATTCAAGGCCGAGCGCGTGCTGGAAACGCCCCAGGGCGCCGTCATTCAAGTCGCTGGCGGCGCTGAAGTCATCAACCTTTGTGCCAACAATTACCTGGGGCTCGCCAATCATCCGGCGGTGCTAGCCGCCGCACACCGCGCTCTGGATCGTTTTGGTTACGGTTGCGCTTCGGTACGTTTTATATGCGGTACGCAAAGCATTCATCGCGCACTGGAAGCACGTCTCTCAGGTTTTTTGGGCACCGAAGACACAATCCTCTATTCCTCCTGCTTCGATGCCAACGGCGGTCTGTTCGAGACGCTGCTGGACGAGCAGGACGCGGTGATCTCCGACGCGCTGAATCACGCCTCGATCATTGATGGCATTCGCCTGTGCAAGGCGCGCAAACTCCGTTATGCGAATCGCGACCTGGCCGAACTGGAGGCGCGATTAGTCGAGGCGCAGAATGCACGCACGCGCCTGATCATCACCGACGGTGTGTTTTCTATGGACGGTACCATCGCACCGCTCGCGCAGATCAGCGCGCTTGCGGAGAGATACCGAGCGGTCCTGGCGGTCGATGACTCGCACGCCACGGGGTTTATCGGGCCCACGGGGCGAGGCACGCATGAATATCAACAGGTCATGGATCGCGTCGATTTACTGACGGGTACCCTGGGCAAGGCGCTGGGCGGCGCGTCGGGCGGTTATGTCGCCGGCCCCCGCGCGGTCATCGACTGGCTCCGGCAACGCTCCCGCCCTTACCTCTTCTCCAATTCCATTCCCCCGGTGGTCGCAGCCACGACTCTTGCGGTGCTCGATTTGATTGAGTCCGGCGACGAGCTGCGTCGGCAACTGGCCGATAATTCCAGGTACTTCCGTGAGCGCATGCAAGCGGCAGGCTTCCGGCTCGTCCCGGGCGAGCACCCAATCGTGCCGGTCATGATTGGTGATGCCGGACTGGCCAGTCGCGTGGCTGACCGATTGCTGGAGCTGGGCGTCTACGTCATTGGTTTCTCTTTTCCGGTGGTGCCGGTAGGTCAAGCACGCATCCGCACTCAGCTCACGGCCGCGCATACGCGAGCGCATCTTGATCGGGCCATCGCCGCATTTACCACTGCGGGCCGCGAATATGGCGTGCTGCAGTAGTGCGAATTATCCACAGGACAAATCCAAAACATGAAAGCACTGGTTAAGGCGAAGGCAGAGCCGGGTATCTGGATGGCGGAGGTGGAGAAGCCCACGATCGGTCCCAACGATGTGCTGATCCGCATAAAAAAAACCGCAATCTGCGGCACCGACATGCATATTTACCACTGGGACGCTTGGGCGCAGCGCACGATCAAAGTGCCCATGGCCGTTGGGCATGAATATTGCGGCGAGATTGTCGACATGGGAAGCGAAGTACGCGGTCTGAAGCTCGGCGACCGGGTATCTGGCGAGGGCCACGTCACCTGCGGCTTTTGCCGCAATTGCCGCGCCGGGCGGCGGCACCTTTGTCGCAACACCATCGGCGTGGGCGTTAACCGTCCGGGCTGCTTTGCCGAATTTATGTCACTGCCGGCATCGAACGTATTCAAGCTTCCGGCGGCGGTGACCGACGAGATCGCATCGATACTGGATCCTCTGGGAAATGCCACGCACACGGCACTGTCCTTCGATCTGGTGGGGGAAGATGTGTTGATCTCAGGTGCCGGCCCGATCGGCACCATGGCCGTGGCGATCGCGCGCCACGTGGGCGCGCGCCACATCGTGATCACCGATGTCAATCCCTATCGTCTGGCTCTCGCCCGGCAGCTGGGGGCCTCTGTGGCGGTAGACGTGAGCACCGAGAAGCTCGAGGACGCCATGCAATCGCTGGGTATGGAAGAGGGGTTTGATGTGGGTCTGGAAATGAGCGGTGCGCCGGCCGCCTTTCGCCAGATGCTAAAGACCATGCATCACGGCGGAAGCATTGCTCTGCTGGGTCTCTTACCGGCCGACACGGGCATTCAGTGGGACGAGGTGATCTTCAAGGGCCTGGTTCTCAAGGGCGTATACGGGCGGGAAATGTTCGAAACCTGGTACAAGATGGCCGCCATGCTGCAGTCGGGACTCGATATCGGTCCGGTCATCACGCACCGGCTGCCGGTCGAAAAATTTCAGCAGGGATTCGAGATCATGGCCTCGGGCCACAGCGGCAAAGTAATTTTGGACTGGGAACACGCTGCCTAACCGGCGCGGATCAGCATTCGGGCACGTTCACCGCCAGACCACCCTGTGAAGTCTCTTTGTAGATTGTGCTCATGTCGATGCCCGTCTGGCGCATTGTGTTGATAACCTGATCGAGAGAAACCTTGTGCGAACCGTCGCCATGCAATGCCAGTCGCGCGGCACTGATGGCCTTGAGCGAGCCCATTGCATTTCGCTCGATGCAAGGAATTTGCACCAAGCCCGCGACCGGGTCGCAGGTCAGACCGAGATTGTGTTCCATGCCAATTTCGGCGGCGTTTTCGATCTGCTCGTTGGTGCCGTGCAGCGCGGACACTAAGCCGGCTGCGGCCATCGAGCAGGCGACGCCCACTTCCCCCTGGCAGCCCATCTCCGCTCCGGAGATCGAGGCATTTTTCTTGTACAGCATGCCGATGGCTCCCGCCGTGAGCAGGAAGCGCACAATGCCTGTGTCGTCGGCGCCGGATTCAAATCGAGTGTAGTAATGCATCACGGCAGGGACAATACCGGCCGCGCCATTAGTCGGCGCTGTGACCATCTGTCCGCCAGCAGCGTTCTCTTCATTGACAGCCAGCGCGTATGCATTGACCCAGTCCAGCGCATGCATCGGATCGCGCTCGCCCGCCGATTCCAGGGAGCGATAGAGCTTGGGCGCGCGACGCCGGACCTTGAGTACGCCCGGTAACAAGCCCTGTGCCATAAAACCGCGCTGCACACACTCGCGCATCACCCGCCAGATTTCCAACAGCCCCTTTTCCACCTCAGCCTGGGTGCGCCAGGTGCGTTCGCGCAGCATCATCAGCTCGTGGATTTCAAGACCGTGCTTGGAGCTGTACTCGAGCAACTCTGCGGCCGAGTTGAACTCATAGGGCGCTGCGGCGCGCTGCGTCGCCGCATTGACCTGCTCGCCGGCCTTGACGATAAAGCCACCGCCGACGCTATAGTATTCCTCGTGCGCGAGCGTGGCCCCCTGCGCATCGCGAGCAGTGAATTGCATGCCGTTGGAATGACCGGGCAGCACCTTGTCGTGATGGAACAGCAATTGCGACGCTTCATCGAAGGCAATCTCGTGCTCACCCCGCAAGCGCAGCCGCTTTGCCTTGCGGATTCTCTCGACAGACGGCTCAACCTGCGCCGAATCGATAGTCTCGGGCCGCATGCCTTCCAGCCCCAGCAAGATCGCCCGGTCGGTGCAATGCCCGCGGCCGGTCAACGCCAATGACCCGTATAGTTCCGCCGTGACCGCTACGGTGCGGCCCAACAGCTGCTGAGACGCCAGCGAATCGACGAAACTGCGGGCCGCATTCATGGGTCCCATCGTGTGTGAACTCGACGGACCGATACCTATCTTGAAGATTTCAAAAACGCTGAGGCTCATGACCTTAGGTTAGCTCTGGCTGGGCAATTCGCAGTCGGGGATTCTACCGCTTGCAATGGCGGTTCAGCGGCAACTTGCAAATTAAAGATGCTACCGTAGCTCTAAATTGCCGGCCGCACGGAGATAGGGCGAACCCTGCACTCGGGTAGGCCTCCTAGTGTGATGTCCCACAGATAACTTTGCCAAGTCGTGCGAGCTTAGCAAGGATGGAGTCAGCCGTGGCGGTCCAGACAAAGGGTTTCGGATGTTCGTTCCAGTGATCAACGAAGCGCTCGATCTGGCGACGCAGGTCCG
>JBBQTF010000002.1:0-177943 GCA_038234675.1 Steroidobacterales bacterium
GCAGCGCGGGCCGAATCGACCGCGAGGGCCGCCTCGCGCCAGCGCCCGCTATTCCTGAGCGATCGGGCCAGCCGGAGCCAGTCTTGAGTGCTGCTGGCGCCCCGTGCGATCGCCATTTCAGCGCTCGCGAGCGATCGTTTAACGTCACCGAACGCGAGACCCACGTCACTGTCGAGCGCCCACGACCGAGGTGCCTTTGCACTCGAGCGCAACAGTTGCTTGACCAGAGTGTCCGCGGCGGCGCCATCTCCGCGCCGCAGCGCCTCGGTTACCCTGGCCTCAGCGTCAGCCTGCGCTTGCTCAGGAGTCGCATGAGCCGGCAGCGGTCGGGGATCCGTCAATGGCACCACCGCCTGAAAGTGATCAAGGTCTCCAACATGCATCCTTACCCGGCTGATCTCGTTTAGAACGGGCGGCACTGCCGTGGGGCTTCATGCGAGGCGTCCGTGTTTATTGCCTTGATCATAGCCGGAGATCGGGCCGCGCTGTGGTGCGTGCCGGCTCCGCCGCTATTGCCGCTATTGCCGCTATTGCCGCTCTCGCGCTGATCAGGTTCCTGGAGCGCGCCTTTAACCTTTCGGCTGTGTCCTCAATAACGTCGAGCCCGGGAGTGACCGAGCGGCGTCTTACCCTCGAATGGTGCCGCAATTAGGCCAGCACGCGCTGGGTCGCCGCATCGCGACCCGCCAAAAGAGACCCTGGGTCACCGCGCGCTATCGGAGATAGGCCTCGCCAGTATGTGCCCGGCCGACCAACGCAACCGGCGAAACATCCCTATGCTCATAGGACACCGTAGCCGCCATTGTGCTTATTCAGGCTTCCGGTCCGCACCAATGCAAACGCCTAGGCTTATATTCGTCCTCCTAGCTGAAATAACGGCCCGGAGCTGTCATGCGTTGTGGGGCAAATCCAGGGGGCGGGACGGGGTCAGTGGAAACGGGGCAAGCCAAATTGATAGGAAACAGCCTCAGCGTCGCGCCTTGCTAATTTAGTCGCTGTTCTTTAGGGTGCGCCGGGAATTCGGGGGGGGCCTTCCTTGAAAGCATTGAAAATGCCGAATCTACGGCGAACCGCCGGCCATTTCGTTCGGTTGTCCTTTGCCGGCGTGTTTGCGTCTTGCGGATTACTGGGCGCCGCCGCTGTCACGCTTGCCGACAACGCGGTGGGTGGTTGGCTCTCGCCGCCTGGCAACAACTGGCCCATGATTCCCATACACGCCACACTCACACCTGATGGGCGTGTGGTGACCTATGGCAGCCAGAGTAACGGCAAACAAAGCGGTTATTTTATCTACGATGTATGGGACCCGGCGAGTGGACTTGCCGGCGGCCATCTCACGCTGGCCAATCAGACCCAGACGGACATTTTTTGCAGCGCGCAGGTCGTGCTACCGCAGAGCGGCACTATCTTCCTGGCCGGCGGGGACACCTGGGACGGGACCCGCAGCCTGAACGTAGGCAACAACAACACCAATCTTTTCGACTTCACGAACAACACATTGACCCGCGGCAATAACCTGAATCGACCGCGCTGGTATTCCACCGCCACGACGTTGCTCAATGGCGAGGTGTATATCCAGGGCGGCCAGGACGGTGCGGATTTCCCCGAGGTTCGGGACACGAGTGGCAATTTCCGTCTGCTGTCCAGCGCACCTACGGGCACGCTCGGGTGGTTTTATCCCCGTGGGTTTGTCGCTCCCGATGGCCGAATTTTCGGCCTTGATAACAAGGGCGCCATGTACTACACGGTCACCGGTGGGACCGGATCGATCGCCAGCGCGGGCAAGTTGCCATCGACCTACAGTTCGCAAACCGCCAGCGCCGTGATGTATCGGCCGGGCAAGATCCTCCAGTTCGGCGGTAAATGGAACGGTGCCCTGATCATCGATTTGACGGCCATGAAGCCGAAATGGTCCCGGACTGGCTACATGTCGAGCGTCCGTCAATGGGTCACCGGAACGGTGCTGCCCGACGGGCGGGTTCTGGCAACGGGAGGCAGCGCCGTGGTGAATACGCTGACCGGCGTGAATAACTCGGCAGAAATCTGGGACCCGAACACTGGAACCTGGTTTGTAGGCGCGAGCGGCTCAATTCCGCGCCTGTACCATTCAGTGGCCCTGTTGCTGCCCGATGGCTCCGTGCTGGTTGCAGGCGGTGGTGCGCCCGGCCCGCTTACGAACCTGAATGCGGAGATCTACTACCCGCCCTATTTGTATACGTCGTCAGGTTCAATGGCGGCGCGGCCGAACATTGATTCTGCTCCGGACGCGCTCGATATCGGGCAGAGTTTCACGATGAGCGTCACCGCATCGACCACAAGTCGGGTGACTCTCGTTCGGACCGGAGCCGTCACACACAGCTTTAATATGGATCAACGCTTCCTGGAACTGGCATTTACCGACTCGAACGGTACGCTGTCTGTCCTCGCGCCAAAGCGCGCGAGCGATGCGCCCCCAGGCTACTACCTGCTGTTCGCGATCGACAGCAATGGCGTGCCGTCCGTAGGCAAGATCATCAAGATCAACATCCAGGCCGACAGCCAGCCGCCTTCGCAACCCACAATCCTTGCGCTCGCAATTTCAAACGGCAAGCCAAAGCTTACCTGGAGCCCGTCCCAGGACAATATCGGCATCGGTGGTTACATCATCTATCGCTCGACGGATGGCACGCTGGGCGCGGAAGTGGCGCGCACGCTCGGGACAACTTGGACCGACCTGGCGGTGACGACGGGGATCACTTATACGTACGCGGTCGGAGCCTACGATGTTGCGGGTAATGTTAGCCCGGCGTCCTCGCTGGCGAGCATAACGGTTCCATAGTCAGTCAGTCGGGCATGAGAGACTGTCGCATCGCAGGATGGCGATGCCGACCGTCTGGTCCTTGTTCGCTCCCTCAAGCTTCTCGAGCGCCCGCTGCACGCGGATCAGCGCGACGCCGCCGCCCGGCACCACGCCCTCTTCGACCGCGGCACGCGTGGCGTGCAACGCGTCTTCGACGCGGGCCTTCTTTTCCTTCATCTCGATCTCGGTGGCCGCACCGACCTTGATCACGGCAACCCCGCCGCAGAGCTTGAATCGTGGTCCAATCAGGGTCTCACAATGTCCGGGGTTGCTGGGCCATCCGGCGGTGGGGTCCTCGGAAGACAATGGGCCATAGGCGATGTTTTCGGCAATACTCTGTTCACGATAGCCCTCGACTTTCACCCGATCGGCCGATGAGCGCCCGCTCAAGTCCACGTCGTCAAAATAGTGATGGCTGGCCATGTCAAGCGCGTGCTGGCGGGCCACTCGCTATCCGACAGAAAAATATTGCATTGGATCTTACATAAGCGCAGCGTGGGCTCGGAGAGTGTTTGTCGGCGGTCACGGACTTTGTGGTGCCACCGCACAGACGGCCGGCTCGGCCGTAGAGGTTGTCATGCCAGCCAGCTGCAGAGGTCACGCGAAATGTATGAGGATTTTTCGCGCCCTGATGATCCTGTGCATGGTCGGTGACCTGCAGGCTCAGGAGTGCGGCAAGAGTCCATCGGATACGGTTTTCCGGAATGAACTGAAGAAACAAAACACCGCGCTCATAAAACTGCAAGCAGAAACAGACGAACTCAAGAAGGTAATTTTGAAGCTGCAGGCCGATGTTGATGATTTGAAAATGATTGATAGGGGGGACGACAAGTGAAAATCAGCCCACTCATTGGTATAACGCTGCTTCTGGCCAGTCGCATAGGGCTCGCACAAATACAGCCCAAGAATATTCTGGTGATCATGACCGATGACCAGCGCTGGGACACGGTCAGTGAGATGCCAAACCTGAGCGCCCTGTCCGCCCAGGCCGTCGTGTTCCCGAATGCGTACCAGCCGACCCCGTTGTGCGGTCCGAGCCGCTCGATGCTATTTTCGGGCGGGTATCACATGCAGAACACGGGCGTCATGAGCAACAACCTGCCCAACGGTGGGGCCACGCTGTTCTACGACAAGACCAATCTCGGCGTCATGCTGCAGGGAGCCGGATACGACACCTCGTTCGTCGGCAAGTGGATCAACGGCTACGAAGGCATGGGCATTTACGTGCCGCCCGGCTGGACGCACTGGACGGGCCGGCATTCGTCGGCCACGGTGAACAGCAGCTGGTTCAATTTACAGTACACGAAAGGCACGAGCGGAGCGGTTTCGAACAAGCTTGGGACGATCGTCAGCTCGAACATGTACACCACCTATTATGAGCGGGACCAGGTGCTGGAGATGCTGAATGCCGCAGCAGAGAATCCGACCCAGCCGTTTTTCATCCTGTGGGCACCGACCGCCCCGCACACCCCCGCCACGCCCGCGCCGGAAGACACGGGCCTTTACACCAATTACCTGTACCGGGACCGGGGCGTCACCGAGACGGACCTGACCGACAAGCCGCAGTGGACGCAGACGTACGATCCAGCCAAGACCCAATTGGGGGCCTACGGGGTGGCTTACGGCGATCCGTTCATCCAAAACCAGTTGCGGGCGCTGCAAGGCGTGGACCGCTCGATTCAGGCGATCGTGGACCAGCTCAAGGCGAACGGCCAGTACGACAACACGCTGATCATTTTCACGAGCGACAACGGCTACCAGTGGGGCGAGCACCATCTGTGGGCGAAGGCCAAGCCGTACCAAGAGTCGATCCGGGTGCCGTTCATCGCCTTCATGCCGGGGGTGGCTCCGCGTGTCGATCCGAGCATCATTGCCCCGAGCCTCGACATCGGCCCGACGCTGTTCGAGCTGGCCGGCATAGATAAAGCTACGGAAGGCAAGAGCATCCTGCCGCTGCTGGCCGATCCGGCGGCTCCGTGGCGGACGACCTTGTACATCGAGGAGTCGGACAGTTTCCTGGGCGGTAATGCGATCTACGCCGGGACTGTGGACCTGAATCACGAATACGTGAAGTACTGGACCGGGGAAGAGGAACTGTACGACCTGCTGATCGATCCGTTCCAGTTGAGCAGCCTGGACAAGGACCCCACGCAGGTGGACCTGAAGTCCTCAATGCTGACCCGCACGATGGCCCAGATCGGGCTGGCGATCATCCCGGTGAGTGGGTTTAAGACCACCCTGCACGGCAACACATTCAGCTACCAGATGAAGCTGTGGGGCGGAATTGCGCCGTTCACCTGGACAGTGCGCAGCGGGGTACTGCCGCCCGGGATTAATATTGATCCGGCGCTTGGCCTGATCAATGGGATTCCGACCACGCGGGGCTCGTACTCGTTCACGTTGCGGGTGACCGATTCGGCGATCTCTCCGCAAACACTGGCGCCGCACACGTTCACGACTCGGGTCATGAAAATCATCATCACATGAGCGATAAGTCGCACCTGACGGGTGAGACGGCAATTGGTGCACCAAGTCTCGCGACACCGGGAAGATATCCTGACCGGCATACCGTGCCGCTGGACGGTCAGTGAATCCACGCAAAGAAATGATCTCGCGTAGCAGGGAAAGGCAACAAGAAGCGTGCCACCACGGGGCCGCCCGCCAATATCCCCGTCGCTCAACGCATTGATCGATAAACCTCCGCTGGGCTGAGGCGCAATCCTCGGTCCCCACAATCAAAAAAAGGCCCCGGAAGTTTCCTTCCGGGGCCTTGCTTCTTGGAACCGTAAAACGCTTGCGCGTCTTACATGTCCATCCCGCCCATGCCACCGGGCATTCCACCGCCGCCGCCGTGCGCGTGGTCTTCGTCCTTCGGAGCCTCGGCGATCATGACTTCAGTCGTCAGCAGCAAACCTGCGACCGAAGCGGCGTTCTGCAGCGCCAGACGCGTCACCTTGGTCGGATCCAGGATGCCCTCTTCGAGCATGTCCCCGAAACTTCCCGTGGCCGCGTTGTAGCCGTAGCTTCCCTTGCCGGCCTTGACCTGATTGAGGATCACGGCGGCATCTTCGCCGGCGTTTTCCACGATCTGGCGCAGCGGCTCTTCAATCGCGCGCTTGAGTATGGCGATTCCGACCGTCTGGTCCTCGTTCGCTCCCTCGAGCTTCTCCAGCGCCCGCTGCACGCGGATCAGCGCCACGCCGCCGCCCGGCACCACGCCCTCTTCGACCGCGGCACGCGTGGCGTGCAACGCGTCTTCGACGCGGGCCTTCTTTTCCTTCATCTCGATCTCGGTGGCCGCACCGACCTTGATCACGGCAACACCGCCGGAGAGCTTGGCAACGCGCTCCTGCAGCTTTTCCTTGTCGTAATCGGAAGTGGCTTCCTCGATCTGCTGACGGACCGACTCGACACGAGCCTTGATGTCGGCACTTTTGCCCGCGCCGTCGATGACCGTGGTGTTTTCCTTCTCGACCAATACCTTCTTGGCCTCACCCAGATCATTCATCGTGGCCTTCTCGAGCGTCAGGCCGACCTCGTCCGAAATCACCACGCCGCCCGTGAGCACCGCGATGTCCTGCAACATGGCCTTGCGGCGATCGCCAAAGCCCGGGGCCTTGACGGCGGCAACCTTGAGGATGCCGCGAATGTTGTTGACGACCAGTGTCGCCAGCGCTTCGCCCTCGACGTCCTCGGCGACTACCAGCAGCGGACGGCCGGCTTTCGCCACGCCTTCCAGCACCGGGAGCAGCTCGCGGATGTTCGAGATCTTCTTGTCGACCAGCAGGATGTAGGGCTTTTCAAGCTCCGTGCTCTGGCTGGCCTGGTTGTTGATGAAATACGGCGAGAGGTAGCCGCGGTCGAACTGCATGCCCTCGACGACGTCGAGTTCATTGCCCAGACCCGAGCCTTCCTCAACCGTGATCACGCCTTCCTTGCCGACTTTTTCCATCGCCTCGGCAATGGTCTTGCCGATGCTCTCATCCGAGTTGGCGGAAATCGTGCCGACCTGCGCGATCGCCTTGGTGTCCTTGCAGGGCTTGGAGAGCTTCTTGAGCTCTTCGGTCGCCGTGGTCACACCCTTGTCGATGCCGCGCTTAATGTCCATCGGGTTACGACCCGAGGCCACGGCCTTGAGTCCTTCGCGAATGATCGCTTGCGCCAGCACGGTGGCCGTGGTGGTGCCATCGCCCGCCTCATCCGAGGTGTTCGAGGCGACTTCCTTGACCATCTGCGCGCCCATGTTCTCGAACTTGTCCTTCAGTTCGATTTCCTTGGCGACCGAGACGCCATCCTTGGTAATGGTCGGTGCGCCGAAGCTCTTATCGAGCACGGCATTGCGACCCTTGGGGCCGAGCGTCGCCTTGACCGCATTGGCCAGGATGTTCACACCCTTGACCATGCGGGAACGGGCGTCGTCGCCGAAACGTACTTCTTTAGCTGCCATGTGTGCTTACCTCTACTTTCCTTCGATGACGGCCATGACGTCTTCTTCACGCATGACCACCAGGTCGTCACCGTCGACTTTCACTTCGGTGCCGCTGTATTTGCCGAACAGGATCTTGTCGCCGACCTTGACGTCGAGCGCGCGGACTTTGCCGTCCTCGAGGATCTTGCCCTTACCCACTGCCATGACCTTGCCCTGGACGGGCTTTTCGGCCGCAGTGTCCGGAATCACGATGCCGCCTGGTGAGGTACGCTCTTCTTCGAGACGTTTCACGATCACGCGGTCATGAAGAGGACGAATCTTCATGGAATACACTCCTTAACCATTAGTTTTGAACGAACCGGCAAGCCGGCATCTAAGAATTCAGGTCGGGGAAGGTGTGTTAGCACTCTCCCCCGACGGCTGCTAATAATAGCGCCGAATTGTGCATATTCAAGAGTTGAGACGGGGTCAACGTGACGAAAGGAGGGCATTGGGACTATGCTGATGGGTCCACGATCGATTTCTTTAAATCTAAGCCACTGATTTATATGAAATTAAAACTTTCTGCCCCAAAGCCCCATTTTTCTTCTCTTTATTGGGTGGTCTCGGTCCTGCTGGGGACCGTGGCGTTATGTCATGCGGTAGCCCCCCGCGCGGCCGGCGCGCCGGCCAGCCCGAGCGCACTCCTGGGTGCCGCCCCCAAGAGCGATACCTTTTTGCCTCCCGACCAGGCCTTCCGCCTGGCCGCCGTTCCCGAGGGCCCCAATCGCGTGCGACTGAGTTGGGGGATCGCCGAGGGCTATTACCTGTACCAGTCGCGGCTCAAATTCGCGACCACCACTCCGGGCGTCACTTTAGGAAAACCTGAACTGCCGGCCGGGGACACCAAGAGCGATGAGTACTTCGGCAAGCAAGTCGTCTATCACAGGGATCTCATTGCGCACCTTGGAATGACCCGCAGTGCCGCGGCGGGCAACCAGGTGGCACTCGCGGTCACGTACCAGGGATGCGCCACGGCGGGCCTGTGCTATCCGCCCATCACCAAGCAATTCACACTCTCGATGCCCACCACGAGCGCCGCCGTGATCGGCGCCGCTGGCAGAGGAAGCGCGGGCGGGACCGCCTTTGTTTCGGATCAGGACCGGCTGGCGCGCATGATCCGTACCGGAAGCGTCTTCGCCATCCTCGCCACGTTCTTTGGCATTGGTCTGTTGCTGGCCTTCACGCCCTGCGTGCTGCCGATGGTGCCGATCCTCTCCGGGCTCATCGCAGGCCAGGGACCGAAGATCACCACTGCGCGCGCGTTCTCGCTGTCGCTGACCTATGTGCTGGGCATGGCGCTCACCTATACGATTGCCGGCGCGGCCTTCGCCGCGGCGGGCCGCCAGGTGCAGGCGGTTTTCCAGCAGCCCTGGATCATCCTGCTGTTCGCGGCGCTGTTCATTGCACTGTCGCTGTCCATGTTTGGCCTGTACACGCTGCAGATGCCCGCCGCGCTCCAGACACGCCTCTCCGACAGCAGCAACAAGCAGCGCGCCGGCACGTTTGGCGGCGTGGCGGTCATGGGCGCGTTGTCCGCGCTGATCGTCACCGCCTGCGTGGCACCGGCGCTGGTCGGAGCGCTGCTGGTGATCAGCCAGGGAGGCGACATCATCCGCGGCGCACTGGCGCTGTTCGCGATGAGCTTAGGGATGGGCACGCCGCTCCTGATCATTGGCACCTCGGCCGGAAGACTGCTTCCCAGGGCCGGCGCCTGGATGGACACGGTCAAGCAGCTGTTCGGTGCGCTGATGCTGGGCGTCGCCGCATGGATGCTTTCCCGGCTGGTCAGTGACCGATGGGCGCTGCTCCTTTACTGCGTGCCTTTCGTAGCCGCATTCCTGGTGCTCTGGCGGCTGCCGAACCGCGGAACGGTGCTCTTTTTCGGCCGCGCAGCCGCGCTCGCGGCCGGCCTCTACGCCATCCTATTGGGCGTCGGGGCGGCGCGTGGCGCCACGGATCCCTTGCACCCGCTGGCACGGTCTGAGCAATTGGCGGCGAGCGAGCTTAAATTTGCGCGCGTAGCCAATGTTGCGGAACTTGACCGGGCCGTGAGTGCGGCCGCTTCGTTGGGCCAACCCGTGCTGCTCGATTTTTATGCCGACTGGTGCACCAGCTGCAAGGAGATGGAGCGCTCCACGTTCACCAACCCGCAGGTGCACCAGGCGCTGGCCCACATGACCCTGCTGCGCGCCGATGTGACCGCCAACAACGCCGATGACCAGGCGCTGCTCAAGCGCTTTGGTATCTTCGGGCCCCCGACGATCGCTTTCTATGGCGGGGATGGCCAGGAACGAAGCAACTATCGCGTCGTGGGCTACATGCCGGCTGCAGCGTTCGCGAAAGTGCTCACTCGCGCGACTGCGCCGGGCGGCTAGCGCTTGAAGATCGCACCGGCCGCGCTCTACACATTGGTGGCATTGCTCGGCGCGGCCGCTGGCTTTCTCAGTTATCGACATTACCTGAACGGCCGGCCCCAGATTGTCGCCATCGCGGCACAATCACCGGCCCCTGCCCGCAGGCCCACCGAACCGGCCGCTCCGATAACTTCGGGACCCGCTGCCCCGGCGATCCCGGAGCAAGTACCGGACATCAAGCTGGCCGACCTGAGCGGTACGCAGCGAGCGCTTCGTACCATTCCGGGTCGGACGCGCCTCTACAATTTCTGGGCCAGCTGGTGCGAGCCGTGCCGACGCGAAATCCCACTTCTCAATGCGCTTCAGGGCGCGCATCGCGCCGAGGGACTGGCGATTGTCGGCATTGCGGTGGATTCGCCCGCTGCCGTGCATAAGTTTTTAAAGAAAACACCGCTCCGTTACACGGTGCTAGTGGGCGAGGAGGACGGGGCGGAAGCCGCCCAAAGATTCGGCATGCAGCTCGCGCTGCCGTTCACCGTATTCGCCGATGCGAAGAACCAGATCGTGGCGATCAAGGTGGGTGAACTGCACCCGGACGAAGCCGACGCGATCCTCAAGCATATGAACAGCGTGGCCGCCGGCCGGGAGTCGGTGGCGGTCGCCCGAACGTCTATCTCCAACGCGTTGAAAACCCTGGCAGTCGAAAGATCGCAACAATCACCTAAAACTTGACCTTATTAAACTTGTTTTTGACACAATAATCCGGTCCACGCGAACTCCACTCACCGCCTCAGCAGTCTCGTGTCACTGCCCCTTTGCGGTGGATCCGTCGCCGGCGCGTACCGGCACAGCGCACCGTAAAAGAAGCGCTACGATAAGAGTGTTGCGCGTAAGCTACGCAATTCAGTCGACTTACGGCCTGCCTCGACACTGGTCAGGTGTATGGACGCCACAGGTGTCGGACGCGCTCTTCGTCCACAAAGTCGGATGATGCCTGCAGAATCGACGACAGTTCGTATCAATCTCTACCAGGTTGGGCTAAATTCGCGCCAATTCGACGTTCAGGCCCGCGGCGGCTCAAGAACCCATGGCTCGACTGCTACTACTCAATGGCCCCAACCTCAACCTGCTTGGCAGCCGGGAACCGGATACCTACGGCCGCCAGACACTCGCTGAAATCGAAAAACGCGCTCAGCAGCTGGCCGTGGACCTGGGTCACGAGCTTACCGCGGTGCAGAGCAACGCCGAGCACGTACTGATTGATCACATTCAGCGCGCCCCTGGGGATGGCATCGCTTTCATGATCTTCAACCCGGGTGCCCTTACGCACACCAGCGTGGCGCTTCGCGATGCGCTGCTGGCGGTCAAGCTTCCTTTTATCGAAGTGCACCTGTCCAACACCGCCGCGCGCGAAAGCTTTCGCCATCACTCCTATTTCGCCGACATTGCCGTGGGCTCGATCGTGGGTCTGGGGGCCCTCGGCTATGAATTCGCCGTGCGCGCGGCCGCCGCCCGGCTCGCGGCCTGATTTTTTCTCTTCTGACCACGGACCAATCTGGAGCGCCTGCATCGATGGACATCAGAAAAATAAAAAAACTGATCGAGTTGCTGGAGGAATCCGGCGTCTCGGAGATCGAGATCAAGGAAGGGGAGGAATCGGTGCGCATCGCGCGCAACAGTCCCGTCGAGGTTCAGACCTCTCCTGGAAAGGCTGCCTCGGCCAACCACGCGGCCGCCAGCTCGGCCACGCCTGCGCCCACTTCCGCTTCGCAGCGCTCGGCCAGTGCTCGGGCGACCGCGGAAACCCCCGCGCCTGCGCCGCAGACCAGCGAGAACGAGCACATGATCACCGCGCCGATGGTCGGGACGTATTACAGCGCCCCATCGCCCGGGGCCAAGCAGTTCGTGGAGATCGGCGATGAGGTCCAGGTCGGCCAGGTGCTGTGCACGATCGAGGCCATGAAGATGATGAACCAGATCGAGTCGGACGTGGCCGGCCGGATACGTGCGGCCCTGGTCAAGAACGGGGAACCGGTGGAGTTCGGCCAGCCCCTGTTCATCATCGAATAACCATGCTGGACAAGATCGTCATCGCCAACCGTGGCGAAATTGCACTGCGGATCCTGCGTGCCTGCCGGGAGCTCGGGATCAAGACCGTGGCCGTGCACTCGACCGCCGATGCGAACCTCAAGCACGTGCTTTTGGCCGATGAGTCGGTGTGCATCGGACCGCCGGCCAGTCGCGACAGTTACCTGAACATGCCGGCCATCATCAGCGCGGCGGAAGTTACCGATTCGGTGGCCATCCACCCCGGCTACGGGTTCCTCTCGGAGAATGCCGATTTTGCCGAACGGGTCGAGAAGAGCGGCTTTACCTGGATCGGACCCAAGGCCGAGACCATCCGGTTGATGGGCGATAAGGTGTCGGCCATCCATCTGATGACCAAGGCGGGCGTGCCCTGCGTGCCGGGCTCGGGCGGCCCGCTCAACGACACCTCGGCCGATAATCTTCGTATCGCGCGCCAGATCGGCTATCCGGTGATCATCAAGGCCTCCGGTGGCGGCGGCGGCCGCGGCATGCGCGTGGTGCACGCGGAGGGGGCGCTGCTCAGTTCGATCGCCATCACGCGCGCGGAAGCGGCGGCGGCCTTCGGGAACGATCAGATCTACATGGAGAAATTCCTCGAGCGTCCGCGCCACATCGAATTCCAGATCATCGGCGACAACCACGGAAATGTCGTGAGCTTAGGCGAGCGCGACTGCTCGATGCAGCGCCGCAACCAGAAGGTCATGGAGGAGGCGCCCGCCCCTGGCATCACCGAAAAGCAGCGCGCGCGCATGGGAGCTCGCTGCGTGGACGCCTGCAAGGCCGTGCATTACCGGGGCGCCGGAACCATGGAGTTCCTGTACCAGGACAACGAGTTCTACTTTATCGAGATGAACACCCGCATCCAGGTCGAGCACCCGGTCACCGAGCTGATCACCGGGATCGATCTGGTCAAGACCCAGCTGATGATCGCCGCGGGCGACAAACTCCCCTTCAAGCAGGATGACATCGAGATCCGCGGCCACGCGCTCGAGTGCCGCATCAATGCCGAGGACCCGCGCACCTTCGCGCCCTCGCCGGGCCCCATCAAGCTCTGGCACCCGCCCGGAGGCCCCGGGGTCAGGGTCGACTCGCACGTGTATTCGGGCTACAGCGTGCCGCCCTACTACGATTCGCTGATCGGCAAACTGATCACGCACGGCGAAAACCGCGACACCGCAATCGCCCGCATGCGCAATGCCCTGGCCGAACTCGTGGTGGAGGGCATCAAGACCAATACGGCCTTACACCAGGAGATCCTCGCCCATTCGGCCTTCCACACCGGGAGCCTGGACATCCACTACCTCGAGCGGCGCCTGGGCCTGCGCTGATTACCCTTACCGATACTGGGCCGATGTCTACCGGGGACTGCCTGGCCTTGAGCTTCGAGCTGCGGGGGCTTGACCCGCAACGCGCGGAAGCCGCCTGCCAGGATCTGGGCGCCTTCGCGGTCACCTTCAGCGATGCGCACGACGATGCGGTGCTGGAGCCGGGCGTCGGGGAGATGCGCTTGTGGCCGGCCACCAAATTACAAGCGCTGTTCTCCGGCGACGCGGACGCGGTCCGCTTATCGGCGCGCCTGGCGAGTGCACTTGATTTCGACGCGGCGCGCGTCGCGCCGCAGTGGCTCGGCGCCCGCGCCTGGGAACGAGAGTGGCTGCGCGATTTTCACGCACTGCCTTTCGGTTCCCGCCTATGGATCTGTCCACGCCACGAACAAGTGAGCGAGCGGGGGGCGGTGGTCGTGACGCTCGATCCGGGGCTGGCTTTCGGGACCGGCACTCATCCCTCGACGGCCCTTTGCCTGGAGTGGCTCGATGCGCACGTCACCGCGGCAATGACGCTCATCGACTACGGATCGGGCTCAGGGATCTTAGGCATCGCCGCGGCCCGATTGGGCGCCGCGCACGTGGCCGCTTTTGACATCGACCCGCAGGCTCTTCTGGCGACTGCGGAAAACGCCGCCGCCAATGGCGTGGCCGGGCAATTGAGTGTCCACGCCGATGCGGCCACCCTGCCGCCCGGGAGCCGCGCGCTGGTGGCGAACATTCTCGCCGGGCCGCTGTGCGAACTGGCCCCTCGATTTGCCGGATGGGTCCGACCGGGCGGTGACCTGCTGCTGGCCGGAATCCTCGCCGAACAGGCAGAAGTCGTGGCGGCGGCGTACGCGCCGTGGTTTGATATCACCCCATGGGGGCAACGGGACGGTTGGGTCGCTCTCGCCGGCCATAGAAACACTGATGTACACGGTCTGTCCTAAATGCGCATTGTCACTCGCGGTCACCGCGGCGGACCTTCGGGCCGGCCAGGGCTACGTGCGCTGTGGCCGCTGCGCCAATGTATTCAACGCCTTGCTTAAGCTCGGCGAGGAATCCGCACTCGGCGCGCCCGACCACAGCGAGCTGGAGCCTCCGGCTTATATAGAGGACAAGGCGAGCGCCACCATGTCCCGCCCGGCGCTCACCGAACCGGGTCGCGGCGCAGGCCCCGCTACGGACGAGGCACATCCTGGGAGCCCGATGACGACCGCGGCCGCCATCCTGGCCGAACTGGAGTTTCGGGATCTCGACAGCACCAACCCCAAGATCGGGATCGCACCGCTCCGCCTGATTCCGCCGCAGCCCATTTCGCATGCGGCGCCCCTGTGGGTCGTGGACGCGCCTCCCCGCTCACCGCCCGCAGACATCGACGTCGAGGAGGAGGCGGCAGCGGAGCCCGCGAGTGAATCCGCGAACGAACCGTACGCTCACACGGATGAGGACCACCTGGCGGATGAGGCGGACGACCCGGACAACCTAGACGAGCTGGGCGACCCGGACAAGCTCGGCGAACTCGGCGAGATCGACGAGGCGCGCGACGCGGAGCAGTCGCACCCGGCCGAGGAAACCCACGACGCGGACGAGGAATACGACTTCGTCGATGAGGAGGTGGGCAAGAATCGGGGCACGGGCACCTTCGAGACCATCGTGCTGGAGGGCGACACCTTCCTGCAGACCGAGGAGATCATTCCGGAAGAAGTCCTCGACAGTGAGATCGCCGATGTTTCGCGCCGCATCGCCGAAGCGCACAACACGGCGGAATTCACGGCCCGGATGGACGGGCATTTCAAGGACGAACCCGAGTCCGATTCGGAAGCGACTAAAACCGAAACGGAAGCGGAGCCCGCCCCGGAACTGGTGGCACTGCACGGGGCAACCGCCGAGCTTGCGCAAGGTGCGAACTTAAGCCCGGAGGCCGATGATCCGAGCCACTGGTTTCGCACGATCCGATCCTGGGGGGACTGGCGGTTGATCGCCGGAGCGGCGGGGCTCGCCCTGCTCCTGGTGCTGCAGGCGCTCAATCATTGGCGCGATGATCTGGCGACGCGCGCCGGGTGGTTCGGCCCCATGAGCGGCCTGGCATCGATGTTCGGCGAACCGCTCCATCCGAACTGGGACCTGGGCAACTACGACGTCCGGCAACTGGGCGCGAGCGCCGAAAGCGAGGACAGTCAGACGCTGCTGGTACGGCTCCGTCTCACCAACGTCGGTGAGCGGGCGCAGGCCCTGCCGTTGATTCGACTCACGCTGCGCGATCGGTTCGGCAAAGCGGTGAGCCGCGGCGAATTGGAACCTGCGCAATACCTGCCCGCCGATGAGCGCGGTCAGCGGATGATCCGGCGCGACCAGCGCATCGACACCCAGATCCGCATACTTGATCCCACGCGCCAGGCCTCGAGTTTTGAGCTCGACGTGTGCGTCACGGCGGCGGCCGGCGGGCTGCGCTGCGCCGGCGACACGCCCACGCTGGCGAGAACTTCGTGAGCTGGGCCATCGGCCCACACGCGCTCACCGGGCGCGTGCTGCTCGCGCCCATGGCCGGCGTGACCGACCCTCCGTTTCGCGATTTGTGCGCCCAACAGGGCGCCGCCCTGGCGTGCGGGGAGATGCTCAGCGCCGATCAGTCGCTGTGGCATACCGCAAAATCGCAGCGCCGCATGGCGAGCGCGGCATCGACCCGAGCCACGGTCGCGGTACAGCTCGCCGGTGCCGATCCACAACAGCTCGCCGCGGCGGCGCGACACCAGGTGGACGCCGGTGCGGACATTATCGATCTTAATCTGGGGTGCCCGGCCAAGAAGGTCTGCGATCGGCTGTGCGGATCAGCGCTTCTGGGCGATGAAGACCTGGTCGCGCGCCTGTTCGACGCGCTGGTGCGCGCGGTGGCGGTGCCGGTGACGGTGAAGATCCGCACCGGGCCGGATCCGACGCGCCGTAACGCCACCCGCATCGCCCAACTCGCCGAGCGCGCCGGCATCAGCGCCATCGCGGTGCACGGACGCACGCGCGCCGATCGCTTCCAGGGCGCTGCCGAGTACGAAACCATACGCGCGGTGAAAGAAACGGTGCGCATACCGGTGATTGCCAACGGCGATGTCGGCACTGCACAACAGGCGCAGCAGGTTTTGGCGGCCACCGGCGCCGATGCCGTGATGATCGGTCGTGCCGCGCTGGGCTCACCATGGATTTTCCGAGATGTCAATAATTTCCTAGATACAAAAAAAATTCCCCCGCCACTCTTGCGCGCGTCGATCACTGCGATCATCCTTCAACACCTCGAAACCTTGTACGCGTTCTACGGCGAGTACAGCGGAGTTCGGGTGGCACGAAAACACTTGAGCCGATATTGCGATCTGGACAGCGAGTGCCGCGCCTCACGCGCGGCTCTGGTGGGGGCGGAAGATTCCGCGTCGCAGTTCGAGCTCTCGAAACGTGTCTTTGGGGGCTGGGCAAAACTTCAGACTTTCGAAGAAAAAAACGATGAATAGAACAGCCGGCAAGGATCTCCCGCTGCGTAACCATACCGAGCGGGTGCTTAGCGATTATTTCTCCAATCTCAACGGGCATCGCCCCGCACGCCTGTACAACCTGGTGCTGCGCGAAGTCGAGGAGCCGTTGCTCCGCGCGGTGCTCGATTACGCCGAGGGCAACCAGAGCCAGGCGGCCGAAATCCTGGGAATTACCCGCACGACGCTGCGCAAGAAGCTGCGCTCGATGGGGCTCAACGAATAGGATCCCTGGGCATGCCGATTGCACGCGCACTGCTGTCGGTATCCGATAAGCACGGCCTGGCCGACTTTGCCCGCGCCCTGGCCGGCCACGGCATCGAGCTGCTCTCCACCGGTGGCACCGCCCAGGCGCTGCGTAACGCCGGGCTCAATGTGCGCGAAGTGGCCGACTACACGGGTTTTCCCGAAATCATGGACGGGCGCGTCAAGACGCTGCACCCCAGGGTCCACGGGGGCCTGCTGGGCCGGCGCGGAACCGATGAGGCGGTGATGCACGCGCACGGCATCGAGGCCATCGACCTTCTGGTGGTCAATCTCTACCCCTTCGCCGCCACGATCGCCAAGCCCGGCTGCAGCTACGCCGAGGCGATCGAGAACATCGACGTCGGGGGCCCTGCGATGCTGCGCGCGGCGGCCAAAAACCACTCGGATGTCACCGTGCTGGTCGATCCGGCCGACTATCCCACGGTGCTCGCAGAAATTTCTGCCAGTGGGGAGACCTCGATCGACACCCGCTCGCGCCTGGCCGCCAAAGCCTTCGCGCACACGGCCGAGTACGACACCACTGTATCCAATTTCCTGCAACGCTCGCAGCAGCTGCCGATCGAGCGCTTTCCGGAGCGACTCGCGCTGCTGCTCGAGAAGGTGGAGGAACTGCGCTACGGTGAAAATCCGCACCAGCGTGCCGCCTGGTACCGGGTGAGTGGCGCCCGGACCGGATCGATCGGCGCCGCGCGCATGCTGCAGGGCAAGGAGTTGTCCTTTAATAACCTGCAGGATGCCGACACCGCGATCGAATGCGTGCGACAGTTTGCCGAGCCCGCCTGCGTCATCGTCAAGCACGCCAACCCCTGCGGCGTCGCGCTCGCCGCGACCCCGGCCCAAGCCTACGATCTGGCGTATCGCACCGATCCCACCTCCGCCTACGGAGGCATCATTGCCTTTAACCGCGCACTCGATGCCCAGACCGCGCGCAGCGTGATTTCCCGCCAATTTGCCGAAGTGATCGCCGCCCCGGCCATCGACGAGGAGACACTGAAAGTGCTCTCGGCAAAACCTGACATCCGGGTTCTGGCGCTTGGAGCCTTTAGCGAACCGGACGAGTCGGACTATGAGCTGCGCAGCATCAATGGGGCGGTGCTGGTCCAGGACCGCGATACCGCCACGCTCGCCGAGAATACGCTTCGGGTGGTGACCCGACGCTCGCCCGATCAACGCGAACTCGCGGACCTGCGCTTTGCCTGGCAGGTGGCGCAGTTTGTAAAATCCAACGCCATCGTATTCGCGCGCGATCGCGCCACGATCGGGGTGGGGGCCGGACAGATGAGCCGGGTCTACTCGACCCGCATCGCCGCGCTCAAGGCGGCCGATGAAAAACTCCCGTTGCGCGGCGCGGCCATGGCCTCGGACGCTTTCCTGCCCTTCAGGGACGGCGTGGACGTCGCCGCACAGTTCGGCATTGCGGCCATCATTCAGCCGGGCGGCTCCAAGCGCGACGCTGAAGTGATCGAGGCGGCCGATGCGCACGGCATGGCCATGCTCTATACCGGCATGCGCCACTTCCGACACTGATCCCATGAAGATCCTGATCGTCGGCAACGGCGGCCGCGAACACGCCCTCGCCTGGTGCTGCCTCAAAGCGGCCGGAGTCAGCGGGGTGCTGGTGGCGCCGGGCAACGCCGGAACCGGCGCCGAACCCAAGGTGCGCAACGTCGACGTCGCCGCGACCGACATCGCAAGATTGGTGCAGCTGGCCCAGGCCGAACAGGTCGATCTCACCATTATCGGCCCGGAGGGGCCGCTGGTGATGGGCGTGGTCGATGCGTTCAAGGCCGCGGGACTGCGTTGCTTCGGGCCAAGCCGCGCCGCCGCGCAGCTTGAGGGCTCAAAAGCCTATTGCAAGGAGTTCCTGGAGCGGCACCGGATTCCCACCGCTGCCTATCGCACCTTTGGGCGTGATGATTTCGATGACGCCTGGCTCCGTGCCCAAACCCCACCCATCGTCATCAAGGCCAGCGGCCTTGCCGCGGGCAAGGGCGTGGTGATTGCCGCAAGTATCGAGGAAGCGCTGTCCACCGTGGATGCGATGTTCTCCGGAAGCCATGGCGAGGCGGGCGAGACGGTGGTGATCGAGGAATTTCTTCAGGGCGAGGAAGCCAGTTTTATCGTGCTCGCCGACGGCATTCACGCCCTGCCCTGCGCCAGCTCCCAGGATCACAAGCGCTTGCGGGACAAGGACCAAGGGCCCAACACCGGCGGCATGGGCGCGTACTCGCCTGCACCGGTCGTGAGCGCGGCCGTACACGAGCGCATCATGCGCGAGGTCATCCATCCCACCCTCAAGGGCCTGGCGCGTGACGGGACCCCTTACACCGGTTTCCTGTACGCCGGAGTGATGATCGATCCGCACGGTGCGCCGCGCGTGATTGAATTCAACTGCCGCTTCGGCGATCCGGAAGCGCAGGCGGTGCTCGCGCGGCTCCGCTCCGATCTACCGGCGCTGTGCATCGCGGCCCTGGACGGGCGCCTGGCTGATCAGCACCTCGAATGGGATCCGCGCGCCGCACTGGGCGTGGTGCTGGCCGCCGAAGGGTATCCGGGCAAGGTTCGGCTCGGACAGACCATCTCGGGATTAGAGCGCGCGGCGCGACTTGCGGGCAAAGTGTTTCACGCGGGCACCGTGCAACGCGGCGCCGATGTCATCACGAGCGGCGGGCGCGTGCTGTGTGCGGTGGGACTGGGCGAAAAAGTCGAGCAGGCGCAACGCGCCGCTTATGAGCTGGTCGAATGCCTAAGGTTTGAGGGCGCGCAATACCGGCACGACATTGGCTATCGGGCGATCGCGCGCGGACCGTAAGTTCAGCCCCGTGCCGGTGACTTAGGCCTTAAGACTCGCCATGTCGATCACGAAGCGGTACCGGACGTCCGCTTTCGCCAGCCGCTCGAAGGCCTCGTTGATCTGATCCATGCGAATCATTTCGCAATCCGGCAGTATGTTTTTTTGCGCGCAGAAATCGAGCATCTCCTGCGTCTCGGCAATGCCGCCGATGGACGATCCGGCAACACGGCGCCGTCCCATGAGCAGCGGAAGCGTCGAAGGTTCGGCCAGCGGACCCACCTGGCCCACCAGCACCAGGGTGCCGTCGATATCCAGCAGCGGCAGGTAAGGATTTAGGTCGTGCTTGACCGGCACCGTGTCGATGATCAGATCAAAGGTCGATTCAGCCTTGTGCATCGCTTCCGCGTAGCTCGAGACCAGCAGCCGATCAGCGCCCAGCGCGCGGGCGTCCGCGCTCTTATCGGCCGTGCGGCTCATCACGGTCACCTCCGCCCCGAGTCCCACCGCGAGCTTGACGGCCATATGGCCGAGGCCACCGAGCCCGATGACGCCCACACGACTCCCGGGCCCCACATTCCATGTGCGCAGTGGTGAGTAAGTGGTAATGCCCGCGCACAGCAGCGGTGCGGCGCGCGAAAGATCAAGTGCGTCGGGCACGCGCAGCGCGAACTCCTCGCGCAGCACCAGGCGCTTGGAATAGCCCCCGTAGGTGATCTCATTGGTGATGCGATCGTGCCCGTTATAGGTGGCGGTGGGGCCCTTCCGGCACTGCTGCTCTTCACCCTTGCGGCATCGATCGCAGGTCAAGCAGCTATCGACCATGCAGCCGACCGCCACCGCATCACCGATCTTGTAACGGTGCGCCTCCGCGCCGACCTCCACAACGCGGCCCACAATTTCGTGCCCGGGAACGATGGGGTACTCTGACCCGCCCCAATCGTTGCGGGCCTGATGCAAGTCCGTGTGGCACACGCCCGTGTAGAGCACCTCCATCGCGATGTCGTTGGGGCGGAGCTTGCGACGCTCGAATGTGTAGGGTGCCAGGGGAGTCTTGGCGGACTGCGCCGCGTAACCAGCAGTGTTCATAGTGGCGGGGAATCCTTCGCTGTTGCCCGGGCCGTTCGGGCTCCAAGCCATGTATACAATATAGGTCAAACCCGTCGACCCAGGGCCTCCGTAGCGTGAGAGCGTTGGGTCCATTATTCGCTTCCAAAAGGCCTACAGACATTAATCCGCCCTACCCGCTCGCGACCAGTAGCGAACGCGTGGTGCCGGGCATGGATCCGGTGCTGCGTGCACGCTTGCGCTGGATTTTCCGTATGGTCAGCGCGTTGAGTACCACCCTCGCCGTGCGGCTGGCCATGCGACTGTTCCTCACGCCGCTCAAGCGATCGATCGATCCGGAGGAAGTGAAGTTCTTGGCGAGCGGAGAATCGCAGCGTCTTGAATTGCCGACCGGCACGCTGCAGGTCTATGGCTGGCCGGGAGCCAGGCCCGAATCACCCTCGGTGCTGATCGTGCACGGTTGGATCTCCCACGCGGGGCGCATGGCTTATCTGATCAGCGCCGTGCGCGCAAAAGGAATGCGCGTCGTGGCCTTCGATGCGCCGGCGCACGGCCGCTCGAGCGGTACGCAAGCCGACATGCACGCGTTTCGGGGCGCGATCCAGGCGGTCATCGCCAGCCACGGCCCCGTCCAGGGCGTCATCGCACACTCATTCGGTGCGTTCGCGACCGCCAGCTGGCTGGCCGAAGACCAGCCCGCCGCCGTGCAAGGGGCGGTGCTGATCGGCATGATGCACGACCTGGGCTACATCACCGACTCCTTCTCCCAGGTGGTGGCATTGAGCGCCAAAGTGCAGGCCGGTTTTCGCGAGCGCATGCGCGAGCGTTTTGGCGCCTATCCTGAGGAGGTGACCACCGGAGCCCTGGTGCGCCGGATCCATGTACCGCTGTTGCTGGTGCACGGCGGGGCTGACGATGTGGTGCCGACGGCGCACGCCGAGGCGGTGTCCAGGGAGCTGCGCCAGGGCGATTTGCTCATCGCGCCGGCGCTTGGACATGGCGCGCCACTTCGCGATCCGGCCACTATTAAAAACATCGTGGATTTCTTGCGCGCACGGCTTTTAGCATGAGCGCTCCACCGGCGCGCACCCCCTCGTTCGCAGCGCTGCGCAATCCCGGTTACCGCGGTTACGTGATCGCAGCCACCCTCGCGATGATGGCCGACAACATCGAGCACGTGATCACCTATTGGGTGCTGCACCAGAAATTCCACTCCCCGGCGCTCGGTGCGTTCGCGGTGATCTCGCACTGGGTCCCATTCCTGCTGCTCTCAGGCTACACCGGCGCGCTCGCCGACCGTTACAACCCACGCCGCATCATGCAGATCGGCATGTTGCTGTTCATGGGGGTGTCGATCGGCTGGGGGGTACTTTTTCTCGGCGGGCACCTGCAGATCTGGCAGGCCTGGGCGCTGCTCGCTGTTCACGGCCTGGCCGGTGTGCTGTGGAGCCCCTCCGCGCAGGTGCTGATCTACGACATTGTCGGCCCCGAGAATCTGCAAAGCGCCGTGCGTCTCAATGCCAGCGGACGCTACCTCGGCATGCTCGCAGGACCGGTAGTGGGCAACGTTCTGCTGCTGGGCTTGGGCCCCATCTACGGCATATTCGCCAACGTGCTCATCTACCTGCCCCTGCTGATCTGGCTAGGCAAGGTGCGATACACCCCGCAGCGGCCGCCCGCCGCCACGCGCGCCGCGCATCGTGCCAAAGTCTGGCACGATCTGCTCACGACGGTGCGCGGCATAACCGGCAATCGCCAGATCGTGGCGATGACATTACTGGCGGGCGCCGGCTCGCTGTTTATCGGCAACGCCTACCAGGCGCAAATGCCCGCTTTCGCGGAGGACTTGGGTCTCCATAACGCGGGCTTGACCTATGCGGCGCTGCTCGGCGCGGACGCGGCTGGCGCCATTCTCGCCGTGCTTTTGCTCGAGGGCCGCGGGCTGCTGTCGGCAACCCCGGGCCGGGCGCTGTGGCTGGGCGCGGGCTGGTGCCTGGCGATGGGGGGCTTCGCGCTGGCGCACGGCATGCTGTTCACTCTCGCGTTGCTGTTGGCAGCCGGTTTTTTCGAATTGTCCTTCAGCGCCATGGCGCAGACGATCGTGCAGATGCGCTCGCCCCAGGAACGGCGCGGCCGCATCGTAGGCATGTTCATCACCGCGAGCCTAGGGCTGCGCACTTTTAGCGGCGTAACCGTGGGTCTGGGTGCGACGCTGGTTGGCATTCACCATTCATTGGCGCTCAGCGCCGCGGCCCTGCTCGCCTGCATTGGTTTGATTGGTGCGTGGTACGCTCGCGCGACGCGTTAGGGGCCTATTTATCGGCGCTGGGGTGCGCGATTCCGCGACCCAGGCGAAGCCGCTCGCCTGGGTTAGTGTCGAAAGAGCGGCGGGCAATTGATGGCCGCCAAAGCCCGAAACAATCCCGCGCCGTGCTAGAAACTCGCGCGCACGAACAACTCCGCTCCGTGCACGTTGAATTTCATGTCACCATTGGGATTGCTTTTGGTGACCGTGACCTGTTCCTGCGTGCTTTCGTAGCCGAGCCCGAGCGCCAGGTTCGGCTTCCAGCGAAACTGCAGGTCGGCGTGGTAGTCACCGAGCTTTCCGGTGCTGTTGTTCAGGTGCAGGCTCATGTACTGCGCGCGCGCGTTGAATGAAAAACGCTTGGTGATCAGGAAGCTCCCGTCGAGGGCCACGGTGCCAAAGGGTCCGGCGCCCTCGAAGGATTCATGCACGCCGCGCGCAAACACGCGCGCCTCGGTGTCGGCCTGGATCCAATGCATCCCGAGACCCACCCCGAGCTCGAAGCGCGGGTGGTAGAGCACCGAATAGGTGTAAGTGAAATCACTCTGCCGCCAGTTGAACTGCGCTGCCACCTGATCCAGCGGGGTCAGAGTGACATCGCCGAACACGATGTCCGAGGTCGGGGTGGTGTTGGAACTGCGGTTGATCTCCCACGTGTCCACGCGCAGTCGGTGGCGATCGCGCATGCGAAATATGAATTCCACCCGACCCTGATGCACATCGGGCGTGAGCCGGAGGTCATCTTCCATCGAGATGGGCGTGCCCGGGGTCGCCGAGTTCGGATCGGTGACCGAGCCGTCGGTCGACACCTTGCCTTTGTAGTACGACACGCGTGCCGCAAAGCGATCGGTGATGGGGCTGGCGGGCGGGGCCGGCGCCACTTGCGAAAGCGCCACCGCGGAGGTGGTCAGGAGGACGGTGGCGTAGTAGATCTGGCGCATGCGCGAACCTTGATAAACGGGCAGCGCCACCATCATCCGACAGCTGTGGTCCGAACTACCACAGTCGCCGGCCAGCGACGCGCCAATCTGTGACAGGCTAGACTGTTTGGGCAGCTCCCCGGTTCCCGCCCCACTGTACGAAGTAGGCGGCCGGGCGGGGAGTCGCGGTTGGGCGGCCACCGCGGCGCTAGCGCTTCATGGCCTCGAAGAAGTCGCTGTTGGTCTTGGTGTCCTTCATCTTATCGAGCAGGAACTCGATCGCGGCGAGCTCGTCCATCGGATGCAGGAGCTTGCGCAGGATCCACATCTTGGCCAGTTCCGCCTGATCGGTGATCAGCTCTTCCTTGCGCGTGCCGGAACGGTTGATGTTCACGGCCGGGAATACCCGCTTCTCGGAGATGCGCCGGTCCAGATGAATTTCGCTGTTGCCGGTGCCCTTAAACTCTTCGTAAATGACATCGTCCATCTTTGAGCCGGTGTCGATCAGCGCGGTGGCGAGAATAGTGAGAGACCCGCCTTCCTCGATGTTGCGCGCGGCCCCAAAGAAGCGCTTCGGGCGCTGCAGCGCGTTGGCGTCCACGCCGCCGGTCAGCACCTTGCCGGAGCTCGGCACCACGGTGTTGTAGGCGCGCGCCAGGCGCGTGATCGAATCGAGCAGGATCACGACGTCCTTCTTGTGCTCCACGAGCCGTTTGGCCTTCTCGATGACCATCTCGGCCACCTGCACGTGGCGCGCCGCGGGCTCATCGAAGGTGGAGGACACGACCTCGCCCTTGACGGTGCGCTGCATCTCGGTCACTTCCTCGGGCCGCTCGTCGATCAGCAGCACGATCAGGTGCACTTCCGGGTGGTTCCAGGTGATCGAGGTGGCGATGTTCTGCAGCAGCATCGTCTTGCCCGCCTTGGGCGGGGAGACGATCAGGCCGCGCTGGCCCTTGCCGATCGGCGCCACCAGGTCGATGGTGCGCGCGGTTAGGTCTTCGGTGCTGCCGTTGCCGCGTTCGAGCTTCAGACGCCGGGTCGGATGAAAAGGCGTCAGGTTCTCGAACAGGACCTTGTTGCGTGCGCTCTCGGGCGAATCGTAATTAATCTCGCCGACCTTGAGCAGCGCAAAATAGCGTTCGCCATCCTTAGGGGGGCGGATCAGGCCGGAGACGGAATCGCCGGTGCGCAGGTTGAAGCGGCGGATCTGGCTCGGGCTGATGTAGATATCATCCGGGCCCGCCAGGTAGGAGCCATCGGCGGAACGCAGGAATCCAAAGCCGTCCTGGAGAATCTCCAGCACGCCATCCCCGTAGGTGTCCTCGCCATTGCGCGCGTGCGCCTTGAGGATTGAGAAAATGATGTCCTGCTTGCGCGAGCGGGCGAGGCTTTCGAGCCCCATGGACTCGGCCTGCTTGACCAGTTCGTGGATCGGCTTGGACTTCAGCGTCGTCAGATTCATCGAGTTGCGCGATTGCGCCAGCTCGGCCGGGCTTATGACCTCAGCGTCGTCCTCGCCCAGCGGCTCGAGCTCCGGGAGGTGATCGTCCATGCGACCACCGATGTTGCCGCGGTTCGGGTCGCGATTGCCGTCGCGCGGCCCGCCGTGACGCTGCTGGCCCTGGCCCTGGCCCTTATTGTTGCTGGGACGATTACGACCCTGATTGCCCAGATACCCTCTCACAGGTGCTGATCCAGGAATGCGGCGAGTTGCGTCTTGGACAGGGAGCCGACCTTTTGGGCCTCGACCGTGCCGTTCTTAAACAGAATCAAAGTCGGTATGCCGCGGATGCCGAACTTCGGGGGGGTATGGGGGTTCTCGTCGATGTTGAGCTTGGCAATGCGCAACCGGCCTTGGTATTCGCCGGCAATCTCATCGAGGATCGGCGCTATCGCCTTGCAAGGACCGCACCATTCCGCCCAGAAATCGAGCAACACGGGCTTGTCGGATTTGATGACATCTGCGTCAAACTTGGCGTCCGAGGTGTGGACAATATTTTCGTTACTCACGCGTACTAAGGCCTCCGTTGAGGTGGTTAATGGCAGGAATCATAGGCTTTGGCGCCGGATGACCGGTGTTTGATGAAGCCTGCGTCTAGATAAAACTTTGGTGGGTGGTTGGTGCGAGGAACCAGACAGTGGCACGTGAGAGCCGCTCAGCGGTTACACTTGTGCTTTAAGGATTTGTTTAGGCTGGCGCGCAGAGGAGCCGCCGATGGCCCATTTTTAGCTTTTTCGGCCGCCAATGCAAGTGCTGCCGTTTACCTGCCCGCGGGCAGCACCTATCCCCTCCCGATCGAATTATGACCTAACTCCATGAGCGAAGACCATTTAAGCACCGTAACCTATACATCCTTGCCACTGCACCCGCAGGTCATGCGCGGGGTCGTCGACGCCGGATTTAGCCTGTGCACGCCCATCCAGGCGCAAACTCTGCCCGCCGCCCTGACCGGGCGCGATATCGCAGGCCAGGCGCAGACCGGCACCGGCAAGACCGCCGCCTTCCTGGTCGCACTGTATCAGTCGCTGCTGGAAAAGCCGGCCGCCCCGGGCAAGGCGCCCACTTCGGTTCGCGCTCTGGTGGTGGCCCCGACCCGGGAGCTCGCGGTGCAGATCCACAAGGACGCCACCGTCATCGGGCGCCACACCGGCTTGTCGCTGGCCGTGGTGTTTGGCGGTACCGACTATGAGAAGCAGCGCCGGCAGCTGCAGGATGGCGTCGAGGTACTGATCGGCACGCCCGGACGCATCATCGATTACCTCAAGCAAGGGGTTTATGACCTGCGCCATTGCCAGGTGCTGGTGCTCGATGAGGCCGATCGGATGTTCGACTTAGGCTTTATCGCCGATATCCGCTACATCCTGCGGCGCCTCCCGCCCCCCGACCGGCGCCAGTCCATGCTGTTCTCGGCCACCCTGTCCCAGCGCGTGCTCGAGCTCGCCTACGAGCACATGAACAACCCCGAACTGGTGCGCATCGAACCGGACAAGGTCACGATCGATCGCGTGCGCCAGGCGATTTATTTCCCCTCGATGCCCGACAAGATTCCGCTGTTGGTGTATCTGCTGCGTGAGAGTGAAGCCCACCGCACCATGGTGTTCGTCAACACCAAGCGCACGGCCGAACGACTCGAGGGCTCGCTCCGTGCCAACGGCTTCAACGCCCAGGCGATCTCCGGGGACGTGCCGCAGCCCAAGCGCCTGCGGTTCCTGCGCCAGTTCCACGAGGGCGAGCTCGCGGTGCTGATCGCCACCGACGTCGCCTCGCGGGGCCTGCACATCCCGGATGTCAGCCACGTCTTTAATTTCGACCTGCCCCAGGATTCGCCCGACTACGTGCACCGGATCGGGCGCACCGCGCGCGCCGGGGCGGATGGCGATGCCATCAGCTTCGGTTGCGAGGAGTACGCGATCTCGCTCCCGGACATCGAGACCTACATCGGTCACAAGATTCCGGTCGAACGCTACCAGCCCGAATTGCTGCCTAAATTGCAGCCGGCACCCTACGTGCCGCGCAACCCGGAAGTGCCGCGCCGGCGCGGCGGCGGGGGGCCGCGTCCGAGCGGGCCGCGCCGTGCTCCGCCGCGTCGCCGCTAATTCCGGACTGTACTGCCCGGGCTAGTTCCCGGACATCTCCTTGTAGAGTGCGCTCGCGCCGTACACCTTGGTGAGGGCCTCGCGGATGATGGTCGTGTCCACCGCGACCGCCCGGTTCTTTTCCGTGTCGAACCAGTACGAGCCTGAGATCGAGTGGATGTTGCCATCGAACAGCAGACCGACGACCTCGCCGGCCGCGTTGATCGCTGGGCTCCCCGAGTTGCCACCGACAATGTCGTTATTGCTGGAGAAATTAAAGGACGTGGCCGGATCCAGCTGCCCGCGCGCCTTGATCCAACTGTCGGGTACCCGGAACGGATCGGCGCCGGTCGCTCGCTCGAACAAGGTACTCAGCTTGGTGAACGGGTCGACCGCGTGGTCGGGCTCGTTCCAGCCCTGCACCGTGCCATAGTTCAGACGGAGCGTAAAAGTCGCATCCGGATACACCCCGGTTCCATAGGCCGCGTAGCGGGCCTTGGCGATGCGCTCGGCAGCGAGCTTCTGTGGGCCTTCCACCTCGTCTTCAAATTGCTTGCGGATCACGCGCGCGTCGGCATCGACCGATTTGGCGAGCAGGATCATCGGATCGGTGGAGGCATTCACCGCCTCGGCCCCGCCCTTCCATAACGCCAGGCGCACGGCCGGATCGCGCAGCTTGGTGCCCGAAACCACGCGCTGCACCAAGGCCTGCGGCGATTCCTTGGCCAGCAAACGGCGCACCACCGGATCGTCCGGGCCGAGCCATTCGCGCATGCGCTCCAAGCCCAGCGTCATGCTGATGCGCTCGAGCTCCGGATAGATCGGCACCGGTGCCGCCAACTCCTGTTCCAGTCGGGGAAGCGCGGCGTCCGTGTACTCGCGCAGCCGATCGGCGTTGGGCTTGGCGCGTTCGGCCGCCGCGCGCACCAGAATGCGTGCGTCGTTGAACAGGTCGCCGTCGAAGGCCGCGCCGCGCTCCAGATAAGTGTACTGCTGCCACAGCGCGGCCTGGATCTGGGCCGCCTTGGCGATGTCCCCGTACGGATCGCCGAGCGCCGCATGCAGCGCCGGATCCCCGTCAATCTTGGCGCGGAGCTTGGCCTGCTCATCGGCCTTGCGCGCCATCAGCGCGTCATCGTGGAGAGCGTCGAGCTGCTTGCGGCGTACCTTGATGGAATTTTCTATCGTGTTGAGCGGGTCGGCCGTGATGTGCTGGTTTTGCGTGCTTTGCTCCGAGAACTCGATCAGCCGGCCGCGTTCTTCGGTTCGTCGCAACAGCCAGGTGGGCAGATACACATTGCGCTGGAACTTCAGCTGATCGAGCGTGAGCTCCCGGTCGGTGTTGCCCGGGTGTCCGGCCACGAAGATCAGATCCCCGGCCTTGGGCCCGTTGAAATTGAGGCGCAGAAAGTTCGGCGTCTGGGCCGGCTTGCCGTTTTCGTAGGCGCGCAGCACCGACATGTCCAGGCACCAGCGCGGGAACTGGAAGTTGTCCGGATCGCCACCGAAGGCGGCAATGCCATCCTCGGGCGCAAACACCAGCCGAACGTCGGTATAGCGCTTGTACTTGTACAGGAAATACTGGCCGCCCTGGTACAGTTCAACCGACTCGCACTTAAGCGCACCGCTCTTGGCGTCACGCTTGCTGGCGTCCTCGCAGGCCGACTCAAGCGTGGTGAGCGTGCGCTTGCGGGTTTCATTGGCGGTCTTGGCGTCTTGCCCCTTCGTGGCGGCGTTGACGCGCTCGGTGATGTTCTCCATCTGCACTAGCGTGTCGGCGATCTGCGTGCCGCATTTCTTTTCCTGCGACCGGTCGGCGGCGAGGAACCCGGTCTCGATCAGACTGTGTTCGGGTGTGGAGTTATCGGCCAGACACTCATCGGCGCAGTGATGGTTGGTGAGAATCAACCCTTCCGCAGACACATAGGTGGCCGTGCAGTTGGACAGGCGCACGATGCTCGCGCGCACCTTGTCGAGCCAGCGAGCGTCGATCTGGGCGCCGAACTTCTGGGCCACCGCCGCGCTCGGGAAATTATCAAAGGTCCACATGCCCTCCTCGGCCAGCACCGGACCTGCGGTCAGTACGGCCGCGAGCAGTAGCCATTGGATTTTGCGCATGGTGAATATTCTTTATGGTTGTAGAGCGGGGCCGCGATTATGCCATCGCAGCGCCCGGCGGCCCAGTGGCGCGCCCGTCAGTCCGTCAAGCGCCCAGCAAATCGACTAGGGCGTCGACGGCCGCAGATTCCTCGTGCAAATGGCCCGGGCGCGCGCTGTCGGGCCGACGGATGGCTCGGATCATGCCGATGCCCGCGTCGCGCGCCGCGCGCAATACGGTCGGACTGTCATCGGCGAACAGGCTGCGGGCCGGCTCGAAGGGCTCGAGTTGCCTTAACGTTTCCCAGAAGCGCGGGTCCTCCTTGGGGCTGCCCAGATCATGCGAGCTGAAACTGGCGTCGAAATGATCGAGCACTCCGGTGCGCTCGTGTTTGAGCGCAAGGGCCTTTGGATGCGCATTGGTGAGCAACACCAGGCGCTTTCCCCGGGAGCGCGCGGCGGCAAGGAAGCGCTGCGCGCCCGGCAACCAGCGAATACGCCCGGCGTCCTGGCGCTTGAGAGCGGCGATGTCCAGACCCAGTTCCGCGCTCCAGTACTCGGTGCTGTACCAAGGCAGGGTTCCCGCACAGGCGGCGAAGCGCGGTTTTAACATCCGGTGGGCGGTTTCCTGATCCATCCCGCGCGCGGCGCCCCAGGCGCTTGGCACCAGTTTTTGCCAGAAATGATTGTCAAAGTCCAAATCCAGCAACGTCCCGTCCAGATCCAGCAACACGTGATCGATCCGGGACCAGTCGCTCTCCATCAAAGCGCAGGGACTCATAGGGGTTCCCATGATGACGTTCAGGGACGCCACCACACAACCGGGTAACGATCCAGTACGTTGGATTTAACCCGAGGCGTTAGCCCGGTCGCGGGTGGGCGATCCGGGCTAACCGCCGGGGTGAATGACCCGCCCCTGTTCTGGAAAAGCTGGGGCCGATGAATTCTAACGACGCTCGACGCTGTCCCAATAGCGCGGCGTCTTATAGTAACTATACGTCTGCTCGCGAACGGTCAGTCCACCCTCGCGAACCAGTTCCGCCACCGAACCGGCCGGAGCGGCCTGGAGCTGATCCTTGGTGTAGGGAACCGTGTATGCACTCTCGGCCTCATCGTAGTCGAGCGCGGCCCACGGAATCGGATGAAACTTTTCGCCAGCGCCCAGGAAGCCGCCGAAGCTGACCACCGCAAACATGATGTTGTTTGACTGTTTGTCGAGAACCACATCCTCGATCTCGCCAATCTTCTGGCCTGATTTGTCCTTCACATGCGTGCCGATGACCTTTTTTGCACGTATGGCGGAGGTGTGCCCTGTTGCGGTTACCATGAGTGTCTCCTAAAAAAAAATTGAGTTTCCCGGATTGCCGGGCCCACCAAGATTAGGCCTGATGGCAACGCGGTCTATGAGTGAAGGGCGCGACCGTGGGTAAGGTTTTTCCTACGGTATACGGGCCCGAAAGACTACCGTCGTTTTTGAATCCGGAGGCGATACCTCATTCCGCCGGCTCGGCAACAATGCTTGCACACACTGTTGCCGCGCCGGGGAGTCTGACGGCTAGAGGTCGCTGATTAGGCCTTGTCTCGCGGCTGGTCCCGCTTAGCGTCGTCCCAATCCTTCTTCACCTCGTCCTTGGTATCGCCATAGGTCGCGCGAACCTTACCCGCGGCCTCTTCTGCCCGACCCTTGTTCTTCAGCGTCCCGTCGCCGACCACGCCGCCGACGACCTTCTTTGCCTTGCCGGCGACCTCTTCCGCCCGGCCTTTAATCTGGTCCTTGTTCATGTCTGCTCCTTAGGCTGCACTTGGATTGCGTCTGTACAAATTCATCTTTGCACTGCCCGTCGTATGAAGGTGTCTCTAAAATTCACCGATTCATGTAGGACGCTGGCTACCCGGGACAAAAACTCACCCGCGCGGATGGCTGGTGAAATAAATCCCAGGCAAGCCATGGGGATTGACTCCGATGGCCAACATGTTGCGACCCGACTCGTACAGGTGCACGACGGGCAACCCGTCGCGCCGGTAATTGCGAATCACGCTCACCAGATCGGGCCCGACGATTTCCCGGCTTTCGCGCCACCGAATATCAAAGCCGGGGCTGGGCACATGCTCGGAGTCTGATCGAACAGCCTGGGCCAATGTAGGGTCTGCAGCGCCCGCCCGGGTGGGTCGTGGCGCATCCAGCGACACCGGATGCCCGAGCACTGTCGCGGAAGCCACTACCGGAAGCGTCGTGTTCAGAGGGGCCACGCTCTGGGCTTGCGCACGATGTGCCGTCGAATGACGCTGCGGCGCCGTGCCGGCATCCACGACGGAACCCGCGAGGGCCAAAGACCAACCGCCCAGTAACATCAGTGAAACAAGAATCTGCAGGGCTTTGCGTTGAAATGGACTTGTTGCTTGATGTGACAACACAAATCACCTCCGAATAACCGCCCCTCTTTGGCTTCGGATTTTCCGCAAGGCCGCCGCCGTTGATAGTCGTGAAATTGCTACATCACTGTCGGCAGAGACTGACTCGCCGGCATTTCCTCCCTTGGACAGCGGAAAACGCTTTCCAATGGGCCTGAAGTAGGCCCTCGCCCACAACAAGTGCAGCCCATGTCCTGCGGCCACGGCGGCCACGGCACCGCCGCCATGCCCCTCCGGCATTAGGGGCTGACGCGCTCTCCTACCGGCCGCGCCAGGTGCATTGCGCGCTGCAGCGCCTTGCCGTGATCGGAGTGAACTCCCTCCGAGCGCACGTGGCCCCTAAAATATTTGCTCCAAAGAATCTCCACATACGCACATACGGTGTATCGGATTTGGCGAACCCTCCCAGATCGCGCACCTCACCGGCCAGGCTCCGGCCCGGGTCAACGCGCAGCGAGACTAGCGATGTGGGTATGTCCGTGAAGGCGCGACGCTTTCCCTGCTCGTCATACGGATGCGCTCAACTTAAGTGATCCAGATAGTTCCAGAAATCCGTCTCCTCCCACTTGGATAGATCCTTGACCACACCGACCTGAACCTGCCGCGCGTGTTCCTTGACAAGCGCAACGGCCGTGTAGTGATCATCCAGGATGTAATAAATCTTGCGCGGCCCGATGGCCGCCGGGAACAGCACCTCACTCATGCCCGAGCGCCGCTTTCTGACCAGACGGGCCCATTCCTTTTGCTTGCGTGCGACCTCTTTGAGGCCGATCGTCATCTGAGTGGGACGAAGGGCGGCCCCCGACACGCTTTTGAGTTTATTTTCGATACGATACATTTTCCTTTCTCCGGAGGGGGTCCTTCAAAGGCATATCACGAGGAACAAACGATGAACGACCTGCTTGGAGTTCTCTTCGGTTCGGGCACGGAACTTACCGCCCCGCAAATGGCCCTGCGCGGCGTGGTCGTCTTCGCTTTCACATTGCTAATGATCCGCATCTCGGGTCGCCGTTCCCTGGGTCAGCACAGTCCATTCGACGCGTGCATCACTGTGCTGCTGGGCGCGATCCTGGCGCGCGGCGTGGCCGGTGCCTCCCCCTTCTGGCCCACGATCGCCACGGGCGCTTCACTGGTGCTGCTCCATCGCGCCATAGCGATGATCAGTGCCCGGGTGCCAGGCTTTGATGTGCTCATTAATGGGCGTCCGCGCACGATCCTCACCGAGGGCACCGTGGACCCGGCGGCGATGCGCAAGGCTCTTTTGTCCGGGGCCGACCTGCTTCAGGCGCTGCGAGAACATTCTGTCCCCGAAAATCCTGCGCTGGCGCGCGAGGTGGTCCTGGAACGAAATGGCGTGATCAGTGTTTTGATGCGCTAGTTATAGGCGATCCGCACCGCGCACACGGCGATCGTTTCAATTGTTTGAGATTGAGCGTGCTTCGGATGACTGCGTGTTCCTGTAGGTCCTGGACTACTTCTTGTCACGCGTTTTGATTACTTATTGCAAGACTCGTCCGGGCTACGCTGCCGCTCGGCGAAATGTCGCCGCACGAAAAATAACCACGGAGATAACTTTATGGGCCGCGGAATTCTGCTTTGGTTTCTGGGCGTGCCAATTCCCATAATCCTGTTGCTGGCCATGTGCAGTCACCACTGAGTCGCCGGCAAGGCCGACGCGGTCGGCCCACGAGCCCCCGCGGCGTGACCCGCCTCGCGGCTACAGGTATCTGCCCATGAATGACATGCACCTTCTGGTGTGGCCTCTTGTAAAGGCCATGAAGTGCGAAGGAACTGCTGATGGCGGCCCGATCGGCTAAGCACGCGGCGCGCGCCTCACGGCCCAAGGCGCGCGTGAGCCGCTTGATCGCGCTGCAGCGGCGCATCCAGCGTCAGGTGGCGCGCGCCGACCGCGCCCACCCGGCCCGAAAGTCGCGCGCTGTGCAAACCGGAGCCCGCCGGTATACGACTCCGCCCTTTCCCCGGCAACACCGCACCAAGCCAGGTCGGGAAGCCGGGCTGCGACCCGCGCCGATGTTCGAAGCTCCCTATTACCGCGGCTCCGGAAAGCTCGCCGGTAAGGTGGCATTGATCACGGGCGCGGATTCGGGGATCGGACGCGCGGTGGCGATGTTGTTCGCGCGCGAGGGCGCGGACGTCGCCATCCAATATTTAAACGAACACGAGGACGCGCAGGAAACCCTCCGGGCCGTGCAGGCCGAGGGGCGACGCGGGTTGCTGCTGCCCGGCGATGTGCGCAATCGTCGCTATTGCCAGCGGATCGTCCAATCCACGTTGAGCAAATTTGACCGCCTGGATGTGCTCGTCAACAACGCCGCCTTTCAGGTTCACACCGCACGTATCGAAGATCTGAGCGAAGAGCATTTTGACCTGACGGTGCGCACTAACCTCTATGGGTATTTTTTCATGGCGCAGGCGGCTATGCCGCATCTGCGCAGCGGCAGTGCCATTGTCAATACCGGATCGGTGACCGGATTTGAAGGCAATAAGGGCATGCTGGACTATTCGGCTACCAAGGGCGCCATACACGCCTTTACCCGCTCGTTGGCTTCCCAGGTGCTGCCGCGCGGCGTGCGCGTCAATGCCGTGGCGCCCGGGCCAGTCTGGACGCCGCTCAATCCCTCCGACAAGCGCGCGCAGGACGTCGCGAAGTTTGGATCGCAAACTCCGATTGGACGCCCGGCGCAGCCCGAGGAAATCGCACCGGCCTACGTATTTCTCGCCTCCGCGCAATGCTCCAGTTACATCACCGGCGAAATTCTCCCGATCCTCGGAGGGTACGGCGGTGGCTAAGGAAAAAGAATTCTCACCCGCCCGACGCGGTTGCGGCCCCAAGCCGCACTCGCCACGGCTCATCATTTGGTTTTGACATACTAGAAGGGGTACAAAATGGCCAGCGTCAATCTTGAGGGTGTGAACCCTGCCATCGGCGGCGTCAGCCGCCCGCAAGAATCACCGGTCTCTGCGGTCTCATGGGCGGCGATCATGGCCGGAACGCTGGTCGCGGTTTCCCTGACCTTCGTACTGATGGAGCTCGGATCCGCACTCGGGCTCGCTTCCATCTCGCCCTGGTCCGACAAAGGTGTGAGCGCCACGACCTTCACCGTGTTCGCAGCCATCTGGATGATCGTGGTGCAATGGGGGTCTTCGGCCGTGGGCGGCTATACGACCGGGCGCCTGCGCACCAAGTGGGCGAACCTTCACACCCACGAGGTATTTTTTCGCGATACCGCCCATGGCCTGATCACCTGGGCCACTGCCACCGCCTTTGTCGCGCTGATGTCCGCTGGGGCCGCGCTCCACACGGTCAACCACGGGATGCAGGCCGCGGCCACCCTGTCCGCCGGGGCCATGGAGCATGGCGCCCACGGGCCCCCGGGTGCAGGCGGCGAAGGACCCGGCTCGTATGAACTCGACACGCTGTTGCGATCCCCGGCCGGCGAGCCGGTGGCACCGCAGCGCTATGCCGAGGTCGGCCGCGTGATGAAAAAGGCGCTAGCCGCCGGGTCACTATCGGACGAGGACAAGGCTTACCTGAGCAGGCTGGTCGCCGCGCACAGCTCGATCCCGCCTGCGGAAGCGCAAAAGCGCGTTGACGATGCTTTTGCGACGCTGCAAGAGGCCGAAGTGCAGGCGCGCAAGGCCGCCGATGCGGCCCGCAAAGCGGCCGCTGAGATGGCCATGTACTTGGCGTTGTCCATGCTCATCGGAGCGTTTGTCGCCAGCGCATCGGCTGCCTTGGGCGGCAAGCTGCGGGACGAACACCACTGAGGCACCATGTGAAAGGTCGGGCAGTGCGGCAGCATCGCGTGGTGCTACCGCACTGCTCGCACCCTTCCTGTTCACATGTGCGCCGTAGGACGCTTCCTGCCGATAACAACGGCGCTCGCTGAATAGAGCAATCACACCTGGAATTTAAGATGACCCATGCCCATCCATGAGTCCGATCCGTGGCGCCAGCAGTACTTCAGCGACGTGCAGTGTCCGCCTGATCTGCACATCCCCACCGATGATCCGATGGCGTTCGAACAATCCCCGCGCCACCGCTGGGTGTACGACAAGCTGCTGGTGGCTCAATCGCAGGGTTTGACCTGCGGATTACCGGAGGCGGCGCCCCTCAAGTACCCGGTTTTTTGCAAGCCCATCACCAACCTCAGCGGCATGGGCGTCGGCAGCCATCTGCTTCGCAACCCGCAGGATTTCCGCAGGTACTGCCAGCCCGGCACTTTCTGGATGAAATACCTCACCGGCGCTCACGTGAGCACCGACTGGGCCGTGGTGCGCGGCGAACCGGTATGGTGTCGCCACACGCAGGGCATTTCGGGGCCGGGCGGCACGTTTGACTACTGGATCATCGAGGCGCAGTGCCGTCCGGTCGTGGAACAATTCTGCCGCGACTGGATCCGCCGAAACCTCGCCGGCTACACCGGCATGCTCAATGTCGAGACCATCGGCGGGTACATCATCGAAGTGCACCTGCGCTTCGCGGACCAGTGGCCCGACCTGTACGGGCGCGATTGGGTGAATGCGGTCGTCCATCTGTACCAGCACAACGAGTGGGTTTATTCAGATACCGCCACCGCCGATCAGTACAGCGTCGCGCTGTTCGGTCCGCACGGCATCCCATACCTGCATCCGTCGATGGCCCGTGCAGCCGCCTATCGCGCCACCCCCGGCGTGAGCAGTGTGCAGATCACTTTCCAAAGCGAACGCCCGCTCAGCGAGCACGCGATGCCGCCGGGAGGATTCAGGCTCGCGGTCATCAACTGCAGCGCGCTGGAAGTCGGATTCCGGCTGCGCTCGGTCATGGAACGCGATTTTGGTTTGCGGGACGTGGGGCATTTTACGCGCCGCGCCGGTTAAGCTCCCGACCGATTACCCCCCAGCGGTGGCTTTAGACCCGCCCTGCGTCCTTCAAACCCAATGCCTCCCCGGAGGCTCTAACTTTCACTCGCGGCGTGCAAGCGCCCTTACCCGGGGGAAAAATTCTTGGCAACCCTTATTGCAGCGCCCGCGCGCGGCAACGCTTGCGCCATGGACCACCGCACACGCCACTACAGGACGGCCCTGCTTGGAGCCCTGCTCGCATTCGCAACGCCCGCGCTGCGTGCCGCCGACGCCGGCCCGATACTCGCGGCCGCCCGAGCCGCAAGCGGACCGGGCGACGCACACTACCTGGGGTCTCTGACCCAATCGGGCTCCAAGCAGTCCAGTGGCTTGACCGGCCGCTGGCACCGGAGCATTGATCTGCGCACGGGCCGAAGCCGCGAAAGCGCGGACTTCGGCATTTTTTCCACGGCGGCCGTCTGGGACGGACGTCATTACTGGCGCCAGGACGCCTCCGGCGGAGTGCACCCCATTGATTCGGTTTTCATGCAGACCGTGCATGTCACCGAAGCCTGGCTGGCCCGCTTTGGTTACCTGAAGCCCGGTGCGCTCGGCGCCAAGCTCGAGGTGCTCGAGGAGCAATCGGCCGACGGGCAAAGTTTTGCCGTCATTCGCGCCACACCGCGGCAGGGCCAACCGGTGGATTTATGGTTCGACAAGGAATCAAAGCACCTGGCGCGCACCGTTCAGGTCATGACGACCTATGTTTGGACGGTGCGCTACGAGAACTACCGCAAGGCCTGCGGGATGATGCTCCCGTTCAAGATCAGCGCCGATGAGGGTGACCCGAGTAACCCGGAGGTCGTTCAAATCGGATCCGTGGATCGCACCGCCGCAACGGCCGAGGACTTTGCCCGACCGCGCCCCCCCGACGATGTGGCAGTTGCCGGCGGAAAGAGCGTGGTTCCGATCGAATTTGACGGCGACGTCATCGTCGAGGCCAAACTCAATGGTCAGGGGCCATTCGCTTTCATTGTCGACACCGGCGGTCACGACCTTTTGACGCCCGAGGCCGCCCGCGCGCTCGGTCTTACACCGGTCGGCGCCGGCTTGAGTGGCGGTGCCGGTGAAGGCACGCTGCCGGAACAGTACGCACGCGTGGAGCGGGTGGACATCGGCGGCATGAGGATGCGCAATCAGTTATTCAGTGTGATTCCGCTCCAGTTTGATACGGTCGAGCGCGGCGCAAGGCCCGCGTTGGCCGGCATTCTGGGCCTCGAATTGTTCGAACGATTGGTGGTTCAGCTCAATTACCGCGACCGCACGCTCGCCTTTTGGCCGGTCTCGGGCTTCCATCACGAGGGTGCCGGGAGCGCGGTGCCTGTGCTCTTTAGCGACCATGAACCGCTGCTGGTCGCCAAGATCGACGGCATGCCGGGCGATGTGGGTCTGGACACCGGAAATTCCGGGGCATTGGTCGTGCAGGGCATCTGGGCCGACGCGCATGGATTAAAGGAGCGGATGAGGAGCGGGTTTCCGGTGCCGAGCTTCGGGAGCGGCGGCATATCAACCAGCTGGTCGAGTCGGGCAGACTTCCAGATCGCAGGGGAGTTGTTCTCGCGCGTGATTGCCTACTACGCCGCGGATGCGAAAGGAGCATTTTCCTCACGCACCGAGTCGGGCAATGTGGGTAACGATATTCTGGCCTCATTCGCCCTAACCTTCGACTACACGCACGGCAGGGTCTGGTTCCGGCCGGTTCCGGGCTTTGTCCCTCCACCCTACAACCGGGCTGGCCTGAGCGCGTACAAGGAGCGCGCCGATACCTTCAAGGTCGCCGCGGTATCGCCGGGCGCGCCGGCGGCCGACGCGGGGATACATGCCGACGATGAAATCATCGCCGTCGATGGGATTGCCTCCCGGACGTTGTCGGGCTGGGACTTCAGGCGCGTGGTGCGCCGCGCCCCTGGAACGAAGCTGAGCTTGTCTGTTGCTCGTGGAGGGCAACGCTTTGAGGCGGTTTTGACGCTGCGCGAACTGCTCCCCTAGCGCGCAGCCCGAGGAAGCGTAAGTTAAGTTACCGCGGATGTCGCGTGCCCGACTGCGCCCCCCAAGGGGGCGCCCGACAACCGGCGCGCGGCGGGTGCGATTCCCGGTGTGAGACCAGGCCCCTTTTTCGAAACTCTTTACTTCTGCCCGACAGGCATCAGTTTGTCGGCCACGCTCTGCAACGCGGAGGCGCTCGAATCACCGATTCCGCGGGCCGCCGCCTGGACGCCTGCTGCGGCCGAACGGGCCGCGCGTGCCACGACGGCGCGGCCGGCGACCGAGGCGCGGACCGCACGATTCTTGGCCAGTGCGATGGCGGTACGTTGCGCCTTGAGCAACGCCTTCTTGGCCGCGGCCTTCTGGGCAGCGAGTGATTTTGAGGCTGGCTTGGAGCTGGCTTTCTTGCTCGCCCGGGCGGAGCGGCTGGTCGTGCGGCTCGCCGCGCGCGCCTTGGTGGAGGGGCTTTTCCGTCGGGGCTTACTCTTCGCCTTAGCCATGAATCTCTCCCTGGGATTGGTGAGCAGAGCGGGTGCCAAATACGCAAAACTGATTAATTTCGAAAGAAGCGACATAGTGCACCCGTCCTGTCAGTAACGAAAGCTATTAGTGGCTTTTCTTCTCACCGTCGTTCGGCTTGTGGTTCGCGGCCCAAGCGACTCGCTCGGCGCGCTTGCTGAAGGCGCCGTGTTTTGCGTCGCTGGTTTCGAACGGGCGCGCTTCGCGCCTGTGCCTCCGGTCATAGGATGACCTCTCTCCCCGCGGCATGATGGCTTCTCCTGGCACTATCTATGCTCACTTGAGCCTACCGGAAGGGTTCGGATCTGGGCGTCGGTGCGTGGCGCGCCGCACTGTCAGATTCCCCGTACACTGCGTGAGACCGCGGCGCCATGCGCAGCGTGCGCCCAACATTCACGGCCAACGATCGCGGTGCCGCCCTGACTAACCGATCTCATTCCTTGACGTGCGCGCTCCGTGCGCAGCCCACCTTCAGCATGGCGGGCATCGCGCGCCTGATCGGTGCACCTTGATGAACGCTGCAGAAGGCGCCTCGCCGGGCTACGAACGGATCGATCTGCATACCCACAGCCGCTACTCGGACGGGGCGCTGGCGCCCGTCGAACTCGTCGCGCTCGCCGCGCAACGCCAAGTGCAACTGCTGGCACTCACCGACCACGACACATTGGCCGGGTGTGCCGCCGCCGCTGAGGCGTGTGCGGAGCGACGGATCGATTTTCTCTACGGAAGCGAACTCACCGCGCTGTGGCGTGGCCGCGAGATCCATATCGTGGGTCTGCGTCTGGATCCGGACTCCGCCGTGCTCAAGGCGCACCTGTACGGAGTGCAGCAACAACGCATCGAACGGGTGCGACTGATCGGCGCGAAGCTGACGCGAGAGGGCCTGGCCGGCGAGGACATGGTCGCCCAAGTGCTCGAGCTTCCCGGTACGCCCACCCGCCTGCACCTGGCTCAACGGCTGGTTGAACGCGGTCACGCCAAGGATGTGGACGACGCGTTCCAGCGTTGGCTCGGCACCGGCAAGCGCGCGGCGGTGCCCGCACAATGGCCGGGCATAGAGGACGCGCTCAATGCCATCCAGGCGGCCGGAGGACTGGCCGTGCTGGCCCATCCGCATCGCTACAAACTGTCCGCGGGCGCCCTGGCCGAGCTGTGCCGCCAGTTCCGCCAGGCCGGCGGTGCGGGGATCGAGGTGAGCCTGCCGGCCTTGAGTCCCAAGAATGCCGGGTGGGCGGCATCGCTCGCCCGGCGCTTCGACCTGGCCGGCTCCTGTGCCTCGGATTTTCACGCGCCCGGTCTCCCGTGGCGCCCGCTGGGTCGGTTCGCTAAGCTACCTGAGGGCGTTGTGCCCATACTTGAACGGCTTGGACTTTCCTCCCCCGGCGCTATACCTACAACAAAGCATGCCCCCACGGCCTAATGAAGGAAAACGGCGACAACGTCGATCGCGAACTGTTCCGCAATGTGCAAAAGTTGCGGGCGCTGCGCATTGAACATCGGGACCTGGACGAAGTGATCTCGCGTCTGTCGCTCGACTTGCACACCGATGAGCTGGAGATCAAGCGCCTGAAGAAGCGCAAACTCGTGCTCAAGGACCAGATTCTGATGCTCGAAAGCCAGGCCATCCCGGACCTGAACGCCTAAGGGTCACCGCGTGCAGCACTTCATCACCGAGCTCACCAGCCCTCAGCTGCTCGCGCAACTTCTGGGCATCGCGATCGTGCTGACGATCGCCGTGCTGGCCAGTCGCGCAGCTCATCGATTGAGCAAGCGCCGCGCCCCTTCACCCTTCCCGCTGCAGAGGGCGCTGCTCGAGGGTCTGCTGCGGGTGATGCCGGCGCTCAGCACTTTGCTGCTGTTGCTGGGGCTGCGTCTGGGCTTTTCGGGCGCGGGCCTGTCGACCGACGCGCTCGACCTGGCGATGCAGCTGGCGCTCGGGCTGGTGATCACACGCGGTGGCGTTTACCTGGTCGGACTCATGCTCGGACCGCGCTCCTGGCTGCACAACTGGGAGCCGCAGGTCACGCTCGCCATCTGGATCGCGTTCGTTTTCCACCTGATCGGCTGGTTCAGCGACATCCAGGCATGGCTCGATGGCATTGACCTGCTGCCCGGCGATGCGCATTTCTCGCTCTGGTCGCTGCTCAAGAGCGTGGTGGTGGTCACCGGTTTCGTGCTGGTGTGCAGCCTGATCGCGCGCGCCATCGAGCAGCGCGTGATGAAGCTGTCCAGCGTGGCGCTGTCCACCCGCGTCGGCATCACCAAGTTCAGCCGTTTTTTCCTGATCAGCCTGGGTATCCTCATCGGCATCAACGCGGCCGGCGTCGACATGACGGCCCTGACGCTGCTGACCGGCGCGATCGGCATCGGCCTGGGCTTTGGCCTGCAGGCGATCACCAGCAACTTCGTCAGCGGCTTTATCCTGCTGCTGGACAAGTCGATCAAGCCCGGCGATGTGATCAGCTTTACGGGCCTGACCGGCACCAGCACCGAGAACTTTGGCTGGGTGCAGGAGCTGCGCGGGCGCTGCGTGGTGGTACGCGATCGCGACGGGATCGAAACGCTGGTTCCGAACCAGAACCTGATCACCAGCACCGTGATCAACTGGAGTTACTCGGATCGCAAGATTCGCGTGAAGCTCCCGGTGCGCATCAGTTACCGCGACGATCCGGAACTGGCCCTGCAGCTGTTGCTGCACGCGGCCGACGGCAACGCTCGGGTGCTGCGCGAACCCCCGCCGGTCACCCGGCTGATGCAATTTAGCGATCACGGCATGGACCTGGAGCTTCGCTTCTGGATCGCCGATCCGCAAAACGGAGTCAACAACGTGCGCTCGGAGGTCAATCGCGCCATCTGGCGGTTGTTCCATGACGGCGGCGTCACGATTCCGGTCGCCCAGCACGACGTGCGCCTGATCGGCGAGCGCCTCCCGCCGTGAGCGTCCCGGCGCTTATTCTCGACAGCGATATCAGCATCAGTTTCGTGCGTGGCACCGGCCCCGGCGGCCAGAACGTCAACAAGGTGGCGACCACCGCGCAGCTGCGCTTCGACCTGGCGGGCAGCGCGGCGCTCGATGAACGCGCCAAGGCGCGCCTGCGCGCGCTCGCGGGCCACCGCCTGATCGGCGATGCGGAAATCCTCATCGTCGCGCGCAATCACCGCACCCAGGAAGGCAACCGGCGCGAGGCCTTAAGGCGGCTCGAGGAACTCATCGCGCGCGCGCTCGAGGTGCCGAAAACACGCCGCGCCACGCGCCCCACCCGCGCTTCCAATGAACGCCGCATTGCTGGCAAACTGCGCCAACAACGCAACAAGCGCCTGCGCGGCGCGGTCCGTCACGACGATTGAGCATTCAAAGGGGGAAACACCATGGTCGCAATATCCACGCTCTGGCTGCCGATACTGCTGGCGGCGGTCGTAGTTTTTCTGCTCAGCGCCGCCATGCACACGCTGTTGGGCTATCACTGGAACGATTACCGTGCAGTGCCCAACCAGGGTGTGGCGCTCGAGGCGCTGCGCGGGTTGAACATAACGCCCGGCGATTACATGCTTCCCAAGGCCGACAACGCGCAACACATGCGAAGTGCCGAGTACAAGGCCCTGCACGAACGCGGCCCGGTGGTGCTGATGAATGTCGCCGCCGGCGGCCCGATGGGGATGGGAAAGAACCTGGCGCAATGGTTCGTGTACCTGCTGGTGGTGGGTTTCTGTTGCGCCTATATCGCCAGCCGTGAACTGCCGCCCGCGGCCCACTACCTTTCGGTATTCCGCCTGGTGGGCTTTACGGCGTTTATGGGCTACTCGCTGGCGTTGCCGCAGGCCGCAATCTGGTACCGGCGCAGCTGGCGCGTGACCGTGGTGGAAATGATCGAGGGCCTCGTGTATGCGGGCCTGACGGCGGGGATGTTCGGTTGGCTTTGGCCGCACTAGCCCCGAAACTGCCCGCGGCGCCGGGCAGCGCTTGAATGCGCCTCATCGCGGGCGCATAGTATGAAGTTCGCGTCCGGGCCGTGAGGCCCGGATTGCATAACAAGAACAAGATCGAAAAATTACCTTACGGAGTTCAATCATGAGAAAAATTGCGACAATTGCGCTGCTGAGCACCCTGTTTGTCGGCGCCAGCGTGTTCGCGGCCGATGCGGTGGTCGGCAGCTGGAAGCTCGACACGGCGGCGTCCAAATTCAGCGGCCCGGCCTTGCAGAGTGCGACGCGCATGTACGCGGAGTCGGGCGAGGGCACGGTGCTGGATCAGAAGATGGTCGGCGTGGATGGCAAGGAAATGGCCATGCACACGACCATCAAATACGACGGCAAGGACTATCCGGTCACCGGCAATCCGGACGCCGACACCGTTTCCGCCAAGGTCATCGACCCCCGAACCACCCACTTCACGATGAAGAAAGGCGGCAAGGAAGTCGGCACGGTGCACCGGGTGGTTTCTGCGGACGGCAAGACGCTTACCGTGGAAAACAAGGGCACGCACTCCGACGGCAAGGCCTACGACGATACGCTGGTTTTCGACAAGCAATAAGTCAGCGCGTAACGGGCAGCGGGGCGTGAGCTGTGGCTCACGCCCCGCTTCCGCCCCTCAGGGGCTCCGTCACGGAGCCAGCAGGCCACATCCTCCCTAACCGTGGGTGACCTGTAGGATCGAATGGCGAATGTGTTCGGAGAGCACGATCTCGGCATCGCGCGTCACCGCCACCAGCACCTCATCGAAGGCCAGGTTCCCGGCCTCATCGACCCTGAGCACGCCGCGCTGGCGCAGCAGGCTGATAAAGCTGCCAAAGAGCGCGCGGTCAAAAAATTCCGGCGAGTTGAACCCGTAGAGCATGGTCATGCGCTGCGCCATCAGCTGGCAGCGTTCCTCGAGCGCCTTGGGCGAAATCTGCCCGCTCCCGGCGCGCTCCAGCAGCGCGATCGCCAGGTAATAGCGCTCGATCGTCTGCACCGTCGCCTGTGCAAGGAGCGACAACTCCATGGCCGCCGCCGTGCTCGGGGCCGGCCGGCGCCAGCTCTCGGCACTGGTCGCTTCGAGCAATCCGCATTGGGCCAACGCGCCGAGCACCTGCTGGATGACCCCGGCCACCTCCGGCTCGCTCCAGCGCAGCGAGAGCTCGGCGGCAATGTACGGATAAATGCGGCCTGCAAAGCGCTGGATGTCCGCGGTGCGCAATTCCGTGTTGGCGATAAAGCAGCAGGCCACCAGCGAGGGCAAGGCCACCAGGTGCAGCACGTTATTGCGGTAATAAGTGGCGAGCACGGCGTGTTCCGCACTCATGCGCACGAACTCGCCCGCGCGTTGACTCTCGCGGGTGATCATCTGCAGCTTCACGCCATATTCGACGATCTGGGCGGGGCTCAGCGCGGTGACGGTCACCCGATCGCTGTACGGGGCCGCGCGCAATACCGCGAGCAAGGTGCCGATCTGCCGCTCCAGCTCGCTTTCGAGCGACATCTGTCGCGGGGTCGCCAGCAATGCCAGCGCCAACAGGTTGACCGGCGTGACGCTGGCGGCGGAATTGATGTTGCGCATGATCGCGCCGGCCAGTTCGCCCACCAGGGGCGTCACCCAGCGCGGCCGTTCAGGCGAGTCGCCGGTGTAGCGGCGCCAGTCCGGCGCGTGCTGTTCGAGCAGGGGCTGCAGGAAGATCGGCTCGCCCAGGTTGACGTGCACCCGGCCGAAGCGCTCGCGCAACCGATGCAGGTTCCGCAGCAGCGTGCCGATGCTCTCCTTTTCCTTGGGCCGCCCGGACAGTTCCCCGATATAGGTGGCGCCTTCCCAGATGCGCTCGTAGCCAAAATACACCGGCACGAACACCACCGGCCGGCGCGCCTGGCGCAGGAAGCTGCGCACTGTCATCGACAACATCCCGGTCGCGGGCTCCAGCAGCCGGCCACTGCGGCTGCGACCGCCCTCGATGAAATATTCGATCGAGTGGCCGCGCGCCATAATCGCGGCCAGGTACTGCGTGAACACCACCGTGTAGAGCGAATTGCCGCGAAAGCTCCGGCGCATGAAGAAGCCGCCCCCCTTGCGCAGGATCGTCCCGACCACGGGCATGTTCAGATTGACGCCGGCGGCCACGTGCGGGATTGCAAAGCCGTGCTGGTAGATCGCGTAGGAAAGCAACAGGTAATCCATGTGGCTGCGGTGACAGGGCACGTACACCACCTCGTTCCCGTCGGCGACCTGGCGGAGCGTGTCCACGTGCGTGAACTCGATCCCGTCGTAGAGCCGGTTCCACAGGCGCGGCAGAAACTGCAAGGCGACGGTGACGAAGCGATGCGAGTAATTGGCGGCGATCTCATCGATGCAGCGTCGCGCCTCCAGCAGCGCGTCGCGCCGCGTGGTTCCAGGCTTCTCGCGCGCACTCTGGGCCGCCGCCTGGCGCACCGCGCGTGAGCGCAGCACTTCGGCGACGATGGTGCGACGGTGCGAGAGGTCAGGGCCGATGCGGGCGGCGCGCGCCCTGGCCAACTGCGCCCGCAATGCCCGCGCCACCCGGCGCGCCGCGGTCGCCGTGTCGGCTTCGCCGCCCAGCAGGCTCCTGAGCGAGACCGGATCGCCCAGCTGGACCCAGACGTTGCGCCCGTTGACCAGCACTGAGAAGGTGCGCCGCAAACGGCTCCCGAAGGCCCAGTCCTCCGAGAGCAGCAACCGGATCAGGGAACGCTCCTTCTGCGGTGCGCGGCCCCAGTACATGCCGACCGGGACCAGTGCGACGTCCAGGCTCGGATCAGCGCGCAGCGAGTCAATCATCACCCGCAGCTGCTCGGGGGCGCGCCGATCGAGCCGGGTGCGCCAGAACCCCACCGGCCGCTCGAGTGCGAAGGAGGCGCGCACCGCCTGATCGGGCAACAGCCGGCGGCGCGGCCGCGGGAGTTTCGCCTGTGCGCACAGCGAGTGGAGCATGGCCAGATCGACCGCGCTGCTCCTTTCGAGCACGTAGCAGACCGGCACCGCACTCTCACGCAGGCGAGCGCCCGGGTCGGCCTCGGCCGGATCGAGGCGGGCACGCGTCCACAGCGCAACAAATCGGGCGAGGAGCGAATCCATAGCCTTCTCGCTACTGCCTAGCGATACCCCAGGCGCAGGTCGATCGCGATCAGAAAATGTTCAAAGTAGTAATTGATCGTCTGCAGCTGATCGTACATGCGGTGATCGGTATCGAGCAGATGGAGCGTCGAGCGGTACTGGCGCGCGAACTCCACGCTCTGCTCAGGGGGCACCACCGTGTCGCGCCAGCCGTGGACAATGCTCGTCGGGCAGTCGATCAGCGCCTGGCGGAGCGGTGGCAGCTCATCGAGCAGCAGGGCCGGGGCCAGCAGAAACAGGCCGCGCGCATGCAGGAGCGAAGCGGCGGCGGCCGCAACGTAGCCCCCAAGGCTTGAGCCGACCAGCACCAGTTCGCCCGGAAGCTTCTGGCAGTGCTCGACCAGCTTGGTGATGCGCTCGCGCGGCGTATTGAGCCCGCGATAATCGAGCGAATCGGCCCGATAGCCCTCGGCGCGGGCAATCTCGGCCATGCCGGAAATCTTCCGGCTCCACGGCTCCCCGTCCTTGCCGTGGGAGAAAATGACGTATCGTTCCGGCACTGCTTGACGTCCTGACTTAGCGTGAATCTTTTGCGGGGCGCCCACGGATCATACTTCGATCACCAACTGGCGCAGGATCGAAGTCTCCATTTCCTGCGCGACCCGCGTGCCCGGGGTCGCCAGACGATTGATGGTCACCGCACGCACTGAACTGCCCGTGCGCTCGTGCGTCACCAGGCAGGAGAGGAATTCGCCGGGCCGCCAGGCCGCAAAGCCAAACAGCAAACGGGCGCGGCCCTGCGCGACGGAATCCGGGTCATTGAGGCGCTCATCGCAGATCACGTAATAGCGTTCCTCGGAGTCGCGTCCCGCAAATGCTCCTCCGAGCGCCAGTGCCTCGAGAAATTCCTCCACCTGCACGCGCGCGCGCTCCCACTGATCGGCTCCGCCGCTCACCAGCCGCGTCCAGCGCGTGCCCTCCAGAATGCAGGCCTGCAGCCACAGCGTCAGGCGCCGCGCCGGCAGGTAGCGCGACTCACCGCGCGCCGCGGTCTCCGGCAATAGGGTGCGGGCGCTGCGGACCGCGCCATAGGCGGGACGCAACTGATCGAAACAATTCACGCCCAGTTGCGCCAGATACGAGCGCTGCTCCTCATCGAGCGCGAACTGCAAACGGAATGGAGAGCGCAGGAGCGGAGTTTCTCCGGCCGCCGCCGCCCACGGCGGACTGCTGTCATCGCCGCGGGCAATGAGCCCCGCCGCCGCCCCGCAGGGCGCAAACAGCTCGCTACGCCCGCGCAGCCGATCGAGCGCGCGGATCCTGGGGAAATAAAGCAGCGCGTCTTCGCTGTGAAAGGCCCACTGGCTCACCCCTGAGGCGCCCGCCTCGGCGCTGTCCCAGCTTTGCGGCGGATCCACCATCAGCAGCGCCTGGCGCGATCGGCACAGGCGCTGCGCCACCAGCAAAGTGGCCATGCCGACATCCTGGTTCCGCCCCAGCGGGGGCACGCACAGGAATTCAAAGCGCGGACCGTTGCGCAGTGCGAACAATCCGCTGCGCGCGCTTTCATCGCCGATCAGATCGTAGTCGGTAAGATCCGTGCCATCCGCCCCGTCGCTGTAGGCGGCGACATAACCGATGCGACCGCCCGAGGGCTTCGCCAGGCTACGGTCCGGCCGCTCGGCGGGCAGCGCACTGATCACGTGCGCCAGCCTGGAACGGGCCAGCACGTGCTCCACCGAGCGCTCGGCCCCGGGCCGCACCGATACGCGGCGCACGATTTCCTGCTCTTCGATCAGTTCCGAATCGGGCACCCGGATCCGTTGCAGCACGATGTTGAATTGATCCGTATCGCTTGGGGCGATGCCGTCGTAGTCGACCGAAGCGCGCAGGTACTCGCGCGTTCCGGGGTGGCGCCCCTGCAGAATCAGCTCGCCCCTGCCGGCCGGAAGGCGCAAGGTGGGTGCGCGCGCGCCGTTGGCCACCCGAACAATTACGGCCTGCCAGCCACCGTTCTCGAAGAACTGTTCCACCGCGTAGCCGAGCGTGGCCGGCTGCCACAGTCCGCCAAATTGCTGCTGGAATTCGCCGAAGCTCCCGATCAAGGTCGGGGAGTTCAGCGGGCCCTTGAGGGCGCGACCGACAAAGGCGGTCACGGCTGCGGGCAAGCGCTCGATCGGCGCCGGCGAGGCGGCGTCGGCGCGCGCTGGGCTCGGCACGAAGGGCGGCTCAGCCGCCGGGTTTGGGTGCGGCAGCATGACCGGTCGTGGCCGAGGCGGGCTCGCGTTCCGATTGCAGTTGCTGGTAGCTCTGTGCGTCGGCGTCCACTTCGTCGGCGCCGTCCCAGTTGGATCCTTCGGGTATGCGGTTCTGGACCACGGGGGCGGCGGCCACCACTTGCTCCACGGTCCCGGCTGCGACACTCACCGGAACCGCAAGCCCGCGCGGAGTCTTGATCACCTGCGCCACGGCGTCCCAGTCGATCTCCGTGCCGGTCTCTTTGAGCCGTTTCTGCAACGGCGGCGTCATCGATTTCATCAGCTGGGTCTTGGGCGCCTTGCTCCAGTTGCGCGTGTCGTCCTCGAACACGGTATAGGCCTGCACGTACAGATGACCCTCGTGCCAGCCGAACAGGAACGGCTGGTTCACGACGCGCACCGCCGTGCCGATCGGCACGGCCTTGTACATCATCTCGATGTCTTCCGGATACAAGCGGATGCAGCCGTGGGAGGAGCGCAGTCCAACGCCGTAGGGTTTGTTGGTGCCGTGGATCAGGTACTCGGGCCAGCCGAGCGTGAACTTGAACTTGCCCAGCGGATTGTCCGGCCCTGGGGGCACCACGGCCGGCACCGGATCATCGTTGTCGGCGTGCTCCTTGCGCACTCCGGCACCCGGACGCCAGGTCGGGTTTTCCTCGCGCGCGATGATCTTGGTGACGCCCTCGGGAGTCCGCCAGCCGGCCTTGCCGACCCCGATCGGGTAGGTGTAGACCAGCTGCGGCTCGTCGCGCTTGTGCTTGGGGTAGTAATAGATGCGCATCGCGGCAAGATTGATCACCACGCCCTCGTGCGGCGCATTGGGCAGGATGAATTGCGTGGGCACCACCACCTGGCGCCCTGCCCCGGGGATCCACGGATCCACGCCCGGGTTGGCGCGCACCATCTCCTCGTAGCCGACGTTGAAGCGCCGCGCGACATCCGGAAGCGTGTCTTCCTTGCCGATCGTCGTCACCTGCACGCCACCGAGCACGGTGTCGTCGCCGGTTAGTTCGAACCGATGCGTGGACACGGGCAGCGGCAATGCAGGAACGGGTGGGGCCTGCACCGGCGCCGGAGGCGGTTGTGGCGGCGGCTTGTGTTTCCAGGGTTCCTGGAGCAGCGAGCAGCCGCTCGCAGCGAGCGTGCCCACCACGAGCGCGGCACGAACCCACTTCGTCATGGACGTCATGCCACCGATTCTAAAGAAGTACCGGCTGATTGGGCAGCTCGTTGCCGTCTCCATCGGCGGCGGGGAAGAAGCGCGCCAGGCGGTGACCCACGCTGCGCACGGCCACGCAGCACCCGGCCGCGAGTTCGCCCTGGCGAAAGCGTTCGCTGACCTCATCACACAGTGTCTGCCATTCGGCCAGCGGGATCTGTGATGCGATGCCCCTATCCGCCACGATCTCGATGGCCCGATCGGCCAGCAGCACGTAGATCAGCACGCCGTTGTTGTGCAGGGTGTCCCACACCCCAAGGGTGGCGAATAATTGCAACGCGCGCTCGCGCGCCCGCACCCGCCGCCACAGCAGCCCGAAGGACAGCGCCGTCTCCACCGCCACGCGGATCTCACCCGCGTGCGTGCGTTCTGCGTTCTGCACCTCGCTCTCGATCTGCTCCAGCGCTGAATGCGGCAGGAGTTTTCTGGCCGGGCGCAGGCCCTGAAGCCAATGACGCGCGATGCGTTTGGCCAGCATCACCATCTCCCCGAGGCGCCGCCGCCCCCGAAGCCGCCGCCGCCGCCGCCAAAGCCACCGCCTCCGAAACCCCCACCGCCAAGTCCGCCGCCTCCTAATCCGCCCAGGCCCCCGAATCCCCCGCCCCCCGAGCTCCAGCCGCCCCCTCGCAAGCCCAGGACCAGCGACAGCAAAAAGCCCAGCACGGCCACGCCTAAGGCCGCGGCCAACAGCTGGCTTAGGACCCAGGCGATGATTCCGGCCAGCCCCGCGGTCGCCGCGGCGCCGCCGACCCGCCCGAATAGTCCGCGCAGGATTGAAGAGGCCACAAAAAAGCCAAAAAACAGCACCGGCAGCGAATGGAACAAGGCGTTGCCGTTGCCCTTCCAGCCGGTATCCGGCGGCGGCAGCGCTTCGCCATCGACCACGCCCATGATCTGCGTCACCCCGGCGCTGAGGCCCGCAAAGTACTGGCCCTGCTTGAACAGGGGAATCATGGTCTCATCGATGATCCGATTCGAAGTGGCATCAGTCAGCGCTCCTTCCAGGCCATAGCCCACTTCGATGCGCGTGGTGTGATCATCCTTGGCGAGCAGCACCAGCACGCCGTCATCGGGCTTGGCACGCCCGAGCTTCCAGTTCTCGACCACCCGGATCGAATACTGGGCGATGTCCTCCGGCGCGGTGGTCGCGACCACCAGTACCGCGATCTGCGCCCCTTTGCGCGCTTCGAAGGCGCTCAGCTTCTGGTCGAGCTCGGCCTGCTCGGCGGCCGTGAGCGTGCCGGTCAGATCGGTCACGCGACCCTCGAGCTTCGGAACGGGCTGAAGCGCGAGCGCGGCCAGCGGTGCGAAAAGCGCCAGACACGCGGCCGCGCAAAGTGCCGCCCCGCAGGGCCAAAAGCGCGTCAGACGGCGGGGCAGGCGGCCCACGTGAGGCTTCGGAGCGCGTTGAACGCTAGTGCGCAGGCGCAGGGCTGGCCGGCGCGGCGCCCGCGCCGAAGTCCACGGTCGGAGGCTTGGCGATGGCCGCTTCGTTCTCCACCGTAAAACTGGGCCTTTCCTTGTACTTGAAGATCATGGCCGTCAGGTTGCTCGGGAAGGAGCGGACGGTCACGTTGTAATTGCGCACCTCATCGATGTAGCGGTTGCGAGCGACCGCGATGCGGTTCTCGGTCCCTTCCAGCTGCGCCTGCAGGTCGCGAAAATTCTGGTCCGACTTGAGGTTTGGATAATTTTCGCTCACCGCGATCAGGCTCTTCAGTGCCGCCGTGAGCTCGCCCTGGGCGGCCTGGAATTTCTTGAACGCGGCCTCGTCGTTGACCAGCTCCGGGGTGGCCTGGATCGTGCCCACCTTGGCGCGCGCCTCGGTCACGCCGAGCAACACGCTCTTTTCCTGCGCCGCGTAGCCCTTCACGGTGCTGACGAGGTTCGGCACCAGGTCAGCGCGGCGTTGATACTGGTTGAGCACTTCGGCCCAGGCCGCCTTGACCGCCTGGTCTTGGGTCTGGAACTGGTTGTAACTGCAGCCGCTCAGCAGCACCGCCACCGCCACGCCGCACAGGATCCGGATCGCTTTCATGCTCGCACCCTCCTTAGAATCTCTGATCGCACGATACCGAGTTGTTCGGCTCCCGCCAACTCGATGTTGGAGCGCGGCGTCGATTCTCAAGGCCACGCCCTCAACCGCGGCGGCCTAATCCAGCGAGCGCAGCGGGCGGCGCGCCAAGAGCGGATCGATCCGGGTGAGCAGCCAATAGGCCAAACTGGATCGTAGCCGCTCCCACCAGCGTCGCCGCTGGTCCCAGCGCTCGGCCGGCACCGCCCGGCTAAAAGCGAGAGCTTCCTCAAACAGCGCCCGGCCCTGCGCGGCCAGTTCCGGCCAGTCCAGGCGCAGCAGGAGCTCGAAGTTGATGTCGAGGCTGCGCCGGTCCAGGTTGCACGAGCCCACGTAAACGATGTCGTCCATCAGGAGGAACTTGGCGTGCAGCACCTGGGGCTGGTATTCGTACAGTTGCGCCCCGTTTTCCATCATGGTGCTGTAGAGGTGTTCGGCGGCGTAGCGCGCCACGGCCACATCGCTCTTGCCCGCGAGGAGCAGCTGCACGTGCCCGCCGCGGGCCGCGCAGCGATGCAGCGCCCGACGGATGCGCGAGGGCGGCAGGAAATAGGCGGCCATGCAGCGCACGCTCCGTGCACGGCGTAGATCGCGCCGCAGCGTCGAACTCAAGCCAGTGCGCCATCCGGGCCCGCTGCTCAGTAGCCGTACGGCCCCGGCCGGCAGTGGCAGAGCGCGCACGGCAGCGCGGAACTTGCGGATCCCGTGCCCGCTGATCGGCGCCAACGCGTACATGGCCTCGAAGCTCAACGCGAGCGAGGCGCCAATGGGCCCTTCGATCTCCAGCGCCACGTCGCGCCAGCCGCGATTGACGCCGTCCCCGGTGTATTCCGGAGCGATGTTCTGGCCCCCGACAATGGCCCAGCGCGCGTCACACACCAGAAGTTTGCGGTGGTCCCGAAACGCCAGGCGCAGGCGCCGCGCCGGGCTGAATACGCGCACTTCTCCGCCGGCCTCCTCAAGCGCTGTAAAGAACGTCGCCGGCAGGCCTTCCGAGCCAAAGGCGTCGTAGAGCACGCGCACCCGCACGCCGCGGGCGCGTGCCGCAAGCAGCCCGGCCCGCAGCGAAACGGCCGGTTCGCCGGGACGCACCATGTAGGTTTCCAGGCACACGGCCTCGCTCGCCTTGGCGATCAGGGCCAGCATGGCGGCGAAGGCGGTGTCGCCGTCGGGAAGCCAGCGGGCGCGATGCCCGGCGCGTGCGCACACGGAGAGTTCAGCGGGTGTCATGTATCCCGCAGACTGACCAAAAAAAAATGCCCCGGCAAGCCGAGGCATTGAAAGAGCGGACTTACAAGAGGGGGAGTAAAGTCCGCCAGGGGATCGATTAGTGCAGCCAGGCCCAGTCCAGTATCCGAATCTCCTCCGTCTGAAGATCCATGCTGCCCGCCAGTACCTGCGAGAGTTCGCGCTCCTCGGCTCGCAGACTCAACGGACGTGTCAGCTCGATGATTCCGCTCCACTCACCGTCCTGCGCCACGCTGGGCGATTGGGCGATAAAATGGGCGTAGTACCTGCTACCCATGGACTTGAGCGTACTAAAGGTCGTCGGGCTTCGGCTGTGAGCCGTTGCACATATCGCGCCTCCGGAGCCGCCAATTGACCCGCTATCGCCCCCCTGCCGCGCAAAGTTCGAAGTACATCACACCCCAGGGCGAGCGCCGGCTGCGTGCCGAGCTCGACACGCTCTGGCGCGCGGAGCGGCCCAAGGTGACCGCCGCGGTGGCCGCGGCCGCCGCCCAGGGCGATCGCTCTGAGAATGCGGACTACACCTATGGCAAGCGCCGCCTGCGTGAGATCGATGCGCGCGTGCGCCACCTGCGCAAGCGTCTGGAAGGAATGGTGGTGGTCAGCCAGGCGCCGAGTGACCCGCGACGGGTGTTCTTCGGAGCCCGGGTGACGCTGGAAGAGTCCACGGGCGCCACGCGCGACTACCGAATCATCGGTCCGGACGAGTTCGATCAGGAGCCCGGGGGCATCAGCATGGACGCGCCGCTGGCCCGCGCGCTGCTGGGCAAATCCTTGCACTCCGAGATCAGCGTGAGGCTGCCCGAGGGCGAATGCGAATACACGATCATCGCGATCGCCTACGCTACGCCAGCCGCGTAGCGGCGAGCGCGCGGCTTTTTTTAAAAGGTCGACCGCACCCTAGCTGATGCGCACGTTCTTGAACTGCCACGGGTCGGACTTGTCCACGTCCTCCGGGAAGAGCCGCTCCCGGTCGGTCAGGGGCGTCCAGTCGCTGTACTGCCCGATCACCGGCCCCAGATAAGGCGTGCAGATGTCCAGGCAGCGCTGATAGTCCATCTCGTCCGGTTCGACGATGCCGCGATTCGGGTTCTCCATCGCCCAGACCATGCCCGCCAACACCGCCACGGTCACCTGGAGCGTGGTGGCGCTGTTGTGGGGCGCGAGCTTGCGCGCCTCATCGATCGATAACTGCGAGCCGTACCAGTACGCGTTCTTCTTATGTCCCCCGAGCAGCACCCCGAGTTCATCGATCCCGGTCGTGATGTCGTCCATCATGATGCGCTTGCGTTCCTGCATGGCGTAGTTGCGGCCCGCAAACTCGTGCACCGACAACACCGCGTTGTCCGAGGGGTGATAGGCGTAGTGCACCGTGGGCCGGTAGGTCGCCGCGGCGTCCGCGGTCGAGGTCAGGTAATCGGCGATGGAGATCGATTCACCGTGCGTGATCAGAAAGCCGTGGTAGGGACCGGCCTGGGGCGCCCAGCTGCGCACGCGCGTGGCGACCCCGGGCTGCATGAGGTAGATGGCCTCCCCGTCCCCGAATTCAAAGCGCTTGCCGTCGCGTGGAAAATTGCGTTCGTGGGAGCCCCAGCCCAGTTCGGCCGGTTGCGAGCCTTCCGAGACAAAACCGTCCACCGACCAGGTGTTGACGAATTCGTTGGGTTCCTTGGGGATCGAGGACACCTGCGTGTCGCGCTCGGCAATGTGAATGGCGCGCACGTCGAGTCGTTGGGCGAGGCCCGCCCAGTCCTCGCGCGTCTTAAGTTCGCCCGCGGCGACATTGAGGTCCGCCGCTAGGTTGACCAGCGCTTGCTTGACGAAATGCGAGACCAGGCCCGGATTGGCCCCGTGCGTCAGCACGGCGGTGGGCTGACGCTCCGCCCCCTTGCGTAGGCCCAAGGCCTCTTCGCGCAGCGCATAGTTGGTGCGCTTGGCCGCCGGGGTCGCGGCGTCCGTGTAGCCCCCCGGCCACGGCTCGATGCAGGTGTCCAGATACATCGCGCCTTTTTCCCAGGCCAGGCGCACCAGCGCCACGCTCGAGACGTCCACCGAGAGGTTGAGAATGAAATCACCGCGCCCGACCAGCGGATCGAGCGTGCGGCGCAGGTTCTCGCGCGTCAGGCGTTCTTTGATGAACTTGATGCCATAGGCGGTGGCCTCCTCGTGCCCCTGCTCCTCGGCCGTGACGATGCTCATGCGCTCGGGCGGGCAGCCGATGTGGCGCAGGATCAGCGGCAGGACGCCCTGGCCGATGGCTCCGAAGCCAACGAAGATGATGCGACCCGGAAAATCGCTGAAATGCAACTGGCTGCTCATGAAGATTTCTCGTTATTCGCCCCCGCGCGGGTCGAGGAGGTTACCAATCGGCTGCGCAAGGCGCCACCGTGCGCCGGCCTTCGGGCGTCTTAGCTCACCGGCTCCACCGAGGACTTCGGGGCTATGGCCGCGACCCGATCGAGCCACCGGCCGAGCGCCGGATAGTTGATCTCGAGCGGCAGAAAGCGCCCCGCCAGCTCGTGCGCTCCGGGCTGCTCCAGCGCCCGCAGCAACAGCCGGATGTCCGGGTAAATGACCATGTCGGCGGCCGAGAAACTCTCGCCCACCACCCAGTCCGACTGCGCCAGGCGCCGTTCGATGGTGCGCGCCTCGCTCGCGGCGCGATGCATGGCCTCGGCCATGAGCTCGGCCACGCCCTCCCCCAGCGTCGGTTCGCGCCGGTACAGCATGTTGCTGACGATCTGCATCAGGCTCGGCTCGGCATAGGCCTGGTACTCGCAGATCACGCGCATGATCACCCCGCTCTCCTCGGGACTCCGGCCGAATATGGGCGGCTCGGGATACTTGCGGTCGAGGTAGTACAAAACCGCCACCGACTCGAAGACCACGTAGTCTCCATCGCGCAGCACCGGGAGCTGTCCGCGCGGATTCATCGCCAGCATTTGCGGCGCCTTGTGCTCCTGCTGATCGAACTTGAGCGGGTGGCTGCGATAGGAGAGCCCCTTATGCTCAAGCGCGAGCAATACGCGCCAGCAATAGGCGCTGCTACTGCCCCAATACAGGTCGATGGCCATTTGTGTTGGGATTGTAGCCGCTTGCCGGCCGGAGGGCAGTATCTGAAGGCGCGAGCGACCCTGAAACTGCGGGCGTCTTTTGCTATGGTGCGCGCCATCGCGACCGGCTACAGGGCGGATCGTTCACAATGGGACAGCAATCAACGGCGCCGCAGCGCGGCAACAGCAGCTGGAGCGTGGCCGATGCGCTCGAACTGTATAACTTGCCGGCCTGGGGCTCGGGTTACTTCTCGATCAACGCGGCCGGCAACGTCGTGGTGCGCCCCGACGGCACGGACTCACGCGAGATTGATCTGCTCGAGGTGGTCCAGGGCCTGCAGGCCCGCGATCTCGCCGCCCCCGTGGTGGTGCGCTTCTCGGACATCCTGGCGCATCGGCTCCGTCATCTGAACGACGCCTTCGCCCGTGCCATCTCAGAGTGCGAATACCGCAACCGCTACGCGGCGGTGTTTCCCATTAAGGTCAACCAGCAGCGCCTGGTGGTCGATGAGGTGTACCGCTACGGGCGCGAGTTCGGCTTTGGCCTGGAAGTGGGCTCCAAGCCCGAGCTGCTGGCGGTCATGGCGGTCACCGAGTCGGCCGGCGATCGGCTGATCGTGTGCAATGGCTTTAAGGACTCCAGTTATATCGAGGCCGTGATTCTCGCCACCAAGCTCGGGCGCACCATCATTCCGGTGGTGGAGAACTTCGCCGAACTCGCACTGATCCTGCGCCATGCCAAGACCTATGCGGTGCGCCCGCGCATCGGCGTGCGCGTCAAGCTGGCGAGCGAGGGTTCGGGTCGCTGGCGTGACTCGGCCGGAGAGAAGAGCAAGTTCGGCTTGTTCGCCACCGAAATCATCGAACTGCTCGACACCTTGCGCGCCGAGGGCATGCAAGATTGCCTCAAGCTGGTGCACTGTCATCCGGGCAGCCAGCTGCAAGACATCCGGCGCGTCAAGGACGCGATCAATGAACTCGCGCACGTGTATGCGGAGCTAAAGCTCGCCGGAGCGGGACTTGAGTACATCGATGTGGGCGGTGGCCTGGGCATCGACTACGACGGCACCGGCACCAACTACTCCTCGTCGATGAACTACACGCTCGATGAGTATGCGAACGATGTCGTGTACCGCATCGCCAGCGTCTGCAACGCGCGCGGGGTGGATCACCCCATGATCGTGAGCGAGTCGGGTCGCGCGATCGCCGCCCATCACAGCGTGCTGATCTTCAACACCCTGGGCAGCTCGCGCCTGGATCAGTTTGAGGCCCCCACCGACGCGGCCAAGGCCCAAAGCAAAGGCGCGCCCCAACCGCTCCGTGACCTTTGCGACGCGCTGCGCTCCATCGACGAGCGCCACCTGGTCGAGTGCTACCACGACGCGCAAACCGCTCGCGATGAAGCTTTGCAGCTGTTCAATTTAGGTCTGCTGTCGCTGGCCGACCGCGCTTTGGTCGAGCGGCTGTATTGGTCCGCTTGCGGGCGGATCCTCGATTGCTGCCGGAAGATCGGACAGACCCCAGAGGAACTCGAGGATCTTGAGGACGTGCTGGCGGACATTTACTTCTGCAACTTTTCACTGTTCCAGTCGCTGCCCGACAGCTGGGCCATTGATCATCTGTTCCCGATCATGCCGATTCACCGCCTCAACGAATGTCCCACGCGCAACGGCGTGCTCGCCGACATCACCTGCGATTCGGACGGCCGCATCAACCGCTTCGTGAGCCGGCGCGAGACCAAGCGCACGCTCGAACTGCACGAGCTCAAGGCCGGGGAGGACTATTACCTGGCCGCCTTCCTGGTCGGCGCCTACCAGGAAACCCTGGGCGATTTGCACAACCTCTTCGGCGATACCCACGTCGTGCACATCAAGCTGCACGATGAGGGCGGCTGGTGGATCGAGGAGGTGGTCAAGGGCGACACGGCCAACAAGGTGCTCGAGTACATGGAATACGACGTGTCGGAACTCGCCCCGGCGCTGGCGCGCGATTGCGAGCGCGCGGTGCGCGAGGGACGCATGACCGTAGCTGAAAGCCAGGGTCTGAAGCGTTTTTACGAGCAGGAACTCGACGGCTACGCCTACCTGGAGCCCTGACCCCAGGGCGACGGCGCCCTGTGCGGCCGTATCGGGACACCGGCGCCCGCTCTAGGCCTCATTCCCGTCCCACACCCACGTCGGACGGCCGCCACTGTCTTGGGGAGCGCGGCAGCCTGACAATGGCGAAAAAGGGGATAGTCATGGCTTCGATGCAACGGCAAAAGATCGTCCCGTTTCTGTGGTACTCGACGCAGGCCGAGGAAGCGGCGGCCTTTTATGTTTCGATTTTTCCCGATTCCCGTATCGAGCGCGTCGTCGCCCTTCCGGCCGATTCCCCCAGCGGGCCATCGGGCTCGGTCAAGGTCGTGGATTTCTTCCTTTTCGGACAATCCTTCACCGCGATGAGCGCAGGGCCGCTGGACCGGTTCAATCATGCCGTGTCGTTCGTGGTGAACTGCGAGACGCAGGCGGAAATCGATCGCTACTGGGAAGCGCTGCTCCAGGGCGGGGCGGCCGAGCGATGCGGCTGGCTCGTGGACCGGTTCGGTGTCTTCTGGCAGATCATCCCGTCCATCGTCATCGACATGATGGCCGATTCGGATCGCGCCAAGGCCAAGCGCGTAGCGGAAGCCATGTTGACGATGATCAAGTTCGACATCGTGAAGCTTCAGTCCGCGTACAGAGCAGATCCCTCCTAGAGCTTGGGCGTCGAGCGACTCCCCCGCGCCGCCCGGTGACGGCGGCCACGGCGCCTCCCGATGGGTCAGGGGCTCAATCAAGGCGCCGGCGCGCAGGTTGCCGCAGACGCGCGTGCCGTGACATCGATCGTGAACCTGCCACGGACGGCGGTGCTTCCGCCGGCCGTGGCACGGTCAGATCATTTCTTCTTGTGCTTCTTCTTGGGCACGGCCTTCTTCTCAGGCGCCACCTTCGCCGCGGCTTCAGGCGGGGGCATCGGCGCGGCGGCCGGCGCGTCGGTATTCCAAGTGTCGCGGATGATGAGCCAGTTGTTCTTGTCCTGGTGCCACACTTCGAGGTACTTCCCGGTGGCCACCGGGGTACCGGCCGCCCCATTCACATGGAAGGTGCCCGAATGCCAGGCCAGATCGCCGGAGACCCCGACCGTATCGGCGTCCAGAGCAAAGGTCGCGCCGGCGGTCTTGGAGGCGGCCATATCCCCAACCAGGTATTGCCGGATGGCCTCTTTGCCCGTCGCGCCCGGAGCCTCGGGCGGCATCAGCACCGCATCTTCCGCATAGCTGGCTGTGACCTTGTCCGCATCGCCCGCGTTATAGGCATCGACCCAGGCGGTGGTATGTGAGCGGATCATGGCGGTAATGGCCGCCGTGTCCGGTGCTTTCGCGGCGCATCCGGCCAGTACGGCCAGGCCTGCGGCCATCAGTAGCGGCCTATTGCATTTAAACATTCCTCTCCCCCTCAGTAATTCTGTGGCGCACGCTAGTATAAGCGATGCCTGAATCACTGGAGGTCGTTCGCCCGGTGGAGCTTGCCGAGATTCGAGCGGCGCGCGCGCGCATCGCCGGCACGATCGTGCGCACGCCGCTGATACGCCTGGAACTTGGTTGTGAATTTCCCGAGATCTGGCTCAAGCTCGAAAATCTTCAGCCCATCAACGCGTACAAGTTGCGCGGTGCGGCCAACGCGGTGGCCATGCTTGCCGCGAGCGAGCGCGCAGGCGGCGTGTGGACCATCAGCGCCGGCAATGCCGGCCAGGGCGTCGCCTATGCGGCACGTCAGGCCGGCGTACCGTGCACGGTCGTGGCCATAGAGACCGCGCCGGCCTCCAAGCTTGAGCGCATGAAGGCGCTCGGCGCCAAGCTTGTGCTCGTGTCCTATTCCGACGCGTGGAAGGCCATGGAACAGCGTGCCTATCCCGGGGTCGAGGGCACCTTCATCCATCCCTTCGACGACCATAATTTCATCGCCGGTCACGGCACCATGGGGCTGGAGATCCTCGAGGACGCTCCGCAAACCGCCGCGGTCATCGCCGGCATCGGCGGCGGCGGGCTGGTGACCGGGCTGGCCAGTGCGCTCAAGGCGCTCAAGCCTCAGATCAAGGTCTTCGGAGCCGAGCCCGAGACCGCGGCGCCCGCGGCGCGTTCCTTCGCCAGCGGCACGGCGCAGCCCTTCCCGGAATGGGAGGCCTCGTTCGTGGACGGCGCCGGCGGCAAGAGTGTTTTCCCCCGCATGTGGGAGCGGATGCGGCCACTGGTCGAGGGCAGCATCGTGGTCAGCCTCGAGCAAACCCGCCAGGCGATGCGGCTGATGGCCGAGAAGTCCCGGGTGATCTCCGAGGGGGCCGGTGCGCTCTCGCTGGCGGCCGCACTAACCGGCCAGGCCGGCCGCGGACCGATTGTCGCCATCGTCTCGGGTGGCAACGTGGATCTGAAGAAATACTGCGAGATCCTCGAATCGGCCGGCAGCTGATCGCTCCGGCTCAAAACAGGATGTTCAGCGCGACTCTCTAACAGCGCTATTTTTTGCCCCGGGTGCGCTTACCACATGTCCTTGAGCTTGGCGGCGATGTCGATCCTATCGCCGCGCGACTCGAGCGTGTTCATCACCTCGGTGTGCTGCGTGCCCTGGTAGGCGATAGATTCGCAGCACTTGAGCAGCTTGTCGGTCACGAACCGGCTGCGCGCACCGTACACGTGAGCATCCCCGTTCTTGGGTTGCTGGGCCAGCGGGAACTTGAGCGGCGCGCACAAGTGCAGTTCGTTGCGCGCCCGGGTCATCGCCACGTACAGGAGTCGGCGCTCCTCATCGATCAAATCGGCGCGGCCGGTGGAGAACTCCGAGGGGAAACTCCCATCGACCACGTTGAGTACGTACACGGTGTCCCACTCCATGCCCTTGGCCGAGTGTACGGTCGAAAGAATCAGGTAGTCCTCGTCCTGGAGTGGCGCGCCGGACAGGTCGCCGGCGGCGGTGGGCGGATCGAGCGCCAGCTCGGTGACAAAGCGCTCGCGGGTCGGAAACTGCCCGGAGATCTGTTCGAGCTGATCAAGATCACCGATGCGCGTGTGGGTCTGCTCGTGGATTCGTTCCATGTGTGGCTGATACCAGGTTCGCACCAGACGCACCTGGCCGACCCAGGCTCGTTGCGGCTCACACAGGGTGGCCATCAGCTTGGCGAGCTTGCCTAAATCGTTGAGCGCGGCGGCCGGCTTCTTGATGTCCTTGAGCAGCCCCAGGCCACCGCCGGCCTGCTCCATCTCGGCGATGATGCGCTGCGCGTGCGCGGGACCCATGCCCGGCAGGAGCTGGAGCACCCGGAAGGCGGCGAGTGCGTTGCGAGGATTGTCGGCCCAACGCAGCACCGCCAGCATGTCCTTGACGTGTGTGGCTTCCATGAACTTCAAGCCGCCGTACTTGACGAATGGAATCTTGTGCTGGAGCAGCTCCACCTCGAGCACATCGCTGGCGCTGGCGTTGCGGAACAGCACCGCCTGGGAGCGCAGCAACACGCCGGTCTCACGGCGCTTGAGGACCTGCGCGCACACATATTCGGCCTGGGTCTGCAATTCGTCGGCGGTCACGTACTGCGGGCGTCCACCGGCGGTGCCGCGCACCGAAAGCAGGTGCTTGCGGTGCTGGCGCGGCGCGTCGGCCATCAGCGCATTGGCCACCTCGAGCACCGGCTGCGTGGCGCGGTAGTTCTGCGCGAGTGTAATGATCTCCGCCTTAGGCGTGTACTGGTCCGGGAACCCCAGGATATTTTCGACCACCGCGCCGCGGAAGGAATAGATCGACTGCGCATCGTCGCCCACCACGGTGACCCCGGAGCCGCTGGGCCGCAGGTGGCGGACAATCTCGCCCTGGAGCTTATTGGTGTCCTGGTACTCATCGACCAGGATGTGATCGAAGTTCGCGGCCACCTGTTGGGCCAGCCGCGGCTCGTTCATCATCGCCTGCCAGTACACCAGCAAGTCGTCGTAGTCGAGCAGACCGCAGCGCTGCTTGCGCTCGACATAGGCGCGACAGAGCTTGGCCAAATCCTGCTCCCAGTTAAGGCACCACTGGAACTGTTGCTCGAGTGTTTCGCGCAGACTCTTTTGCGTGTTGATGCGCCAGGAGTAGATCGCCAGGCAGGTGTCCTTGCGCGGGAAGCGCTGGTTTTGCTCACTAAGCTTCAGTTCCTGGCGCAGGTTGTCAAACAGATCCGCCGAGTCGCTCCGGTCGATGACCGTAAAGCCGGGCTCGAGGTTCAGGTGCCGGCCGTAGTGGCGCAGCAGCCGGTTGCCGATGGAGTGAAAAGTGCCGGCCCATACCAGGCGCTGCAGCATCGCCTGGGCCTTGTTGCCGAGCGTGTCGCCGAGCGCCACGCGCATGATGTCGTGCGCCCGGCGGCGCATCTGCGCCGCGGCGCGGCGCGTAAAGGTCAGCAGCATGATGCGCGACGGATCCACCCCGTGCATCGCGAGCCAGGCGGCCCGATGCGCGATGGTTTCGGTCTTGCCGGTGCCCGGACCCGCTACCACCAGCAGCGGCCCGCATTGCACGCCCTTGCCATCGGCCAGCGGCTGGCCAAAGGTCACGGCTCGGCGTTGCGGAACGTTCAGAGCGGCGAGCGGATCAGTCGTGGCCATATCGTCAATATATAAGGCCGGCCACACTTTGGGCCAGACCCGTGCGCGCAGTTACCCCAAACCTGTTGCCGCTGCCCCCGGTTTGGTGAACCATGCACCCATGAACACCCATTCCATACTCAAACTGCACACCGTTTACTCCGGACGTGTGATCAGGGTCAACGTCGAGACCGTGCGTCTTCCGAACGGGCACGTGACCGATCTTGAGATCATTCATCATCCGGGCGGCGCGGCGATCGTGGCCGTGGACGAGGAGCGGCGCGTGTGCCTGATCCGCCAGTTCCGCCACGCGGCGGGCGGCTGGATCTGGGAACTGCCCGCCGGCAAGCTCGAGCCGGCCGAACCGGCCCTCGAGACCGCCAAGCGCGAGTTGATTGAAGAAGCCGGGTTCGAGGGGCAGGCGTGGGTGTCGCTGGGCGATTATGTCAGTTCGCCCGGAGTTTTCACCGAAACTGTGAAGCTGTTCATGGCCCATGGGCTCAAGCGTTCCACAATGGCGCACGAGCCCGCGGAATTAATTGAGGTACATTGGATCCCAATACAGGAGGCCTGCAGGCGTGCCTTGGATGGAGAACTCAACGACGGCAAGACCGCTCTTGGGTTGCTCCGCGCGCAGGCCAAGCTCAAGTCTGGTGAATAGTTATTTTTAGGACCACGGCAGAGGACGCATCTTGAAACAGGGCGATTCCACCATCAATACCGGCACCTTCGAGCTCATGCTCGAGGAGTACGCGGGCGCCGCGAAAATGGGCTACGGCAAAAATCCTTACGAAAGCGTCCCAGCGGTTCGCAATCCCTCCACCGCCTCACGCAAGGCGGACCTGCGCCGGCTTTCGGAATGGATCCGCACCAAGAAGCACGTCGAGGAGTTGAAAAAGTCCGACGAGAAGCCGCCTCCCTAGGCCAGGCACTCGATGTGCCGCAGCTTCATCGCGCTGGTGAGCCGGTAGAAGCGCCGTAGCTCGCAGCGCGCCCGCTCTTGCGCCGATGACCCCACCGGCCGCAGCAATTCGCTCAGGTGCCGGCAAAAGCGCGCGGCGTAGTGATTGGCGCGACGGTAGAGCCCGACACGCTCGCCGGCCAGCGCTGGATCGACCCGGGCGGTTTCAAACAGCGCGCGATGCACTTCGGCGGGAAAGCGACTTGGGTCCTGCGCGCGCAGCAGCTGCACGCTGCATACGTACTTATCCACTTCCGCCTGCAGCTCCAGTTCCATCAGTCCCACCGCCCGATCATGGCCGGCATTCCAGGCCAGGTAGACAAAGTGGCTCACGCCCTCGAGCGCCGTCCAGTAGTCGGCCAGATTGGCGCCGTTGAGCATGTCGATGGGATTGGCCGCTGCCAGGCGCGCAAGCACCTGGGGCTCTAAAAACAATCCCAGCGTCATCTCCCCGCCCTCTTCGGCGACCAGCAACTGCTCGTCGCTGGCGTGGGCACTAAATTCGGCCGGCAGCGCGCTTCGATCGGTCAGCAGAAATTGCGCCACGTCGTGCGCGAGGGGCACATCGTAGATGCGCTCGAGCAGGCCCTGGAGCTCTTGCACCACCATGGAAGCTAGTGGGCACGCAACGCGACAGGCGCGGCGGAAACGCCCAGCTGCGAGAGCCGCCCGCGGGCGCGGGCACTCCCGGTGCGCAGCCAGGTCTCGTACAGCCGCAGGACATCCGCCTGCGTATAGGTGCGGGCGGCGTCGCTGATCTCGCCCAGAGCGTCAACCAGCGGCTGGAACTTCGCGGCCAGCTCCGCGTATACCGCCGCCAGCACCCGCCGCGGGCCGCGCGAGAGCGCACCGGCCAGGGTTCCGTAGGCGCTACCGCCCATGGCGATGTGATAATCGATGTCCACCAGGCGGCGTGCGAACCCGTGGGCAAAAAAACCCGCGATGAATAATGAGATGTCCCCCAGACGTTGCAGCGCCCGCTCGCGTTCCAGGGCGGTATTGGCTTCGGCGGCGCTCGCAAACAGGTTGACCAGCGGGGGCATTTTCGCGCCGCTCGGCACGCCCTCGTAGAGGTGCTCGGCGCGCGCAAACAGGGTCAGCATATTGACGACGTACTGCTCGGTCTGGTCCTCGACCGACAAATGCTGGTGCGCCAGGGCGCCCTGCAGGGCGTCCCTGAAGTATTCCGTCAGGCTGGTCACCGCCAGCACGCCACCGCTCCTGCTCTCGGGTTGCATGTACACACCTCGTGGGTTCACCGCAACTACCGCTGCCAGTGGAGCACAGGGCATGATTTCCACCGGTTACATGGATCACAGTTTTCGAGCAATTTGCCCGATAACCCGCGGTTCCCATGTGTCGCTGGTCGCACTCTGTGGGCCCGAGCGGCAGATTCGCCAGAGGGGATTGCCTACACCCCGCTTAGGAGTTAGCGGTGCCTTTGTAGGCCGATGCGCAAGGTCGTGGTGGCTATGAAGACTTCGCGCAGGAAGCAAAGGATCGCGCCAATAAAACTGAACATCGCGGCGATAAACAGTGCGTCCACGACCAGGTTGATGCGCATGTCGAAGGACTCGCCCAGGAAAAGCACCACGATGACGATCGACACCAGCAGCGCGCAGATCGTCCCGAGCGCGATGGCGACGCTCAAGAGCCGCCCGCGGCGCGCCAGGTTCGCGAGCGAGATATGCAACTCCCGTGCGCGCTCGGGCTCAGACACCGTTATGAGGGTGCGCTCCAGTTCGCGCGCCCGGTCGATGGCGCGTGCCAGGCGATTGCTAAAGAGCGTCAGCATGATACCCACGCCCGAGAGCAGGAATACCGGCGCCACCGCCAGCCGGATGACATCGCCCACTCCATGGACCGGTGGCAGATCACCGATCTCGACCATCAACGGGGCGCACTCTCGCGGACAAAATGGAAATAGGTATCGGCGGCACCGGGGCTCGGGTCTACCGGCCGCTCGCTAAAGGAGAGCTGCTCACCCTCGAGCTTCCAGCTCTGCGGGCAGCGCGGGCTCGCCGAGGTGGCGCTGTAGCCGTGCGCGGTTTTTTCCCAGATCAGGTCGCACCCCGGGAGCGGGCGCAGGTCCTGTTGCAGGAGCGAGCGGAACAGTTCCGGACTCTCGGCCCCATCGCGCCAGCGGTCGGGCTGCTCGAAGGCATAGTTGGTGGCGACGATGTGATTGGATCCGCTCACATCCAGGATCCACACGCGCTCGCTGTATACGCGCCGCGGGTCGAGCGCGTCCGACTCGCGCACGTAGAGCACGGTGCCAGTCAACAGGGGCGAGAACAAATTCAGGATCAGCAGCACCTGCTTCGGATTGCTGTAGTGGCCAGGCAGCACCAGCGACAGGTCGGTCATCTCGGCTTTGCGCACATCCGCCTTGGTGGTGCATGCGCCGAGCGCTACCAGCGCACACAACAACAGCGCGCGAGTGACGGAAAATATCCCCTGACTGGTTCTGTACACGATGGCTCACCCATAGTCGGTGCGCCAGGCGGCGCGGTAAGCCTGGCCCAGCCGCATGATGCGATCAAGCAGGCGCGCATAGCCTACACCCGCGGCCTTGGCGGCCGCAGCGAAATCCTCTTCACGTTCGAGGTTCGGATTGGGGTTGGCCTCGAGCACGTAAAGATTACCGTCAGCGCGCAGGCGAAAATCGATGCGCGCATAGCCCGAAAGGTGCAGCGCGCGATAGATGCGCCGCGCCAGCCGATCGATGTGTGCCAGCACGAGCGGGGCCAGGTCGCTGGCTTCACTGGTGGTGATGCCGTATTTTTTCTGGTAGGCGCGGTCCCACTTCACCTTGCGCGTGGCGATGGCCGGGAGCGATTCGGGGAGCGATCCGAATTTCATCTCCCACACCGGCAGCCGGGTCAAGCGCTCGTTGCCGATCACGCCCACGTACAGTTCGCGCCCCTCGATGTATTCCTCGACCAACGCATCCGAGCCGATCTGCTCGTGCATGAACTGCACCCGCTCGCGCAGGCGCGCGGCATCCTCAACAACCGAAGCCTGGGCGATGCCGAGCGAGGCGTCTTCGGTCGCGGACTTGACGAACAGCGGAAAGCGCAAGCGGCCCGGTAAATGGAAGCGCGCGGCGCGCCGGAACACCGCGAACTGCGGGGTCGATATGCGATGGAAGGCCAGCACCTGCTTGCACAGCACCTTGTCGCGCGAGAGCAGCAGGCCGCGCGGGTTACAGCCCGTATAGGGCTGACGCATGAGCTCCAGAAACGCCACCACGTGCTGGTCGTAGGTGACGATGCCGTTAAATTCCTCCAGCAGGTTGAACACCACATCCGGCGGGCTCTCGACCAGCGCGGTGCGCAGCTCGGTGAGCGAGTCGAGCACGCCCAGGACCTGCACGGTGTGACCGGCCTTGCGCAGGGTGCCGATCACGTCGTACTCGGTGCGCCACTCGGCAATGGCCTTATCGCTGTAGCCCTCGAGCGAGTCGGGCGGCACCAGGCTCGAATGCACGACCACCAGGGTGCGCAGAGATTTCACAGCCGCAACCGCAATTCTTCGCTGCTGATGTAGCCGCGCGCCATGCGCACCAGCGTGGCGCGCAACTGCGGGATCAGCTCGCGCCTTGAGCCTCGCTGGTACAGCTCCAGGTGCTCGCAGCGCTCGATGGCCATTCGCACCAATTGCTGGGCGCCGTATCGATCGGTGCCGGCGCGCCGCTCCAGGGTCGTGCGCACGCTCGCCTTAAGGCCCCGCAGCAAGGTCGCGGCCGGTGGCGCCCCGGCGCGCGCGGTGTCCTTGCTGGAAAAAACTTTGCGCAACAAACGATCGGCCAGCGCGCGGTGGCGCCGGCGTTCGCTCTGACGCTTGCGCCGGTAATGCTCGCGCAAGGTGCGCCGGTTGTCTTCCAGCGCTTCGATGCGATCTCGGGCGACCACCGCGGGCGGATCGGCTCCGACCTCGCTCGCCACCTGCGCCACGAATTCGAGCTTGCGCCTGGCCGGCCAGTCCGCGTAGCGGCGCCGCCAGGCGGACTTCGGTTGCAGCCAGACCGCAAAGGTCTCGGCAAAATCCTCGGTCGGGTGCGCCTGCGCGTACCACTCGCCCAGGTGCTGCACGTGATGGACACTGGCGGGCCGCGCTCGGTACTGCGAAGAGTAGCGGCGCGAGGCGTGGCCAAACAGTGCACGCCAGCGCGCACGACGGCGCAGCCGATACGCCGAATCGAACGCGTGCCCGGCCTCGTGACGGAGGATTCGCATCTGCCAGTTGGTGTTGGTCCCCTCGGCCGAGCCGGTCATTTTTCGCTCCAGGCGCGTGAGCCTCGGATGCGCCAGATAGAAAGGCACGGCAATGCCGGGCACGCCATCCGGAGAGAACCACTCCTCGGCCAGCCACACGTGCGGCCGAAAGGCGATACCGCGCGCGGCCAGCTCACGATACAAGCGCTCGATGCGTGCCTGCACCGGGGTGCCCTTCAGGCGCAGGTGCAGATCGCACAACCGAAGATCGAGCAGCTGCTCATCGTCCAACCGGGTCCACGCCGGCAAGCGTCGCTTCACAGTGCCGCCACGCTTTCGCCAAGATCCACCAGCGCGGACTGCAGCAACCGGTCGGCAAGATCCGCGATCAGCTCCGAGTGCGCCAGTGCCTGGCGCCAGGGGCGCGGGATTCCCGCGACACCGTACAGCGCGCCCGCGAGCTGCCCGTACACCGCGCCGATCACGTCGCTGTCACCGCCCAGATTCGCCGCGCGCAACGCGCCCTCGCGAAAAGTTGCGCTGCCGGCCAGGCACCCGCGCGCCAGTTCCAGCACCGCCAGTGCGCCGCCATCGGCCGCCGGAGATTTGCGGCCGGCGTCCATCGGACGCGTTGCGAGGGCCGCCACCGCGTCCCTGAGCGGGTGCGCGCCAAACAACGAAGGACGGGGCGCAAGCACGCGCTCGCGCGGCTCGCCCCGGAGCGCGGCGTGCAGCATGGCCGCGAGCAATCGACAGGCATCCAGCACCAGCGGGGACTGGCTGGTGAGGCGCGCGGCCTCCGCGGCCGCGGCCACGGCCTCTTCGGGTGCGGCAAAGAAGTGCAGCACGATCGGGGCCACGCGCGATAACGGTTCGGCTTCGAGTCCAAGGGCGTCGCCCGATTCGGGCGGCGGCCGGCCGTGCCAGTGTGCGGCGCCCAGCGCGCGCGCGGTCGAGGCGGTGATCCCTAAGCATTGCCCGGTTGCCGAGCGATACCCCTCGCGCTGCCAACGCGTGTAGCGGGAGAGCTGGTCGGAGGCGTCAAACACCCCCCGTTCGATGAGGCTTTCCGCAAGGCACAGCGCCATGGCGGTATCGTCGCTCCAGGCCCCGCGCGGCAGGTCGAAGGGCCCGCCGCCGAGCAGGTCGCCGACCGCGGCAAAACTTCCCGCGCGACGAAACTGGGTGGCCGCCGCCAGCGCATCGCCGAGCGCAAGTCCCTGCATCGCGCCCTGAAAGCGTTCGCGCAATCCGCGCACCGGGGCGAGCTCCGTCTCGGTAAATTCAGCCGCCTGCAGATGCCCCTCGCCCGTTGCGTCGTGTACCGGGGTCAGAGCCGCGGCACGCCTTGCCCGGGCCGAGAGCGAAGGACGCGGTGTCCACTCTCGGATGTAGTTCGCCTGGGCGAGGGTTTGCGGGATCGCCGGCCAGCTGGCCGCCCGGGCGCACTGCTCGGTCCACAAGCGATTCAGTTCAATGAGCGCGCCCTCGCCGTCCCGCCCCTGTTCGACCAGGAAGCAGCCGGCCACCGTGCCGGTGCGTCCGATCCCGGCCCGGCAGTGAAAATACACATTCCGCCCGGCCGCCAGCGCCGAGGCGATCTCATCCTGGATGCGCCTCATCTGCGCGGCACGTCGCGGCACCCGCTGATCGGGTATCGCGCGGCGCAGGTAAGTAACCGAGGCGGGCAGAATGTCCTGGTAGGCGACGCACTCGCCCTCCTCGGTCAGATCGATAAAGCAGCCAAACCCGGCCGCAACCAGCGAGAGCACCCGGGCGCGCCCGGCGCCACCGGGCAGCTCCACGCGACCTGCGGGGTGTTCGCCTGCCAGGAGCCTGCCGGGCACCACCCAGTAGCTGTTGGCGAGCGGCCGGTCCATCACGGCGCGTCGGGTACCAGCGCCGCGAAATCAAAGAGCTCGGTGTCCGCCAGGTGCGCGGGCTCGACGTTTCGGAGCGAGGAGAATATGGCCTCGGTCCGCCCCGGATGCTCGAGCTCCCAGGCGTTGAGCATGCGCTTGATGGCGGCGCGCTGCAGGTTGGGCTGCGAAGCGCACAGGTTGCAGGGAATGATCGGAAACGCGCGCGCGCGCGCGTAGCGCGCGATCTCGCGTTCGGGAATGTAAGCCAGCGGTCGAATCACGATGTGGCGGCGATCGTCGGACCGGAATTTGGGCGCCATGGCCTTGAGCCGACCGCCGTGAAAAAGATTCAGGAACAGCGTCTCCACGATGTCATCGCGATGATGGCCGAGCGCGATCTTGGTGATGCCGTTTTCACTGGCGTAACGGTACAGCGCTCCGCGGCGCATGCGCGAGCACAGCGAACAGGTGGTGCGGCCTTCGGGAATCAGGCGCTTGACCACGCTGTAAGTGTCCTGCTCGATGACGTGGAAAGGCACGCCCAGCGCCCGAAGATAGTCCGGCAGCACCCGCTCCGGAAAATCCGGCTGCTTCTGATCAAGATTCACGGCGATCAGCTCGAAATCGACCGGGGCACTGCGCCGCAGCGAGCACAGCAGGTCCAGCAACGTATAGGAATCCTTGCCGCCCGATACGCACACCATCACCTTATCGCCCGCTTCGATCATGCGATAGTCGGCGATCGCCTTGCCGGCCAGGCCGCGCAAGTTCGCGGCCAGCTTGCGTGAGGTCGAAGAGTCCCGAAGCTCTGGACGCTCGCTGATCGCAAGCGCGCTCAAGACGCCTCTCCCATGTACTTGCTGCGCAGGTACCTTAGCAGCGCGTTGGCGCTTAAAGACTGTCCGGTGGCCTGCTTGATCAATTCCTTGATTGGAAGCTTGGCCCCATAGCCGTGCATGTTTTCGCGCAGCCACGCAAACACCGGCGCAAACTCCCCGCGCTCGAGCATCGCATCGAGCTGCGGCAACTGCGCGCGCATCGCCTCCCACAGCTGCGCGGCGATGACCAGCCCGAGCGCGTAGGAGGGGTAGTATCCAAAGGAGCCCAGCGCCCAGTGCATGTCCTGAAGGCACCCATCGCCCGCGCCGGTGGGGCGCACGCCAAAGCGCTGCTCCATGCCCTCGTTCCACACCTCGGGCAGATCGCGCACCGCCAGCTTTCCGGCCAGCAGCTGTTTCTCGATTTCATAGCGCTGCATGATATGGAGCGAATAGCTCATTTCGTCGGCGTCGACGCGGATCAAGCCCCGATGCACGCGGGTGAGCGTGCGATGGATATTCTCAAACTCCCACTCCGGGCCGCTGACCCCGAAGTGCTTGTGCAGGAGCGGCAGCAGGAAACGCAGGAACGGCGCGCTTCGGCCGATGATCATCTCGAGCAGCAGCGACTGGCTTTCCTCCAGCGCCATGCCCCGATCCCGGCCGACCGGCTGGTCGCGCCAGCTCGTGGGCATGCCCAAGTCGTACATGGCATGGCCGGCCTCGTGCAGCGCGCCGAGCAGACCGGTAAACGGATCGGTGCCGTCGTAGCGCGTGGTGATGCGGATATCGCCCACCACGCCCTCCGTAAAGGGATGCTCGCTCTCATCCAGGCGTCCCTGATCAAACGGGAAGCCGACCGCTTTCATGACCTCGATCACCAGGCCGCGCTGTTTGCCGGCGGCAAATTTACCGCTGATCGGCAGCACCGGCCGCTGCTGCTGCGATTCGAGCGTCTCGGCGATCATTCCGGGCAGTCGGCGCGTCAGCGCCTTGAAAATGGCGTCGATGTCCGCGGTGCCTACCCCGGGGCTGAACTCGTCGACCAGCGCATCGTAGGCCGGTAGGTTCAACGCCTGGCCGAGCAAGGCCGCCTTATCGCGCACCAACAGCAGCACTTCTTCCAGGTGCGGCGCGAACAAAGCAAAATTATTGTCGCGCCGTGCATTCAACCACTGGCTTTCGGCCAGCGCTGTGGCGCGCGCCAGGCGCGAAATGAGCGTCACCGGGGTGGCGATGGCGTGATCGCGCTGTCGGCGCATCTCACGCAGGTTCGAGACCTGCCAATCCTCAAGTCCTCGCACGTCCGCCTGGGCGCGATCGAGCAGGCGCGTGACCTTGGGTGTGGTCAGCAGCGCGTGATATTCGGTTTCGAGCGCGGCCACCTGCTCCCCGCGCACGGCCGCACTGCCGCGCGGCATCATCACGGCCGCATCCCAGCGCAGCAGGGACAGCGCACCACGGAAGGCGTGCAAACGTCGCCATTCCTGCTCGAGTTGTTGGTACGGGGTGGCTGACATGATCCAGAGGGCTGTTATGGTCTTGGGGCCGGTTGATTCTACCAGCCCTAAAGCCCCGGCGGCGGCCCAATTAGCTAAATTATTTATTAAAAATCAATTGCTTACAAGACTCCTTGAGCATCGCACCAATGGAGAATCCGGCACCAGTGGGGCCAGTCGCTCGCGAGCCAGCCCACCGCCAGGGCCACGGCCACCAGTCCGGTCACGGTCAGATATACCGCCACTCGACGCATACGCTGAATCATAGCCGGCCCTGCCGCGGCTCACACCCTGAAGCAAGACGCTGGGTTTGCAGCCGGAACCATTTGTATCAGGTGGGTTCTGGAATCGCCGCGCTCGGGTGATGGCTCAATGCAGCGGAAGCTTGCCGTGATTCTTGAATGGAATGTTGCGCAACATTCCTTCGGCCAGATGCAGTGTGCCGGTCAATTCGTAGTCCAGCGAGGGGTCGTTCAGGTGCGCGCCGACCACACTGACCAAGGCCGCGACGTCCGCGTTGACGTTCAGGTTGAACTCGCTCTGGCCTAAGGCCGGGACCGTGAAGGGCTCCGCGCTGCTGCCGTCGGCAAAATGGCTGCCGGCCAGCGCCACCTGGTAGTCGATGGCGCGAACGGCAATCTGCCGGTTATTCGGGTTGGTCACCTGGATGCGTAAGCGCAGCTGCTGATGCCGATTGTCTCCGCCCAGATAATTAAGGCCCATGACCCGAAGGTCCGGCGCCTTGAGCTGCGGGGCCAGCGAGGCGCAGCCTGGAAGCAGAGCGCCCAGCGCAAGGAGCAGCAAAATTTTTCTCATTCCGACCTCGCTGAGCGTCTTTGAAAATCAGCACCCGACCGCTCATTTGGGTGCCACGCGGGGCCATGCCCGAATGTTAGTCAGTCTAGCAGTGAACCCGCCCCATTTTGGCGGCGTACCCGTACCCCCAAAGGATGAGCCTTAAGCTCGGCAGGACCTTCTACACAGTATGATTACCCTTGCTTAAGGATGTTCCACGGTGTGCCGCTGTAGGCTTACGGAGCGTGGAATTGTCGTCACGGTTTATCGAGTACCACCCATGCCTGTGCCGTACCGCTCGTGCGCCGTTGGGATCATTCTTTGCGCCGTGGCGGCCTGCAGCGCCCGCAATGCGCCGCGCACCGCCGCGCGGGCGCCCCAGGGGCAATGCCTGCCCGGCGAACGCGGATACCTGCGGGCCAAGTTCCGCGGCGCGATCGAGACCGAGGCCGACTGGCACGGTCCGGAACTGCAATGTGAGGGCGGAGCCCGGCCCGATGGGAGCGGTGTACGCGTGAGCTTCCTCGGGCCGGCCGATGGCCAGGGCCGGCGGCTTCGCATGGTGTTTGGCATTGGCGCCAAGCCGGGCCTGGGCGCCTCTCGCGCCGTGCCCACCAACGTCACGGTCATCCTGGAGGGCCAAAACCAACTCTACGCGACGCAAGGCGCGGACAAGTGCGAGGTGGAATCAATGGTGCAGGAGCCGGTGATCATCGCGAAGACCGTGGGAAGTATGAGCCTGGTGCGCGATTACAGGATTGCCGCGCGCGGCTATTGCATCGACCCGGCCAGCTCGCTCGACGGCACGGCGCGCCTTTACATCGATCGCTTCGATTTTGCGGGCCTCGCCCGCTTCAACGAGAATGAACTCTATGCCGCTGCCTTACCGCACTGACGCGGCCCGCCCGGGCCGGGCCGGGCTTTGCACCCTGATTGGACTCGCGCTGATGGCGCTTCTCCCCGCGCTGCGCTGCGAGGGCGCGTCAGCCGCCGATAAAACCTTTCCACGCTCGGCACTGCAGATCCACGGCAGCTCGGGCCCGAATTGGTTCAACATCCGCATCGCCGACACCGACGCACATCGGGAGCTGGGCCTCATGTTCGCGACTCAACTGCCGAGCGATGAGGGCATGCTCTTTCCGGAGGACAAGCCTCAGGTCATGTCGATGTGGATGAAGAACACGCTGATACCGCTCGACATGCTGTTCATCGACACCCGTGGCCGGATCGTGTGCCTGCTCGCCAATGCCAAGCCAGAATCGCTAGAAATCCTCAGTTGCGACAAACCCGTCAAAGCCGTGCTCGAGATTGGAGGGGGCGAGTCGCAGCGCCGCGGCATCAAGGTAGGCGACTGGGTCGTGCATGCGACCTTCCACCGCTAGCGCTGGCGCTTACCGCCAGGCCGGTCAGGGCAGTTTAGGGCCAAAGGCCGGATAGGTTTCGATAAGTTCGCCGAGCTCGGCTTTCAGCGCCCCAAGCCACGGTTCAAAGTGACGCCACTGATCCACCGCCTCTGCGCTGATGGGCCGGCGCACCTGTTCGGAACTGATCGTGGTGACCACGCGCCGGTTCTCGTAGAACCGCAGACACTGTTGCTCGAAGGGCAGGCCGCAGTGATCGAGCAGGCGCCGTATCACGCGCTCCGGTGCCGTCACCAGCTCCTCATAGTGCACGCGATGCACGCGCCCGGGTAGCACGGTGTCGATGTGTTCCATCATTTCGCCATAGTCCTTGTAGTAACGCCCGAGCTCTTCCTGGTCGTAACTGAAGAACTGGCTGCGGCCAAACATCTGTTTAAAACATGAGAAGCAGCACCCCAGCGGATGACGACGTGCATCAATGATGATCGCCCGCGGCAGCATCAGGTGGATTAGGCCGATATGATCGAAATTGATCAGCATCTTGTCGACGAAGCGGGGCTTACCCAGCCCTCGGTGGAGCGCGGTGCGCTCAAGGTACCGGCTCGCGTAGGCTTGCACCTGCGCTCGATCAAGTGCCGCGACCGGTTGCGGATAAGTCGCCTCGGCGTACGGATTTCCTCTCAGCATCAGTTCGCGCGCGATTGCCGGCACCTCGGGCAACTCCCGTGTGCCCTCAACCTGCGAGTGACTCGCCAGAATCTGCTCCAGCAATGTCGAGCCCGATCGGGGTATACCAACGATGAAGATCGGATCTGTGCGTTCGCTCCCCCAGTCCGATCGCTCGGCGAAGAACTGAGGCGTGTACAGGGTTTTGGAGCGCCGCAATCCCCCTCTCATCACCTCGGGCGAGTGCACGATGGTCGCCCTGATCAGGGCGTTGCCGCGCGCATAATGATCGAACGAGCGCGCGAACTGGCCGGAATCCTCAAGGGCCTTGCCGAGCGCGAACTCAATGTCCGCACGACTCGATTGTGTAGGCGCGCTAAGCTCGAGTTGCTTCTCCATGGCCTCGATATCGGCTTGCGAGAACCTCATGGTCTTCAGGTCAGCCAGGCTTCGATACGCTTCCCCCATCCCAGGTTGAATCCGCAGCGCCTGCCGATAGGCCTGGATCGCCCCGGCCTGATTACCGATATCACGCAGCTGATGCCCGTAATAAAGGTTCAGCCCGGCATGCTGCGGGTTATCGACGATTGCTTTTTCCAGCAGCGTTATGGCCTCTGCGGTGCGCCCGAAAAACCGCAGCGACTGCGCTTTCAGGGTAACAAAATTCGGGTTGGACGGATCGGTGTCGAGCAACCGCTCGATGTGAGGGAGTGCTTCATCGTGTCGTTGCTGCGAACTCAGTTCGTTAGCCAGGTCAGATCGTGCCGGCGCGTAACCCGGCGCCAGTTGCAAACTTTGCATTAGGTACTGCTCGGCCGCGACAAAATCATCCGCCATGCGCGCGGCATTTGCGAGAAGCTTCAGCGCCACAACATCCTCGGGCATGGCGCGAAGCCGCCGTTGCAGAATCGCTGTGGCCAAATCGATGCGCCGTTCCGCAATGGCCTGGGCGGCATCGTTCAGCTCCCGCGGCGGCTCCGCAATTTGCAGGTACTTTGCGTATGCGCAATCCCCGCCTCGGGTGTCCCCGACCAGGAAACGCTCTTCAGCAAGCTCTCGCCAGGCACTGGCGAATCTGCCATCGAGCGCCACCGCCTGTTGCAACGCCGCGATCGCCTCACTGTGCAAGCCAGCGGCGGCGTAGGCTCTGCCCAGTTCCAGCTGCACAGTTGGTGATCGTCCGTGCTCCTGGATTAGTGACTGCAGCAGATTTGCTGCGTGTGCCGCATCGCCCAAGCGCCGGCACGCGCTGGCGAGTAAGAGGCCGGCCGCCGGGTGATTCGGCGATTGCTCAAGAATGGCGCTCGCGCGCCGTGCCACCGCTACCGGATCGGATTCAAGCAGGGCCGAGGCACGCATCAGCTCCAGATCGGTGGCCAGACCGCCGGGCGCGGTGGAATCGGCACGGGTCATGGGCGATTTTGTGGGTATGGCGGATAGCGCTCGACGATATCGCTGAGGGCCGCGCGCATGGTTCCGAGCCATGGCTCGAAGTGCCGCCACTGGTCGATGGCGTCCGAATGAATAGGCCGGCGTACTTGCTCGGAGCTAATCGTCGTCACCACTCGGCGGTTCTCGTAGAATTTCAGGCACCCGGCCTCAAACGACAGGCCACAATGGTCGAGCACGCCACTCACCACGCCTGTCGGATCCCCAACCAGCTGCTCGTAATAGACACGGTGCACGCGGCCGGGCAGCACCGTGTCGAAGTGCTCCATGAGTTCAAAGTAATCAACATAGAAACGGCCGAGCTCCTGCTGGTCGTAAGCGAAGGGTTGCCCACGGCTAAAGAGCTGCTTATAGCAGGAGAAGCCGCAAGCTAGCGGGTGTCGTCGTGCGTCGATGATTGTGGCCCTAGGAAACATCAGGTGGATCATGCCGATGTGCGCAAAGTTGCCCAGTAATTTATCGACAAACCTCGGCCTGCCCAAAGGTCGGTATCCGGCTGTTTGTTGGAGGTACCGGTCCGCGTAGTGCTCAAACTGCGTGCGCTCCAGCCGCGCCACGGGGTCGGGATAACGCGCCTTGCCTTCGGGATTCTCGCGCAGCATCATGTCCTGCACGATCGCGGGCACGTTGAGCAACTCGCGGGTGCCCTCGATCTGTGAGTGGCTGGCGAGTATCTGTTCGAGCAGAGTCGAGCCGGAGCGCGGCATGCCGACGATGAAAATCGGATCGTCGCGCTCGCTGCCCCAGTTGCGCCGCGCCGCGAAGAACTGCTCGGTATAAAGGGCCTTGGATCGCTGCACGGCGCCGCTCACTTCATCGGCAAGATAATAAATTTTTTGTCTTTCCAAGGCGTTACCGCGTGCGTAGTGCTCGAACGCCGGCGCATAGCGACTGACATCCTCCAAAGCCTTGCCCAGTGCGAACAGCAGGTGGGTTCGGCTGGGGTCTGTCGGCACGCTGCTCGCAAGCTGCAGTTGCATCGCTTCAACGTCGGCCTCGGTGAAGCGGACCGTCTTCAAATTGCCGAGCGACCAGTAGGCTTCCCCCATGCCAGGTTGTATCGCGAGCGCACGACGGTACGCCTCGAGCGCTTGAGACTGTTCGCCCACTTCACGCAGCAAGTGGCCATAGAGTAATTGCAATTTGGCGTTGTCCGGCTCTGCGCTGATGGCCTCGCGCATCAGAGCGATGGCCTCGGAATTTCGGCCATCGAGCCGCAGCGCCTGTGACTTTAGGCTCAGATAACCGGTGTTGGACGGATCGACCGCGAGCAACCGCTCGGCAAGCAGCAACACTTCCGCATGGCGTTGCTGTGCGATGAGCTCAGTCGCCAGGTCGAAGCGCGCCTCGGCGTAACCTGGCGCGAGTTCCAGGCACCGATTCAGGCACTTCTCGGCCTCGAAAAAATTTCCATACGCACTCATGACCGTCGCCAGCATCCGCAACGCCTCGACATGGTCCGGCGTGCTCTTGAGCTGCTGCCTGAGCAATGACTCGGCAGCTTCCAGCCTCCGGTTGACGAATGCGTGCGCCGCTTCAGTCAGCTCCAGGGCCAGCGGCGCAAGGCGGGTAAAGCGCACGTAGGCGAGATCTCCGCCCAGAATGTCATCGCAGACGAACCGCTGCGCGGCCAGCTCGCGCCAGCCTTCGGCGAGGTTCTCATCGAGAGACACCGCCGAGAGCAACGCGGCCAAAGCGTCCTGATGGCGGGTTGCTGCGGCGTAGGCCTTGCCGAGCTCCAGCTGCAACATGGCCGAACCGGGCTGTGCGCGCACCAAAGACTCGATCAGGACCGCCGCCCGGAGCGGGTCTCCGAGACGGCGGCAGGCGGTGGCGAGCAACAGGTTGGCTTCCTCGTGGCCGGGATAGGACTCCAGGATGGCACTTGCACTCATCGCCGCGGCCGCCGGATTAGACTCGAGCAGCGCCGACCCGCGCATCATTTCGAGATCGGGAGAAACGCCCAACGCCATACACACCGCTCCATGCTCCAACCGGTAGTGCAGTCCGCAGGAGCGGCCGCGAGACGGTACAATTGCCGAAGTTGAGGTGAGACAACCCGCGAGGACATCCCCTTGAACACCGCCGCCCCACTCCCGCTTGATGAGGCCACAATTGTCCGTGTCGTGCAACTTTCGAGGGCCGAGTCGAGCGCCGGACGTACTGAGGAATCGGATCGGTTGCTGGCCAGTGTCGCCCACCAGGCCCCGAACCACCCCGTCGTGCTCAACGAGCTGGGCGTGCGCATGCTCGCCCGTGGCGTGCCACAGCAGGCCCAGGCGATGTTTGAGCGCGCCACCGCGGCCGATCCGAAGCACCCTTCGCTGTGGGCCAACCTCGCCAGCAGTCTAAAGGCGCTGGGCCGCCGCGGCGAGGAACTTGACGCGCTCGGAAAAGCGCTCGAACTCGAGCCGCGGCATTTGTCGGCATTACTACAGAAGGGCGCTCATTACGAGGAGAAGGGGGAAAAGCGCGCCGCCGCGCGAATTTACCAGAACATGCTCGCCTGTCTGCCGCCCGAGGGCGAGGTGCCCCCCAACATCAAGGCCGCCGTAACCCACGCGAAAGAGCTGGTGGCGGCCGATCAGGCCGAACTGATAACGGCACTTGAATCCCCGCTGGCCCAGATACGCGAGCGCCACGGCGGACAGCGTCAGCGGCGCGTCGATCTTTGCCTCGAAACCCTCATGGGTAAGCGTCGGCCCTATTACTCGCAGCCGACCTGGATGTACATGCCCGAGCTCCCAGCGATTGAATTCTTCGAACGATCCTATTTTCCGTGGCTCGAAGCGATGGAGGCAGCGACGGAGACCATCCGGAAGGAACTTCTGCAGGTGATGGTCGCCGATCGGGACGGCCTGCAACCGTACATCGACTTCCCGCCGGACATGCCGCTCGATCAATTCCGCGAGCTCAACCGCTCACGTCGCTGGAGTGCGTATTTCCTGTGGAACCAGGGTCAGGCGGTCGCGACCCACCTGGCCCGCTGTCCAACCACCGCGCGGCTACTGGAGACCGCGCCGCGATGCCTCATCGAGGGCCGGGCGCCGACGGCATTCTTTTCCGTCCTCGATCCGAACACGCGAATTCCAGCCCACGGGGGAGTGACCAATACCAGGTGCACGGTGCACTTGCCCCTGGTGGTGCCCCCGGGCTGCGGATTCCGCGTCGGCTCGACGACCAGGGAATGGATGCCCGGGCAGGCCTGGGTGTTCGACGATACGATCAATCATGAAGCCTGGAATCTATCCGACACGCCCCGAGCAATTTTGATATTTGATATCTGGAACCCGCTGCTGACTGCAGCGGAGCGCGACTCGATCCAAACGGCTACCGAAATTTACGCGAAGTACTATTCGCTTCCCGCGAATCAGGGCCTATGAATCTCGCCTGCCCCGTTGCATTGCTTGCGGCCGTAAGCGCGCTGCTTGGAGCCTCACCGCCCGCAGAGGCGAGCAGCGGCGGGGTGGACAGCGAGTTGGCCCGATGCAAGGCCGTATCAGCGCCCGATGCGCGGCTTTCGTGCTACGACACGCTCGCCGGCCGTACGGTCGATCGAAACGCCCCGAGCGTTTCCGGCGTTGGCCCCGCCGCTGTACTCGCAGCGCCCGCCCCTGCCGTCGCGCCCTCGGCCGATTCCATGGCCGCCTCGGCCGCAACCCCTGTACCCGCCCCGCCCATGCCGACCCAAGATCCACAAAATTTCGGGTTCTCAGGTGCACAGCACTACGGCCCTGCGCCAAAACTGCAGGTCATCCAGTCCATTCAGGCGCACGTGTCCCAAGTCCCGGCCGATCAGCTGCGCCCCACTCACGTGGAACTTGACAACGGGCAGACCTGGACAAGCACCGATGGGGGCATGATTCTAGATGCCGGCGAGGCCGTGACTATCCAGCGTGCCGCACTCGGATCATTCCTCTTAAGGTCCGCCTCAAACCATTCGTATCACGTGCGGCGCTTGCGCTGATCCGCCCCTTCTTAGGGGAGGTAACCCAGATGCCGCGCCCAGGGATCAAGCGTCGGGAGGATGGGCTCGAGCTGCGCTCGGTAATGGCGCCAATGTCCGATGCCCGAACTGTCCAGGCCACGGGCGAGTTGGGCGGTGCTCGGCGTGGCGCGCTCACGCACCAGGGCGCGCGCGGCGAAGTCGCCTAGGTTACCGACCCACTCCAAGTTCAGGTAATCGCAAATACTGCGCAATTGCGGCCCGAGGTCAGCCACCAAACTCTCGTATTGCACAACCCGCCAGTCCAGACTCAGCAGCGGCCGTGCCAGTTCCGCCAGGCGCATGGTCGCGTCGTAAAATGCCGCGCCGCTTTTGAGCGTCAACAGCTGGTACATGGCCGGGTTCATCGCGAAGCGACGCCGATAGCCACTCAACAACACGTCCCGCGGATCGCGCGTCGCAAACAAAATTTTGGCCTTGGGGAACAGGCGGGCAATCAGCGGTAACTTCAGGGTGTGCAATGGATGCTTGTCCAGGAACACCTTGCCCTCGAGCTCGGCACCCCCCTCGCGCACCTCGCGCCAGTACATGTCCCGCAGCGCCTGCAATTCGTTTTCGTCGGCCCGTAGCAGCGGTTCGAAATCGACCGGCTCACGCATGTACTGGAGCACGCCGTGCTTGAGCAGCTCGTGCTCTTCGAGGCTCGCCACGCGTGGATGGCCATCGAGGGCCACTTCCAGCAGCGTCGTGCCCGAACGCGGAAAGCCCATCAAAAAAACGTGCTCGGTGGCACCGGTCGGAGCCGCCGCTGGCGCGGGTGCCCGCCAGCGCGCCCCGTCCCAGCGCTGCATTGCGGCGATGACCGATTCAATGTAGGTAAGCATGCTGCTTCCTTCGGCGAACCGTTGGTGGAGCTGCAGCAGACTCTCATTGCACGCCGAATAGGCGCCGAAGGCTTCCGCGTACCGGCCCGCGGCATGCAGCACATCGCCCAGCAAGCCGTTGGCGCGAGCCTTTTCGGCCGCGCCAGCGCGGCCTTCGGCCAGGAGCTGGCAGACCAGCAACTGCGCATGGTCTGTGGATCCGCTGGCGAGTTCGGCCGCTGCCAGACTTAAGACCGAATCGGGGAATCCGGGCACCTTGCTGAGCACCTTGCGCGCCCTTATCCGCGCCTCATCGTGGTTACCGCGATGGGTGGCGATGGAGGCGAGCGCGGCCTCAGCCGCCAAATTCCCGGGCTCCAGTTCCAGGGCCCGCAAGTGGCTTTGGCGTGCCTTGCCCAGCGCGCCCAAGGCGATCAGCGCGTTGCCTCGGCTGGCGTGGACATAGTCGAGCTCGGGGTGCGTCTTGAGCAGCGTGTCGACGTGGTAGAGCGCTTCCGCGGGCCGGTCGAGGCGTTGCAGGCACAACGCCAGGGCATTGCGCACCGGGACGTCGCCCGGCGCCAGCGCCACCGCACGCTCCAAAAGTTTTAGCGCTTCCTCAAGCTTGCCTTCGAGCTCAAGGCGCGTGGCCGCCACGTTGAGCAACAGCGGGTGCTCAAAGCCGCCGGCCAGGGCCTGCTCGGCAATGGCCGCGGCACTGGGTATGTCGCGCTGCTCAGCCAGTGTGAGCACTTTGCGCAGCATTTCCTGGTCGACCTTCAGATCCCGCGGCATTCCCAACCTCGTTCAAAAAAAAAAGCGGCGGGCCGAAGCCCGCCGCAATTTATCTCAGCAAAGCGTGCTGCTTCGGTTAGAACTTCGCACTGATGTGCGCAAACAAGTAGCGGCCCAAGGTGTCGTACGTGCCCACCCAGGTGTTGTCGTTGCAGGTGGAGTTCGGGCATTGGGTGAACGAACCATTCAACACGATGGGTGGGCCCTTGCCCGTGATGTTGTTGACGCCCAAGCGTAAACTCATATGCGATCCAAAGGAGATGGCGCCCGACAGGTCAATGTAACTGTAGCCACCAATGTGGGAAAAGCCCTGCTGGAAGGTGCCGGCGAGCTGCGGATTCGATGAGGACGAATCCACATCTACCGCCCCGAGGTAGCGCCAACGCGCCGACAGCTCGAGTCCGGCCCACGGCGTGGCCCAGTCACCCTGCAGCGTATGTCGCCACTTCGGAGTGGGGGCGAAACAGGTCGCGCCATAGAGTCCCGTGCAATCGTAGGCACCCGTGGTCGGCAGAGGTTGAGTGCTGAAATCCGTAACCCGGGTGCCCGACAGGGACATGCCCAGTTTACCCACAGAGCCCATGTTCAACGTGTAACGCGCCGACAGGTCGTAGCCCTTGGTCACCAACGAGCCACTGTTGATTTCGTTGGTATTGATGTAGTCATTGTTGTTGAACCACAGCGAGCCCGTCTTCACATCGCGGTGTATCAAGCCGCACAAGACCGGATCGTTGTACACGGCGCATTGGGTAAGCACGGTATTGGACGTCAGCGACTGGATCGTCTGCTCAATCTTGATGTCGTAGTAGTCGATCGACATCACGAAGCCGTGCAACGCTTCAGGCTGTAAGACAAAGCCGACCGTATAGGTGTCCGCCTTCTCAGGCTTCAGATTGATGTTGCCGCCGGCCGAGGTGTTGATCTGCGCGGCGGGGTTGGCCAGGATGTGGCCGTACTGCTGGGCGGTGACGCCTGTTCGGGCGCACTGAGCAGGTGTTAACGATGGGGTGGGACCCCAGCACAGATCGGCCGTACCGCCCGCCCCAATGACCGGGGGCGTGTACAAATCACCGACGCTCGGCGCGCGTACGGCGCGGTTAAAGCTGCCACGCAGCTTCAGATCCTTGATCGGTGCCCACTCCAGTCCGAGTTTAAACGTGTCGGTTGTAAAGCCCGAAGTGTAGTCCGAATACCGATAACCGCCTTCAAAGCCCAGGTGATAAATGCCCGGCACGTTGTCGACGATCGGGACTTTCGTTTCAACGAAGTATTCATTGACGTGGAAGGTGCCATCGATCGGCGTGAAGGCGCCGTTGCCGCCCGACGCGAAGCCGTGCGCGAAAATGTAATCCGGTGCGAAGGTGTAAGTCTCCTGCCGATACTCGCTACCGACGTTGACGGCGATGCCGTCCGTGGCCGTCGGGAATTTGATCCCATACTTGCCAAGATCACCAGTCACGGATCCGCTGACGATGTATTCCGAAGCGGTGATGCCGTAACTGGACGCCACTTGCAGGTACGCGAGCTGGGCCGGGGTGACGCCGCCTTTATTCCAAATATTCCATGGCACGCAGGTGGGATCGATTCCGCTCACCGCGACCGCGCACACCGCGCCGCCGACCGGCACGCCGGGCACGACCCCCACGACCGGGTTGCTGCCCGCCAGCGCCGGATTGGGGATAGCGTCCAGAGCATAGTTGATTTGCTGGGTGCCCAGGAACCCGCCTTCCTTGAGCTCCATCTGGGTGATGCCGTACTGGCCATACACATCGTAGGTCCAGGCGTCGGTCAAGCTTCCTTTCAAGCCGATGACTTCACGGATCGAATTCGAAGCGTAGTTGTCGATACGCGGTCCGCTTTCCACACTGCGCCGTGCCGCCAGTATGTGGACGCGATCAGTACCGGTGAGCTCCGGATAGTAATAGTGGTTCTGTTGAACGGCCGTGGGATTGCAAAATACCGCGAGTTCAGAGGCGGTAAATAGCGGATTGGAGCAGCTAACGACCGGCTCGCCAAAGGCAAACAAACCGCTCGGCCCGTACTCGGCCCTGGAGGTGTTTCGCGCGTACATGGTCTCTGAATAGACGTTGGTCTGATCATTGATGTCGTAATTCAGGAACGCTCCGGCCGTGTACCGTTGAGCTTCGCGCTGGGCGTAGCTGAGTGCACCGTAGTTGTAGCTATCCGTCGAAGACGTGTAGCCACGAAATAGACCGGTGGTCTTATCGACCGTGTGATTGGCCAACAAGGTGGAGGTGCCACCGGGCGCCGTTAAGCCGAACTCCAGGAAGCGGCCGGTGGCGCTGGAGCTCGAGCCACCGCACTTCGGCTGATCCCACGGCTGGCCCGGAGCCGGTGCAGAGCTCGCGGTGTTGAGCGTGCATCCTGCGTAATCGAGCTGCCTTCCCACAACCGGGGAGGTATTCAAATAGGTGCCGTAGACCGTGGCGTTGCCCTTGCCGTCAGCGAAGTTCGAGCCGGCCATGATCGACCAGTTGCGGTTTTGGCCACCCGTGAAGGAACTGGGCACCGGAATATTTGCCCTTCGCAGCGCGTCCTGCGCAAAGTTGTTGCTCTGATCGTACTTGTTGACTCCGTAATCGAAGTCAACGCGCACCCCCTCGAAGTGCGTGTTCATGATGAAGTTGACGACGCCCGCGACGGCGTCGGCACCATAGGTTGACGACGCGCCGCCGGTCAGCACGTCGATTCGCTCGATCATGGCGGCCGGGATTTGGTTGATGTCGGGGCTGGAGGAGAAGGCAAGCCCTGCGCCGGGCTGCATGCGGCGACCGTTAATCAGCACCAGCGTGCGGAACGAGCCTAACCCGCGCAGGCTGACTGATGCGGTACCGTCTGAGCTGATGGACTGGCCCGAGCCTTGCTCGGCGATCACCTGGGGCAGGTTATTCAGAATGTCTTCGACGCGCGCCAGGCCGGTCTGAGCGATGTCGGTCGCCGAGATGGTCGTGACGGGAGCAACCGAGACATCGTTGGGTGAACCCTGAATTCGGGTACCCGTAACAATGACCTCTTCAAGCTCCTTGGCAGGCGGTGTCGATACGGCCGCCGTCTGCGCTAGCGCAGCTGTACTGGCGACTGCGGCGGCACCAGTAATGGCAACACGAACCGCGTGACGCACGTTCAGACTTAGATTGAACATTCGTTTGAACTCCCTAATATATTTCTTTGCAGTCTCATTACAGTCCAAGGCGCCGCCAATTTCGACTCACGGAAATTGTGGTTATCTCGCCTCCCCCTTAGATTGGCGGAAATACTACTACGAGCAATTGCCCGGTGCATAGCCCCGCGCGCCAAGCGCTGATTTCCATTATTGTAATTTATTCACTTCGAGGGTTCGTCCTACACCCAACACGGCTTGTATCTTTTACGCAACGACTGTGCGAAGCGCAGAAGCGCCCGTCCGCTAGAAGAACCAGCAGTTGGTTGCCACGCTAATTCGCAAATCCCGGCCAAAGAATGGGGTGACTTCATGGAAGAGGTAGGAGGGGAAAATGATCAGCTGGCCCTCCGTAAGGCGCAGTTCCACCGTCCCCCCCGCAAAAACCGGTTTGAGCTGGCTATTGGTCGGGTCGCGAAAACCCACGGCTCCGGGGCGGGGGTCAAATAGCCTTAACAGGCCACTGTCCGGGCGGCCCGGTGCCAATTCCCCGGCCCGCACGCAGTATACGGCCGACCAAGACGCCATGGGGTGATTGTGCGAGACGAAGGAGCCCGCGTAACGGGTAATGTGGAACCACGTGTGATTGTGGAAACTGAGCCGGGCCAGCTCTTCGGGCCGGACGGTGGAGGCGTCGAGCACGGTCCGCGCCACCGCATCGAGCACGAATTGACGTAATTCCCGCACGCAAGCCTCGGGCCAGGTAAATAGATTGAAGCGGCTTTCAAATAATTCCTGCTGCGGTATGTGGCTGGGGGTTGGATTGCGGTAATCGTCATTCTCGCGCGCGAGAAACAATGCCGCGAGGTCGCGATTTAAGGTCTCACATGGCGCGAGCTGGGCCTCGCCAAAAGGGACCGCAAACCGGGTCGATAGGCCTACAGTGGGTGCTACCACCACGGCATCCCAGTCTGCCCCGCTCCGAAGAACCTCAGCAGAACGGTCACGAGCACCAGGTTGCCCGTGTCCACGCGCACCAGCGCGATCTCGTGGGTAACCGAAGCCGGAAAAACGGCGACCTGCCCCGGCACGGGACGCCAGGTGTTGTGGCCGGGTCGATAGGGAAGTTGGGTTACGCTGTTGGTCGCGTCGCTAAACATGGTCGCGCGCGAGGTCTCATGCAATCGCAGCACGCCGCTGTCGGCCCGCGCAGAAGTATGCGGCGGCGCGGCCACGCAATAAACCGCACACCAGGACGTGTTGGGGTAGGCGATCGAGGGCACCGACCCATTCGGCTGCACCACCGTGAACCAGGCTCGCGTCTGCACCTTGAGCGCGGAGAATTGTTCGTCGCTGAAATCGGTTATTGATCTGATTACGGAAACGGCCGCCTTGGCGATATCGGCGGTCACCCTGCGAACCGGCTCATCCGGCCAGTCGAACAAGTCTTCGCGGCTGCGAAAGCTCGATGCTCGCTGCCCTGATGGATGGGCGCGATCGGGCGTACTGCGCCCGGCAAACAGCGTCACCAACTGGGGGTTGAGCAGCGGCGCATCGGGCAAGGGCACCACGCCAAAGGGCGTGGCAAAGATCGGGACGACATAGGGCTGCAATTCGGTCAAGAACGTCGAGCGCCAGGGGTCACAGACACGCGCCGCTCAGACGGGCAAGCGCCACATTGCCATGTATATCTTGTATCACCGTCCGGCAGTATCGCCGCCCGGCTGCGATAAAGAGTGTCTTTGTGCGTCCGCGATGCTGGCCTGGTTTCCGGTCGTGCGCATCGCAGCGGCCGCCACTTGCTCTTGCGATATGCAGCTTGTGGATTCGAACCGCGTGCCAAGCGCGGCGTCCTTACGGCAATACACCACGGTGCCGTTGTGCACCCGCGGCGCGTAGCCGAGGCTGCGCGCAACCTCCAGCGTGGCCGCATTCGTGGTTGGCCTTACGGTGGGCCCCAAGGGTGCCGGCGCGGCAGAGGCTGGCGGGGCGTTGACGACTTGAACCGGGGCCGGCGGAGTGCTCGCACAGCCCGCGATCAGAAGCACTAGAAGGCTTGGGGTAGTCGCGCTGATGTGACAGCTCATGGAACACTCCGGAAGTGACGCCCTCTAAAATTGTAGTCGCCTGAATGGCATTGTGCACCTATATACACCCCGCTTAAGTAATGGTCTTAACAGGCTCGGGCGGCAGGCCATGGGAGCGGTACGCGCGGGGATCGCAGACCTCGCAAGAAATCGCAGGCTAGCATACCCACCTCCCATTCTGTGGAATGGCGCTCGAGGCCCCTTTTAGGTGCGCTCCGGCAGGATCACGCGTGGCAGGCCCAGCGCTTTCGCCTGGGCCTCGAGTGCTTCCAGGTCTTCACTTCTCAGCGCGTGCAGCTGCTGTTCGACCTGCTGCAGGTCGGCCAGGTTTTCGTCCATCTGTTCCTGCTGACCTTGCGTCGGGGCGTAGTCCGAGGATTGCAGGTCACTGAATAGCGGGGCGATCTGCGAATAGAGCTTGGCGCCCCCGTCGCGGCCGTTGAGCACGTCATACACGACTTCCGCCTCCGGGTTATGCATCCGCGATTCGAGCAGGTCGCATCGCTTGATGACGCGCGTCGCGAGTTCCTGCAGCTCCTTCGCCGCCGCCTTTGCCGCGATCCGGCTCTTCAGTTCCAGTGTCTGCGCGCGGATCGCGCGCACTTCCTCGATGTCATCGGTCAGTCGCTCGAGCGCGGTGCGCGCCTGCAACGTGAAGGCCACGTTCTGCTGTAGCTCGGCGAGCGGGACTGTCGTTCGCGGATCGGGCAGCACTTCGCCGCTGACCGTGTAGATCTTGTCGTCCACGTCCAGTCTGAATGTGTACTTCCCCGGCAGCACCAGCGGGCTTTCGTCAGGATCGCCCGAGTCGATCTTGGCTTTTTGCAGCCGCTTGGCCCCGTCGTAACGCAGATCCCATTGCACGCGATTGAGGCCCGCATCGGTTGTGAGCTCAGGCTTGGCTTCCTCCTGGGGCTGGTCCGGATCGTCATGAGGGTAGCGGTTGGCCTTCACCGCGGAACTGAGCGTGCGCACCAGCTGCCCCTGGGCATCGAGGATCTCAAGCTTGACCGGGGGCACGGGCGCACCGGGCACATCCTTGAGTTCGCTTTTCAACCAATAGGTGATGTTCATTCCCATGGGCGAGCCGGAGGCCTTTTCGCCCTGCCCCTCGCGGTCCCGGTCCTGGCGTATGTCCAAGCGAAACCGATGCGCCGCGCGCGGTGTGAACAGGTGCACGGCTTCGCCCCTGATCTGCGGAGCGAACGCGCGCAGAGCGCTCAAGTCATCGAGGATCCAGATCCCGCGGCGCGTGCCGAGTATCAGATCATCGTGCTTGACCTCGATGTCCGACACTCCGACCGGGGGCAGATTATTGCGCAGATCCTGGAAGCTCTTGCCCGCATCGCGCGAGAAGTACAAGCCGCGCTCGCTGCCCACATACAGCAGCTTAGGATCGGTCGGATCCTCGCGCACGACGTACAGATGCTGATCGGCGGGGAGCGAGGCACCGAGCGCCTCCCAGCTGTGCCCATAATCTCGGGTTCGGTACAGGTATGGATGCACGTCATCGAGCCGATGATTGTCACCCACCACATAGGCGGTCCCGGCGCTCCGGAAAGAAGGTTCGATGAATTCGATCGTCGCCCATTGCGGGAGTTTCGGGGGCGTGACGTTCTTCCAGCTCTGCCCCGCATCGCGCGTCACCTGCACCAGGCCATCGTCGGTGCCCACCCAGATCTCACCGGCCGTGAGGGGGGACTCGGCAATCGAAAAGATCGTGTCGTAATACTCGACGCCGGTGATATCCCCGGTGATCGGCCCACCGGTCCACTCCTGCTTGCTCCTGTCATTGCGCGTCAGGTCCGGACTGATCAAGTCCCAGTGCACGCCGCGGTCGCGCGTGCGAAACAGCACGTTCGCGCCGGCATAAAGAACTTTCGGATCGTGCGGCGAGGTGGCAAGCGGCGCGGTCCACTGGAACCTGAATTTGGCCTGTTGCGCGGCTACGCCCGAAAAGTTGCGCGGATAGGGGCTGATGTTCCGGACGTTGCCCGTGCCCTCCTGGTAATCAGAAATATAGCCCGAGTATCCACCCGCATAGATGTGGCTCGGCTCGGCACGATCGAACACCAGGTCCCCCGATTCACCGCCCCCCACGTTGTAGAAATCGGCCAGACCCGGGCCGCCACCGGGCTGCAACACATAGGCCGGTCCGCTCGCGGTACCAATGTCCTGGATGGTGCCACCGATGTGATAGGGCAGTCGATCGTCCACGTCGATGTTGTAGAACTGCGGCGTAGGCAGCGCCGGGGACGCCCAGCTCGCCCCGCTGTCCGCCGACAGGGAGATGCCCCCGTCATTGCCGTCCAGTATCCGGCGCGGATCAAGCGGATCGATCCAAACGTCGTGATGATCCCCGTGGGCCGGCCCCTGGACGGACTGCCAGCTCTTGCCGCCATCGATCGTGCGCAACAATTCCACCTGCGGCACCCATACGATGCTGGCGTTGGTCGGATCGATGGTCAGGCAGGTGTAGTACCAGGCACGCTGCGCGAGCACGTGAGCGGAGCTGGCGCGTTCCCACTTCTCTCCGCCATCCACGGATCGAAACAAGCCGCCGTCCTTGGCCTCGATCAGGCTATAGACAATTTTTGAGTTGGACGGGGCCACGCGCACCCCCACCTTGCCCCAGTCCCCATCTGGCAAACCCTTGCCCTTCAGTCGCTGCCAGGACTGGCCCCCGTCGGTCGATCGGTACAGGCCGCTGCCCGGCCCGCCGCTGGTCAGCGTCCAGGGCAGGCGCTGCGATTGCCACATGCCGGCATACAAGATGTGCGCATTGTTGGGATCGAAGGCCACATCGGAGGCGCCCGTGCGCTCATCGACAAACAGCACCTGCTGCCAGCTGCGCCCGCCATCCACGGTCCGATAGACACCGCGTTCCTTGCCCGTGCCGAAGGGTGATCCGAGCACCGCCGCGAAGGCGATATCGGAATTCTTCGGATCGATCGCCATGGTGCCGATCTGCCCGTGCGTCTTCCACACCTGTTGCCAGTGCTTACCCGCATCGACCGACTTGAAAATGCCGGTGCCCAAGGCGACGTTGCCGCGAATATTGGCCTCCCCGCTGCCCACGTACACGACGTTCGGGTCCGAGGGGGCCACGGCGATCGAGCCGATCGAATTGGTCGGCTCATCGTCGAACACCGGTTTCCAGTCGCGACCCGCGTCTTCGCTCTTCCACACGCCGCCCTGGGAGAAGGCGGCGTAATAGGTGAGCGGATCCCCGGGCACGCCCGCCACCCGATCCACGCGACCCGAGATCGCAGGTCCGAGGGCGCGGAATTTCAGCGCGCCGTACTCGGGCTTGGGTTTCTCGGGAGCGATCGTCACGGCCGCTTGCGCGGCCATTACGGCGAGGCTGAACAGCGAAGCGGCAAGCCAGAGGATCGTTCCAGGGGCATGCGGCACGGAGTGCCGCGATAATTTAAAGGTAGGAATAGCGGTGCACCGAAGGAAAGTTTGAGAATTCAACTCTAATGCGGCGCGCGCAAGTCTGCCATAGGGCGGCGCGACGCCTAATGACAGCCGTCGCCGTCCTTGCCGCAGCCGCGCGAGCCGGAGCCCGGAGTTTTTGAAGTGGCGCCGAGTTTCTTGCGCCGCCAGCTTCTGGGGCCGAGCGTACGCGCCACATACACGGCGGCGACGCTCACCAGAAAGCCTGCGAAGAGTTGTTGCCACACGGGATTTACGCACTCCCGGTGAGAGCCGTGGCGATCCGGTAGGTGGCAAAGGAAGCCACCCACGCCATCGCAAACAAATATCCGGCCATGATCAGCGGGTAACGCCAGGAGTTGGTCTCGCGGCGCGCGGTCACCAGCGTGGACAGGCATTGCGGCGCGAAGACGTACCAAGCCAACAGGGAAAGTGCCGTGGCCAGGCTCCAGCTCGAAGCGAGCATCGGCCGCAGGGCCTGATCGACGTGAGCCGTGCTGCCCGAGAGCGCATACACGGTGCCCAGCGCGCCGACGGCTACCTCGCGCGCGGCCAGGCCCGGCACCAGGGCCACACAGATCTGCCAGTTAAACCCGAGCGGCGCGAATACCGTGTGCAGGCCACGCCCCATCATCCCGGCAAAGCTGTACTGAATCGCAGGCCCGGTGGCGCCGGCCGGCGGTCCCGGAAAGCTTGCCAGAAACCACAGCACGATCATCAGCGACAAGATGATGGTGCCGACGCGCGTCAGAAAAATCGTCGTGCGTTCGTAGAGCCCGAGCGCCAGGTTGCGTAAATTTGGCCAGTGGTATTCGGGCAGCTCCAGCATCAGGGGCTGGTAACCGGAGCGCAGCGTCACGCGCTTCATCACGTAAGCCACCAGCAGCGCGCCGAGCACGCCCAGCACGTACAGCCCGAACAGCACCAGGCCACGGAGCGAAAACCAGCCGATCGAGCGCTCGGTAATGAATGCGCTGATGATCAGCGCGTAGACCGGCAGCCGCGCCGAGCAGGTCATGATGGGCGCCAGCAGGATCGTGGCAATGCGATCACGCACGTTGGGAATGGTGCGCGTGGCCATGATGCCCGGAATGGCGCAGGCGTAGGAGGACAGCAGCGGGATGAAGGAGCGGCCCGACAGACCCACGCTGCCCATCAGCCGGTCGAGGAGGAATGCGGCCCGCGGCAGGTAGCCGCTGTCCTCGAGCAACAGTATGAAGAAAAACAAAATCAGGATCTGCGGCAGGTACACCACCACGGCCCCCGCGCCTTTGATCACGCCATCGACCAGCAGGCTCTGCAGCGCGCCGGCCGGCATGGCCGCACTGACCGCGGTGCCCAGTGAGCTCACGCCGCTGCTGATCCATGCCATCGGTGTCGCGGCCCAGGTAAATACCGCCTGGAAGATCGCGAACAACAAAGCGGCCAGCAGCAGCGGCCCGCCCAGCGGATGCATCACCACCGCATCGATGCGGGTGAGCGCCCGTGTGCGCAGCGGCTCCACGTAACCTGAATCGCGCAGGATCCGCCGCGCTTCGCGTTGTGTGGTTTCGATTTCCGCCGAATTTTTTGCGAGCGGCACGGTGGGCGCCGCCACTTGGGCTGAGGGGCGCGACTCCTCAGCGGCGTCCACGCGTCGCGACGCGGTACGCTGCGTCTCGAGCGAGGCGCACAGCACCTCGATGGCCGCCGCCAGCTCGCGTGCTCCGGAGGATTGCACGGCCACGGTCTCCACCACGCGCACGCCGAGCTCAGACTCGAGACGGGCGCGATCCAGCTTGTAGCCGCGCTGCTTGGCCAAATCGCTCATGTTCAGGGCCACGATCATCGGCCGCCCGATGAGCTTGAGCTCGAGCACCAAGCGCAGCGACAACCGCAGATTGGTCGTGGCCACGACGCAAACGATCAGGTCCGGGGCGGGCTCCCCGTGCAGCCTGCCCGTGATGGCATCGCGCGTGATCGCCTCATCCAGTGTTACCGGCAGCAGGCTATAGGTGCCCGGAAGATCGATGAGTTGGTACTGGCGCGTGCCGTCCGCGCTCGCAAAACTCCCCTCCTTGCGCTCGATGGTGACGCCCGGATAATTCGCGACCTTTTGGCGGCTGCCGGTCAGTCGGTTGAACAGCGCGGTCTTGCCGCAGTTGGGCACGCCGACCAGCGCCAGGCGGAAATTGTCGGCGCGAGCGTGCAGCGTCATGGCGCTTCGACCTGAACCAGAACGGCCTGCGCTTCGCGCCGTCGCAGCGCGAACACCGTCGAGCCCACCCGCACCGCCATCGGATCATCGCCCGGCCACACTACCGCGATGACCTGCACCCGCTCGCCGGGCACAAAACCGATTTCGACCAGCCGTCGCCCGATCGAAGCACCCACCTGATCGCCGACCACCCCCGCATCGATTTCAAGCACTTGCCGGACGACGCCCCGATCGCCTTTGTGGAGGGTGGCCAGCGCCACGACGCGAGCGCTTGCGGATCGTTCAACCAGGGAGGCCATAGTGACCGAGACCCAAATGCTAATGAGAATGACTCTCATCTAGAGCATAGCCCATTGGCCCACCCGGTGCCACTGGGAAAACGGCTCTAAGTAGCGGTTTTGAGCACCGAAAACGGGGTTCAGAATCCGTTCAGCCGTAGGGGCTTAGGCTGGGGGTGAACTTAAAAACCTGCCCGTCCTCGAGGAGGCGCTATGAACATCGGTTATCGCACCCTTTTCCCGGTTCTCGCCCTCGCTGCAAGCCTGGGCTGGCAGGCACCGACCTTCGCCGATCCGCCCTCATCGCCACGATCGAATCCTGCCGGAGGACATGACCAGGCCCGGCGCGAGTATCGCGGTGCTCGAGAGGACGGATACCACAATCCTCCGGATCAGCGCTATCAACAGCCCACCGGCGGGCACGAGCGCGAGGCGCGTCCGCCCTCCTACGCCCATAACGCCGATCACTGGGATCACGGCGATCACGGCAATCAGGGCGATCATGGCGATCGCTGGGATCACGGCGAACACGGTGATCACTGGGAACACGGCGATCAGCGCTACCCGCGCTATCCGGTTTATTTCCCGCGCCCGATCTACCCTGTGCACCCCATCTACCCGGTCTATCCAGTCTATCCGCGCTTTCCAGCGTACTACGTCTACCGTGGGTACCCGCGCTACTACCCGCGCTACTACGGGTATTACGGCGGGAACGTCTATCACGGCTATTACGGTGATCCCTGGGGCCATGACTACGGTGTGGTAAGCGCCGGCCGCTGCAACACAGACGCGGTGCTCGGCGTCGCGGGGGCGGTGACGGGCGCCATCATCGGCAACCGCACTTCGGCCCCTCAAAATCGCGGCATCGCTACGGTGTTTGGGGCCATCGCCGGCGGCATCATCGGCGCGGCTGTGGGCACCTCGATCGATGAGGGGGACCGCGCCTGCTTTGGTCAGACGCTCGAACTTGCCCCCATCGGGCGGCCCGTGGTGTGGACCAACCCGAACAGCCACGTCGAATGGCAAGTCATGCCCGTGCAGGATGTGTCCGCGGAATGCCGGGAGTTCGACGTGCGGCGCACCTATGACGGACGCTACGGGAGCGAACGCCTGACCGCGTGCAGGCGCGCCCCGGGCGAATGGGCGTTCCAGTCGTGAAGCGCTGCCCGCCGCGTGAGTTCTATGCCGCGGGCAGCTCCCCGGCATGGACGCGCACGAAACCGGCCGGCAGGATCTCGCGCGCCAGGATCGCCGCGACCTCGGTGGTGCGCTCATCGCCAGCCGCGGCGGCCAGCAGCGCCGAGGCGGCACTGGCACCGGCGAGTGCCGCGTCAATAAAGCGCGCCGACGGCGCGCTTACCGAACGGACGCTCACGCCCTCCTCGGTGCGCCAAAGAACGTGATGGTGTTCAGTGGGTGCAAGAGCTATCGCGCGTAGAGTGTCGAGGTCTTCCGCCAGTATGGCCGCGCGCAGCTGATCGACCGCATAGCGGGAAACAAGCGTTCGAAGCGGAGCGGCAAAGTGCAACTGCACCCCACCTTCGAGCAGCAATCGGACTCCAGCCTTCCCATCGCAGCGCAAGCGTCCGAGTGCACTGAGCTGCCAATCCAGACGCGCAAGTTCGCTCAGGTACGGCAAGCCTTCAGTGCCCGGAAACCCGTCAATGTATTCCGCGAATCCAGCGCCATATTCATCCAGCTGCGGCACACTGGGCGGCGCGGCGCGTGCGTACGCAACGGCCATGCGATCAAAAAATTCTTCGCCGACCAGGCGTTCGACGGCCACAAAACTCAGTCGCAACGCATTGCTGATCGCACTGAGCGCGGTATTACGATGCACACGCAGGCCCACCGCCCCCGCGTGCACGCCGCAGAACAGTTCGGGGTCCAGTCGCTTAGCCTGAGGATCGGCAGCCAGCAGCGCCGCGGTCATGCGCGCTTGGAACCATGCCAGGGACATCTCAACCGGCGCGTTCATGTGTTGTTGCTGGGGCCGCCCAGCAACGCAGGTTCGCTGCTCCTCAAGCGCCGGAGTGGTGGACTTGCCGTCTCATTATCCTGTGCAGAAAAACAATGTGTTGGGCTCTGCAAGGCCCCGATGCAGTCGGGCAAAGGACCGACACGCTCGGTTGCCTGAGCGGGCCGTTTGCTCGCGACGCGCAAACCCGCCGGCCCCAGGCCGGCGGGTTTAGCGTTGCAGTCGAGTCGGCAAAAAAATTCTAGAACTTGTACCGGCCACCAATCGTTATGAAACGGCCAATGGCCCCCGCTTGCGTCCAGGCTGGGTTGTAGTTGAACCCGCCGTAGGTGTACGGGTTGAATAAAGCCTCCTTGTTGAGCAGGTTTGTGATCGAGCCGGTCAGCTCGGCGTGCTCGCCAATCTTCAACTTGCCCGACACGTCGACTGTCGTGAACGAACCGGATTCGCATTTGTGAAAGGGGGTACCGTTCGGGTTGTACACGCCGCAGGCCGGAGCCCCGTCCACGCCGCCTTTGACGAACCAGGATGTACCTTCGCCTCCGGTGGTGCTGAACGTGCCGTCACCATTGTCGACCAGGGTCACGCCTTTGTGGTCGATAAGGTCCATGGACCCGACGTAGTTAATTCTGCCGGTCAGCGCCCACGTTTCACGCGCCCAGGTGAGCGAAAAAGCACCGCGATTTCTGGGCGTCCCCGTGGCAGAACTGAGTACATAGGGGCCGCTCGTGCCCACGTATTCATATCTCGTACCGTCGGTCAACACTTTTTCAAACTTGTCGATATAGGTCCACATCAAGTCGGCGCTAAGTTGTCCGCCGGCCATGCGCCGCACGTGGCGCAGGTCGAAGTCGACGCCATCGGTGGTTGACTTGGAGCCGTTCGTGTATGGGGCCGCCACGGTGGCGAGGTTGCCCGTGTCGTCAAAATAGAGCACCGAGCCTGGCGTGGCACCCGGCAGCTGGCCGTTAGGGGGTCCTCCAGTGGTCGCAAAGTTGCCCGCGATGACCGCCGGGTCGGCCTGCTGAATCTCGTCAGTACGCTGGATGTGATAATAATCGATGGACGCGCTGGTGCCCTCCAAGGGTTCGACCACGACGCCAAAAGTGAAGCTCTTCGACTTCTCGGGCTTGAGCAGCGGATTGCCGATGCTCAGGATGCCAATACTGGTAAAGCCAAAAGAGGCGCTGTTACCGGCCTCGGCCGGCCCCGGGGCCCGAAACCCTTGCGAGTAGGTACCGCGGAGAGCCAGCTGCTTGATTGGAGTGAATTTCAAGCCGAACTTGGGCGTATTCGAATTGCCGTAATCCGAGTAGTGATCATGGCGGTAAGCAGCCGTCAGATCCAACATGTGGGTGATCGGCGCTTCGAACTCAATATACGCCGCTGACACGTCCCGGTCCGATTTGAACGTTGAAAACCCCAGACCGATGACCCGGCCCGTGTCGGTGTACGGCGTTGGCGGGCTGTCGGTTTTTTCCTTGCGCCATTCGGCCCCGACCGCCACTGACAACTTACCGCCCGGCAGATCAAACAAACCGCCATTGATATTGCCGTCGACCATTGTCAGAGAATTCGTCGCCGTCGTGTTCAACGACGGAGAAATCGCCGCGTAAGTCGCCGCACTGACCAAGTTGGCATGGTCAATGCGATAGCTCCCGTTGTTGATGGCCGCCTGCAGCACATCGCCCAGTACAAATCCGGTGCGCGTCGTGTCGAGTTTGCTCTCGATATAGCCACCGCCAACTTCCCAGTTCCAGTCACTGAACATCGCCCCCTTAAGGCCGATGATCGAGCGGCTCAGCTTGCTCTTGTTGGTACCGTTTCGGCCGCCAATATCGCTCGCAAGGTAGCGGACTTTTTCGTCCTGGGGATAAGGATTATCCGCCTGCCCCGCCGGCAGGAACGTGATGTAGGGATTACAGATCAAAGTCACACTGGTATTACAGTACTTAACCCCACCATCATCAAAGCTTGTTGGGGTACCGGTATAATCGCTCTTGGACGTGAAATAGCCCAGCTCGACGTAGCCCTCCAGCGTCTCGCTGAAATCGTAGGTGCCTCGGGCGTACAAGTTGACTCGCTCCAATTGGGGCTGGATCTGGTAATACGCGGCCCGATCGTACAAACAGATGTTCGACTTGATCGGATTGCCGTTCACGTCAAACCCACTCTGTTGCGACAGCTCAGGACAGGCCGTCAGATTGGTGCGTTGAAACGCATTACCGCCGGGCACGCGCACCGTGCCGTAAGGGGTACGCGATTGATAGGCGGGTCCGATATCAGCCCCGAATAAGCCGCGACCCCCCGCCGTAGCCCCGGCCCGGCCGTCAAAGAATCCGAATGGCGTGAGATTTTCGGTGCCCAGGAATCCGGGGCGCGCGGTATTGTTGATCGCCTGGGATTTTGACCCTTCCAGCGTGAAGTAGACGTTGTATTTATCCGATGCCAGATCGCCAAATCCGAAGCTGCCGGCCAGACGGGTTGTAGTGCCGTCGTCTTGGTAGGACGTACCCACATCGCCGGTGACGTCTGCGCCGCGGTAGGTCTTGCGCAGGATCACGTTGACGACCCCCGCGATAGCATCGGACCCGTAGACGGCCGAGGCGCCATCCTTGAGCACCTCGACCCTGTCGACCGCTTCCAGAGGCAGGGTGTTGAGGTCTGTGAAGACGCGCGTGCCGTCATCGGCCAGACCATACGGCGCCATGCGGCGGCCGTTGAGCAGCACCAATGTGGCGTTGACACCTAAACCGCGCAGTGACACCGACGAGGCGCCGGAGGCAAAACCGGCCGAGAATGAGTTCGGCAGCGTACCTTGGCCGTCCGCCGAAATGCTGCGCAGGATATCGGACAGATTCTGCTGCCCGCTTTTTTCCAGGTCTTCGCGACTTAATATTTGGATCGGACTGGCCGACTCATCGGCCGTTCGGGTGATACGTGAACCCGTAATAACCACTTCCTCGAGCCGCCCATTGTCTGTGGTGACGGTCGTAGCCGATGGTGCGGTGGTGGGCGATTGTGCTTGGGCTAGATTCTGCACAGCGAACAGGAACAGCGCGATTGCTGCGAGGCTTCTTGCCAATTGCCAATTTATCCGCATGATCATTCTCCCAATGCAAATGTTGTAGTTTTTTGCCACGCGCTCGAGCGAGCACCAGGCCAATCACTACGAAATCAAAACCTTTACTAGCATACTCCCGCCGCGCTTACCTGTGGTTTTAAACGTACCGTGTCTACTCGTGAGTGTTTCGCGCGCCAGTGTAGGAAACCTCCGACCGCGCGGCGTAGCGGTGGCGCCGCGCGTACAGTCTGCGGCGCACGGGCTCGGCCGGCTCGCATGGCGGATATCTTGAGCCTACGTCACAGTCGATCTACAGGCGCGCATTTCCCACGCAGCGCTGCCACCGAGGACTCCATGAATTCTTCCGCCAAGCTCCCCTCTCACCCTCTGTCAAGCTGAAATTGGGCCGTTCTCGTGCCCGCTCGGCCGCCGCTCGAGTCGCGCCTGCGCAAGTGCTGCTTCCGATTGCAATACCGACAGTCCCGGCAGCCGCGTGTCCCATTCAATTAGGGTCGGCCGCGGCCCGAAATGCGCAAGGGCTTGCTCATACAAAGACCAAACTTCCGCGCACACGTGATCGCCGTGATCGTCTATGCGCATTTGCACGCCCTCGGTTGAGACCAGTGCATGACCGGCCAGGTGCATCTCGCCCACGCTCGCGGCATCGAGGGCTCGGCACCAGCTGGCAAGCGCGTAGCCCGCATCCACGTGCTGGTTGAACGCGCTGACGTATACGTTGTTCACATCGAACAATACGCCGCAGCCGGTCGCCCGGACCACGGCGGCGAGAAACTCCGGCTCGGGAATCACGGAGGCCGCAATTTGCAGATAAGTGGAAGGATTTTCCACCAGTATTTTACGGCCCAGCACCTCCTGTACCTGCTCGACATTGCGGCACACCACGCGCAGCGCCTCCTCGGTATAGGGCAGGGGCAGGAGGTCGGGCAAAAAATGGCCGCCGCTCATGCTCCAGGACAGATGATCCGACACCAGACCTGGCCTGAGTCGCTGCACCAGGCGGTGCAGGCGATCGAGGTGCGCTTGATCCACGCCTTCGACCGAACCCAGGGACAAGCCGATCGCGTGAAGCGACAGTGGATAGTTCGCGCCGATCTGTTCGAGCTCGGCCAGGGCCGGCTCATCGCCCATGTAATTCTCGGGGTGCACCTCGAGCCACGCCACGCGCGGGCGCGAGGCGAGCAGCTGCGATTGGTGCGGCAGGCGCAGACCGATCCCGGCTTGCGCCGGGATCGGGTTAAGCGCGGGACCTGGGTCCATTACATCTTCGTGGTGCTGCCGCCCGCGAGCTTTGCGCACACGCCGGTCGGGAGCCCTACCCACGAACTCTTGTCCATGTCCTTCTTGGACTGACCGGCACAGGAATGGCCCGTTGCGGCGCAATCGTTCTTGCCGGCCTTTGCGACACCGTAACAATGCTCCATGCCGGCCTTATCGGCGCCCATCTTGGCGTCGTCGGCAACGGCGAGCGTGCTTCCGGCGACCAGGGCGGCGGCGCCGAACATCGTGGAAAGCGCAATGCTCTTAAGATTGACTGACATGACTCTTACTCCAATGGTTATCTGATTGATTTGACTATTCCCGGGGCGTGTCGATTTTGATTTCCGCGCTCCGCGGTTACCCCTTAATCGTTGCGCCCCGCAAAAGGTTACAACATCATCGGCGTCATGGCCTCCGAATCTCAGTCGCAGCAGCAGGAAGCCTCCTGGGCCCGGCTCATGCGGGCCGCACAGGGGGGCGATGCGCTCTGCTATGAGCAGCTGCTGCGCTCGGTCACACCTTTTATCCGGAGCCTGTCGCGGCGCTATTGCCGGGACCCGGCGCTGGCCGAGGATGTGGTGCAGGACGTCCTGCTCACCGTGCACCGCGTTCGCCACACCTGGGATCCGCGCCGCCCGTTTAGCCCCTGGCTGGCGGCCATTGCCGCCCGCCGTGGCATCGATCGCATCCGGCGTGATTCGCGCATCGCGCGCTTCGAAGTCAGCGACGAGGCGGCATATGAAACCTTTGCCGCTCCTGCAGCGAATCAGGAATCAGGAGCCCTGCGCGCTGCGGAGGCGATCGAGCCGCTTCTGGCGGTGCTACCGGAGCGCCAGCGGTTGGCGCTGGAGGCGGTCAAGATTCGCGGCCTGTCGGTAGCCGAGGCCGCCCGGGAATCGGGCCAGTCGGTCACGGCGCTGAAGGTCAACTTGCACCGGGCCGTCAAGGCGCTGCGCCGACTGGTCGCCGCGAGTGATTCCAAGGACGAGCATTGAACTTAAGGCCATGACGGAACGCGCGACCGATAAGCTCATCGAAGGCCTGAGCCAGGCTCTGGCACCCGTGCGCCCCTTGCGCCCGCCGGTGGTGCGCGCGCTGCTGTGGCTCACGGCGGCGACTTTTTGTGTCGGCGCGGTGCTGATGCGCTGGGCCAATCTCGATCTTTTTATGGCCCGGAATTCCGACCCACGCCTGGCTCTGGAATGCGCCGCGACGCTGCTCACCGGGGTCACGGCCGTGATCGCCGCGTTTTATTTAAGTGTGCCCGATCGCAGCGGCCTGTGGCGCTACGCTCCGCTCCCGCCCCTGGCGCTGTGGATGGCCACGAGCAGCCTGGGGTGCCTGGAGTATGGGATGGGATGGGGTCCGCCGGGCGCCCACCTCGGGGAAAGCCTGCACTGCTTCAGGTTTATCATTATGGTGAGCGTTCCCCTGGCACTGCTCCTGTACCTGGTGTTGCGCCGCGCCCGACCCTTGGCACCGCTCCCGGTTGCACTCAGCGCCGCGTTGGGGGTCGCGGCGCTGGCCGCCTTCGTATTGCAGTTCTTCCACCCCTTCGACTCGACCGTGATCGACCTGAGCATGCACGGGGCGGCCGTGCTTGTGGTGCTGGCGCTCGCTGGCGTGACCAGGCGGGTGCTCGCCTAGACCCTGCCCCGCTAGCGTGGCAAGGCAGCACTCAGCGCGCCGATGATCGGCCCGGTCCCGGGTTGTTGCACCAGTACGGCGACTCTGGCCGCGTCGGCTGGCAGTGTGTCGAGCCGCACGCGCCATTCGGCTGCCTCGCCGTGCCACAGGCCCAGCGTGGTGAACGACCGAACTATGTTGACCTCGTGCAGCGCACGCCCTGCATTCTCACCACGCGCGATCACGGTCACTGCGCTGGGCGCATAGCCAATGAGTATCACCTCGCTCGCCCACGCGCCGCTCGCCGCATCGACGCCGACGATCAGTTCTTCGGCCTGCACGTGTGCGTGCACGGGCACACCGCTGCGCGGTGCCTCGAGCCGGTGCAGCAGCCCCTGGCGATCTACACCCAGGATATCGACTTGTCCGTCGATCACCATGTCAGGTGTGTAGAGCCCGTCTTGCCCGAAGTGCCGCACGTAATTCAACTGCCGCTCCCTGGCGACGGGCAAAGAAAAGGGATCGCGCCATCCAAACTTATCCCAGTAGTCCACATGAAACGCGAGTGCCAGCACGTCGGGACGCGCGGAGATTTCCCCGAGCAATGCGTCGGCCGGGGGACAAGAACTGCAGCCCTGTGAGGTGTAAAGTTCAACCACCGCAGGACGGGCGCCGGCCACCGCTCCGGCGGCCGCGGCCAGCATCAACATCGCGCCGTAGCGAGCCCAGACTTGAAGTCCAATCATGCGCGGTCGCCTTTATCTTCACGATCCGAATGCACGCCGCCTTTGCGCTCGGCGCTCTCGAGACCCGAGGCAGGTTATGCGGGCGCACAAACGCGTTCGGCTGCGCCCTCGCAGCGTAACATACGTTCATATTGCACACTGGAGAGGCAAGCTTGGCCGAAGTCAACTACGGTGATATTGCGGCGGCGGCGGTGAGCATTGCGGGCGTGGCAGCGCGCACGCCGGTTCTTACCTCGCGCTACGTGGATGAGTGCGTGGGGGCCAGCGTCTACTTTAAGTGCGAAAACTTTCAGCGCGTGGGCGCTTTTAAGTTCCGTGGCGCGTACAACGCGCTGAGCCGACTGGGCGAGGAGCAGCGGCGCCGTGGCGTGGTGGCGTTTTCATCAGGAAACCACGCGCAGGCCGTGGCGCTGGCGGCGCGCCTGCTGGGGATGCCGGCCACGATTGTGATGCCGATCGACGCGCCGCCGGCCAAACTTGCCGCCACGCGCGCTTATGGCGCCGAGGTAATTCTCTATCAGCGCGCCAATGAGGATCGCGAAGCGATCGCGGCGCGCCTGATTGCCGAGCGCGGCGGTACCTTGATTGCGCCGTACGACAACGCGCACGTGATCGCCGGCCAAGGAACCGTGGCCAAGGAGCTGTTCGAAGAAGTCGGCGCGCTCGACTACCTGTTTGTTTGCGTTGGCGGCGGCGGGTTGATCAGCGGGTGTGCCCTGGCCGCGGCGGAGCTTTCCCCGGTCTGCAAGATCATCGGTGTGGAACCTGAGGCGGGTAACGATGCCCAGCAATCACTCCGTAGCGGGCGGATCGTGCGCATTGCGGTGCCGCAGACCATTGCGGATGGTGCCCAGACACCCGCCTTGGGGAAACTGACATTCCCTATCATGCAACGTCTGGTCTCCGACATCGTCACGGTCAGTGACGATCAATTGCGGGCGCAGATGCGGTTGTTTGCCATGCGCATGAAAATTATCGTCGAACCGACCGGGTGCCTGGCCGCCGCGGCGGTCATGAATCGGATCGTACCGCTTGCCGGCAAGCGCGTCGGGGTGGTGGTCAGCGGTGGCAACGCGGATCCCGCGCTGATCTGTGCGAGCCTGACGGGGAGCGGGCCGGCTGCGCCTTGAAACCTCCGCCGGCCTGCTAGTTCAGCAGCGGATCGTCCTTCGGCAGCTGGTGCGCATACCACGCGGCCAGCCGGTGCCGGACGCTCTTTTCGGCGACCTGCTCCTCGGGCATCGGCTGGATTTTTTTGTCGTGCACGAGTAACCGGTAAACATACAGCGCCTTCTGGCTCGCCGAGTCGGTGGGTTCGAATATCACCGCTCCACGCTGCTCGGCATAGGCGATGCCCGCCTGCAACGCCGCCTTATACAACTCGGCCTCGTGCTTGAGCTTCTTCATGGTTTAAGCCCTCCAGCAGGGCGTTTCGTATGGAAGCGGGCGCTGCTTAACGAAACCCCTCCAATCTGGCCATGCCGAAACTTGGATGGCCCCACGCAGCTCGAACCGCAAGAGCGAGGCTATCAGATATAGCCGGGCTTCAGACTCATATCCCGCCGGAACAGGAACCGGAACTTTTCAGGTGACCCTCGGGCTAAACCTGCCCTTGCGGCAGGCGTGAGCACATGCCGAGCCAAGTATTCAGTTATCCCCGGCTATGCGATCGGACACGGGCTTTCCCGGCTGGAGGTTGCCGCGAGTTGAATTATTGGGTGCCGGTACAGCTCACCCAAGTCAGATAAAGTAAGCACACCTGGGAGAGGGCTAACATGACGCGCCTGACGACCCTGAGCGTTCTTTATTGCTGCCTGCTGGCCGGGCGCTGTGAGGCTGTCCCCGCCGAAGCGCAGGATGCGCGGCTGACCGAGGCCATCCCCGGCATTGAATCGGTGATACAAAAGAGCGGCGCAGATGTCGCGGTCGCGTTTCGGACGCTCGATGACAAGGCGCAATGGCTGTTGCGCGCCGATGAGAGCTTCCACGCGGCGAGCACCATGAAAGTGGGGGTCTTGATCGAGCTGTACCATCAAGTTCGGGAAGGCAGGATCAGGCTGACCGATACGCTCAAGGTAAAAAATGAATTTCTTAGCCTTGTTGACGCTTCGCCCTACGCCCTCGATCCCGCCGACGACTCGGAAACTGATCTTTATAAGGCAATCGGCGAAACCCGCACCCTCGAGCAGCTCAGCGAACTGATGATCACGGTGAGCAGCAACCTCGCCACCAACTTACTGATGCAGTAGCTCGGTGTCGAAAACATCCGCGCCAGCGTCCACAGCCTGGGCGCGGACGGCATGAATATTCTGCGCGGCCTTGAGGACGCGAAAGCCTTTGCCAAGGGGCTCAACAACACCACCACCGCGCGGGCGTTGTCGCAGCTCATGGAAGCGATCGGCCGCGGCCAGGCTGTCGATGGGGATTCCTCACAACAAATGTTGGCGGTGCTCGAGCGGCAGACCTTCAATGAGGACATCCCCGCGGGACTCCCTCCCGGCACGCGCGTGGCGCACAAGACCGGTCAGATCACCCGGATCGAGCACGACGCGGCGATCGTCTTTGCCCCGCGACCATTCGTCCTCATCATACTGACGCGCGGCTTCACCAACCCTCAGGACGCCGCGGTACTGATGGCTGAAATTACCCGTCGCCTGTACGTCGCCAGCCAGTCGCACGGAGTCCCGGACGAGCCTTAACGGCGAACACCCGTCCATTGTTTTCAGATTTGCTCAGTGCAAAGGGCAAGGTAGTCCGTGAGCGGTTGAGGTTCGTCGCACAGACCGTGGGAATTATTGCACTGGACAGTTAGCTCTTCGATACAATAATTGCGAACCCTTGCCTGGTCCCTTTGCCTGGTCGCTGTGTCGCGGCGCTTTGGTGCGGTACCCGCCCTCACGTGCGATGGGGTATCCATGGTCTCACGACAATTACCTGAATCAACCTTTCCGCGCGCTGCTGCGGTGCTTGGGCCTACCCAGCGGTATGCCTAGCGGCAGTGCGCACACAATGTCGCTGCAGCAAATGATGCGGCAGGCGGACACCGCTTACGCCAATGATGATTGGCAGCTTGCCGCGGAACTGTGCGCGCAGGCGCTCCATTCGCAGGCCGATTATGTGCCTGCGCTCAGCTTGCTCGGAATCATCAGGGCACAAGCCGGGCATCCGGACGAAGCCGCAGAGCTTTTGAAGCGAGTTGCGACCGCGATGCCGGAAAACCCCATGGCTCACAACAATTATGGAAATGTACTCAGAGATCTGCGCCGGTTCCAGGACGCCAGGGCGAGTTACGACCGCGCAATTGAGTTGGAACCTGGCTATGCGGAGGCATACAACAATCGCGGCGCCGCCCTAGCGGCATTGAAACTCCACGATGCCGCGCTCGACAGTTACAGCTCGGCGGGCAGGCTCCGGGCAGACTACGCAGAGGCGCACTACAACCGCGGCATCACCTTGTATCAGCTCGGCCGGGTGAATGAAGCACTGGAAAGCTACACGCGTGCCGTAGCGATCCAGCCGCAATTCGCCGAGGCTCTGTACAACCAGGGCATCGCCTTGCAGGATCTGCGGCATCTGGAGGCGGCGGTGGGCAGCTATCGCGCGGCGATAAAGGCCAAGCCTTCCTTTGCACAGGCTCACAATAACTTGGGCGCGGTGCTACGGGATCTTGGTTACACGAATGAAGCGCTTGACTGCTTCGCGCGGGCGTTGGAAATCAATCCCGCGTTGGTTGAGGCGTACCTTAACCGCGGCCATACGTTGGCAGTTCTGATGCGCCCCGAGGAAGCGCTGGCCAGCTATGACGTGGCGTTGAAGTTCATGCCAGAACGACCGTGGCTATACGGAGCGTGGCTGTACGCAAAAATGCAGCTCTGTGATTGGACGGGCATGCAGGGGCTGATCGCGGGGTTGACCTCTCGGGTAAACGCGGGACGGCAGACTGCCCAAGCCGCTGATTGCACTCGCCGTAAGCGATAATCTGCAATTGCATAGGCGTATTGCCGAGATCGCGGCGGCTGCATACGAGACTGTGGTTGTGCCGCCCCCTCGATATCGCAAGGGCGCCGGCGTGAAATTATTCGCCTCGGCTATTACTCCGCCGACTTCCATGGCCATGCGACTGCCCATTTGGCGGCAGGACTTTTTGAACTCCACGACCGTAGACAATTCGAGGTCGTCGCGTTGTCCTTCGGGCCTAATAGAAGCGATCCGATGAGGCAGCGCTTGTTGGAGGCGTTCGACCGATTCATTGACGTCAGCCAGCATTCGGACCACGAAGTCGCCCAGCTCTCTAGAAATCTGGGGATCGATATCGCCATTGACCTAAAGGGCTACACTCGCGATGCGCGACCGAGAATATTCCTGCAGCGCGCAGCGCCAATTCAGGTGAATTACCTCGGCTTTCCGGGCACGATGGCCGCGAACGGCATTGATTACATGATCGCCGATCCGACGTTGATCACCGAGGCCACGCGCACTCACTATTCAGAAAAGGTCGTCTATTTGCCCCACAGTTACCAGGTCAATGACCGCAAGCGGGCGCCGGCGGCACCGGAGCCTTCGCGGACCGAGCTGGGACTGTCACCAGATGCGTTCATCTACTGCTGCTTCAACAGTCCTTACAAAATAATGCCGGCGACGTTTGACGGATGGATGCGCATTTTGAGGCGGGTGCCAACGAGCCTTTTATGGCTGTATGCCGATAATCACGCGGCCGCAGGCAATCTGCGCAAGCAAGCGGCGCAGCGCGGAATAGACGGCGCGCGCCTCAGGTTTGCAATGCCGCTACCACAGGCCCAGCATTTGGCGCGCCAACCGGCGGCCGATCTGTTCCTGGATACTTTTCCGTGCGGGGCACATACGACGGCCAGCGATGCGTTGTGGATGGGGCTACCGGTGCTTACGCGGCCCGGTCTATCGTTCCAGTCCCGGGTCGCCGCCAGCCTGCTACAAGCCATAGGACTCCCCGAGTTGATCACTGCCACTGATAATCAGTACGAGGCGATGGCGATTTCACTGGCTACTGACCCGCCGCGAATGGCGGCAATCAGGGCGCGACTAGCTGCCAACCGCCTCACGACGCCTTTGTTCAACACGGAACTCTATACTCGCTACCTCGAACAGGCTTACCGGGAAATGGAGGAACGATATCAAGCGGGCCTGACTCCCGCGGATATCCATATCGCACACGGAAACAATGGGGCGAGCTGAGATTTTCAGCGCGCGCCGTGGGAGCGCCTGCCCCGCAGGTCAGCTGTGCTCCCCCCGAGCTCAGGGGAGCTTACGGTAGAAGCCCCGAACCGGCGCCTCGACGTGCAAGCGCTTTGGTGTGGGTGCCGACCCCGGGCTGCCGCGACGAAACCTTCGTCGCGGACCGGCATCGACGCGGCGTTTCTTCCTACCGGTGCGCGGATTCTTAGGCGGCTACCGGTATCGTCCGGCCCAGCATCTTCTCGATAGCCCGCAGGCGCTCGCGCTCGTCACGGCTGACCAGCGATACCGCCTCACCCGTGCGCCCGGCGCGTCCCGTACGCCCAATGCGATGCACGTAGTCCTCGGGCACGTGCGGCAGTTCAAAATTCACCACGTGCGGCAGCTCGGTGATGTCCAAGCCCCGGGCGGCGATGTCGGTGGCCACCAACACCTGGATTTTGCCCTGCTTGAAATCATCGAGTGCGCGGGTGCGCGCGCCCTGTGACTTATTCCCATGGATGGCCGCGCAGCTCAGGCCGTCACGCTCAAGCCGCTCGGCGAGCCGGTTCGCGCCGTGCTTGGTGCGCGTAAACACCAGGCTTTGGCGGCCACCACCGTTGCTGATGATGCGCGTGAGCAGCGGATGCTTCTGCGCCGTGTCCACGTGGTAGACACGGTGGTCAATCAGTTCCACCGGTGCATTGCGCGGGGCGATGTCGATGTGCTGCGGATTGCGCAGGATGCTGCGCGACAAATCGCGGATCTCGGTGGAAAAGGTCGCCGAGAACAACAGGTTCTGCCGCTGCGCCGGTAGCGCGGCCAGCAAACGGCGGATTGGTCTGATAAAGCCCATGTCCAGCATGCGATCGGCCTCATCGAGCACCAGCACTTCAATGCGCGATAGGTCGACCAGCCGCATTTGCAAGTGGTCCAGAAGCCGGCCTGGCGTGGCGACGATGATGTCGACACCATCGGCCAGCGTCTTGACCTGGGGCTTGGGGCTGACGCCCCCGAACACCAGCACGCCGCGTTGCCGCAGGTGGCGGCCGAAGGACTGAAAGGATTCGGCGACCTGGGCCGCCAGCTCGCGCGTCGGTACTAACACCAGCGCTCGTGGCGCCCGGGGCCCGCGCGGCGTGGGCTGCGTGGCATGCAAGCGTTGCAGTATGGGCAACGCAAATGCGGCAGTCTTTCCGGTACCCGTCTGCGCGGCCGCCAACAGGTCGCGCCCGTCGAAAACGATGGGGATGGCGCGCGCCTGAATCGGGGTGGGCACCGTGTAGCCGGCGTCTTTAACAGCGCGCTGCAATTCGGGAATCAAATTAAACGTATCAAAGGACACTAAAATACTCCAAGGATGCCCGGAGCGCTTCAGGGCGCTGTCGGTACGGGCAATAAAACAATGTTGATGAAATCCTGCGCCAGTCAGACGGCATGGTGCCGCCTGGCGAAGTGCGTTTGCAGGAGGGGCAGATGGTCCCGAACGGGACTCAGTAGAACCTCAGCACGTGGGACCGACGCCCACGTATTCGACAAACTAGGCGCGCATCCTACAGTATTGGCCCGCGCGGCGCGAGCGGCGTTTCACAAAATACGGTTAATAACCCTTTAGGGCGGCGTCAAAAACTTCGCGCTGGTCTTGGCGCGAATCTCATCGAGCGTCACGCCGGGGGCCATTTCCAGCAGCTGAAACGTCGACCGGCGGTTGGCGCGGCTGAACACCGCCAGGTCCGTGATCACCTTGTCGACCACGTTGGCTCCGGTCAGCGGTAGCTCGCATCGTGGCTTGAATTTCGCGGCGCCGTCCTTGGCGTTGTGCTCCATAACGACCACGACGCGCTTGACGCCCGCCACAAGGTCCATGGCACCACCCATGCCCTTGACCATCTTTCCGGGAATCATCCAGTTGGCAAGATCCCCGTTCTCCGCGACTTCCATGGCACCGAGTATCGACAGGTCGATGTGCCCGCCGCGGATCATGCCGAAGCTGTCGGCCGAGGAAAAATAGGAGGAAAAAGGCAGCTCGGTGATGGTCTGCTTGCCCGCATTGATCAGATCGGCGTCTTCGTCGCCCTCGTACGGGAACGGGCCCATGCCGAGCATGCCATTCTCGGACTGCAGCACCACGCGCATGCCCTGGGGTATGTAGTTAGCGACCAGAGTTGGGATGCCGATGCCCAGATTGACGTAGTAGCCGTCGCGTAACTCCCGGGCTCCGCGTGCGGCAATTTCATCGCGCGACCAGCCCATCAGGACACTCCGGCGCCGGCGCGCTTGCGCACGGTGCGGTTCTCGATGGTCTTCAAGTAGCCCGTGCCTTGGAAAATCCGGTGCACGAATATGCCGGGTGTGTGCACGTGGTCGGGCTCGAGCACGCCCAGTTCAACGAGCTCCTCGACTTCGGCGATGGTCACGCGGCCGGCGGTGGCCATCATCGGATTGAAGTTGCGTGCGGTCTTGCGGTAGATCAGATTGCCTTCGCTATCGCCTCGCCAGGCTTTGACCAGCGCCAGGTCCGCGACCAGGCCGGTCTCGAGCACAAAGGTGTCGCCATTGACGACGCGTTGCTCCTTGTCCTTGGCCACCAGTGTGCCTGCGCCGGTGCGCGTGTAAAAACCCCAGATACCCGCGCCGCCAGCGCGAATGCGCTCCGAGAGCGTCCCTTGCGGGTTAAATTCCAGCTCCAGTTCGCCTGCCAGGTATTGCCGTTCGAACTCCTTGTTCTCACCCACGTAGGAGGAAATCATTTTGCGGATCTGCCGCGTCTTGAGCAGTGCGCCCAATCCGTAGTTGTCCACGCCCGCGTTGTTGGATACCACGGTCAGGTCCTTCACTCCGGATTCACGCAGCGCCTCGATCAGTTTTTCAGGAACACCGCACAGCCCAAAGCCCCCGGACATAACCATGATGCCATCGCGCGCCACGCCGGCCAGGGCACTGCGCGCGTCAGCAAAAACCTTGGGTCCCGCAGGCAAATTCATGCCGCAATTATGGCATCAGCGCTGTTGACAGGCCAGCGTGCCGCTGCGGCCCGGAACGCTTCCTGCGTAGACCGCGCACGACGGTAAAGCCGCGATGTCGAGCGAAGCACGCAGCGCCGCCAGTGAAACCAACTGGTGGCCCTGCGCTCGCCAGCCGCTCAGCAGGCGCTCCAGCACATGCAAGAGCTTCATGCCCTCGAGTTCCGCGTGCAACGTGAACACTTGCGATGCGTGCGGGGCCACGCGCGTGCGTTCCAGCAAGGCGGCGTGAACGTTCTCCTGCGTCAGTCCGTCGAGGCCGATCAGTTCATCGAGCGTGGGCAGGGTGGTGGGCAGCTGCGGCACGCGACCGCGGCGACCCGCGAGCAACGGCACGAACGGCCCATCGCCACGAGTATCGGAAGCGTATGTAAATCCGAGTTGTTCCTCGAGTTCCAGAGCCGTGTCGTTCATCTGCCAGCCCGCCGCGCCGTGCACGCGGGGCGCGATTGAAAATACCTGCTCGAACTGCGCTACCGCGCGGCGCATCTGCCGCGCGGTCCAATCCGCATTGCGACAAAGCAGATAATCCTGCCACGCGACGTGATCGTAGCAGTGCACGCCCACCTCGAACCCGGCGTCGCGCACCGCGCGCATTTGCGCGCCGCCGCGCCGCGCGATGTCGGGTCCGGGCAGCAGCGTGCCATACAGCAGCGTGCGCAGACCGTAGTGCTCGAGCACGGAAGTGCGCGATACCTTGCTGAGGAAGCCGGGCCTGAAAACACGCCGGATCGCCCGGCCGGTATGATCAGGACCGAGGCTAAATAGGAACGTGGCGCCGGCGCTGGCGCGCTGTAGGGCACGCACCAGCGCTGGTACGCCTTCGCGCGTTCCGCGCAGGGTATCGACGTCGACTTTAAGTGCGATCAGCACGGTGCACGCGTAAGGGGGATCCGCACCGCTTGGCGAGCCGCCCGGCGCCTCCTAATCGAGCAGGCGTGAGGCGAGCGGCAGCTGCCCACGGTAGGCTTCAAAAATCTGTTGCAACGCTTCGCGCATCGTAACGCGCGGCTCCCAGCCTAACTCGACGCGCGTGTTATCGATCTTCGGCACCCGATTGGCCACGTCCTGGTACCCGCGACCGTAATACTCACCCGCTGTGGTGTCCACCAGAGTCACCTTGCTCGCGTTGCCGCGATACTCGGGGTACTCGGCTGCGAGTTTGAGCAACTGCTCGGCGAGCTCGCGCACCGAATAATTGTTGCGAGGATTGCCGACGTTGAAAATCTTACGAGTCGCGCAGCCGTCGCGGTTCTCGATGATCTTCATCAACGCATCAATGCCGTCGCTGATTCCGGTAAAGCAGCGCTTCTGGCTACCACCGTCGACCAGCTTGATCGGCTCGCCACGAACGATGTGGCCGAGGAATTGGGTAATAACGCGGGAACTGCCCTCCTTCGCCGAGTGCAGATTGTCGAGCCCGGGGCCGATCCAGTTGAAAGGTCGGAACAGCGTGTAATCAAGTTTCCCTTCCGAGCCGTAGGCGTAAATCACGCGATCCATGAGCTGCTTTGAGCACGCATAGATCCAGCGTTGCTTTTCGATCGGCCCGTACACCAGCTCGGAACTGGCCGGGTCGAATTCATCATCGCGGCACATACCGTAGACCTCCGAGGTCGACGGAAACAGCACGCGCTTTCGATAGCGCACGCACTGGCGAATGATCGGCAGGTTCGCTTCGAAATCGAGCTCGAACACCCGCAGGGGCTCACGCACGTAAGTGGCGGGCGTAGCGATCGCCACCAGCGGCAACACCACGTCACACTTGCGGATGTGATACTCGATCCACTCCTTATTGATGGTGATGTCGCCCTCAAAGAACTTCATGCGCGGATTGGACATCAGGGGTTCGATGCGCTCGGATCCCATGTCCATGCCGAACACGCTCCAGTCGGTATCCTTGAGGATGCGTGCCGAGAGGTGATGGCCGATAAAGCCGTTAACGCCGAGAATGAGTACTTTAATGGCCATGTTAGTTGCCCGCCGCTGCCTGCAAATTCCGCTGCCCGTCCGTAAGTGGCAGTGCCTTGGCACCGAAGCGCGCGCGGAATGCGGCCGCGTCGCGCACCTTGCCGTCCAGTTCAAACTCCAGCAGTCGTAGTGCCCCGTCCGGGCACACCGCCTGCACCTCGCCATCGACCAGCCGCAGTTCCGCCCGCCGCGCGCCCGGCCCATCGGCCGGCAGTGTTCTTAGTATCCGCAGCGCGAGGCCAGCCGCCTGCGCGTAGGCGCCGGGGTAAGGCGGGGCGACCGCGCGCACCAGATTGTGCACAGCTGCGACCCCAAGCTGCCAGTTTATCGCGCCATCGGCCGGCGTGCGGCGTCCAAAATAGCTTCCTTCATCCAAGCGCTGCGTCTGCAGCACGGTAGTGCCGGCCAAAAGGCCGGGCAGTGCACGCGCCAGAGTAAGTTCTGCTGCTACGCTGACTTTGCGGAAAACTTCGATCGCGGTGTCATCGCCCAGCACCGGCACCACCTGCACATCGACGATCCCGCCCGCGTCGGCCCGCGTCGTCATGGCGTGCAGGGTGGCGCCGGTCTCACGTTCACCGTTCAATACCGCCCAGTTGACCGGCGCGCGGCCGCGATACTTGGGCAGTAGCGAGCCATGCATGTTGTAGGCGACCCCTGAGGCCGTGGCGAGCAGGGTTTCGCCCAGCAGCTGGCGGTAGTAGAACGAGAACAGGAAATCTGGCCGCGCGGCCATTACCCGTTCCACGAACTCGGGCGCGTTGCAATTGGTGGGCGTCGCCACTTCAATACGGTGCCAGCGCGCGTGCTGCGCCACACTCTCGAACCAGATTTCCTCTCCCGGGGCATCTAGGTGCGTAACCACCAGCGGCACGGTCACTCCCTGCTGCAGCAGTACGCGCAGGCAACGCACGCCCACATCGTGGTAGGCAAACACGACGGCGCGAGTCACGGTGACTCTTGCGGCCGCTCGAGCACCGCGCCAACGATGTAGCGCGGGCGACGGCGCACTTCCTCGTAGATACGGCCCACGTATTCCCCCAGCAGTCCCAGCCCAAACAGCGTGACACCGATCAGCAGGAAGGACACCGCAAAGAGTGTAAACATGCCCTGCTCGGCGGCCTGCGCGCCTCCTACCAAGCGGCGCACCACCAATGCGATGCCGAACAGGATCGAAAGCATCGAGACCACGAAACCCATCGCCGAATACAGCTGCATTGGCACGGTCGAAAATCCGGTCATCAAGTCGAAATTAAGCTTGATCAGCTGGTACACGGAATACTTTGATTCCCCTGCGCCGCGATCCTCGTGGCGCACTTCGATCTCGGTGGGCCGGCTGGCGAAGGTATAGGCAAGCGCCGGTACGAAGGTATTGTTCTCGGTGCATTGGTTGATGGCATCGACGATGCCGCGCGCATACCCGCGAAACATGCAGCCGTGGTCGGTGATCCGGATATGTGTGGTGCGCTCGCGCAGCCTGTTGATGATCTGCGAAGCCCAACGGCGCCAGGCCACATCCTGGCGCTGCTGGCGAATCGTGCCCACGTAATCGTGGCCGGCGTCGAGCTCTGTCACCACGCGCGAGATTTCTTCGGGCGGGTTCTGCAGGTCGGCATCGAGCGTGATCAGGTAGCGACCGCGCGCGTGCGCAAAGCCGGCCAGTATGGCCCGGTGCTGGCCAAAGTTCGCGGTGAATAACACCACGCGCGTGACCTCCGGGCGGCGCTCGAACTGCTCGCGCAGTAACGCCACCGAGCGATCACGGCTCCCGTCATCGACAAAGACGATCTCGAAGCTTCGTCCAAGTCCGTCCAGCGCCGGATAGAGCCGCGCGAACAGTGCCGCCAGCACCTCCTGCTCGTTGTAGACCGGGATGACCAGCGATATTTCCGGTGCCGTATTCATGAGGAACTGCCGGCGGCGCTCCGGGCCGGCGCACCTGCAGCGGCGGCCGCCAACGCCGGCCCGAGTGCCGCGAGAACGCGATCAACGTCACTGTGCTGCATCGCCGGAAACATCGGCAAGCTCACGATCCGGCGCCCAATGCGCTCGGCGTGCGGAAAATCTCCGGGGCCGTACCCGAGTTTCCGAAACAGCGTGAACAGATGCATCGCCGGATAGTGCACGCCGACGCCGATACCGGCGGTGCGCATCGCCGCGATAAAGGCATTGCGCTCGATGTTCTCGGGCAGCAGCACCTGAAACATGTGCCAGTTACTCTGTGCAAAGTCGGCGAGCGGCAGTTCGCAGCCCAGTGCGCGATCGAAGCGGGCGAAGTAGCGCTGTGCCAACTCGCGCCGGCGCGCCGTAAATTCCTCGAGATACGGCAGTTGACCCAGGCCGATGCAGGCTGCAATGTCGGTGAGATTGTGCTTCCCGCCGGCGAGCGTGACATCCATTCCGTCCCAGCTCTCGCCGCTGCGCTCCACTCCCTGCAGCCGCCACAGCTCGCAACGACGCGCCTCGACCTCATCGTTGAGCACCAGGCAGCCGCCCTCGCCGGTGGTGATGTTCTTGTTGGCGTGGAAGCTGATGGATACCAGATCGCCGCTGGTGCCAATCATTCGGCCGGCCCAGTTCGCGCCCATCGATTGCGCCGCGTCCTCGATAACGCGCAGCCGGTGGGCATCGGCGATCGCGTACAGCCGATCGCGGTCGACCGGGAGGCCGGCCAGGTCCACCGGAAGAATGGCCCGCGTGCGCGGCGTGATCGCCGCCGCGACGCGCTCCAGATCGATATTGCGGGTGCTCGCCTCGCAATCGACAAACACCGGGCGCGCTCCGGCGCGCAGCACGACGTTCGCGGTGGCGACCCAGGACAAGGGCGTGGTGATGACCTCATCGCCCGCACCCACGCCGGCCAGCGCAAGCGCCACTTCCATGCCGCCGGTCGCGGAACTGACGGTGCGCACCGGTCGCCCGCCACACAGTTGCGATAATCGCGCCTCGAACTCGCGCACCTTCGGACCACTGGTGATCCAGCCCGAGCGCAGCACATCGCCGACGGCGGCAATCGTAGCCTCATCGATCGAAGGCCGCGTGAACGGCAGAAAATTGCTCGGTTGCACGTGGGAGGTGACCTAGCTGCCACCCGAGGTGCGCGCCACCAGCCAGACGCCAACGAGAATGACGCCGATTCCGGCAATGCGCGCGCCGCTGAGGTTCTCGCCGAACAGCCACCAGGCGGCGAGCGCGTTGACCACGTAACCGACCGACAGCATCGGATAGGCGACGCTGACTTCGACTTTGGCCAGCGCCAGAATCCAGACCACCACACTAACGGCATAGCAGGCGAGGCCCGCCAGAATAGGCATGCTGGTCAGCAGGCGAGTTGCGATCGGCAGCGCGTTGCTGGCGCGCAGCTCCAATCCAGCGAGCGTGCCGGCGCCGGCCTTCAGCAATAACTGCGCGATGGCATTGAGCAGCACTCCCGTGAGTATCAGAGCGAGCTGCGGACCCTTCATTGCCTGACTACCGCCACCAAGGTAGGGGCAGTGTATATCACGCGCATGGGCAGTCCCATCCGCTGCAGCAGCGCGTAGCTCTCGGGGCGAATCACCGCCAATGCGTCGGGCGCAGCGCGCCAACGGGCGGCGAATTGCTCGAGATCCGGGATCCAGCGTCGCGGATCCTGGCTCAAGCCAAAATCGAGCTCACCCCGATAGCCAACCAAGGTGCAGGTGCGACCCAGATAAAAAGGAACGGATTGCTGATAGGCATCTACGCAGAAAAAGGCCGTGCCCCCGTGCAATTGTCCAGCGGCGGCCGCGACCAGGCCTCGATTATGGCGTTGCCCCGGCAATCGGTCCGCCGCCAGCAGCAGAGCACTGACCAGCAATACGCTCGCCACGGCCGCCATCGCGGTGGCGGCGAGTACGCCCCTTCGCTGCGCCAGCCTCGCGGCAAGGACGCTGACCAAGGCCACGATCAGAAAGCTGGCGGCCACCGCCGGCACCACTGGCCCATCGGGCAGATCCAGCCGTAATGCCATGGCCGGCGATTTCCATAACCACAGCGCCGCTAGGCCAAGCGCGCTCCAAAGCGCGCTCGCGATCCATAATGCGCGTCGTATCTGCGCGGGTTCGGCGAGTGCCAGCGTTCGCCCCGCGAGCAGGCTGAGCGCCGGAAACAGCGGCAGGATGTACGGGATCAGCTTGGACTGGGAGAGACTGAAAAAAATGAAGCTAAACAGCACCCAGATCGCGAGCAACAGGCAGGCGCCATCGCCTGCACGAGAATCAAGCCAGCTGCGGCGGGCGATCGATCCGAGGAGCGGCGTCCAAGGCATGAAGCCCAGCAACAACACCGGCACAAAAAACCAGTCGGGCTGATAGCGCTGGTGTACGCGTGTCAGGAAGCGCGCAAACTGCTCGTGCACAAAAAAGAATTGTGCAAAGCCGGGATTGCGCTGTTCGACCAGCATGACCCAGGGGGCGGCAAGCAATGCCAGTGCCAGCAGTGTCCACCAGGGTCGCGCCCGCCACAGCAGGCTCCAGTCACGACGCAGGAGCAAATAGCACACGGCGACTGCCCCTGGAATCAGGACCCCTACCAATCCTTTCGACAAGAAAGCCAGGGCCACCCCTAACGCGAGCAGCAGCGCACCGAGCCTTGTGCCCTCTTCGGTGCGGCTACGTTGCACCAGCAACAGCAAGCCAACCAGAGCCAGCTCGAGTGTCGCGGTCAAACCCATGTCGAGCGTCGAGATCCTTGCTAGGCCCAGGTAAAGCAGTGCCCCGCCCTGCACCAGCGCTGCCAGGGCACCGGTGCGCGCACCGTAGAGGCGAGTTCCGATCCAGGCGGTGAACAGCAGACCCAGGAACCCGCTCAGTGCCACCCATAGGCGTGCGCTCCATTCGTGCTGGCCGAAGGTCTCGTAGGTCAGCGCCGTGGCCCAATATTGCAGCGGCGGCTTCTCGAAATACCTGAGCTCATTGAGTCTGGGCGTGACCCAATCTCCGCTGGCGACCATCTCACGCGGAATTTCCGCGTACCTGCCCTCGTCCGGATCGAACAGCCGGTAGGACCCCAGCGGAAGGAACCACAGCACCATCGCACCGAGCAGCGCGGCCAGCCAAAGTCTGTGCGACATGGGGCAATCTTACCTGCGCCGCGCCCGCCACGCCCCACAAGCGCGTACTTTAGGGCCCTGTGGTGCAGTCGTTTTCGGTTGCGCTTATATTGTCGGCCTGACATACCGGTGCGCCGATGCATCGTGAGGAGAAATCTAAAGTGTTTTCCAGAAATTTAATCAGGACTGCCGCGGCGGCGCTGGCCATGGCGACTCTGGCCTTCACCGGGGCGCAAGCCGCATCTGCGCTGGTGGGAACTCAGGCGCCCGGCTATTACCGGATGAAGCTCGGCGACTTTGAAATTACCGCGCTGACCGACGGCACATTCATGATGCCCGTGAGCCAGATGCTTACCAACGTCAGTGCCCCGCAATTGCAGCAGGCCCTGGCGCAGGCTTTCCTCAAGGAGCCCCTGCCCCTCTCGGTCAATGGGTTTCTGATTAATACCGGCACTAAACTGGTGCTGATCGACACCGGGACCGGTGAACTCAAGGATCCTAAAATTGGCAACCTGGTTGCGAACCTGCGCGCCTCCGGATACCAGCCCGAGCAGGTGGACGAGGTATATATCACCCATATGCACGGGGACCACATCGGCGGCTTGGCCGTCGACGGGCACGCGGTGTTTGCAAACGCCATGGTTCGTGCCGACAAGCGCGAAGCGGATTACTGGCTAAGCCCGGCAAACCTCAACGCGGCGGACAAGGAGGCGAAGGGTCGCTTTGAAGGCGCACAAAAGGACCTGGCTCCCTATATCGCGGCGGGCCGATTCAAGACCTTCGATGGCGGCACCGATCTGGGCGCCGGCGTGCGTTCATTGCCCAGTTACGGGCACACACCGGGGCACAGCATGTACGTGGTGGAGAGCAAAGGTGAAAAACTGGTCCTTTGGGGCGACCTGATGCACGTCGGTGCGGTGCAGTTTCCTGACCCCGCCGTGACGATACGCTTCGATTCGGATTCGAAGGAAGCCGCCGCGTCGCGTCAAAAGGTATTTGCCGATGCGGCCAGTCAGGGGTACTGGGTGGGTGGCGCCCACATTGCTTTCCCCGGGCTGGGTCACCTGACCAAAGCCGGCAACGGCTATGCGTGGGTGCCCGTCAACTACCCGCAGCCCCCATAACCGCCGCCGCTTTTTTGCTCGGGGCATGGCCCCACGAACCCTAAATACGCTAGCCGATATAGTCCGACTTGGCCAGGTCCAGGCCGTTATGGCGCAGGATGGCGTAAGTCATCGCGTGGTGAAAGTAGAAATTAGGCAATGCGAAACCGGTCAGGTAATCCAGTCCCTTGAATTCGAGCTCGCGCGGTCCGGCCTTAAACTTGATGTCTTTGCCTTCCGAACCATCGATTTGGGCGGCCTTGATCGTGCCTACGAACTGGCGGGTCTTGGCGATGCGCGCCTGCAACTCGAGAATGCTGCTCTCATTGTCCTCGAACTTAGGCGGTTCCACCCCGGCCAGGCGCGCGCAGGTGCCCTTGGCGAAATCGCAGGCGATCTGCACCTGGCGCGTGAGCGCAAACATGTCCGGCGCCAGCCGTGCGTTCAGAAGCACCGAGGGCTCGATTTTGCGTGATTCAGCCCAGCTCGCCGCCTTACCCAATATGCCCGACAGGTTGCCGAGCATCTTGTCGAAAACGGGCGCTGCGGCCTGGTACATCGAAATCGTCATTGAAACTCTCCGCGGAATTTGAGGCTGACGACTCTAGAATAGCCTACCGGCGATCTGTGCGGAACCGCGCCTCGCCTCCTTGGGTCGACATTAAATGGTGAGGACCGGCCCGTTGACTGCCACTCCCGAAAAAGCAAAACCCGGTACCGCCAAGCTGGCGCCGCTCGCAGCGCTTGCGCCCTTCGTCCGGCCGCACGGCAAGTTGGTGTTGCTGGCGTTGTTGGCGCTGCTGGTTGCCGCTGTCGCCTCACTGGTGCTGCCGATCGCGGCTCGACAGGTTATCGACCATGGCTTTCACGGGGGCGCGTCGGCGCAAGTGGGCCGGTATTTCCTGGGCTTGCTCGCCGTCGTTATCGTCATGGGATTTGCCTCGGCAAGCCGTTACTACCTGGTGACCTGGATCGGTGAGCGCGTGGTCGCCGACGTGCGCCGCACGGTATTTGGTCACGTGCTGGGATTGTCGCCGGAGTTTTTCGAGCGTACGCGCACCGGCGAACTGCTGTCGCGTCTGAGCGCCGACACCACGCTGGTGCAGATCGTCGTGGGATCCTCGGCATCCTTCACTTTGCGCAGTATCGTCATGGCCATCGGTGCGGCCATCATGATGGCCGTGACCAGCCCCAAGCTCATGGCGCTCGCGTTCCTGAGCGTGCCGCTGGTGGTGCTCGCCATAACCCTCATGGGACGACGCGTCCGCGGACTCTCGCGCGCGGCGCAGGACCGCATCGCCGAGACCACCGCCCTGGCGAGCGAAGTGCTCAACGCGATGCCCACGGTGCAAGCCTACACGCACGAGCCCATCGATCGGGAACGCTACAGCGAGGCGACCGAGTCGGCGTTTGCCAGCGGCATCCGCCGGACCCGCGTCCGCGCTGGCATGACCGCGGCCGTGTTCATTCTGGTCGGTGCCAGCGTCGTGGGCGTACTGTGGATCGGCGCCAGCGATGTGCTGGCTGGGCGCATGAGTGCCGGCCAGCTGAGCCAGTTTGTGCTCTACGCTGTGATACTCGCCAGTTCCGTGGGTGCACTGAGCGAACTTTGGGGCGAAGTGCAGCGCGCCGCCGGCGCCACCGAACGCCTGATGGAAATACTCGCCACGCTGCCGATGATCGCAGCGCCCCCCTCACCGCAGCGGCTTGCCCAGCCGGTGCAGGGCCGGCTGGATTTCTCCGATGTCACCTTTAGGTATCCGACCCGTCCGGATCACACGGCGCTGCTGAATTTCAACCTCGCAGTGGGCTCGGGCGAGGCGCTGGCATTGGTTGGGCCATCTGGCGCCGGCAAATCCACGGTGTTTCAGTTGCTGCTGAGGTTTTTTGATCCTAGTGCCGGCCGCATCCTGCTGGACGGCATCGACATTGCAAGCCTCGATCCGGCCGAACTACGGGCGCAAATCGCCGTGGTTTCACAGGAACCGGTGATCTTCGAAGGCACCATCACCGAGAACATCCGGTACGGACGACCCGGCGCCAGCGACGCAGAGGTGCGTGCTGCGGCGCTGGCGGCCGCCGCAGAAGAGTTCGTGCTGCGGCTTCCACAAGGTTACGACACTCGCGTCGGTGAGCGCGGGATCACCCTGTCGGGGGGTCAGCGCCAACGCCTCGCCATTGCGCGTGCCATGCTGCGCGACGCGCCGGTGTTGTTGCTCGATGAGGCCACCAGTGCACTCGATGCCGAGAACGAGCGGCTGGTGCAGCGCGGACTCATCAATTTAATGGCAGGTCGCGGTGGCCGTGGCCGCACCACCCTGGTCATTGCGCACCGGCTGGGGACAATTCAGCGCATCAAGCGAATCGTCGTGATGGACCAGGGCCGAATCGTCGCACAAGGTACGCATGATGAGCTCATCCGCGGTGACGGACTGTATGCACGCCTGGCGGCACTACAGTTTCAGGACCGCGACTTGACAGCCCCCCGCGACGGCGCAGAATCGGACTGATCATGGCGAACACCTTATGGATCGGCACCCGCAAGGGTGTGTTCAGACTGCGCTCCGACGCGCGGCGACGCAGCTGGAAACTTTCCGGCCCGCAGTTCCTCGGTCATATCATTCACCACGTGGTGGAGGATCCGCGCGAACCGCGCCGCCTGGCGATGGCTTCCAAGACCGGGCACCTCGGCCCCACGGTGTACACCTCCAGTGACCGGGGTCGCAGCTGGCAGGAGGCGGCCACGCCACCGGCCTTTCGAAAGTCGGTGGCAGGCGAGAAGCCGCGGGCCGTCGAGCGAGTGTTTTGGCTCACGCCAGGACATGTCTCTGAGCCGGGCACATGGTACGCAGGCACGGCGCCGGCCGGTTTGTTTCGCTCCGAGGATCACGGCGCAAACTGGGAGCCGGTCGCGGGCTTCAATGACCATCCGATGAACGCGAAGTGGGCGGCGGGTCTGCGCACGCCCGATGGCGAACTGCTGCACTCGGTGCGTGTTGATCCGCGCGATGCGCGTCACCTGTACCTGGCGATCTCGATCGGCGGGGTATTCGAGTCCATCGACCGCGGCGCCGATTGGACGCCCCTCAACGAGGGTGTGGCGGCCGATTTCCTGCCCGACCCAAGCGCCGAATACGGCCACGACCCGCACTGCGTGATTCAGCACCAGCAACAGCCCGACCGCCTCTATCAGCAAAATCACTGCGGCAGTTATCGGCTCGACAGGCCGTCCCGACGTTGGGTGCGGATCGGCGAGCGCATGCCCAAACGCATCGGCGACATTGGCTTTCCGATTGTCGCGCACCCGCGTGATGCGGATAAAGTCTGGGTGTTGCCGATGGACGGGTCGACGGTATGGCCGCGCACGGCATTGGACGGCAAGCCGGCCGTTTATTGCAGCAGCAACGCCGGGCAGAGCTGGCGACGCCTTGATCGCGGCCTGCCGCGTGCTCAGGCCTGGTTCACGGTGTTGCGTCAAGCGATGTGCGCCGATGCCGAGCCTCGTCTCGGGCTTTATTTTGGTACCACGCAGGGCGAGGTGTGGGCAAGCGCCAACGAGGGCGAGACATGGCGTTGCATCGCGCGCCACGTACCCGAGATCTATTCCCTCACGCACGCCTCCTAGTGTCTTTTGCGGGAACCGTGCATGCACAACGTACGAGTCGCCTCACCGTTGCGCAGCTATACAGCGGGTGCCGCGCAAGTGAGCGCGCGCGGCGTCACTGTGGGCGCCATTCTCGATGACTTGGAGCGTTCGCACCCCGGGATGCGCTTTCGCATGATCGACGAACAGGACAGGATACGACCCCACATCCGCATCTTTATTAACCAGCGCGAGGTCGCCTCGCTCGATGATGCGCTGGCGCCGCGAGACGAAGTGCACCTGATCTGCGCGCTGAGCGGCGGTTAAGGGAAATGTCGACGACCCTGGAGGCGGCGGAACGCGAGCGCTACAGCCGCCACTTGCTGTTACCGGAAATTGGCGCTAGCGGTCAGCAAAAACTCAAGGCCGCACGCGTGTTGATTGTCGGTGCCGGGGGCCTGGGCTCTCCAGCCGGATTGTACCTGGCCGCCGCCGGAATCGGCACGCTGGGAATCCTTGATCACGATCGCGTCGATCTTTCCAACCTGCAGCGACAGATCCTCTTCGACAGCTCGAACGTCGGTGAGAGCAAGGCATCGAGCGCCCAGACCCGGCTGCGCGCGCTCAACCCGGAAATTGATGTAATCGCCCATGAGCTTGAGCTCGATGCCGGCAATGCACTGGCATTGCTGCGCCCATACGACTGCATACTCGACGGAAGTGACCGGCTGAGCACCCGTTATCTGGTCAACGACGCGTGCGTGCTGCTGCAGCGGCCCTTGGTGTCGGCCGCGATTCATCGCTTCGAGGGTCAGGCGATGAGCTACGTGCCGGATCGCGGTCCCTGTTACCGCTGCCTGTTCCCGGAGTCGGCGGCGGGCGTGGCGCCCAATTGCGCCGAGGCCGGAGTGCTCGGCGTGCTGCCCGGGGTGCTCGGCGCGTTGCAGGCCACCGAGGCGATCAAGCTGGTCCTCGGATTGGGCACCCCGCTGGTGGGCCGGTTGCTGACCTACGACGCGCTGGCCATGCACTGGCACGAATTTAGCTTCACGCGACGCGAGGATTGCGCCGTTTGTGGCACCCACCCGACCATCAAATCACTGGCAGACTCGATGGCGCACGGTTCCGCCCCACGCGGCCCCTGCCGCGCGATGGCGCCGCATCAGCTGCGCGCACTGCTCGATGGCGAGGAGCGCCATATGCACATAACGCTCGTGGATGTGCGCGAACCGCGCGAGTACCAGGTCGGGCATCTGCGTGGCGCCGTGAACATTCCGGTGGGTGATCTGTCGCGACGTCGCGCGGAGATTCCGCTAGAATTCCCGGTGGTGTTTGTATGCCGCAGTGGGAAAAGAAGTCAGGCGGCGTGTGAACTCGCCGCCGGCGCCGGCATCGAAGATCCCGCCAGCCTCGAGGGTGGCATGCTGGCATGGGCGGCGCTGTTCGATCCTGAGATGCAGGTCGCCTCCGCCGATTGAGCCGGCGCGGCCAAACCATTGGGATGCCAGAAGATGAAGAATCTGCGCGCAGCGCGTGGCGTAGCATCGACTTTTACTACCCTGCTGGTCGCGAGCTGCGGCGCCTCCGGACAGAGCAATAAGTCCGACGCGGCGCCGGAAGTCGGCGTGGTCATCGTGCAGCCGCAGAAAGTAACCATTACTACGCTCCTACCTGGCCGCACGGTGGCATACCGCGTCGCACAGGTGCGCCCGCAGGTGAGCGGCATCATCAAGCAGCGATTGTTTATTGAGGGCGCCGTGGTGAAGGCGGGCCAGCCGCTGTACCAGCTGGACCCTGCGCCCTATCAGGCCGCTTACGACAGCGCGCAGGCAGCGGTCAGCAAGGCCGGCGCCAACCTGCTCACCGTGCAGCTCAAGTACAACCGCTATCTAAAACTTGCGGCCAGCGGCGATGTCAGCCAGCAGGATCGCGACGACGTCACGGCGAATCTTAGCCAGGCCCAGGCCGACGAGAAGACCGCGCGTGCTTTACTTGAGACCGCGCGCATCAATCTTGCCTACACGCGCATCGTGGCGCCGATCGAGGGACGCATCGCCACCTCGGTGTATACCGAGGGCGCCCTGGTCACGGCCAACCAGGACGCGCCGCTGACCACGGTGCAGCAGTACCAGCCGATGTATGTGGACTTGACGCAGCCCGCCTCCGCCGTGATGCGGCTGCGCAGCCAACTCGCCTCAGGTGCACTCAAGAATGCCGATACGCACAGCGCCAGCGTCCGGCTGCTGATGGACGATGGCAGTTTTTACGCGCTCGATGGCCGTCTGGAATTCACCGGAGTCACCGTCAGCGAGAGCACTGGGGCAATCACCTTGCGAGCGGTGTTCCCGAACCCGGACGGAGTGTTGCTGCCGGGCATGTACGTGCGCGCACAACTTGCCCAGGCGATCGATGAAAGTGCGTTGTTACTGCCACAACAAGCTGTCAGCCGCGACGCACGCGGCGAGGCGACCACTCTGGTCGTCGGGCCGGATGACAAGGTCGAGCTCCGATCATTGACTGTCGAGGCCGCCAGCGACCAATGGCGCGTGGTCGCGGGCCTTCATGCCGGTGAACGGGTGATCGTGCAGGGCCAGGTTAAGGCTAAGGTCGCTGCCCCAGTCAAGCCGGTAATCGTCACACTGGACGCGCCGGCGCACGGCTAACACCGATGGCGCGTTTTTTCATTGATCGGCCCATCTTCGCTTGGGTCATTGCCATCATCGTTATGCTCGCCGGAGCACTCTCGATCCATCAGCTGCCCATTGAGCAATATCCGAATATTGCGCCTGCGGCCGTAGTCATAAACGCGACCTATCCTGGTGCCTCGTCGCGCTCGGTCGAGGAATCGGTGACCCAGGTGATCGAGCAGTCCATGACCGGGCTTGATCACCTGGTGTACATGTCGTCCACCAGCAACGCCCAGGGCATCGTAAATATCACGCTGACCTTCGAGGCCGGCACCGATCCGGACCTCGCCCAGATGCAGGTTCAGAACAAGCTCCAGCAGGCGACTCGGCGGCTCCCCCAACCCGTGCAGGCGCAGGGCGTGACGGTCACTAAGTCGACCGCGGGCTTTCTTTCCGTGATTGCCTTTTATTCCCCGGACAGCACGCTGTCGCGCGCCGACATCGGCGATTACCTGCAGTCCAACTTGGTGGACCCCCTCAGCCGCGTCGACGGCGTGGGCACCGTGCAGATGTTTGGATCGGGCTACGCCATGCGCATCTGGCTCGATCCCTACAAGCTCAACCAGTACAAGCTCATTCCGGCCGACATCACCGCCGCGATCATGGCGCAGAACACCCAGGTAGCGGCCGGGCAGCTCGGCGGCCAGCCCGTGCTTCAGGGCCAGCAGCTGAACGCGCCGATTTCTGCGCAGAGCAAACTGACCACACCGCAGCAGTTTCGAGACATCGTGCTGCGAGTCAATTCGGACGGCTCCGCCGTGCACATGGCCGACGTGGCCCGCGTCGAGCTCGCGGCCGAAAGCTACGACACCGCCACGCGTACCAACGGCCAACCATCCGTGGCGATTGGTTTTTTCCCGGCATCGGGCGCCAATGCCCTGGCCACCGCCGACGCGGTCAATGCCCGCATTGCGCACTTTGCCCGCTTCTTTCCACCAGGGCTGGCCTACAAGATCGCCTACGACACCTCGACCTTTGTGCGCATCTCGATCAACGAGGTGATCAAGACCCTGTTCGAGGCCGTCGGGTTGGTGGTACTGGTGATGTTTGTATTCCTGCAAAACGTACGCGCCACCCTGATTCCGACCGTGGCCGTGCCGGTAGTGCTGCTCGGCACCTTTGGGGTCTTGTCTGTCCTGGGTTACTCGATAAACACCATGACCATGTTCGGCATGGTGCTGGCCATCGGCCTGCTGGTGGACGACGCCATCGTGGTGGTGGAGAACGTCGAACGCGTGATGCGCGAGGAGCACTTGAATGCGCGCGAGGCCACCCGCAAGTCCATGGACCAGATCACCGGCGCCCTGCTCGGTATCGCCCTGGTCCTGTCCGCGGTGCTCATCCCGATGGCTTTTTTTGGCGGTTCCACCGGCGTCATATACCGGCAGTTTTCCATCACGATCGTGTCAGCCATGGCACTGTCGGTGCTGGTCGCCCTGACTCTGACGCCTGCGCTGTGCGCCACCATACTCAAGCCGCATGAGGCCACTCACCCGGGTGGGCATGGGATCCTGGCGCGATTTGAGCGTGGCTTCGTTACGCTGAGCACGCGGTATCAGGCGATCGTGGCCAAGTTGCTGCCGCGGACCAATCGCGTCATGGTCACCTACCTGCTCCTGGTCGGACTCATGGCTTTGCTGTACGTCCATTTGCCCACCTCGTTTTTGCCCGAGGAGGACCAGGGCGCGCTGCTCGCGATGGCTAAGCTTCCGCCGGGCGCTACCTTGGACCGCACCGTGGCGGCCCAGCATCAGCTCGAATTGGCCATGCTGGCCGACACCGGTTCCGTCGCCAACATATTGTCCGTGGCCGGCCGCAGTTTCAGCGGTAATGGCCAAAATACCGGCATGTCCTTTGCATTGCTGAAGGACTGGAGCGAGCGCAAATCGAAAGACAGGACTTCGGTCATGGTCGCCAAGCGCGCCCAAGCCGCGGCCGCTCGTATCCGCGACGCCAGTATTTTCGTCAGTGCGCCGCCACTGATCCGTAGCCTCGGCACCACCGGCGGCTTCGATCTGGAGTTGAAGGATGCTGCCGGGGTCGGCCGCGATACCCTGGCAAGCGCCCGTGATCAGTTCCTGGAGCTGGCCGCCCACGATCCGCTGCTGGCACGTGTACGCATCAACGGCCTGGGCGATCAGCCCGAGTTCCACCTCGAGATCGACCAGGCGAAGGCCGGTGCGCTCGGTCTGGCGAGCGCCAACATCAGCGACACGCTGGCCACCGCCATCGGGGGCATCTACGTCAATGATTTTGTCGACCGCGGGCGCGTCAAGAAGGTCTACCTGCAATCCGATGCGCAGTTTCGCATGCAGCCTGGGGACCTCGACAACTGGTTCGTGCGCAACTCCGTCGGCGACATGGTGCCGATTTCAGCGTTCGCATCCGGATCGTGGCGCGTGAGCGCCCAAAGCCTTGAACGCTTCAACGGTGCGTCGGCCGTGGAAATCGTCGGCGAACCAGCCCCGGGCGTTAGCAGCGGCACGGCGCTCAAACGGATCGAGGAGCTAATCGGAAAAATGCCGACCGGCGTGGGATTCGAATGGGCCGGTTTGTCCTATCAGGAAAAGCTTTCCGGCGCACAGGCGCCGGCACTGTATGCAATCTCCGTGTTGTTCGTATTCCTTTGCCTCGCCGCTCTGTACGAGAGCTGGTCACTGCCCTTTGCCGTGATGCTGGTTGTGCCGCTCGGTGTGATCGGCGCATTGGCCGCCGCCAGCACCCGGGGTCTGTCGAACGACGTCTATTTCCAGGTCGGGTTGCTGACCACCGTGGGCCTCTCGGCCAAGAACGCCATCCTGATCGTTGAGTTCGCCAAGACATTGCGCGAGGGCGGCATGGAGCTGGTGGCCGCGGTACTGCAGGCGGTGCGTATCCGCTTGCGCCCGATCCTGATGACCTCGCTATCGTTCATGCTCGGCGTGATGCCGCTGGTCGTGAGCCGCGGCGCGGGGGCGGCTAGCCGCATTGCCATCGGTACCGGTGTGTTCGGCGGCATGCTCGCCGCCACGGTGCTGGGTGTGTTTTTTGTACCCGTGTTCGTGGTGTTCGTGCAGTTGATCGTCACGCGCGCCACCGCACTCATCAAGGGGCGAGGCGCAGCCGCTCGGGGCTAGAGTCCGATTCGCCCCAATGCGTCGGCAATGCCTCGAAGGCTGGCCGCCAGATCCGGATACCCCGATTCGAAGCGCACTGCGAGGGCCTCGAGCCGCGAAGCGTGGGCATCACTTGGCGTGGCCTCGCGCGCGCGGCTGATGTCGCCGGTCAGCTCGTCAAGCAATCGTCGCGATTCGGCATCGAGCTGCGCGGAGCCCTGCAACTCCTGCTGGAGTCGTGCCAGCGCCGCGTGTAAGGATTCCTGGCTCATCGGCGCAATCATAGCGGATCGGCTCAGTCCTGACCTCAGAACAGTTCCAGAACTTTTACCGCGGGCCGCGGCTGGGCGGCGGCCGCGGGCACCAGGCCGCCGATGCGCACTCCCAGAAGGCGCAGGCGCCGCTCCAGAGGTGCCCGCTTCAGGCACAGGCCGGCGGTATGCCGGATCACGCTGGCATCGGCGGTATGAAATTCCAGGGTCTGCGCGCGTGTTACGGACTGAAAATTATCGTAACGGAGCTTTACACCGATGGTGCGGCCGGCAAAGCCGTGCCGGGTCAGGTCCGCGGCCAAACGTTCGCACAGGAAAGTGAACACCGCGCTGAGCTCGGGGCGATCACGGACCGCATGCAGGTCACGTTCAAATGTCGTCTCGCAGCTCATGGATACGGGCTCGCTGTCTATTACCAGCTCGCGCGCGTCGCGACCCCAGGAAACCTCGTGCAGCCATTGGCCGTAATGCCGACCGAATTGATCGATCAGCCATCCAGGCTCGCAGCGCGAGAGTTCCCCGATGGTGCTGATGCCAAGCTGCTCCAGGCGGGCGCTCGCCTTCGGACCGACTCCATTGAGCTTTCGACACGGCAAGGGCCAGACGCGCTCGGCCAGATCGGCGCCGCTCAAAATCGTCACGCCATTGGGTTTTTCCATTTCGCTGGCCAGCTTCGCCAACAACTTATTGGGCGCAACGCCGATTGAACAGGTCAGGCCAGTGCTGGTGAGGATGGCCTGCTGGATGCGCCGCGCCATTATCAGCCCGCCCTGCGCGGCGCCGCCCTCTACGGCCCCAAAATCAATGTAGACCTCATCGATCCCACGGTCCTCGACATGCGTAGCGATCAGGCCGATCGTGCTTTTGAACAATCTTGAGTAGCGGCGGTACTCCTCGAAGTCGGCCGGCAGCAACACCGCCTGGGGACAGCGGCGCGCCGCCTGCATGAGTCCCATTCCCGATTGAATGCCAAATGCGCGCGCCGGATAGGTAGCCGTGGTCACCACGCCTCGGCCCTGATACTCGGCCAAACGTGAAAAGTCGATGGTGTGGGCCTCGGCCGCGGTGCGCCGCCGGCCGCCTATCACCACCGGCTGTCCCCTCAGTTGCGGGTAACGCAGCAGCTCCACCGACGCATAGAAAGCGTCCATATCCAGGTGTGCGATGCAGCGCTCGGCCGGGGCCGTGGCGTTCATGGCTTTGAGTCCGGCTGGCCGTGCCAAAACCGGCGGTGCAGCGGTCGAGTGCCGATGGAGTGCACCAGTTCCGCCGGATGCGCTACGTCCCATATGGCCAGATCGCACCATTTGCCGGTCTCGATCGTACCCTGCGTCGAGTGCAGCCCCAGCGCACGCGCCGCGACGCATGTCGTCCCGGCCAGGCATTCCACGGTGCTCAGCCCAAATTCCACCGCCGCGAAATTCATCGCGGTCAGGATTGAAGCGAGCGGTGAGGTGCCTGGATTGCAGTCCGTGGAGACAGCCATCAGAACGTTCGCATCGCGCAGCAAATCAATCGGCGGTCGCTGCTGCTCGCGGAGAAAATAGAATGCACCGGGCAACAGCACCGCTACGGTGCCTGCAGCCGCCATCGCGGCCACGCCCTCGGCGTCGGAAAACTCCAGATGGTCGGCCGAAAGCGCATGATGCTCGGCTGCCAACGCGGCACCGTGCATGTTGGAGAGCTGATCGGCGTGCAGTTTGACACGCAACCCGTGTTCCCGCGCGGCGACAAAGGTGCGCGCCACCAGCGCCGCGGTGAACGCCACCTGCTCGCAATAGGCGTCGAATGCGTCCGCGAGTTTGCTGGCGGCCACGGCCGGTATCAGCTCGGTACACAGCCGCTCTACATAGGCTCGAGCATTGCCGGCATACTCGGGTGGCACCGCGTGCGCACCCAGATAGGTGGTGGAGATCGACAGCGCCCGCTGGACCCCCAACGCCCGCCCTGCTTCCAACATGCGCAGTTCAGTTTGCAGGTCCAGGCCGTAACCGGACTTCACTTCCAAAGTCGTTACGCCCTCGGCCAGCAGCGCGTCTACGCGCGGCAGCGCGCCGTCGATCAGCTGCTGCAGGCTGGCCGCCCGCGTCGCCGTTACCGTGGACAATATCCCGCCGCCGGCGCGGGCAATGCTTTGGTAACTTTCACCGGCCAGGCGGCGCTCGATCTCCGGCGCACGGTTGCCGGCATGCACGATGTGCGTATGACAATCAATGAGCCCGGGGGTAATCAGCCGCCCGCCCGCATCCATGAGCTGCGCCTGGGGAAATTGCCGCTGCAGTTCGCGAAGCGGTCCAACGGCTGCGATCCGACCATGCTGCTCAGCAATCGCGGTCTCGAGCACCTCGCAACGGGCTCCTGGGCCCGCTCCCTGCACCAGTCCGGTCCACACCCGGCCATTGGCGATCAGTCGGGCCGCTTCGGTTGTGCGCATAAACGCGAGATTACCCGCCCCGCACCGCAAGCGCTACGTGGGTGCTAACATGTTCCGAATGCAGCAGGCAGCAGCCACGGCGCCGAGCGCCGTCACTTACGCCAATCTGTGGTGGGGCGGTCGCTGGCTCCGTGACGCCACAGTTTCCATCGATTCTAAAGGCAACACGGTCGAGGTCTCCACGAACGCATCGGGCGCGGGACCGGGCCTGCCCGGATTGACATTGCCCGGTTTGGTCGATGCGCATTGCCACGCATTTCAGCGGCCGCTCGGTGCGTGGACGCAACGGGCTGCGAGTCAGCAAGATGATTTTTGGAGCTGGCGCGAAACCATGTACGCACTCGCAAAGCATCTGCGCCACGATGAGCTGGAAGCTATTGCCGCGCGTTGCTATCTGGAGTTACTGCGCGGCGGCTATACCGCAGTTGCGGAATTTCTCTATCTGCACCGCCTCGGCGAGCGCAGCGCACTGGATGCGGACGGCGCGATTGTAGCGGCGGCCAGGCGAACGGGCATCGCGCTGACATTGCTGCCCACGCTGTACCAGCATTCGGGCTTTGGCGGCGCACCGCCCACGCCAGGACAGCTGCCCTTCGTGCGCGATACCGCGCAATTTCTGGAGGACTGGCAGGAATTGAGCCGCCGTTACCCTGCGACCAGTGACACCGCGCTGGGCGTCGCCTTTCACAGTCTGCGCGCGGTGGACATCGATACGATTACCCAGGTGTACAAACTACTGCGTGCCGATCCGCTGTGCCGCTGCGTGCACATACACGTCGCCGAACAGCCGGCCGAGGTGGAAGGCTGCATACGCCACCACGGCGCACCTCCGGTCGCACTGTTGGCCGCGCGCGGACTACTGTCCTCGCAGTGGGCGCTGGTCCACGCGACCCACTCCAGCGAATCCGAGCTCGCGCAGCTGCGCGCCGCGGGCGCCACCCTGGTGCTGTGCCCGACCACTGAGGCTGATCTGGGCGATGGCTGTGCTGTGCTCGCATCCTTTCTAAATGCGGGCGGTAAAATGGCGATTGGTTCCGATAGTAACATCGGCCGCAATTCGCTCGACGAACTGCGCCTGCTGGAATGGTCTCAACGCCTGGCGCGCGGACGCCGCAATGTGCTCGGCACCCCGGGCGAACCGGCCACGGCCGACCGGCTTTTTCAGGCCGCGCTGCACGGCGGGCGCAGCGCGGTGGGCATCGGTGCGCGCGCCGACTTCGTCACCTATGATAAGGATGCGGGGGATTGTGAGTTGCAGGCGAGCGATGATTTTCTCAGCGCGCTGGTATTCGATTCGGTGGCGCCGCGCGCGCACCAGGTCTTGAGCGGTGGGCGCTGGGTAATCCGAGACGGCCTGCATGGCGAGGAAAAACAGATCGAAGCCCGTTACCGCGAGACCGTGCAGGCTCTGCGCGCAAAGATACGTACCAGGAACAGCTCATGAATAAAAATACCCCGGCCGCGTCCCCTGTCGCCGGCAGCGCGCGCGTTATTCGCGCGCCGCGCGGCAAGACTTTGAGTGCCCGCTCCTGGCTCACCGAAGCGCCGCTGCGTATGCTGATGAACAATCTGGATCCGGAGGTCGCCGAGCGCCCTGAAGATCTCGTGGTCTACGGGGGAATCGGCAAGGCGGCGCGTAACTGGGAGTGCTTTGACGCCATCGTCGCCGCGCTCAGGCGCCTCGGCGCGGACGAAACCTTGCTCATTCAGTCCGGGCGGCCGGTCGGCGTGTTCCGGACACACGCGGACGCCCCACGCGTACTGATCGCCAATTCTAATCTGGTTCCGCACTGGGCCACCTGGGAGCACTTCAATGAGCTCGATCGGCGTGGACTGATGATGTACGGTCAGATGACGGCGGGCTCGTGGATCTACATCGGCTCGCAGGGCATCGTTCAAGGCACGTACGAGACCTTCGTGGAAATGGGCCGACGCCACTACGGTGGCCAGCTCGGCGGACGCTGGATATTGACGGCCGGCTTAGGAGGCATGGGCGGGGCGCAACCGCTCGCGGCGACTATGGCCGGCGCTTCGATGCTGGCCATTGAATGTCGGCAGTCGCGCATCGACAAGCGTCTGGAGACCGGATACCTCGATCAGCAGGCGCATTCGCTCGATGAAGCGCTGGCGAAGATCGCACAGGCCAAGGAGCGCTCGGCGGCCGTTTCGATCGGGCTGTGCGGCAATGCAGCCGAGTTGTTGCCTGAATTGCTCCGTCGCGGAGTACGGCCGGACGCGGTCACCGACCAGACCTCCGCGCACGATCCGGTGCACGGGTACCTGCCGGCCGGCTGGAGCGTTGAGCACTGGGAAGCGACCCAGGCGAGTGATCCGGCGCGCGTCAGCGCCGAGGCCAGTGCTTCGATGGCCGCGCATGTGCGGGCGATGCTCGAGTACAAGCACATGGGCATACCGACTTTCGATTACGGCAACAACATCCGCCAGGTCGCGCTCGGGCAGGGCGTCAAGAATGCATTCGATATTCCAGGTTTCGTGCCCGAATATGTGCGCCCCCTGTTCTGCCGCGGTATCGGTCCGTTCCGGTGGGTAGCGCTCTCGGGCGACCCGGCCGATATTGCCCGCACCGATACCAAGGTGCGCGAACTGATCCCCAACGATCCGCACCTGCACCGCTGGCTCGACATGGCCGCCAAGCGCATACAGTTCCAGGGTCTGCCAGCGCGCATTTGCTGGGTGGGCCTGGGCGATCGACATCGCCTCGGCCTGGCCTTCAATGCCATGGTGGCCAGCGGCGAGCTGCAGGCACCCATCGTCATCGGACGCGACCATCTGGACTCCGGGTCGGTGGCCAGCCCGAATCGCGAGACCGAAGCGATGCGGGACGGATCGGACGCGGTTTCGGACTGGCCGTTGCTCAATGCCCTGCTCAATACGGCCAGCGGCGCCACCTGGGTCTCCTTCCATCACGGCGGCGGCGTGGGCATGGGCTTCTCGCAGCACGCCGGCGTGGTGATCGTGTGCGACGGGAGCCCCGAAGCGGCCCGCCGGATCGAGCGGGTGCTGTGGAACGATCCGGCCACTGGAGTGATGCGTCACGCCGATGCGGGATATGAGAGCGCATTGGAGTGCGCCCGCGAGCATTCACTTAAGCTGCCAATGCTCATCCCGGCAAGTTCCTCATGATCAAGCGCCGAGTCGCTCCTTCGGGGTTGCGCGCTGGGGGCCTTACCCTGCCGGCGCTGCGTGCCGCATTGAGCGCCCCGGTGGCCATGCCCTTGACGCGCGCGGATCAGGGACGCGTCAGACGATCGCGCGCCGTAATTGAGCGCCTGATCGCGCGCGGGCAGACCGCTTACGGCGTCAACACGGGTTTCGGATCCTTGGCGAGCGAGCGCATATCCACGGCGGATCTCGCCCTGCTGCAACACAATCTGGTGCTCTCGCACGCCGCCGGCACGGGCGCACCGCTCAGCGATGAAGTGGTACGCCTGGTGCTGGTATTAAAGATCGCCAGCCTGGCGCAGGGGTTCTCAGGCATCCGTCCACAGACTCTGCAGGCGCTGCGCGCCTTGCTGCGCGGGGGTATCTATCCGCTCATCCCGTGTCAGGGCTCGGTGGGCGCCTCAGGCGATCTGGCACCGCTCGCCCATCTTTCGGCCATACTCTTGGGCGTCGGCCAGGTGCGCTACCGCGGCCGCGTCATTTCGGCCCGGCGTGGACTGGCGCTGGCGGGTCTTCGCCCTCTCAAGCTTGCGGCCAAGGAAGGCCTGGCTTTGCTCAACGGCACCCAAGTGTCGACAGCGCTGGCGCTTGCCGGAATGTTCGCCATCGAGAACGTTCTCGCCGCCGCGCTTGTTACCGGGGCGATGAGCGTGGATGCGCTCAAGGGGAGCGATGCGCCATTTGATCCCCGCATCCACGCCATTCGGCGCCAACCAGGGCAAATGGCGGTGGCCGCGGAACTCAAGGCGCTGCTGCGCGGCAGCCGGGTGCGCGCTTCGCATCTTGATTGCGAGAAAGTGCAGGATCCTTATTCGCTGCGCTGCCAGCCGCAGGTGATCGGAGCATGCCTGGATCTGCTGCGCTCCGCGAGCGCAACGCTGCTGCGCGAAGCGAACGCGGTCACGGATAACCCATTGGTTTTTTCTCGTGAAAACGTGGTGCTGTCGGGGGGCAATTTTCATGCGGAGCCGGTCGCATTCGCGGCCGATCAGCTGGCGCTGGCCGCGGCCGAAATCGGCTCGATCGTCGAACGGCGCATTGCGATCTTGGTTGATACCAAGATGAGCGGTCTGCCACCGTTCCTAGTCGCCAACAGCGGCGTGAACTCAGGCTTTATGGTGGCCCAGGTGACCGCGGCCGCACTCGCCTCGGAAAACAAGTCACTGGCGCACCCGGCCAGCGTCGATAGCATCCCGACCTCCGCCAACCAGGAGGATCACGTATCGATGGCCACCTATGGCGCTCGGCGCCTGCTCGCCATGGCCGACAACACCGCCGGCATCGTGGCGATCGAGCTGCTGGCCGCCGCTCAGGGTCTGGATTTCCGTCGACCCCTGCGCAGTTCCACTTCACTTGAGTCGGTTCATCGCTTGCTGCGCCGGCGCGTGCCGGTGTTGGTACGTGACCGGTACTTCGCGCCGGACATCGCCGCGGCGCGCGAATTGGTCGTCAGCGGCGAACTGCGCGAATATGTCAGCGCCAGCCTGTTTGCAGGCTAGCCAAACCACACGCCAGTCGAGCGCATTGCGGGCCGTGCAAACCTTTCCTACGCATACTTTGCTCCCCGGTGACACGCCGCTGATCATCAGCGTGCCACACGCCGGCACGGCGGTACCGCAGGAACTGGCGCCGCGCCTGACTCCGATGGCGCTGGACTTGCCGGACACCGATTGGCATGTCGCCAGACTCTACGATTTTGCGCCCGATTTGGGCGCAACAATGATCGTGGCGCGCTATACGCGCTACCTGATTGACCTGAACCGGCCTCCGGACGACGCGGCACTCTACAGCTCAGCGCTGCAAACCGGCCTTTGTCCGACGCAAAGCTTTTCCGGTGCGCTGTTGTATCGCGACGGCACCGACCGGCTCGCGCCGGCCGAAATCGAGCAGCGGCGTGCACAATACTGGCAGCCCTACCACGACGCGTTGCACACGCGCCTGGCTGAGACGCGCCAGCGTTTTGGATACGCGTTGCTGCTCGACGCCCACTCGATCCGCAGCACGGTCCCCAGATTGTTCTCAGGGCGACTCCCGGATGTAAATGTCGGCACCTACGACGGCCGGTCCTGCAACCGGGCCATCAGAGATGCTCTAGGCACACGATTGGCGGCAACAACGAACTTCTCTCATGTTTTTGACGGCCGGTTTAAGGGCGGTTATATCACCCGTCATTACGGGCAGCCGGAGCAAGCACAACACGCGCTGCAAATTGAACTTGCGCAAAGCAGCTACATGGATGAGTCCGGGACAGCCTACGATGTGGAGCGCGCCTCAGCCCTGCGTGAGCTGTTGCGCGCCCTGCTGGTATCACTCCTCTCGCTCTCGCCAATGAACCGGTAGTGACCTAGCCCCGCCGCATGCAATCCCTAGTGGAGGCCGAATTGCGTATACGTGCAGCCTTGGCAGCAGCGCCCAACTCTGCGCCACTGCATGAGGATCTGGGGATGAATCTTGCCAAGCAACGGCGCCACTCCGAAGCCATTTCGCTGTTCGAGCGCGCATTGAGCCTCAATCCGAGTCTACCGCACGTTCGTAAAAGACTTGCAGATGCCTACGCTGCCAGCGGGCGCGGAGCGGAGGCGGATCGGCTATACGAGCAGCACATTAGGGAAAATCCAGATAAGAAAATCATTGTCGAGGGCGCCGAGCACCTCTACGCAGGACGCAGGAAACAGGCCATCGCCGCATTCGAAAGCGTGCTGCGCCGAATTCCGGATGATATAGACGCCATGCGAATGCTGGCCCTCGCGCTGGGCAGTGAAACCCGACAGATGGAAGACGCCGAAGCCCTTCTGCGGCGCGTGACCGAGAAGGCGCCAGACTATGTGGCCGCCTGGATCAACCTGGGATCGGTATGCGTCAAGCAGAAGAAATGGGCCAAGGGTGCGGAAGCCTTCCGCAGCGCCGCGCAACTCGATCCCAAAAACAAGGCGGCCTGGGCCGGATTGGGCGATGCCCTGGCACAGGGAGGGTTCCAGGAGGAGAGCCTCGATGCGTACCGCAAGACGGTGGAGCTTGACCCGGCCAATGGCTATGCGCGCATGAGCTTGGCGCACGTGCTAAAAGCCGTGGGCCAGCAGAAGGAGTCCATCGCCGCCTACCGGGCGGCCATTGCACAGCAACCTGATTTTGGTGAGGCGTACTGGAGCCTCGCCAACCTCAAGACCTTTCGCTTCACATCCGACGAAGTCGCGGCGATGCAGAAGCAGGTCCGACACGACAACTTGAGCCCTTCCACCGCCGCTCATTTTTGCTTCGCGCTGGGAAAGGCATTCGAAGACGCCGGCGACTACGATGCGGCGTGGCATTGGTATCAGGACGGTAATCAGCGACAGCGGCCCCTGGTCTCACACGATCCGCTCATCATGGAGGACCGGCACACCGCGAACATCGAAACCTTCACAGTGGAGTTTCTGCGCGCTCACGAGGGGCATGGGTTTGAGGCTCCCGATCCGATCTTTATTGTCGGCATGCACCGCTCAGGCTCGACGCTGATCGAACAAATTCTGGCCTCGCACAGTCAGGTCGAGGGTACGGCGGAATTGCCTAATCTGGGCAAGATCGCCTCGACCGTGGGCAGATACCGGACCGACGGGGTCGAGTTTCCCGAGGCCGTGCGCGAGCTGCGGCCCAAAGATTGGCGCGACTACGGCAGGCAGTACATTGAGGCCACGCGCCGGCATCGCCAAACTACGCGTCCGCATTTTACGGACAAAATGCCGAGTAACTTTCCGTTGATCGGATTCGTGCACCTCATCCTGCCGAATGCCAGAGTCATTAACGCCAGTCGCCATCCCCTGGACAGCCTGCTCGGCAACTACAAGCAACTGTACGGAGGCGGTCCGGACTACAGCTACGACATGGACGAGCTTGCCGAGTATTACCGAGAGTACCACCGCCTTATGCGGCACTGGGAGCGGGTGTTGCCCGGGAAGATATTGACGGTGCATTACGAAGACACCGTGCTGGATCTGGAATCGCAAGTACGTCGAATACTCGCGCACTGTGATTTACCCTACGAGCAATCCTGCCTCCACTACTATCAGAATCCGCGAACCGTGAAGACCGCGAGCTCGGAACAGGTGCGACGGCCCATTTATACCGAGGCGCTAGGCACCTGGCGTCGCTACGAAAAACACCTCGGGCTGTGGAAGGCGGAACTTGCGGACATCATTGAGGCCCTGCCCGAACGCATTCAGAACGCGGGACTCGGTCCGATCTGACCCGCTGTCAATCGAAAGGCCACACTTCCAGCCCGTGGATTGCATTGCGGATGTCGCGGGTCAGGTTCACCGACAGTACGATTTGATTGGCCTTCAGGTCGTAAATCGTGACGGTCGAGGGGGAGGATCCACCGGCGACGACCACATCCGAGAGCAGGCACAGTCCGCGCGCGAATCCCTGCCGGGCGATGCCGCTGGTGTCCGCATCGCGGTAGGTCAGGGTATCAATGTCGTAAGTCGGCACCTTGATGACCCGATCTTCCCGATCGTCGCGCCCGGAATAGCGCAGTGTGCCTGCTTCCGTGTCGTTGAAAAGCACACCATCGCGAAACGGGCGCGCGTTGTGGGTCCCGGGTGGCAGCTCGACCGCCATATGGATGTGCTCGCCGCTGTACTGCAGCAAACCGCCGCTGTTCAATCCGCAGATGAACATTCCGGTGGCGTCCGCGTAAACATTGTTGATGTGAAGTTTGTTTAGCGATAGAGGACCTTTATCGCCCATCGGATCAAAGCGCTCGAAGTAAAACCGGTACTGCCGCATTTGCACATGCAGGGCCCAATCAAAGGTCCGCCGGTCCAAGTTGAAGCCCAGAATGCTGTCAAACCCGGTTGAGGTCAGGAACAGCTCCCGCCCGTAGACGGCGATCTCGTGGCAGTGTTTCAAATAGGGACTTCGCCAGGCGCCGACGCGCCGGAAATCGGACGTAAAGGCAAATAACTCGTCGCTCGAGGCCATGTAGACCAGATCACCGTCAAACGCGATGCCGCGTAAGCCACGGTCCCAGCCGCGGCCCTGCCAGTCGATATCGACTCTGTTCCAGTCAATCGTCTGTACGACTTCACGCGAGTGCAGGTCGATCAGGTAGACGCCACCGTGGCTTTCGCCCTTGTGGCTGCCGCGGACGACCGACGAGGCCACCAGTCGCCGAATCGCCAAGCGGGCTGCCTCAATTGTCCGCGGTCACGAACGATCTAAAAGTTCTTGCGAATTGTCAGGCCAATGTTTTGCGGTCGGAATTGCGCAGGCATGTTGTGGAAGCGAGGATCGGAAAACTGTGCTGCGTAGTAGGATTCGGAAGTTGTTACCCAGTTTGCGCCCTTCGAATTCCAGACATTGTCGAGGGTCAGGGTGACCTCCAGCTTATTGGGCATCGTAACCCCGGCTTGCAGCTTGCCGAAGCTCCACGGCTCTATCCGGCCGATGCCGGGAATAAGACCGAGGTCGCGGACTGCGTTCTGATAGTCGATCGAGGCGTAAAGCAGGCTCTGGTATTCCAAGGACTGATAGCTGTAGTCAAATCGAGCCCAAAGATCGCCGCCCTCGGGTTTCCAGCCAAAATTATATTGAAGGCCCGCTGATGCTTTGAATTTGGGCGCGCCGACCAATTGGGTACCCACAGGAATCGTTCTACCGCTGGGATATACCACTTGTTCGGTCAATTTTGGATCTGCCTTGATGAGATTAAAGTCGAGGGTAAGCTGCTTGGTGGCACGCAGCGAGCCGCTAAGTTCGATGCCCTTGTTATCGGCCCCGCCACCGTTGATTGTCCCGTGTTTCCAATAGACACCGGTGCTGCTCTCGAGCTGAATCTGGCTCCATTTCATGTAGAACAGCGACGCGTTGAGCGTGAGCCTCCTGTCCCACCACTGGCTCTTTATCCCGCCCTCGTAGTTAAGCAGCTTGTCGGGGTTGTATTTGAGCGGGACATTGCCGGTAGCGGCCGCACGCGCTGTGTTTTCCCCGCCCAGGCGATAACCTTCGCTGAACAATAGGTACACCATGCCATCGGGATTGTATTTGTACTGAGTACCGAGCTTGAAGAGCGTGGCGCTGTCGTTCCCAGAGCTGCCATTGCTGCCGGGCGACCCGAGTTCTGCTGGTAGACCCAGCGGTTGGTCATAGTGTTGAGAAATGTCGCGTTTGTAATTGAACCAGCGGCCGCCTGCAGTCACTGTCCAAGGGTCGGTCAATTTGTAACTTATCTCACCAAATACAGCGGTCTGCGTAACGGTGCGATCAAACCATTGCGCGTAGATCGTGGAGGTTGGTGCCAGCGGACACGACACCCCCAGCCCGGCGTTTGCAGGGTCGCAAGCCACGGAATTGGCGTACGCCCAAGCGTAGGTGTTCATGAGCTGGAGATTTTGGGTCCCGTAATACCAATAGTCATGCACACGCTCATAGAACAGGCCGCCCAGCCATTGCAGCCGGCTGGTGCCCTTGGACGTTAACCGAAATTCCTGTGAGACCCGGTATTGGTGCTGGTCGTTAAATACCGTGCTCTTGGTGAATCGTCCGTTGTCCACCCCAGTGCTTAGTATGCGGGTGTCATAGAGGTTGTACCCCGGTTTGCCGTTGTACGTCGGAGTGGCGTAGTAGCTTCCGTAATACTTGGCCTTGTACTGCTCATAGGTCATGTTATCTTCGGTGTAGGTCATGTGCCGGGCGAAATAAGCCGTCGCGGACTTAAGTTCTGCGAAGCCTAAGTCCGCCGTGACGGTCGCCGCCGCCTGCCACCAGTTGTCGTGGCGGGAATTCTCGATAAAGCGCGTGATCTTGGCATCACCCAGATAAGGGTCGTTGGACCAATCGCCCTTGGTGGTATCGTTTTGCGTTGTCAAATTGAACAACACGTCGGCGCTGTCATTCACCTTCCACAATGCCGCGAGCCTGGCACCGCTTATTTTCCAGTCGTTGGTATTGGACTTAACAACATTCGCGTTGTTCGACTCCTGTGCAAGATCCGTACCGTAGACGTTGTCGATCCAGCCGCCGTTATCAGCGTAAAATCCGACGATGCGCGCGGTCAGCTTATCGTCGATAAGCGGTATGTTGAGATGCCCATCGACTTCGTAACTGCCGGCACCCCCCTTGGTGGCGAAGCCGGTTACGCTGTACTGACCCGAAAAACCCGAAGGATCCGGCTTGTTGGTAATGATGCGCAACACGCCAGTTTCGGCCGATGAACCGAACAACGTGCCCTGAGGACCCGGCAGCGACTCGACTCGTTCGATGTCCACAAGATAGGGACTGACCTGCGTGGCATTGGTGGTTATGGGCTGTTCGTCGAGGTAAACGCCCGCCTGAGCGTCGCTATAAAATTCTTCGATTCCTGTCGAAACTCCCCGAAACACGATGTCGTTGCGGCCCGGCTGCTGCTGCGCAAGCGTCACGCTCGGCAGGTCCTTGATGTAATCGCCCATTTCCTTGTATCCCGCCTTCTCAATGTCGGCGGTGCTCAGGACCGTGATGCTCTGTCCGACATCCTGGAGATTCACCTTGCGCTTGGTCGCGGTGACTACGATCTCCTCGAGCGACAGGCTGCCGCTCGCCTGCTGGGCATAACTCTGCGGCGTTGCGCACAAGGCGGCTGAGACGGCGAGCGCCAGCATCGAGCTGCCGCAACGTGGCAGGGTTGCCCCCGTTCTCGGCGCGCACTCCCTCATCTTCTTATTGAGCCGCGCGTAGAGATCTCGCTTCATGCTCTTCCCCTATCGCGCGTCCCCGTTTCCCTATCGCGCGTTCAGCCAGATGATAAGCGTTCTCAACAGATAATGGATAGTTATTGAGCGCTGCTAAGAGGTTTCTGTGCTCGCGGTAGGCTCCTTATCCTGCGGCACGTAATCAAAAATGAAGTGAATGCGATCTGTACTGCCTCGGTTGATGACGCTGTGAACCTTAAGATTGTTTATCTCGTACACCTGCCCCACTTGCAGGTTATACGGCCGGCCATCGACTGAAAACCGAACCTTCGTATTGGTCGCGATGGGAGCGTGAATGCGATGTCCGCAGCCAAACGAGGGGTGCCTGTCGCGATGCGGATCGATCCGGGCGCCAGGCGGGAGCTTCGCGACCATCGCGCGAATGATACGACCGCCGGGTGGATACCAGCGGGCGATGATCGAATCCATGACTGGCGCTGCAGCGCCCGCCAGCCGATCCCAGCCCGGTGACCTGGACACCCCGATTGTCGGCCAGGCATCGACGTTCGCAAACAGCAGTACGATGGACTGGGTCTGGCGGTGCACTTCGTAGTCTTTCTGCCGCTCCTTGTGCTCATCCCAGGCTTCCTCGCCCTGCGCGGCTATGGCGGCCGCCAGGGGAGCAACGTCGATTTCACCGCAGTGACGTACCAGCGCGCCTATATCCATGGGCGCCGATGCTAACGGCAGAACGCGTCGCAAGGCAATCGTACCTGTGGTGGCTCAGGTCAGTGATTGCGCCAATGCCTCCAGATTTTCGGGCGTGACCCGGATTACTCCCCCGTGCGGGCAGTCAATGTCGGCAATCAAGAAGAATGCGATGGCCACAATTCCGGGCATCATTAGCATGAGCATGGAATGCTGCGCTGCCTTCTGGAAGCGGTAACCAATCATTGCGGTAGCAACGCCGCCCAATACATACAGCAGCGCCCAGGCCCCCGCCGGAATGCGATTCCACGCCGCTGCTTGGGCGTACCCCTGCGCGTTGAGCGCGTCGTTGATGGAACTGGCCGCGAGCGCCGATATGGGAGTAGGTGCCGCCCTGGACGCGGCGCCAACCGTTTTCCAAAGTTGTGACTGCATTTGCTCGGTGGCGTGGTTGAGTTCTCGGATCTTTTTGGGGTCGGAGGTGGTGTAAAAGCGAATTCTCAGGCCGTTGTATTCTCTTAACAGCTCCTGCATCTTGAAGGCGTCGGCGCTCGGGAGCAGCTCTGCTCTAAAATAGGCCGTGCCAATAGCGTTTGCCTCGCCTTCCTCGTAGATCTTACGCTCATCGTAGCGACTGGAAGCCATCGAAAAACTGAAACCGATCAGTAGACCCAGCAAGGCCAAGGTCGCCCCGAGCACGATATCGTAGTCCGCTCTTCCGGCCTCATCGAGCGGCCCGCGCCGGACCTGCAGCGCCGCTCCCAGGCGCGTGAGCGTCCATAGCACTGCAAAGGTAATCACGAGCAGCCCGATGGGATGGTCTAGCAGGGGGTGGTGCATTGAGATTCCATCCGACCGTTCGATTGAATCGCGACACTGTAGCGCAGGATGCGCGGCGTGCGAAGGCGTTCGCGCCTGGAGATGGCTGGATCAGCTTGGCAAGCGGAGCAGCTCCCATCGAGCCTCCCGGCGGCGCAGCGGCCGCGCATCGTTATCGTGCAGCGCGAAGCCGAGGAAGATTTCAAAAAGAATGCTGCCGAAACTTATACTACCGTCCTTGCGCCAGCCCGAACCCGTAAGCGGCTATGACAGCAACCGGTAAGAGGCATACATTGAAATATAAAATTAGCCCGCTCAGGCCCAGCGAGCACGCGCGCTGGATGCAGCTCTGGACCGACTATCAGACCTTCTACGGCGTCGAGTTGCCGGCCGATGCCACCGAGAGTGCCTGGCAGCGCCTTCACAACGGACGCCTGCACGGACTTGGAGCTCGCGATTCTACCGACGCCCTGCTCGGCATCGCCCATTTCCTGTTCCATGAGGACAGCTGGTCGACGGACCCCGCCTGTTACCTTCAGGACCTTTACGTGGAGCCGCGCGCGCGCGGCACGGGCTGCGGCCGCCAGCTGATCGAGGCGGTCGCGGCATCAGCGCGCGCTGTCGGCGCCAATCCACCCTACTGGTTGACGCACGAGACCAACGCCGTGGCACGGCTCCTCTACGATCGTCTGGGTACGAACCTCGGATTTATCCAGTACACATACACCCAGTAATCCGGCGCGTGCGCTATCGCGCACTCACCAACACGGGTCGCTCCGCGTAAAGTGCCGGAAAGGTGTGTTGGAGGTTCTCAACTTTGGGAATGTCGTTAATGGCGATATAGGGGTTGGTCGGATTGTGGACCAAATAATCCTGGTGATAACCTTCGGCTGGATAAAAGCCCTTGAGCGGATCCACGCGCGTGACGATGGGACTGGCGAACGCCCGCGATTGGTCGAGCTGCGCAATGTAGGCCTCGGCAATGCGTTTCTGGCTATCGTTGGCGTAGAAAATCGAGGAGCGGTACTGAGTACCGGTATCGGGGGACTGACGATTCAGTTGCGTCGGATCGTGCGCGACCGAGAAGAAGATTTGCAATAACTGCCCGTAGGAAACTTGCGCCGGATTGAAGATTATTTGCACCGATTCGGCGTGCCCGGTGCCGCCTGAACCCACGACTTCATAGTGCGCAGTGGATTTTTCCCCGCCCGCGTAGCCGGAGAGCACTTGCCGGACGCCCTGTACATGTTCAAACACACCCTGCACGCCCCAGAAACAACCACCCGACAGCACGGCGACCTGCATCGCACCGGGGGCCTTGGGGTTGTCCTGCGCCGGGGGGGCAATCGTTACTGGCGCTTCCCCGCCGTAGAGCAGCGGCACTCGCAGGATGACGCCGGTCATCAACACCAAGAGCGACAGCCATTTCAGCGAGCGAGGTAATTTCGTAGTTAACATTGCCATCTCCTTGAGAGAATTCTTGGGTGGAATCGGCTAGGCGCGAGGCACGAACTGCAGCGCCACGGAGTTCATGCAATAGCGCAGCCCCGTCGGCGGCGGTCCGTCATCGAACACGTGCCCCAGGTGTGCGTCGCACCGCTTGCAGGAAATTGCGTCGCGTTGCCATCCGAATGCAGTGTCGGAAGTCTTCACGATATTCGTCGCCGAGATCGGCTTCCAGAAACTTGGCCAGCCGGTGCCCGACTCAAATTTCGCCTTCGAGTCATACAGCGCCGTGGCGCAGCAGATGCAGCGATACAGCCCGTCACCATGACTGCGGGAGTACTCGCCAGTGTAGGCCATCTCGGTGCCCTGCTGGCGTGCGACGTGATAGGCGAGCGGCGACAGCTGTGCTTTCCATTCCGCATCCGTCTTGGCAATCTTTGGCACCCGCACGACACCCGTGCTTTTTCCAGCTACCGTGAACATCTCGATCGGCACCTCTGGCTGCTGGGCCGCCGGGGAGGAGGCCCCCGCCCACAGCTTCGGCACTGCCGCGTACGCCAATACCGTGATGCCGCACCTGAGGAACGCACGGCGGCCCATGCCCGGCCTGTCCATGAGCCGAAGCCTCGAGGAATCGCCTTGGTATGGCATGAGATTTCCCTAACCGAACGTAAATGAATAGGCCTGAACCCCGGGGTCCAGGAACTCGATCGAGAAAACGTGCTCGCCCACGTCCTTCGATTGGCGAATCAACTGGTACAGGCGCTGTTCCCTGACCAACCCGAGCCCACCGGCGTCGGTAACGGCGCCGTGATTGGCGGCGGGATTGGTGCCATCAAGTTGCACCCTGAAGCGCACCGGCCTGCTGTCCGCTGCAGGCCCCAAGACCAGATGCAAGTCTCGGGCGTAGAACCGATAGATTATTTCCCCCGGCGCCTTGCTCAGCGCAGCTTTCTCAGAACCCACCGTCCAGTCCCCGGCCAGGGCCCACTGGTTCAAACCAAACGCGGCAGGGACGAGATAGTTATGCGCGCGCTCGCGCAATGCGGCGCCAAGCGATACAAAATTAGCCGCTCGGTCGTAGCCGATGTATGTCTCCGACGAACGCACATGCTGCTCGTCAGCCGGCGCCTGCACACCGACGGCCTGCGCAGATTGCCCCGCTTCGGGTGGCAGCTCGGCGTAGCCCGCGTCCTTCAGCAACCGGCGAATGAGCGCTTCGGATTCTGCATAGTTGCCTTCGCCAAAATGGTGGCCCCGGATGCGCCCGGCCGAATCTATGAAGTAATGGGCCGGCCAATATTGGTTGTTGAACCCCTGCCAGATCGCGTAATTGTTATCGAGCGCCACCGGATAAGTAACGCCCAGTTCGGCGACCGCGTGGCGCACGTTACCCAGGTCCTTTTCGAAGGCAAATTCCGGCGCGTGCACGCCGATGACCACCAGTCCGTAATTTTTGTACTTGTCGTGCCACGCCTTCACGTAAGGCAAGGAGCGCAGGCAATTGATGCACGAGTAGGTCCAGAAATCGACCAGCACGACTTTGCCGCGCAACATGGCCGGAGTCAGCGCGGGCGAGTTCAGCCACGAGGTCGCACCGGCCAATGGTGGAAGTTCGCCCTCGACGGGCAAGTCCGCCGCGGTCTGATAAGCCATCTGCGTCGCAATGGCGCTGGCCGTGGAGCTGCTGATGAGCATGGTTGCATTGCGGCCCGAGGGCGCCATCTGCGGCGGGAGACGGCTAATCAGCGATTGCTCGACGCGGTTAGTACCGCCCACGGACAGTCTCGTCAGCACGCTGCTATCCCAGCCCATGACTATAGTGGCCACTCCGACCAGTACAGCGACCCCCAGCACGCGTCGGACCCATTCGCCCGCGCCCAGGGATTTTTTCATGGCGACAAACGCGCGGCCGCCCACAAGGATGGCCACCGCCAGAGAGGTCGCAGCGCCGGCTGCGTAGGCAAACAGCAGCAGCGTCATATGAGCATTGGGACCGGAGATGGCCGCCCCGGTGAGTACCAGGCCCAGCACCGGTCCTGCGCAAGGTGCCCACAGCAAGCCGGTGGCCATTCCCAGTAGCAGTGAAGGAGCGATCGAGCTTTCGTTGGTTTCGCCTTGAGCAGGCAACAAGCGATTTCCAAGCGCGACGAGGGGCCGGGTGACCCATTCGGCCAGGCGCCGCGATAACAGCGTCAGCGCAAACGCCGCCATCAATGCGAGCGCAAACCACCGGCCGTATTGATTCAGCCGAACTGCCCAGGCGCCGCCCACGGCCGCTAGCGTCGCAATCCCGGCGAACGTCACCGCCATGCCCACCAACATCGGCAACCCGCCGGTCAAAAACTTTTGCTCCGAGCGCGCAAACACGAAAGGGAGCACCGGAAGTATGCAGGGACTGACGATAGTGAGCACGCCGCCCAAATAGACCAGGAGCAACAGAAACATGGGGCCAGTTCCTTCAACACGACCGCTGTACCGGGCGGTACTGCGTTTGATAGCTACTTCGCCAATAAGGTCCGGGAAGTTACAACAGACCGTGCCAGCGCCGGCTCGCGCATGCCGGGCGCGTTGTAACCCCATGAGGCGGCGCAAAGATTAAGTTGGGGGGCGACTTTCTTCCCATGGCGTCGACCATATATAAGAGTGGACCAGCGCACGTGGGCGACTGGCCTCGAGCATCAATTGGCCCTACTCTGGGGAGGGTGGATTCGCTCGCCGCGGCGGCGCCGACAGACCCAGAGTCAAACCAAATCCGGGGTGTCGTTCATGCAAAGTCGAAAACTGGGCAATAACGGCCTGGAAGTGTCCGCGATAGGCCTTGGCTGCATGGGCCTGAGCTTTGGCTACGGACCGGCGGGTGACAAGTCGCAGATGATTGAGCTCATCCGCGCTGCCGTTGAACAAGGCGTCACTTTTTTTGACACGGCCGAGATCTACGGTCCGTTCACCAACGAAGAACTGCTCGGTGAGGCTTTGGCCCCGTTTCGCAGGCAAGTCGCAATCGCCACTAAGTTCGGCTTCAAGGTGGGCGCGGCGCCGGGTGAGCCGGGTCTAGACAGCCGGCCGGACCACATCAAGGACGTCGCCGACGCGTCACTGAAGCGACTGAACACCGACACGATCGATTTGTTCTACCAGCATCGGGTGGACCCCGAAGTCCCCATCGAGGAAGTCGCAGGCGCGGTGAAGGATCTAATCCGGGCGGGCAAGGTCAAGTATTTTGGCTTGTCCGAGGCAGGGGCGGAAACGATTCGGCGCGCCCACGCGGTGCAGCCAGTGACCGCATTGCAGAGCGAATACTCGCTCTGGTGGCGAGAGCCAGAGACCCAAGTGCTCCCCACGCTCGAGGAACTGGGCATAGGCTTTGTCCCGTACAGCCCGCTGGGGAGGGGTTTTCTCACAGGAAAAATGGACGAGTCGACCTCTTTCCACAGCACAGACTTCCGCAACCTGCTCCCCCGCTTCAGTGCGGAAGCACGCAAGGCCAACAAAGCGCTGGTCGATCTGCTCGGCGTTATCGCCACACGGATGCAGGCGACACAAGCGCAACTGGCGCTGGCTTGGATCCTCGCCAAGAAGCCCTGGATCGTTCCTATCCCCGGAACCACAAAGCCGCATCGCCTCGAAGAAAATCTTGGAGCCGCGGCGGTAAAGCTTTCCACCGAAGATCTCCAGGCCATGGAGACGGCCGCCTCTCACATCATCGTGCAAGGGGATCGTTACCCGGCGCATCTGGCACGTATGGTCGGACGCTGACCAGGGGGAAAATCAGACCCTTACATCCGAGTTGACAACATACCGACTGGTCGGTATTGTTCCCCAATGCCACCGCGAACAAGCGAACCGTCACCTAAAAGGGGCGCACGCCAAGAGTTGCTGGAGGCGGCCCTGGGATTAATTCGCGAACAGGGTTACGCCTCGACTTCAGTGGACGAACTGTGTGCACAAGCGGGCGTGACCAAAGGCGCATTCTTTTATCACTTCCCCAGCAAAGAGACCTTGGCCATCGCCGCGGCAAATCACTGGTCTAAGATCACGACGGCATTTTTTGAGGCGGCCCCTTACCACAAGTACAGCGACCCTCTCGAGCGGGTCTTGGGGTACCTTGATTTCCGCAAGGCGATCCTCACAGGGGAGATTGCCGAATTTACCTGCCTCGTCGGTACGATGGTGCAGGAAACCTACGGAACGCATCCGGACATTCGCGCGGCGTGCGAAGCGAGTATCAGTGGGCATGCCGCAGCCATTGCCGCGGACATTGCTGAGGCCATGGCTCGGTACCGGATTCGCGCGTCGTGGACCGCTGAAAGCCTGGCTCTGCACTCCCAGGCCGTCCTGCAAGGCGCCTTCGTCATGGCAAAAGCCATGGGGAATGCGGCCATCGCGGCAGAAAGCGTCGATCACCTGCGCCGCTACATCGAATTGTTATTCCAAACCGCCAAGTTAAACGCAAAGGAGCCATCATGAACACAAACAACACCTATCTCGCCACGTTCCACGGGAGCAAGTCCAGCCCGCGAAGAGCGGCCTGGGACAAGCTCTCTGAAGGTGATCGTCACACTAAGGAGCGAGAAGGCATGGCGGCCTGGAAGGCGTGGGTCGAGAAGCATCAGGGCGCGATTGTCACGATGGGCGGGCCCCTGGGGAAAACCAAGAAGGTTACGCACCGTGGAATCGAGGATACCAGTAACGAGCTGGGCGCTTTTACAGTGGTGCGCGCCGAGTCGCATGAGCAAGCCGCTCAGCTGTTCGAGCAACATCCGCACTTTACGATTTTCCCCGGCGATTCCGTGGAGATCATGCCTGTGCTGCCCATACCGAATGGCTAGTCGCGCGTGTTGCCTGGAGTTTGAAAACTTCCCCCGGCGGGCCTCACCGCGCTTCAAAACATTGTAGAAGTAAACACCGTGCGATTCATGATCTTCGTAAAAGCCACGCAGGCTTCTGAGTCCGGCACAATGCCGAGCCAGGAGCTGCTTGAGGCCATGGGCAGGTTCAACCAGGAGCTCATCGCTGCGGGCGTGATGCAAGACGGTGGGGGTTTACAGCCCACGTCCAAAGGAGCCCGGGTAACTTTCTCCGGCACCGATCGAACGGTACGCATGGGTCCGTTCTCAAACACGTCCGATCTCGTGTCCGGTTACTGGATCTGGCAGTGCAAGTCGCTGGAGGAAGCAATTGCCTGGGTAAAACGCGCGCCCAACCCAATGCCGGAGCGCTCAGATATTGAGATCCGGCAGTTCTACGAAATGGAGGACTTTGCGGCGCTGACACAATGAGTGCACCGCGAGCGACGCGATCGCGTCGCTCGCGGCTTGCCCAGTCGGAGCTTGCCCCTTACTTATCGCGTTCGTATTTGAACGATACTTTGACCTTCGCGCGGTAGGCCTCGACCTTGCCTTTTTTCAGCTGCATGTCCAATTCGACCACTTCTGCGACCCGCAGGTCCCGAATCGTCTTTCCCGCCTTCGCCACCGCCGCCGCCGCGGCCTTTTCCCAAGACACGCTACTGGTGCCGATCAGCTCAATGACTTTGTAGACGTTCTCGCCCATGTTTCCTCTCCCATATAGGACGCTGGTTGGCGTCGATTGACCTTCCCCACTATCCCGGCGCCGACATTCTCACTTAATCAGAGGCCGTTCGCTCTGCTGTAGCTCCGCCGCAATTTGCTCCATCCGCCGCATCGCACGAAGATGGTTACGACCGGCAATCTTTGCAGCATCCTCATCCGAATAGCCGCGCCGCAACAATTCGGCGAACAAAAAGGGGTAGCGGGTGACATTGCCTAATCCCGACGCCATATCGGTTTCGTCAGCGTGATAAAAGTCTGCCCCGATGCCAATGTGATCAATGCCTGCAACCTTGCGAATGTGGTCAATGTGGTTGGCAACGTCCTCCACGTTAGCACGCGCGATGCCAGTGGACTTGTCCCATGCGGCGATGGCTTTTTCGATTGCGGCATCGTCCGCGAGGCGCTCCCGCAGGTCGCGCAGAGTCGCCGCGCGACGCTCGTCCAATGCCTCACCGTCGGGTGATACGAAAGGGCGAATGAAATTCACATGAACGACGCCGCCGTTATCCCGGACCCGACGAAGCACGTCGTCAGGAACATTCCTAGGATGTGGGTCGACGGCGTAGGCATTGGAGTGCGAGAAAATCACGGGCGCGCGACTAACGCTCAATGCATCCCGCATCGCGTCGGCGCTCACGTGTGAGAGGTCGGCAAACATGCCGATCCGGTTCATCTCGCGAACCAGTTGCCTGCCCAGATCGGTCAATCCATAGTGTTCGACGCGGTCCGTGGCCGCATCGGCCCAATCAATGTTGTCCCAGTGCGTAAGGGTAAGGTACCTCGCGCCCAGTTCGTAGAACACCCGGAGTATGGCGGGCGAATTCTCGATCATGTGGCCGCCCTCCACTCCGATGAGGCAGGCGATCCTGCCAGCCCGGTGAATGCGTTCAATGTCGTCGGCCGTGCGCGCCTGAGCAAAGGCCTCCTGCCCGTGTATGAATCGAAGTGCAACGTCAAACACACGCAGCGCCTCGTGCAAGGAAAGGTGAGTCTTTTGAGTCGACGACTCCACAAATATCGACCAGTACTGCGCCCCTACCCCGCCCGCGCGCAATGAAGGGATGTCGGCGCACAACGTCGGTTGGTGCGTAGCAAGATCCAATCGGGAAAGGTCGCCGGCACTCGATTCGAGCAACAGCGAGGGTAAGTCGTTGTGGGTGTCAATGAGGGGTGCCCCCTCGAGCAGCGACTTGGCGCGCTCGAGCAAACCGGGCTGACCGGCGCCCGGCGGTGTGTCGGCGTTACCCTCGCAGAGCGCTCGGACGGCTGCGGCGAGCGCGGCGGCACCCAGCATTGATTGCGTGAGGAAAGTGCGGCGCGTGCTCAATTTGCCTTCAATCCAACGACCAGGTTTGAGGGGCAGTCTATTCTCCCCAGCCAATGCGCAGGGGGCAAGCTACCGGAGGATGGACTATGGCGGCCGATAGCCCGAACTAATGCGCTTGTGGAAATGCCCCCACAATGGCGAAAATAACAACATTGCACGACCGTTCGTTACCTGCGGGGGGGACCACAATGTTCACATTCAAACCACTCGGCTACAGCACTCGCGCCGCGACGATGGGCAGGCGGCATTTTCTGGGCGCGGCGGCCGCTGCCGCCGCAATCTTACCGGCAGCTCGGCTGTGGGCGGACGCTTCGAGCCCGGGTACGGTCCCGGACAGCCTTGTTGCGGTAGGCAACTCCGGTCAGCCCGTCACGCTTTCCGCCTCCGATTTAAAGGATTTTCGCGCCAGTTTGCGCGGCCAGCTGCTGCTCTCCCAGGATCAGGCGTATGACCAGGCGCGCCGGGTCTGGAACGGTGCCTTTGATCGTCACCCGGCGCTTATCGCGCGTTGCACGAGCACCGCCGATGTCGCCAAAGCCGTCAGCTTCGCGCATTCCCATGCCCTGCTGACTTCCGTAAGAGGGGGGGGCCATAGCATTTCCGGGCAGTCCTCCTGTGACGGAGGGCTCATGATCGATTTAGCGCCCATGAAAGCAATTCAGCTCGATGCGGCCCACCGCACGGCAAAAGTGCAACCGGGCGTCCTACTGGGTGAGCTGGACTCTAAGTGTCAATCCGTCGGGCTCATCACGCCGCTCGGCACCGCCTCAGACACCGGCATCGCCGGCCTTACCCTCGGAGGTGGTATGGGCCGGCTGATGCGCCGGTTTGGGCTCTCATGCGACAACGTGCGCGCGTTCGAGGTCGTTACGGCGAATGGCAAGGTCTTAAATGTCACCTCGGAGGAAAATCCGGATCTGTACTGGGCGCTGAGGGGCGGTGGCGGCAACTTCGGCGTAGTCACCCGCTTTGAGTACCAGCTGCATCCGCTCAACCATCCGGTGTTGGCCGGCGTCATGCTGTACCCCTTCAGTCAGGCGCACTCGATTCTCTCGGCCCTGTTGGAGTTCGCCGCACACGCCCCCGATGAGCTGTATCTTTCCGGCGGGCCCACCAGTATGGAGGCTCCGCCCCCCAACTCCCCTGCTGGGACGCCCGCGGCCGGGAAATACGTCGCCATTGAAGCGGTGTACAGCGGCGAACCAGGCGCAGGGGAACGCCTCCTCGGACCGCTCGCCAAATTCGGCACCCCGGTAGCCGGCAAGATCACGGCCAAGAAGTACGTCGACGCACAGAATGGTTTTACCGGTGCGAGCCCTCCGGCGCTCCCGCCAGGCTTGGGCGTCTACATCAAGTCGGGGTTCGTGAGCGTTCCCCCAGAGAAATTAATTGGCGACGTCATCCACGCCTTTGAAAACGCGCCGCTGTGGCTCGATAGCATCGGATTTGGGCTGTGCGGGGGCGCCGTGGCGCGGGTCAAGCCGGATGCGACCGCATACTGGAACCGCGCAGCGCAATGGGACCTACTGCTTGCAGGTGTGTGGGCCGACCACACCCAGGACCAGCACAACGCCGCCGTGCTGCGCGATCTGTGGAAGACGTTCGAACCCTACACCCGGGGCTATTACGTAAACACCGAGCCCTCCGCGGATGAGCAGCGCCTGCGCGCCACATACGGTGATAACTATTCGCGTCTCGTGCAGGTGAAAAACAAATACGATCCGACCAATCTTTTCCACTTGAACGCCAACATCAAGCCGACTGCGCCCGCCTGAGTTCCCATAGATTGGGGTTTTGGTTTTTTTGAGCGTCGCAGCTAAGGCCGCGACCTGGGCGAGCGCTTTCGTGACGGTCCTACTCGAGCAGTGTCGGGGCGGAGTGCTGGACTTCAATATCCGGGGCATTCTCTAAGGGCTTTTGGAGTTGATATCGACCACCCGCCAGCTGCTTTCATCGATCATGATCCACAACTACGATGCGTCGGCCTATTAAGCTCAACCTGCGAGCCTAAAGAAACCAACCGTGTCCCCAAACTTTCCTTCGCTCTGGTGCCTTGATCCGGCGGTAACGTATCTCAATCACGGTTCATTCGGCGCGTGTCCCTCAGCCGTGCTGGCGGCACAGAGCGCGCTCCGCCTGGAAATGGAGCGCGAGCCGGTAGATTTTCTCGCCTTAAATCTCAACGCCCGCCTCAACGTTGCCCGAGAGGCACTGGCGGCGTTCGTGGGCGTGGATCCTGCCGATCTTGTATTCGTCAGCAACGTGACCACCGGCGTCAATGCGGTTCTGCGCTCTCTTGCCTTTAAGCCCGGCGATGAATTGCTGACGACCACCCATACCTACGCGGCCTGCCGCAAGACGATCGACTTTGTGGCCTCACGCAGCGGCGCATCGGTCGTCGTCGCCACGCTGCCCTTCCCGCTGCGCGGCGAACAGCAGGTCATCGATGCGGTGCTTGCGGGTGCTTCGCCGCGCACTCGGCTCGCTGTGCTCGATCACGTAACAAGCCCGACCGCGTTGATACTCCCCGTGACACGCCTAGTCGCAGAATTGCGCAGTCGCGGCATCGAGACGCTTATTGACGGTGCCCATGCACCGGGCATGGTGCCGCTCACCCTCAGCCAACTGGGGGCCGCCTATTACGCTGGAAATGCCCACAAATGGATGTGTGCCCCCAAAGGCGCCGCGTTTCTGCACGTCCGCCGCGACTGCCAATCCGACCTGCACCCATCGGTAATCAGCCACGGGTATGAGCTCGGTTATCAAGCTGAATTCGACTGGACCGGGACGTGTGATCCCACGTCCTGGCTTTGTATTCCTGAGGCCATCCGTTACATGGGCGGGTTGCTGCCGGGCGGGTGGCCTGAATTGCTCGCGCGTAACCGGGCCCTGGCCTTGCAGGCGCGCGAGATTCTTTGCACTACTCTGGGGATTGAGCCGCCCGCCCCCACCGCCATGATCGGTTCAATGGCCTCGGTCCCACTTCCGCCGGGGGCACCGGGCTCGCCGGCCGCGCGACTCGACAGCGACGCGCTGTGCGAATGGTTCCGAAAACGCGGCGTTAGAACCTGGCTATATCCGCACCCAGTGCCTCTGTTGCGGGTCTCAGCGCAACTCTACAATAGCCTCGGTCAGTATCAGCAGCTCGCGAAATTGCTCGCCGAGGCGTTACATGCCTGAAGCGCGCGGCGCCATTGAAGCGCGACTTTCGACTTTTGATACGGCGATGGTCGTGTTTAGCCTCGTCGTAGGGATTGGCATCTTTCGCACGCCCTCGATCGTAGCGCGAGCAGCGGGCAGCACCTCCCTGTTTTTCTTCGCTTGGGTGGCGGCTGGGGTAGTGAGCCTGATCGGCGCGCTCACCTTCGCAGAGATCGGTTCACGACACCCGCGCGCCGGTGGCTACTACCGCGTGGTCGCGGACTGTTATCACCCGGCTCTGGCGTTTATGCTGAATTGGGCTCAGACACTCATGCAAGGCGCGAGTGCCGCTGGCGTGGCATTTATCGGTGCCGACTACCTGGTACCCGTGCTGCTCCCAGCGCAGCTGCGCACCCCGCACGCTTCGCTGATACTCGCCTGCGCGACGATGCTGATCCTCTTGTTACTCAATTACCGGGGCATTCGTTCCGGGGCGCGAACCCAGAATATCCTGTCGACGCTCAAGATCGCGATGATCCTCGGACTCGCGCTGTGCGCTTTACTGCTCGCGCCACACCCTCTACCCCAAGTGGTCGCCCGTATGGCATCGCCGGCATCTCCGGTGTTGCCCCGTCTGGCGGCTGCGCTGATTCCCTGTTTCTACGCCTACGGCGGCTACCAGCTGACGATGAACCTCGGCGCCGACCTCAAGGACGCGCGACACCGCTTCGCACTGGCCGTCGCCGCCGGGGTAATCACGGTCGTGGTCCTCTACCTCCTGCTCAACGTTGCGTACTACACGGTGCTCGGCACGCCGGGCATTGCCGCTTCCAATCTTGTCGCGGCGACATTGTCACGCGCAACGTTCGGACCCGCTGGGGAAATCGTCATCTCTCTGGCGGTGTACCTATCCGCAGCGGGTTTCATCAACGCGATGATTTTGCAGATGCCGCGCAGCATCAATGCGATGGCGTCAGACGGAGTGTTGCCCCGGGCATTTCTGCGGATCAATCCGCGTACCCAGGTCCACGAGGCGGGGCTGCTTTTCTTCGCCGCATCGATGCTAGTACCGGCCTTTGTGCTCGGCTCCTTCGAGACGTTACTTAATTACGTGATATTCACCGATATGCTGGGCATCGCGACGGTGGCCTCCACCTTGTTCGTTTTGCGCCGGCGCCGAGTGGGGGACGGCGGATTCGTGATGCCCGGCTACCCCTGGCTCCCGGCGATATTTCTGGCTTGTTTGCTCGGCGTTGCGATCAGCGTACTCGTCACGCAACCGCGACTTGCAGTTGCCGGGATCCTAGTGCTGTTGGTGGGCTACCCGCTGTTTCGCCTTGGTCAGCGGCTGAGCGCGGACACCGTGGCGTGACAGCGCTTAAAAGTCAGCAATGGCGGGATCGACCGTTCCCACTCGCTTCGGGCCTTTACTCGCGGTTATTGGATTCGGCCGTTTCGAGCGGGGCGCGGTGGGCCCGAGGGTCTACTCGTCGAATCGCAGGCGCAGATACCATGGCGCTTTTGCTGCACCTCCTGCTGGGTTGGACTTTTAGCCTGAATAGATGGCGGAGGGCTTATCTACATCTTCCTCGGTGGGCTCACCTCCGCGATTTATAACGAAGTTCTGCAGTTTTTCTTAATCGTCTTCGGATTCATGCCCCTACTGTTGCCGGGATTAAATGACATCGGGGATCCTCGCGGCTGCAGGCCGGTCTGGCACGTGCAGCCATGACGCACGGGTACCCGCCGGGCGCGTGGAGCGAGTCCTGGCGTTCTCTGGGTCACACCTAAACCAACCCCATGGGAGTTGCATGGGTTGGCATGACGATGGGTCTGGGCCCGTCAGCGCCGGGCGGCCTCCTGCCAAGGGTGGACTTTTCATTGCCACTCGGCGATTGGCTGCGCCCCCTTGTCGCGGTCATCGCGCCCTCATCGAACGCTCGCTATTATCGGACCTTTGGCGTTCCCCTGTATGGCTCCGTACCCCGCTAAGTGGGGGGTGCGGAGCGCCTGACCGGTCCAGTACTCCTCCCTCGGCAACAGATCTGTTCCACCTACATCAATTGGAGTAAATCACGCGTAAACAGTGGAGTAGCGCACGACTAGTGTCATCTGAAAGCGCTAATTTAGGCGACAGATGGGCCCCCGAACTCATACCGCAGGCTCTCTAATGAAGCGACTTTCTATCGGACCTCCCCCGGGGAATTCAATTAGTGCCCGGCGGGCCGTCCTCCTGGCCCTCTTTCCCTTCCTTTGGGCAGCCACAGCGCAGGCCCAGCAGGTCCCCACGGGGCACGTCTGGGAGGTCATTCAGACGGGTGAAGCGGCGGCAATCGGCAAGGTGCCGTCCGAACAAATCATGAATCTGGACCTGGTTCTTCCGCTGCGCGATCCTGCCCGGTTGGACGCTCTGCTGGCCGACATCTACGACCCGGCGAGTGGCTCCTATGGCCAGTTCCTGAGCGTGGAGGAATTTACGGCGAGGTTTGGCCCAACACAGGCCGACTACGACGCCGTGGTTCAGTTCGCGGAGGCGCGGAGCCTGCAAGTCACCGGCGGAAGCCGCGAGGGTATGGAGGTGCAGGTCACTGCATCAGTCTCGGCGATCGAGGCGGCCTTCCACTTGAACATGCGTACCTACCGGCACCCATTCGAGGCCCGCGCCTTCTATGGGCCGGACCGCGATCCCACCGTTGGCCTGCCGGTCCGGCTATCGCACGTCTCGGGCCTGGACAACTACTCGATTCCGCACCCGTTGTTCGTAGCGAAGAGCGATTATGCGGCCGCTCACGGTCTCGATCCGGCAGCCATGGCCACCCATGTTCCTAGCGGTTCCGGACCCCAGGGTTCATTTCTCGGCAGCGACATGCGTGCCGCGTATTACGAGGGGGCCGCCCTCACCGGGGCGGGTCAGCACATGGGATTGTTCGAGTTTTCTGGCACAAATTTGGCCGACCTGAATAAGTACCTCAAGGATTCGGGCGTAGACAATGCGGTGCCGATCACCGTTTTGTCCACGGATGGCAGCAAGACCAGCTGCATTAAATTGGCAGGCTGCGATGATACAGAGCAGACCCTAGACATGACTCAAGCGCTGGGGATGGCACCGGGACTCGCCAGCTTGGTGATGTATGTGGGCAGAACCGATACCGCCATCCTTAGTGCGATGACGACACATCGTCCGCTACCCACGACCATTGCCTGCTCGTGGATGTGGTGGGGCGATCCTGCGGCTGTTGATCCCTACTTTAAAAGGATGGCCGCGCAAGGCCAGACCTTCTTTGTGGCCTCCGGCGACGGAGGCACGTGGGCCCCATGGTACGACCCATGGCCCGCGGACGACGCCTTTGTGGTTTCGGTCGGAGGCACCGATCTGGTGACCTCCGGCGCGGGTGGTCGCTGGCTATCAGAAACGGCTTGGGCCAACAGCGGGGGCGGAGTGTCGCCCACCGACACTCCGATTCCCTCCTGGCAGAAGGGCCAGGGCGTGGTGACGGCAGCCAACGGAGGCTCGAAGAAATTCCGCAACGGTCCGGACGTCGCGGCCAATGCCGATTTTACTTTTTACACCTGCGCCAACCAGACCGCTTGCCGTGCCAATGCTTTTGGTGGCACCAGCTTCGCGGCACCCATGTGGGCGGCATTTACCGCACTGATCAATCAGCAGCGGACCCAGCGAGGCGCGCCCAAGGTCGGCTTCATCAACCCCAAAATCTACGCGGACAACCTTACCCCCCGTTACAACACAGGGTTCCACGATATCCTGCGAGGCAGGGCCGGAAACAATCCGGCGCTAAAGGGATACGATCTGGCAACCGGATGGGGGAGTCCAAAACCGCAACTCATCACCGAATTGGCGCCTTAAGGAGTAGTTTCCGGCTGCGGGTGAGCCTCGCGTTTTAGATCAATATATAAAAACCGAGCCGGGGTGAAATGCGCGAGCGTCCTGTCCCTGAGGGCGGCTCAGCAGCGATACGAAGAAGATGGGATTCCAAAAGCATCAAACGAACGGATTGCTGACTTGCGTCATTACGCCGGTGCGCAATACGCTGGCGATGTAAATCAGAAAATGAATGATTCCACGCCAGAGTCTACCGGCACGCCATTATCGCCTTACGTATCAGGGCCCGTGCTAGCGTCATTACGGGCCCGGAGCCTGGCACGTACGGTCGTCGTGCTCGTTTTGGCCCTGGGATATGCGCTGCTGGCACATTTCAGTACATCTCGGGGCGGGCACGGCACGCTGGGCGCGCTACTTGCAATCGGACCGGTCGGCTGTGTCGCACTGATTTTTGCCTGGCGCTCGATGCGGCGCGTGCTGGCTATCACAGCATGGCTTTTGGCCGTGGTGTTCATCGCCGCGCACTGGCATGAACTAAAGGCGGAGTTTGTGTGGATCTATCTGATCCAACAGATCGGAATCTATTGTTTGTTGGGGATATCCTTTGGCCGAACGTTAGCACCTGAGCATGTTCCGCTGTGTACCCAGATGGCACTTCACGTACACGGTGCCCTTAGTGCTGATGCGCTCCGCTACACCCGACAAGTAACGATGGCTTGGACGCTTTTCTTTGCAACAATCGCGGCCGCATTAATTATTGTGTTCTTTTTTGCGCCTCTGCAAGGCTGGTCGGCATTTGCCAACTTCGGGATTCCAATACTCATAATCTCCATGTTTGCCGTCGAGGGCAGAGTGCGCCGGCGCGCGCTTCCTGATATGGCGCACGCGGGCATCATCGCTACCATCCGTGCCAGTACCGCTGTGGGATTCGGGGCCGCAGAGCGCTGCTCGTGAACACCAAAATCATGCACAACGGTGTGGCACGGCGGGCTGCGGCCCATTACCGCGGCAGCGGCCCTACCGCCTATTACTTCGCGCGCTCCAAGCTACGGCTTGATCCGTTTTACCCTCTCCTGCTCGTGGACGGATTGGTACCTGCAGGCGCTCGGATCCTGGATCTGGGCTGCGCTCAAGGACTACTCGCAGCATGGCTTTTTGCGGCTCAGCAATGTTATTCCGAGGGAGCTTGGGACAGTGCTTGTCCTGCGCCTGTGCTAGTCGAAAGCTATCGGGGTATCGATCGTAATGAGTCGGAAATTCGCCGTGCGCGGCAAGCAATGGGTCACCGAGCAGAATTCGTCGTGGGCGATATCGCGCGCGAGGCGCTGTCGACGTCCAACTTGATAGTGCTTCTCGACGTGCTCCATTACCTCGACTACGCGGCACAAAGGGAGCTGCTGCGACTTATCCGGGCGGCGCTGCCGGCACAGGGTACGCTGCTGTTACGTATCGGAGATAGCAACGGAGGCATTCCAGCCCGGGTGAGCGGCTGGGTAGACCGCCTGGTAATGCGCGTCCGCGGCGGCAAGGGAGAGCTTTACCGCCGGCCGTTGAGTGAATGGCTTGTGTTACTGAACGAGATTGGTTTTACAGTCCAAGAAGTTGCCCACCAGCGCTCGCCGGGCTATGCCAACTCTTTGCTGCGCGCATTCCCGAGGCCACCCTAGCGGCCGGTGGGAACGCCCAGTAATGCCTCGGCTGCGCGAACGTAATGCCAGACCTCATCGGGTGCTCGCCCCAGTGCTTGTCCGAGCAGCGCTTCGCCCTTCTTTCGTTGTCCGATGCGGATGTACCAGGCACCAATCTCGGCCTGGCCTGTGTCATCTTTAGGGTTAGCCGCCAGCGTTTTTTGAAAGCAGTCGGCGGCTCGATCAGTCTCGCGGCCTGCGCGTAGACTTCGCCAATTCGCTGCCAGTCGCTGGCCTCGGTCTTCCCGGCGGTATCCCGGTCGAAAAGTGCCTGACCACGCGACTTGTTTCCCGAAAGAGACTAAACGCGGCCCACGGCAATCAACTCCCAGCTGCCCCTGCCAGCCAGTCGTTCGGCTTCTGTCAGGGCTGCTGCTGCCGCTTCCGGCGCGCCCTTGCCCCGGATCGCGTCAATGCCCGCGCCGCGCTGGGCCGCAGCAAACCCCAACCCGACACCCAAGAACGCCGATTCCGCCGCCAGAGCAGCTGCCCAGCGTGTGTGCATTACTCCCCACTGTATGATCCACCGAGAATGCTTTGGGACGCCGATGCACGTACGCTGCGCCACCGGGCACCAAAGCTATTATAGTGATGAGGCCTTGGATGGGGGTGGGGTTGGGTTGTTCACCTTGTAGGCGTGCTCATAGTCGCGCGAGGGTGCTGCCTCTCCCTTGGATAAGACATTCGAATTACTGTGGCGCACAGGCAATGAGCAAATTAACGGCGACCTTCGGGGTCGAGCACCGCTCGCGGGCACAGTTACCTCCAAAAACGGACCAGTGGTGGAGCGGTGTGCTGGGCGTTGCGCAGTTCGGGTTGGATCTGGCGCCGTTGGACCTGGCAAATGTACCAATCGCCGCCGTGCCGCTCGGCCCCTTCGGCGATTTTGATGCGCTCTACGAAGTCTGGAGGGCCGACGGGTCGATGCAAGTGGGCACGCTCGGACGCGTTCACTATCGGTTCAACGCACACCTGCTTTTCGGTTGTATTTCGATTCCGGAACGCTCTCAGGGGGACGCGCCCGGCAATCCGCTCAAAGCCAACACCCTGGCAGCCTACCGGCAAATATTCTCGACCCTGGAGGTAACCGGATATCGGCAACTGGTGCGCGTATGGAATTACGTATCTGACATTACGCAGCCTGCCATCGACGGCGAGCGCTACTGGCTGTTCAACAACGCCCGCTACGAGAGTTTTGTCGCTTCTCACCGCCCAGCAGTCGAAGCGGCACCCGCAGCCTCGGCGCTTGGAACGCCTCATGGCAGTCCGCTGGTGATCTACTTTCTGGCCAACAGAACCGCCGCCCAGATGTTAGAGAATCCGCGGCAGGTCAGCGCCTATCGGTATCCGACCCGGTACGGGCCCCGTAGTCCTACTTTCTCCAGGGCAGCGCTGCTGTGCGAAGGGGGCGGGACCTTGATGATCTCGGGCACCGCCAGCATTGTCGGACACGAAACGGTTCACTCAGGCGACGCGGCTGCGCAGACCAGAGAGTCGCTTGCCAACATCGGAATACTCACCGATGGCGCCAACCGACGCCTGGTTCCGCATCGCTTTGCTCTGGAAAGGCTGACCTACAAAGTGTACCTGCGCGATGCCGCGGATCTGCCCACGGTCGAACAGGTGATGCGGGGTGTGATTGGTAGTGAGGCGTCAGTGGCCTATATGCGCGCCGATATCTGCCGCCGCGATCTGCTGGTAGAGATTGAGGCCGTGGGCTCCGGCGCATCACTCGTCCACTAAACACCGAGAGGGCAACTGTCTTGCGCTATGGCCTAATTGGCGAGCAGTACACGGGGAAAAGCCTTGCGGGGCGAACCTGTATTGGACGGCACGCCTCTGGAGACCGGCGCTCGCATAATTTCTGGCTTGCGGTAGGTTGTACGAGCCTACTAATTCCCCGCCCGTGCCCTGCCGAGACCATGCCGCTGTGGGAATTGGGCGCGGGACCTGGCGTGGTACGGTTCAGCGACTATCCGGGTTCGGATTCTTACCGCAACTACCTGGTGCCAGTCCCCTATATACGTTATCGAGGCAAGATCCTGCGTTCAGACCGTGATGGCGTGCGCGGGATTTTGCTCGATAAGCCGCGCGCGTCACTAAACATCAGCTTGTGGGCCGCTGTACCAGCGAGCGGTGAGGGAGATTCGGCACGCGCCGGAATGCCCAACCTCCATGCACTGGTCGAGATCGGCCCCTCGTTGGACTTGCATTTGTGGCGCTCTCAGGCAAATAACATGCAGTTGGATCTGCGCCTGCCGGCTCGCGTCGCGCTGACCGTGGCAAGTCCGCCGCGCGATGTGGGTTTGGTTGCGGCACCGCATATCAACCTGGATATTCGAAATCTCGGGGGAACGCCCGGATGGAACTTCGGCATCCTCGCCGGTCCGTTGTTCGCGACGCAACGGTACAACCGATATTATTATTCGGTCTCACCGGCCTATGCGACGGCGCAGCGTCCGGTCTACGATCCGCCGGCGGGCTATGCGGGCACCGAATTTACGATGGCACTGTCGAAACGTTTCCGGAATGTCTGGGTGGGGGGATTTCTACGCTATGAATCCCTCAGTGGGGCCGTCTTCATCAACAGCCCGTTGATCCGAAGTCACTTCGATGTGTCGGGAGGCGTGGGCGTCGCGTGGATTTTCTGGCAGTCCGACCGGGGCGTTGAGGCCAACGAGTGAATCAGGTCGCGCCATTTTCTGGAGCCTGGTGCTTGCTGAAGCGCCATGCCTGCGTTTACACCGCCTGGGTTTTCCTGGCTGTAGTGTGTCTCGCCTGGTCGATCATCGCATTTCCAGCTTATCTTTTTTTGCCCGTCCGATCGGGCACCATACTGGGGCGGACTGGTATCAGAACGGGATTTCGTTTCGTTATCAGTGTGCTGCAGTGGATGGGCATCTACCGCTTTGACCTGAGTGAACTGCGCGGACTGCGCGAGGAGGCACGCGTAATCCTAGCACCGAATCATCCGCGCCTGATAGATGCCATTGTGCTGCTCGCCTGCCATCCAAATATGGTCTGCGTTATGAAAACCGGACTTAGAAAAAACGCATTTCTGAGTGCGGGTTCGAATCTCGCGCGATTTATCTCCAACACACCGCCTCGCCGAATGATCAAAGAGGCTATCGGCGCGCTCGATGATGGCGGTGTACTGTTGCTGTTTCCCGAGGGCACTCGTTCCGTACGCGCCCCGGTCAATGAGTTTCAATTGACGGTGGGAGCGATCGCCAAGCATGCGGAAGTTCCGGTACTAACGGTGCTAATCGAGACCGAGTCTCCATATTTGAGCAAGGGCTGGCCCGTGCTTCGTGTACCAAGGCTTCCCATCAATTACCGCGTCAGGCTCGGGCGCCGCTTCAATCCACCCATAGACGCCCAACAATTTACCAGGGAGCTGGAAGCGTATTTTCGCCACGAACTGCCCAAGTATCCGCCGATCGAGTGTTTTCAAGGCAACAAGGCAATTAGAGTGAGTTAGAGTAACTGGCTATGTATGCAGTGTCCTCCACACATCTGGTGCTCATTCCCAGCTTCAATCCGGGTCGAAAGGTCTTCGACACTCTCCACACTGCGCTCGAGCAGTGGGCACCGGTTTGGGTCGTGGTCGATGGCAGTACCGATGGCACCGGTGAAAAACTCCAGCAGATAGCGGCTACTGATCCGCGCTTGCGTGTTATATGTTTGGCGCGCAATTGCGGCAAAGGCGGGGCGGTCCTACACGGACTGAAATTGGCGAGTCAGGCCGGTTTTACCCACGTGCTCACTCTGGACTCCGACGGGCAGCATCCGACCGATAAGATCCCTGAGTTCATGGCCACATCAATTGCCGCCCCATCCGCAATGATCCTCGGAGACCCGGTGTTCGATGCCAGCGCACCCGGGATACGCGTCAAGGGGCGACGTATTTCAAATTGGTGGACCAACGTAGAGACCTTATGGGCCGGTATCCACGATTCCTTGTTCGGATTTCGGATTTATCCGATTGACCCGTTGCTTCAGATCATGTGTCACCAGATCTGGATGCGACGTTTTGATTTCGACGTCGAGGCGGTCGTTCGACTGTCCTGGCGAGGGGTGCCAGCGATAAATTTGCCCGCGCCGGTGCGTTACTTCAGACCCGAAGAGGGCGGCGTGTCGCATTTCAACTACCTTCAAAGCAATGCCTTGCTGACCTGGATGCACGCGCGGTTGCTGGTGGAATTTCTCCTGCGCTTACCAGTATTACTGGTTCGCCCGCGACCCAGGGTCTAAGGCATATTTCGCATTCCCTACCGTTCAAGCGATCGGTTTGCGGGCTCGGTATTCTGAAAAAATACCCAGTTCCACGTGGCGTGAAACTTGGCGAAAGCCGGCGCCCTCAATGCTCTGCATGACCACCGACGGTGGCACACACGCCTCGATGGTCTCCCACGTGTAGCGCATCAACGTCGGCATGTCACGGCCGCGTGCCAGTGTCGCGGCCAGCCAGGGCACCACGCCGCGCATATAACCTTTAAGCATGGCCCGCGTTAAGAATCCCTTCGGCAGCGTGAACTCCAGGACACATAGCAGTCCGCCGGGCTTGAGCACGCGGAAGAATTCCTCAAACGCCCCGGTGAGATCACTAAGGTGCCGCAATGCATAACCCATGCTGAGAAAATCGGCACCGGCGTCGGCGATGGGAATTCGCTCCGCACTACCTAGCAGTAGATTCACGCCTTCCGGGACCTTGGCGTTGGCTAGCATGCCCGGGCTCGGATCCACACCGATGACCAGCCCAGGATCTGCCACAAAGCTTGCGGCCTCACGGGCCACCAGACCTGTGCCTACTCCCGCTTCCACGACCCGCATTCCGCGTCGTAATCCGCTGCCCACGAGGGCACGGTGCCGATACCACGATCCGGTTCCGAAGGCCATCGCCGACTCCACCCGCTCGTAGTCGCCGGCGCTTCGAGTAAATATCTCACGCACCCATGAATGGCGATTGCATTCAGCGCCGTAATAGTGCTGAAGGGGGCGTGAGGTGCTTCCATGGGCGCCACCATTATGATCGCTCAGTCCGCAGCAGTGCCTGGGCATCGAAGCGATAGGCGCGTGTTCGCCTTACCTATTGATAATTAGGTCTTTTTAAGTCTGCCCGAATGTTGCAGGATCTCGTTTACCTATATACTCATCGGCGACGAGTTGGCGCGCGTTGCATCAAGAGGGTTCCGCGTGCACCTAGTAGAAGCCTAAGGGCCGGACGATCCACTGTTTGTGAGATTGGTCCCAAATATTTTGCGTTCGACCTCCATCGTTGCATCTGGGATTCTTCTTGTCGCGTAGGAATTTTCTGTGAATTTGAACGCTACCAACGACGATTGTCCTCCTGCCGCCGCGTCCGCGGACATCGGTGTCATTATCCGGGAACTGGCGACCTTGATCACTCAGGCCATCAACCTGGAGATCGCTCCTGAACAGATCGATCCGGACGCCCCCTTGTATGGGGAAGGATTAGGGCTCGACTCTATCGACATCCTCGAGGTGGCACTAGTGGTCGCCAAGCGCTACAACCTGCAACTGAAGGCAGAGAGTGAGGAGAATCACGTTATTTTCGCGTCCTTGCGCAATCTCGCCCAGTACGTGGCCGCACACACTGCATCGGTCGGATCGCCTCAGGTGTGAACTCGAGCGACGGTCAATCGAAGGACATTTGAGCGACCCCATCGCTCTGCTTGCCCATACCTCGCCGGAAGCGCCGGTGGCGTATCGCGACTGCAAACCCGTGCCAGCGTGGCAATTTCTCGCTGATGTTGAGCAGCTGTCCGCACTAATTCCCCACGGGGTCGCGGTGCTCAATGCCTGCAGCGACCGTTATCGCTTCGCGGTAGGGCTGGCAGCCGCATTTATTGCAGATCGGGTCAGTCTGCTTCCGCCCACCCATACGCCGGAGGTCGTGCGTCAGATACGCACCATGGCTCCCGAAGTAATTTGCCTCACGGACAATCGCCACTGCAGTATCGATTTACCGCAGATTCTTTTTCCGGGCAGTTCAGCACCGCGCGCTGCGTTATATCAGGTTCCTTTTGTCCCGGCACAACGGGTCGTTGCCGATGTATTCACGTCTGGCTCGACCGGAGTACCGCTCCCGCATCGCAAGCGCTGGGGCCCGCTGGTCAATTGCGTGCGAGTAGCGGCTGGCAGACTGGGCTTTGAAGGCGCTCGACCTATGACCGTGGTCGCCACCGTACCCCCGCAGCATATGTACGGGTTCGAAACCTCGGTGTTATTGACGCTCCAGAGCGGCCATGCTTTCTGCGCCGAGCATCCTTTCTATCCGGCCGATATCTGCAGCGTGCTGACGGCGGCGCCACCGCCGCGCACGCTTGTGTCCACACCGGTACATCTGCGCGCCTTGCTCGCGACAAATATTGCGCTGCCCGCGCTGCATGTAATTGTCTCGGCCACCGCCCCGCTCGACGAAGTGCTTGCCCAGCAAGTGGAGCAACGCTTCGGCGCACCACTCGTGGAAATTTACGGATCGACAGAAAGTGGCCAGATAGCCACCCGCCACCCTGCGCGCTCCAACATCTGGCATCTGTACCCGGGGGTTACCTTGTCCACCAGCGCGGAGCGTGTCTGGGCGTCGGGGGGGCATATTGAAACGCCCGTGGCTCTTGGCGACCACATAGAACCGCTTGATGAAGAACATTTTGAACTCGGCGCTCGGTTACAGGATGTGATCAACATTGCCGGCAAGCGCAATTCGATTTCCTATCTGAATCACCAGTTACTCAATATACCCGGCGTGCAGGACGGCGCCTTCTTCTTGCCGCAGGAAGCACGCGACTCGCTTACCGGAGTGGCCCGACTGTGCGCCCTGGTTGTTGCACCCGCACTGGATTCGGCAACCGTGCTCCGGCTTTTGCGCGAGCGCATCGATCCGGTATTTTTACCGCGCCCACTGCGACTGGTTACTGCCCTTCCCCGAAATAGCACCGGAAAGTTGTCGGTACAAGTGTTGCGCTCACTCATGGGGCAGCGCTGAGGTGCGCGCGGATGTTGCAATGGCCAACGCCACCACCAATTTCTGCATCGCGGCCGACCATCCCGCCCTCCCGGGCCACTTTCCCGGCGCCCCCGTGGTCCCGGGCGTTCTGTTGCTGGCCGAGGGTCTGCGGCAGCTTGAAATGCTCGTGGCCGCCCCGATCCGATGCCGATGTATTGAAAGTGCGAAATTTTTGCGACCCGTTGCGGCGGGCACCACCGTCACGGCCAAATTGACGTTGATTGAGCACGGCCAGACCAGGGTCGAGTTTTTCGTCGCGGGGAAGCTGGTGGCGCGCGTCAAGTTCCTCGGGGTGGCGACTTCGGATCGTCAGATTCATGGATGACTCAGCGTCACTGCCGCGCACACTCCGTCACGAGCAATCGTGGGTGACGCAGCCCGAACGCGGGAATCTGAGACTTTTTTGTGCGATGAGAGCCCTTTCCTTGCGCTGTGGGCGCTCGCTTAGCCGAAGCATTGTGACCCTGGTCGTGGTTTATTTCTGGTTGCGGCCGGGCTCCGCCGCGGGCCATATACAGCGGTTCCAGCGCCGGGCGCTAGCGCGCCGACCTACCAGACGCGACCTGTTTGCGCACCTATATTCTTTTGCCACATGCATACACGATCGCTTCTATTTGCTTAATGACCGCCTGTCGGAGTTTTCGGTAGAGGTCGCGAACGAACAATTGCTGGTGCAGATGTTGGAGCGGGGCTCCGGATGCTTTGTAATGGGTGCCCATCTGGGCAGTTTCGAGGTCTCGCGAGCCCTGGGTCTTCAATATCCCGGGGTTACTGTGGCAATGGCGATGTATCCCGACAATGCCCGAAAGGTCAGCGCTGTCCTAGGCGCCATCAACCCTGGCCGGGTTCCGGACATCATTCCGCTGGGCAGCATGGATGCGATGCTTCAGGTGCGGGCCCGTCTCGATCAGGGTGCCTTCGTCGGTATCCTGGGAGATCGGACTCTGGCAGACGAGAGTGTGGTAAGCGTCGACTTCCTGGGTTCGCCGGCGCCGTTTCCCGTTGGGCCCTGGCGTGCCGCGGCCCTCTTGCGCCGTCCAGTTCTTTTTATCGCCGGTCTTTACTGTGGAGGCAATCGATATCGGATCATCGTTGAGCAATTGGCGGACTTTAGTGAGACGCAGACTTCGATGCGCGAGTCCGCCATACATGAGGCAATAGTCCGGTATGCCGGTGTATTGGAGACCCTGTGTCGCAGCCATCCCTACAATTGGTTCAACTTTTTTGATTTTTGGCATGAGCTCCCCGCTGCGAAGGCCACCTAAAGTCGTGCCTCAGCGTTCCGAAAAGCGTTGGCTTGGAGTGGCCGCGCGCGCGACACTAGTGGGGGCGGGCATGAGCCTGATGTTCCTCGGCATGATCGCCTTCGCCGACACGCCCGATGTGACACTGGACTCCGTTCTTGGATTGCTTGCACAGCGTCGCCATGGCCATACGCTCTACACGGAGCAGATTGATTCCGCGTTGCTAAAGCGTCCGCTGCACGCATCTGGCGAATTGTTTTTTGATGCGCCCGACCGGTTGGAGAAGAAGACGCTGCTGCCGAAGCCTCAAGACCTGATTGTCGAAGGCGATCAGGTTACGATCATTCGCGGCACTCATCGCACGTCTATGCAGCTCAGTGACTACCCGCAGTTAAGCCCGTTGCTCAACGCCATCCGTGCCACGCTCGCCGGTGACCGCCCAACATTGGAGAAGGACTTTCAAGTCGCTCTGAGCTCGAGCGGATCAGTTTGGTCGATCAATTTGAAGCCCTTGGCCTCCGAGGCCAAACCGGTTTATGAGCGGATCGAGATACGCGGCGTCGATGGCAAGGTTGCGCGCTTGACTCTGGAGCGAGTGACCGGAGAGCGCACCACCATGACCTTGAGCGAGCCGACGGGATCCTAATGCGCAGGTCGCCCCTGACCGTGGCGCTTTGCTTAGTTGCGTTTGTTTCATGCCTTTGGGTGGTAACGCGCGCCCACTACTCGACGGACCTGTCGGCATTCCTGCCTTCGACGCCCGACGTACGGCAGCGCCTATTGGTCAAATTGTTGCGCGACGGGCCTACCTCGCAATTGGTGTTGATATCTATTGAGGGCTCTGACCTGGGCACGCGCGTGAGGCTGTCCCGTGAGCTGGCTCAAGCGCTGCGGATGCACAAGGAGTTCACCGGCATCGCAAACGGTGAGCAGCGGGGATTGGCGCTTGACGGCGCCGTGCTATTCAAGAATCGCTACCTGCTTAGTCGGGCCGTCACGCCAAAGCACTTCACGGTGCAGGGTCTGACAACGGCAATGCAAAGCGCGCTCGAGCAACAAGGTGGGACCCTCGGCCTGGTCGGAACGGACTTGCTAACCCACGATCCGACCGGAGAAACCCAGCAGGTCCTTGATCAGCTAGACAATTCCCGCCAACCCCGCACCGTAGCCGGAGTCTGGGTCTCGCAGGATGGTGCGCGCGCGGTGCTCATGGTCCGGACGGTGGCCTCCGGCGCGGACTCGGACGGGCAGATCCAGGCCATTTCCCTCATCCGCAGCGAATTCTCGCGTATCAAGCCAGACTTGCCGAGGGCGACACCCGCCGTCATGAACTTGAGTGGTCCGGGCGTCTTCGCCGCCGATGCGCGGCACTCGATCCAACGCGAAGTGGGCCGGCTGTCAGCGCTCAGTACACTCCTGATCGGCATCCTGCTGCTGCTGGTCTATCGTTCCCTGCGGGTTCTGCTCCTCGGTTTTCTGCCCGTGATTTGTGGCGCTCTCGCCGGCCTTACCGCGGTCGCACTGAGCTTCGATGTGGTGTACGGGATAACGCTTGGATTTGGGGTTACCCTGATCGGCGAGGCGGTGGACTATTCCGTGTATCTGTTTGTCCAGAGCGGCCGTACCAACGCCGGATCTGATGCGGAGCCAGGCGATCACTGGACCGCGTCTCTGTGGCCGGTCATGCGGCTGGGCATGCTCACTTCGGTATGCGGATTCGCATCATTGTTGCCTTCAGCGTTTCCCAGCCTTTCGCAGCTTGGGCTTTATACGATTGCCGGACTCATCGCGGCCGCGTTGGTAACCCGCTTTGTGCTTCCGTCGCTACTGCCCGCGGCGCCGGTTATTGAGACCTTGGAACTCCCAACACGCCTACTCGGTCGAGTCATTGCGGTGCTGCGCCGCTACCGACATGCGCTCTGGCCCCTCGCGCTGCTGGCGCTCCTCGCGCTGTTCTTAAACCGCCACCAGCTGTGGAACCGGGAACTCAGTGCCTTGAGTCCTGTCTCGCTCGCCGACCAGCGCCGCGATGCAAGCCTTAGAGCCGATCTAGGCGCGGCCGACGTGAGCGATTTGGTGGTTGTTTCCGGTGTGGACGCGGAGCAAGTACTAATCGCCGCGGAACAAGTGAGCGCTGGGCTCGACTCCCTGGTGCTGAGCCACGACATCGGAGGCTACGATTCCCCAAGTCGGTACTTGCCTAGCCGAGCGACCCAGCAGGCGCGCCGTGACAGTCTCCCTGAAGCGTCAATACTGCAGGCCCGGGTGGCGACGGCAGCCGATGCCGCCGGATTGAAGGCCTCGCAACTCGCACCATTCATTGCGGACGTGGCCGCCGCCCGGCGGGCGCCTTTGTTGGGCCGTGACGACCTGAACGAGACTACTTTGGCGACTGGTGTAGACACCCTACTGGTCCGGCTGGGTCCGAGTTGGGCGGCTCTCCTTCCATTGCGGTCGGTCGCTGAGAATGATCCGGGCACGAATCTAGATACGACGCGCCTGAAAGGCGCGCTAAGAGGGTTGTCGGTCCCTGGCGTGGCAATTGCGGCGCTAAATTTGAAAGAAGAAGCGAATGCGCTGTATAGCCAGTATTTGCACGGCGCAATCCGTTTGTGCTGCGCCGGGCTGCTAGCGATTGCGCTATTGCTGTGCTTCGCCCTGCGCTCCTTCACGCGTGCGGCGCTGGTGCTGCTGCCTCTGGCGCTGGCCGCCCTCGCCGTGGCCAGCGGATTCGCACTTAGCCATCACCCGATGAATCTTCTGCATTTGATCGGCCTGCTGCTGATTTTTGCGGTGGGATCCAACTACGCCCTGTTTTTCGACCGAGGCGCCCTACAGAAGAACCGAGAGGTCGCTGCGCGGACCTTAACCTCACTGCTTCTTGCCAACCTCACTACCACCATCGCCTTCGGAGTGCTGGCGACCTCAAACGTCCCGGTACTGTCCGCTCTGGGCAGCACCGTAGCGCCCGGCGCGTTCCTGGCATTACTTTTCTCCGCAGCACTGTCTGGCAGCACCGTTCGCTCCCTGCCTGGCGACGCCCATGCGGGTTGAACTAGTTAGCGCCGTGCCGGGACTTTCGGCCAGATTACGCATTGTATTAATCCCTGGGGCTTATCAGGAACCCGATGACTTTCAAAATGCGGGCTTCCTTGCGGCCGTGCGCGACCGTCACCTAAATATCGACATAGCGCTGGTGGCACCGCAGCTTGCGCATCTCATGGACCGCACTTTACTGACACGATTGCACAACGAAGTGGTGCTGCCGGCACGCTTCTCCGGGCGCGTTGCTGTATGGTTTGCCGGTGTCTCCTGGGGAGGTTTTTTGGCGCTACTTTACGCAGCAGATCATTCTACAGACCTCGAGGGCATATGCTTGCTTGCACCCTACCTAGGCAATCGGATGATTAATACAGAAATCCTTGGTTTTCAGTCGCTGGCAGACTGGAGCGCCGGCATGTCTGGTACGCAGGATGAACTGACCGAGGAGCGTCGCGTATGGCGCTACATCGCCAATCACGTGCCCCACCCTCCTCCGGTACATTATCTGGGTTTTGGCCGGCAAGATCGATTCGCTATGGCACAGCGCCAGCTGGCGCGCCAATTACCTCCGGAAGCGGTCGATGAGGTCGACGGTGGCCACGACTGGTCGGTATGGCGGCACTTGTGGGACCGGTTTCTTGATCAATTGGTTGCCACAAGACCGGACCTACGGTGCGCCCCATGAGCGCGCCGCTGACGGTCCGCCCTCATCGCGGGCGCATCGGATTTGCCATTCAGCTCAGCATCGCCATCCACGTGCTAGCGATCCTATTGCTTTTGAATTGGCACTTCTGGCCAATATCGCTGGCCATGGTCGCATTGAATCATTTGGCATTGGCTGCGGCCGGACTCTGGCCGCGCAGTACTCTGCTGGGTCCTAATCACCGGCGTCTTTCGGCGCGTGCCTGCGCTGCGGGAGAAGTTGCACTTACCATCGATGACGGACCCGACCCGCTCATCACCCCACAGGTGCTCGAGATACTTGATCGTTTTGACAGCAAAGCCACGTTTTTCTGCATTGGCGAACGCGTGGCCGCTCACGCCGATATCGCGCGCGACATCGTGCGTCGCGGCCATCAAATTGAAAACCACACGCAACGCCATTTCATGCATTTTTCCATGATGGGGCGGCCGGCCATGCGACGGGAAATAATTGAAGCCCAAAACACAATCACGGCGGCGGTAGGCGAGCCTCCGCGGTATTTTCGTGCGCCGGCGGGCCTTCGCAATCCGTTACTCGAGAGCGTACTAGGCGCTGAAGCTCTGGAGCTGGTGAGCTGGACCCGGCGCGGATTCGACACCGTTACGACCGAGCCTGAGGTGGTCCTTGCGCGACTGACTCGACACCTGCGCGCCGGGGATATTTTGCTCCTGCACGACGGGCACGCGGCGCGCACCGCGGACGGATCGGCGGTAATACTAAAGGTGCTCCCTGCGTTACTCGCAGCGTTCGCCGCCGCTGGCCTTGCCTCCGTTACGCTAAGGCAGGCTCTGCCCATCCCGCACGAGCCTTGATGGTAGATCTGCTCGAAAGCCATTCAATGCGCTATCGTCAATTAGTTTGCGACCGGTCGCTGCTCGCACCTTCCTCGCTCGCGTGGCCATGGGCTGCCAGCACCGGGTGCGCCAAAGCCACAATGGAGTGCACGTGAACGCCGTGGCCATCAGTGCCCTGACAGTCACGAGCTGTCTTGGGGCCGGGCTTGGGGAAACCCGCGCGGCGCTGCTGGCGTCACGATCCGGCTTAACGCCCTGCAATTTTGAAACCGTGCGGTTGCAGACCTACATCGGACAGGTCGCCGGAGTCGATGCTCAGATCCTGCCCGGCGGGCTGGCGCGTTTCGAGTGTCGCAACAACCGTCTGGCATTCCTGGGGCTGACGCAGGATGGATTTATGGAGGCTGCCTCGCAAGCTGTCGCTCGCTACGGCGCGCATCGGGTTGGATTATTCCTCGGAACCAGCACGGCGGGAATCCTCGACGCGGAGATTGCCTACCGCAATCGTGACCCTTTTACCGGGCGGCTCCCCGAAACCTTCAAATATGCAGAGTCGCTGGATTTTTTTTCGGTGGCGAGCTTTGTTCGCAAGCTGCTTGGGCTGAATGGCCCCGCCGCCGTCGTGTCTACGGCCTGTTCGTCGAGCGCCAAAGTGTTCGGCATGGCTAAGCGTTACATCAACCGAGGCTTAATCGACGCGGCGCTGGTGGGGGGCGTGGACTCTCTATGTTTGACGACCCTGTACGGCTTTCATTCGCTGCAGCTGACCTCAGCACTGCCCTGCCGGCCGTTTGACGCGAACCGCGATGGCATCTCCATTGGTGAAGCGGCCGCGTTCGCGCTGTTGGAGCTCGTTGACGAGGCAGGCGCTCCTGGATCCTTGGCGCTACTGGGTGTAGGGGAGTCCAGCGATGCCTATCACATTTCGGCACCGCACCCGGAAGGAGCCGGGGCACGGCACGCGATGCAAGCGGCCTTGGATGACGCCGGGCTAATGCCGGCCGCGGTCGACTACATTAATCTTCACGGCACCGGAACGCCCAGCAACGACTGGGCGGAAAGCAAGGCAGTCGAGGCAGTTTTCGGCAGCAAGACTCCGTGCAGTTCCACCAAGGGGGCAAGCGGTCATGCGCTCGGGGCCGCCGGAGCTCTGGAAATCGCTATAAGCGCCCTGGCCATCACACATGGCTTCATGCCCGCTGGCTTGCATTGCTCTACTCTCGACCCGTCCTGCCATATCAATTATCTGCGGGCCAATAGCGCCTCAGCGCCGCGCGTGGTGCTCAGCAATTCGCTGGGATTTGGCGGCACCAACTGCAGCGTTTTGCTGGGCCGGTTCGCGTGAGTCGCGGACCTACACCTGTGACCGCCGGAGTCCGCGCAATAGGGCTGCTCGGTCCCGGAATAAGCAGCTGGTCACACGGACGCACAGTATTGCGTGGCGTCGCTCTCTATCAACCGCAGCTGACACTCATCCCGGCGTCCATGGCGTTGCCGCCCGCCGAGCGTCGCCGCGCCATCCGCGCCGTCAACCTCGCACTTGCAGTGGGTCATGAGGCCACCGTCGGCGTCGATGTCGACCTCACAAAACTTCCTACTGTGTTCGCGTCCTCGGGCGGCGACTGCAACAACTGTCACGAGTTGCTTGAGACTTTGGCTACCGCAGACCGGCAGGTGTCGCCCACGCGTTTTCACAACTCGGTGCACAATGTCGCTGCGGGTTACTGGAGTATTGCAACCCGGGATACGGCGCCCTATACGATGGTATCCGCCTACGACGGCAGTTTTTCGGCTGGGCTTGTTGAGGCCTTGAGCCTGGTAGCGAGCTTGCGGCACGCGGTTATGCTGATCGCCTATGACATGGATTACCCAGATCCCTTGCGCGAGTTACGTCCAATCCCGGATGCCTTTGCTGTCGCGCTGCTGCTGCAACCGAGCCTGGCCTCGGGGAGCATGGCGCAGCTCGGCTTCTCGTTCGGTGAGGAGACTGCCGCCTTAATGCACCGGCCCGAACTCGAGTCACTCCGCCTCTCCGCTCCGGCCGCGCGCGCACTGCCCTTGTTGGAGTTAATCGCCTGCGAACGAGCCGGACTGGTCGGTCTCGAGTACCTCGACAATCTCAGCCTGTCGGTAGCCGTCACGCCATGCAATTAGATCACTCCTGGATCAGCTCACACATTCCGCACCAGGGAGCGATGTGCCTGATCGATGAAGTGTTGGCGTGGACGGAGACGGACATCCACTGCCGCACAGCCTCGCATCGCCTGAAGTCCAACCCATTGAGGACCGCGGGCCGACTAAGGAGCGAGTGTGGCATCGAATACGCCGCGCAGGCTATTGCCATTCATAGTGTGCTAAGCGCCGCACCGCTTGGTACGGCTGCAGTTGCGGGAATGCTGGTCAGCGCACGAGGGGTGATGTTGCACGTAGACCATCTGGACGATATTGATGACGATTTGGTAGTTCGGGCCTGCCGCGTCGCTGGCGACGCCACGGCGCTGATGTATGATTTTTCAATTGACCGGATCGCCAAGACCCTGATGTCGGGGCGAGCGTCAATTGTCTTGAGAGGCCCGGCAGCGGCCTCTGCGAGAGCCGGATCACACGAATGAACATGCCATTTAAATATGCCTTGGTCACCGGCGGCAGCGGCGCCATCGGCGCGGCCATCTCTCGCAAGCTCGCTGCTGCCGGCCACCATGTGTATGTGCATTCTCATAGCAATCTGGCGGCAGCTCAGGCGATCGCGGACGAGTTAACTTCCGCCGGCGCTCGAGCGCAAGCGATCAGCTTCGATGTCACAGATGCGGCGGCCACACGCCGCGTGCTCGAGACGCTGCTTGAACGCGCTCCGATACAAATACTGGTTAACAACGCCGGCATCCACGAGGACGCCGTGTTTCCAGCGATGCGCGCCGAGCAGTGGCATCGGGTTATCGAAGTCAGCTTGCATGGTTTTTTCAACGTGACGCAGCCCTTGACTCTGCCGATGATTCATACGCGCTGGGGACGCATCATCACAGTCTCTTCGGTGGCGGCCATCATGGGAAATCGCGGCCAGGTCAACTACGCGGCCGCCAAGGGTGCGGTAAACTCGGCGACCAGAGCTTTATCACTGGAACTGGCCAGTCGCGGTGTGACGGTTAACGCCGTGGCGCCCGGGTTAATCGACACGCCCATGATTCAAGGCATCTTCGATGCCGAGGCCATCGCGCGAATGATTCCCATGAAGAGAATCGGAAGCCCGGATGAGGTGGCGCACCTGGTGGCATTTCTCGCTTCGGATGAAGCATCCTACATCTCGGGACAGATCATCTCGGTAAATGGGGGCATGGCGTGAATAGCGGCGGGGCCCGTTCTACCAAGCGACTGGTTACACCAGCCGCGTTGCCCATGCAGCAAACTATTCGATTTTGCGGCGCCGCACCCGGCCCACTGCTCCTAGCCCATATTGGCGCTAGGGACCGGCAGTGCCGACCCGAGAAACTCACGTATGGCGAGGCGGCGCAGGTAGCGCGGCTTGGGTCATACTGAGTGGCCAACACATTCCCTGTGGCGGACGAATTACTAGAACCGATTGGGGTGCGCATGGCGGATCCGGCAGCTGCATGTGAACAGTGTGACGTCGCCGTAATCGGCGGAGGTCCCGCCGGCAGTACGGCCGCGGCGCTGCTGGCGCGGCGCGGCCATAGAGTGATTGCGTTTGAGAAGGCGCACCACCCGCGCTTTCATATCGGTGAGTCGCTCTTGCCGATGAATCTTCCCATATTTGAACGCCTTGGGGTTTTGGACAAGGTGCGGGCCTTGGGAGTCTTCAAGCCCGGCGCGGACTTCGAGGCCAACACCGCGAGCGGTTATCACACGTTTGAATTCGCCCATGCCTTAGGCGACAGTCCGCCGCATGCCTATCAGGTGTGGCGTCAGGACTTTGACCGAATGCTTTTCGACCACGCCCGAGAGTCTGGGGCGGAGGCCCGCGAAGGCCATGAGGTTGTCGCGGTCGATCAAGTCGGTCCCAGATTTGCTCACCTAGATGTACGCACCGACGAGGGGCAACTCTACCGCGTCCAGGCCCGTTACATAGTCGATGCGAGCGGTCGCGACTCGTTTCTTTCCGCCAAGAAGAAATTGCGCCGCAAGAACCGCGAGCACCAAAGCGCGGCGATCTTCGGGCACTTTCGGGGCGCCGAGCCCAGGCCGGGCAAGGACGCGGGTAACATCAGCATCTACCGTTTTGTGCACGGCTGGATGTGGATGATTCCACTTCCCGATGGCGTGATGAGCGTGGGCGCAGTTTGCCGGCCCGCTTACCTCAAGCAACGCAAAGGTAGCACGGTCGATTTTCTAATGTCCACGCTCCGCAGGAGTCCTGGCCTTTGGGGACGCCTCCAGCACGCGCAACTCATAGGCGATGAAGTGCGTGCCACGGGCAACTATTCCTACGACTCGAGGCGGATGGGTGGCGCCGGCTGGGTGATGATCGGCGATGCCTTCGCGTTCCTGGATCCGGTGTTTTCCTCTGGCGTGTACCTAGCCATGAGTGGGGCGGAGCAGGCGGCAGACGTCGTCGATGCATCTTTACGGGACCCCGGCGCAGAGCGTTCTTTGCTTCGCAAGCTGGAAAAGCGGCAGCGCGCCGGGATGGCACGCTTTTCGTTCTTTATCTATCGATTTAACAGTCCGGTCATGCAACAGATGTTTGCTGATCCGCGCAATACCTGGCAGGTCGAACAGGGGGTGGTGTCGATGCTGGCTGGAGACTTGTTCGACGCGCCGCGAGTCCTGCGACGCCTCAAATTATTTAAAATTATTTATGCCGTCTGGGCGATACGCAACTGGCGAGGTTGGCGGGCCGAGCACCGCTACCGCCTGGCTCAGGCGCGCTCGGAATTCACAGGCGGCACGACACCATTGGACAAAATCTGAAAGTCAGTCATTTGGTGCCCGAAGTCATAGCAGCAGTCGTCCGAACCTCAATGTCCGCGGCTTTGGTCATCTTCGAACCTGTAACCTCATCGAGCATTGCCGCACCCTGAGTCAGCAGCCACCCGTATTGGACAATCCGGCGCCCTGACGGCGACCCGTAAAAGTTAGGAACGCACTTGGCGAATCCGCTACTTTTCGTAACTTGGGTCGTGATTCTGCTCATCATGCCCGGCCCGACCAACGCTCTCTTGGCCACGTCCGGGGCCACGGTGGTGACCTGCCGGCATTCTTCGGTCCATTCGTGACTTAGGAAATGGCCGTTTCTGGGTTGGTTGTTGCACTCAGTTGCTGTTTGAACTCTGCCGGTGTCAGTTGGTCGAGACTCGAGTGAGGTCGAACCTCGTTGAACTGAT
>JBBQTF010000003.1:0-134975 GCA_038234675.1 Steroidobacterales bacterium
CGTCGCCCGCATGCTTCCCTTGACCGCCGAACACCCGATACCGTTTACTTCACCCCATCGTCGCTGGCGGCAGCGGCTTAACCGGCAGAACTCCACTTATCCGAGCCGTAAATACTGTCTAGAAAAGCGGTACCACTTCTCGCAATCGCAGATGGCGCGAATGCAGGCGCAGATCGATATGTTGGTGAAAGCAAGTGGGGCCCGTGCCGCTCATTAGTCTCAGACCTGCGAGTGGCGGCGCGTTGCTTTCGCCGCTGTGAACCCCGCTAGTGGAATTAAGGTAAATCCAGCTACCTATTTTCCCAACTAGCCTCATAGCAAAGCCGTATCGTATTTTGCGTGCTAGAAATACCAAACTGGAAACACCCCCATGGGATTCGACGTATTCGATCTAGCCGCCGCGATCCGCGCCGCCGGCGTCGCCCAGGGAGTGGAGGCTTTAGATTTAGCCGCCGACATTGTTAATCGCCTATGCGAGGCGACCCCTCGGATGGTTTGCGAAGCGGCCCTGGACCGAGCCGCAACGGTGACGGGACTGCGGGGCTTGCAAAATAGGATTATTTGATAAAACGACGCGGGTCTAAAAAGTCACTGAACCCAGAGGAATTGCTCAGATCTCCGGGGTCGCTGTCGCTCCCGGAAGACCAGCCAGGGTTCGTTCGAGCGCGACCATTTCTACTGGCTTGACCAAATGATCATTAAAGCCGGCTGACAAGGCGCGTTGCCGGTCCTCTGCTTGGCCGTAGCCGGTGACGGCAACAAGGTGTAAGCGCTGAAACTGCGGCATCGCGCGCAGCTGCTTGGCAAGTTCATAGCCGCTAATCTCCGGAAGACCGATGTCGAGCAGGCCGATGTCGGGCCTGAACCCCTCGCTGCATGCGAGCGCCTCCTTCGCGCTGTACGCCACCTGCGTCTCGTGACCCTGCAAGTTGAGGAGCATCGCGAGCGTGTTTGCCGCATCGGCATTGTCATCAACAATGAGTATACGGCGGGGGTTGGCTTTGAAGGCTGGCCCCTCGGCGGCCTCAACTACGGGTTCAGCGATCCGCCCCATACGGATTTCGAACGTCGAGCCTTGCCCAACGCCCGTACTGCTTGCGTAGACCTCGCCGTCGTGCATCTGTATTAAACGCTTGACCACCGCAAGCCCGATGCCGAGGCCCCCCTGGGAGCGGTCGAGCGTGCGTTCGCTCTGCACGAACAGATCAAAGACCCTCGGCAGGAGCTCCGCCGGGATCCCTACCCCGGTATCTGATACTTCAATGAAAACATTGTTTTCCTCTACGCCGGTGCGCAGGGAGATCTGCCCCGCAGGTGCCGTGAATTTGACGGCGTTCATGAGGATGTTACCCACGCACTGTACGAGGCGCGTGAAATCGCCCCTCACGTACAACGGCTCGTAGCTTGAGGCCGTCACCGACAGGCGATGCCGTTTCTCCCTTAGCTGAGGTCCGATCGTTTCCACGGCTTGCTGGACGACTGCCGCAAGATCGACGGCACCCATTTTCAGCTCGATTCGGCCTTGGGTAATTCGTGCTACATCGAGCAAATCGTCCACAAGCCGGGTGAGCTGCCTGACCTGACGTTTCATCATGCCGGCGGCGGTCTGGGAACGTGTATCGCCCGGCAGCGTCCGAGCGAGAAGTTCGCTCGCCGTGCTGATAGCCGCGAGCGGATTGCGCAGCTCGTGCGCCAGCATCGCTAGGAACTCGTCCTTGTGGCGGTCCGCCGCCTGCAGCGCCACCTCCGATTGCTTGCGTGCCGTAATCTCGAAGTTCACCCCAGTAAGGCGCAGCGGTTTGCTGCCCTGATCTATAACGGTTTGAAATCGACCAAATATCCAGTGCACCGACCCGTCGGGCCAAACCACTCGCCACTCATGCTCTACGGGCTGACCGCTTTGCAGGGCTTCCTGGACTTTGGCCACTGCGCCGGCGCGATCCGCGGGGTGGATCAATTGCTCCCAGTTCACTTGGGTTTTGCCAAACCGGCCCGTATCCAGGCCGTACATGGACTCGAGTTCTGGCGACCAGCTGTTTTCTCCCGTGTCAATGTTCCATTCGAAGACCCCGATCTTTGCTGCGGCGGTCGCAAGCCGGAGTACTCGCTCCCGGGCCCGCAGCGCCTGGCCGGCTTGCTTGGCCTCGGTTATATCGCGGGCAACGACGACGGCGCCGGTAATGGACCCATCTGCAGCGCGGATCGGACCGAAGGAATAGCTTCCCATCCACGATTCACCGCTATCTCTCCGGCGCAGAGCGTATTCGACGTTCGTGGCCGTTTCGCCCCGCAGCGCCCGAGGCAATGCCCACATTTCGAGCGCGGCGGGGCTTCCGTCGGCCAGGAACGCCTCGAGCAGATTTGGCCAGTCGGAGATATGTTTGCTGCACTCCTGCTCACTCTTGAACCTGTGATAGGTGGCAAAGGCTTTGTTGTAGTGAACCAGCCGCCCATTCTCATCGCCAATAAATACCGCATCGCTGGTGCTTGCGAGTGCCGCCACGAGTATCGCCTGAATCTCTCGGGAACGGTGCTGGCTCGCGCCCAGTGCCGCTACAACACGTCTGCGTTCAGTGATATCAATTGCGGTTCCGATCACCCGCACACACCGTCCGGCGTTATTGAAGATCCCCCGACCCTTCGCGGCGACCCAGCGAATGACGCCATCTTCCTTGCCCACTGTCCGATACTCGACATCGTAAAGCGCCCGTCCATCAGGATCGACGGCCGCTGCGAACGCCTCGCTGGTGTGCGCACGATCCTCTGGATGGAGTCCGGCGTAGAAGTCGGCCATGGATACCGGCACCTGTGGGGATATGCCGAACATCGCCTTTACGCGCGGCGGCCAGAACAGCGTGTCCCTGACCATGTTCACGTCCCACAGCCCGATTTCGGCCGCTTCGGTGGCCAGGCGCAATTGCTCCTCGCGCTCGCGCGTTAATTCTTCCGCGCGTAGTTGCTCAGAGATATCCGTGTTGGTGCCGAACCAGCGTGTGACCTTCCCGTCGTCATTCGTGATCGGAACCACCCGGGTGAGAAATGGCCGGAATTCACCGTCCGCGCCCTTTAATGGAAACACCATTTCAAAGCGCTCGCCTCGCGTGATGGCTCCTCGCCACCGATCGAGCACGGCCGGCAACTCGTTCGGATCGTGGACCTCTTGCCAGCCCCAGCCCTGCATCGCCTCGAAGGTTGTGCCGGTGTACTCGTACCACCGTTTGTTGTACCAAAATATGGATCCATCGGGCTCTGCCATCCACACCAGCTGGTTCACGTTATCCGCAAGATCCGTAAACTCTCTGGCCGCGGTTCGATAACGCCGCTCGCTTTCGAGCAACGCGCGCTGATTTGCCCGCTGGGCGGTTGCGTCACGAAAGACCAGCACAACGCCGATCAACTCCGCCGCATCCACAATCGGCGCCCCTGAATCCTCAATCGCGCGCTCGGTGCCATCGCGCGCGATCAGCACCGTGTGGTTAGCAAGGCGGACAACCGCGCCCTCTCGAAGGACCTTAGCAACGGGGCTTTCCACTGCCGCGCGAGTTTCTTCATTGAAGATGCGAAACACTTCATCGAGCGACCGACCGCGCGCGCTTTGCTCATTCCATCCCGTTAGCTCCTCCGCGATAGAATTCATAAATTGCACCGCGCCGTTTGCATCGGTCGAAATCACCGCATCGCCGACACTCCGCAACGTCGTGGTTAGAGTGGTTTCGCCACGGCGGACCCGGATTCCGTGGCGCATCGCGCTAAGCGCAAAAGCAAGCAGTAAAAGGATGGCTACTCCACTGCTCACCCATAGCGCCACCCGGCTATTGTGAAGCGCACTATCGCTCGCTGCACGGCGCAGCTCCCTTAGCCGGGTCTCCTCGGCCTGCATTTGAGCGGCCATGGCGCGAGCGGCGTCCATGGTGCGCATTCCGGCGCCGGCGGCAATCAGCGCCCTCGCCGCCGTAACGTCCCCTTGCTCGACAAGCCCGATCACCTCGCGGGCTTGCTCGGTCCGGGCTTGCACTAGGCTTGCAAGGCGCTCCACGTTGGAACGCTGACCTGGGTCGTCAGCGACTAGTTGCTTGAGTCTGGATATCACTGCAGAGAGTTGCGGCAGGGCGGTGCTGTAGGGCTGTAAGAATTGCTTATCAGCACTTACCGCAAAGCCACGTGCCCCGGTCTCCACGTCAGTTAAGTACTGGAGAGCTTGGCCAATCTCGAGGCGCACACTCTCGGTGTGCAGGGCCCAGCCATTTCCTTCTTCAAGCGTGGCCAGGCTGCGGGACGCCCAGAAACCTACGGCGATGAGAAGCAGGATGGAAGCGACAAGCAGCGCCGTCAAACGCGCGGACCATAACGCCCGCAATTCCCGGAGCCCACTTAAGCGCTTATTGTTGGCGATCATCCCATTTACGCGTTGCGGCTCCATGTAATGTCTCCGCAACTGTGGGATAGCCAAAGCGGGGCGACGATTATGTGGGTCGAGACTCTATCTCAAGGTGGACCTTTCGACATCATCCTTTCAGACTATGCCGACCCAGCCACGGGGCCTCTTCAGCACGATGCGTGCACCACGTAGGCAAGGATGAGGTTCGCCTTCGCAACGCACCGAGTCCTACAGAGTACTACCCGCGCATCAAATGGCTTACACGGCGCTTCGGAGCAGCACCAAGCGACTGCGCGCGCAATTCTGCACCTTAGGCACGCCTCCCAATACGAATTCCGCACCCCATCGTCGGTGTCGGCGCTTGGCCGGGGGGCCTAGATGCCTTCCAATAAATTCTTTGACAACCCGCGCCGACTCTCCCCATGCGCGTTGGAGGAGTGTTCGCTACGCGTGGGCAACGGGTATGACGATTGATCAATGCACTAGGCGCGCGACCTCTCGGCCCATATCGCCCTAAGAATTGTAAAAACGCGGCATCGCGCGCCAATGACCGACTTAAAAATGTCACCCCTGAACTTCGATGAGGGTGAGAGAGCGGAATCTGCCACCGGACCATGACGAGGCAATGTTTCGCGTAACACGCGGAATGAATTTGACTGATTTATTGGATTTTTCCAGGCGTTGGAGCGGTCATCTCGCTTCAGATTACGCACGGCCACCCGTGATTATCAAAGGCCCGTGCGGGGGCGGTGGAAAGGGCGAGCATGCCGAGCTTGGCAGGCACACGCTCCTCACCAGGCCGAGATCTGCGCGATGTGCCGGGTGCAATCACCGGAAAGCGTATATTGAGCGCCGCCCTAAAGTAGGTTACCTCAAAACTAAGCGACGAAGCCATGAAGGGATCAGTCTTTTACGGCTGCAATTACCCGAGTAGCCGGCGCGAGAATGTTGCTTGCCGTTGGGCGCTGCTTTACCAATGTGCCCCTGGCTGATGGCAAACCAACTGTTCTTCTCATCTCTCATGCTTGCTACAGGCATCGGTATCCCTGTGGCGGCAACGCTGAGCGCAACTTTGGGGGCTAAGTACGCAAGCCCAGCATTCGCAGCCTCAGTCTTGTTTTTGGTAGCGCTGGCAATTTCGGTCGCTTTCCTTTTTGCTGTGGAGGGCGGCCTACGGCCGTTCCCAAAAACATCGGTACCGTTCTATTTCTACTTAGGCGGTGTGTTCGTGGCCTTTTACATCCTCAGCGTCACTTGGGTAGCCCCACAATTCGGCGTTGGCAATGCTGTGGCTTTTGTACTTCTCGGCCAGATCATATCCATGGCTGCCATCGATCAGTTCGGCCTGCTGGGTGCTGCAACGAATGCCGTCACATTACAGAGATCTGTCGGTCTCATTCTGATGTCAGTCGGTGTATTTTTGGCCGTGCGCCGCGGATAGCATGCGCCTGACGCATAACCAAGGTGATTGAGGCATCGACGAGATTCGCCTGGCCCGGAAAACAACTGGCCCACTGCAAGCGAGCGCGCAGGACGCAGGCCGAAATTTACCGGGGCACGCCTCAGTGAGACTTAAAAGTATTAGCCTTCGCTTTTACTGACTCCAAATGTGCGTTGGCCTCGTCCTTGCAAGACTTTTGAGCGTCGCCCTCCAGCGCCTCGCACTTCGCTAGAGCGATTTTCGTTTCGCCCTCGGCTTCAGTCACGGCCGAGTCCGTGACGGCATCGACATTCTTGTCGGTGACCTTCGCTAACGCATCCGCCCGGTCTTTGACCACCGTGGCCTCGACTTGCTTCACTTTCTCGTCGGCCTTGGCGTTCGCCTCGATCGCACTGCTCTGTGCCTTAGCGACGTCCGCTTGAACCTCGTCGGGAGATTTGGCCTTGCTGCAGGCCGACAGGCAGATTAATGCGCTGGCAAGCAACGCGCAGCTCAATGCTGGTCTCATTAGAATTCTCCAGTTTTCCACTCGAAATGGTGGAATGGCAAAGGTGAGGGTGCAGCATATTCAGCGCCCGGCACAACTTACTGTAGGACAAGTGCCATACCATGCGCCGTTGCGAGGACGAACGGGGCAAGTAGCAGGCAATTACCGGTACGCCTCCTGCCTCGCGAGGGGAAGCGACCCGGATTCGCCCGCATGGGGGGTTTAGGAGCGGTATGCCCTGCTGTAAACCGTTGATTCTGTTCTCAACGGCGGTCACGATATCTAGCATGCGGCATGAACATCGGCGAGCCCGCGGCGCCGGCCGAGGCTGCGCGAGGCCGGCACTCATCCCGAGAACCCCGGCGTCGGTGGCTCGACAAACAGGCGGTAGATTAAAGATGGCAAGAGTAAACCTGCGGCGAAGTGGGGCGATTGTGCTGATTGCGGCGTTGGCCGGCAGTCCTTTGGCCGCTGCGCCGCCGACGATTAAGCGGCCCCTGACCAGCGATGACATGTATCGGATGGAGGCGGTGAGCGAGCCGCAGGTCTCACCCGACGGCCGATGGGTCGCGTATCTGGTCACCACCAGTGACCAGGACGCGGACGAGGTTCGCAGTGCGGTCTGGATGGTCAGCTGGGACGGCACGCAGCACGTGCAGCTCACAACCCCGTCGGACAGCATCGACACCCCCCGCTGGAGCCCGGATGGCCGCTACCTTTCCTATGTCGCCAAAATTGGCGACGCCGAGCACGCTCAGCTGATGCTGCTTGACCGCCGCGGCGGCGAGCCGCGCGCGTTGACCAACGTCAGTGACGATATACAGAGCTATGCGTGGTCACCCGACAGCAAGCGCCTGGTGCTGGTCATGGAAACGGACAATGAACCGAGCACCGCCGCATTTCCCGCCAAGAGCCCAAAGCCGATTGTCATAGATTCGGTCTTCTTCAAGGAAGACGTGACCGGCTATATCGGCCGAGCGCAGAAGCAACACCTGTACCTGTTCGATGTAGCCGCGGCCACGCTTGAACCGCTCGGCCAGGATGCGCAATACAACGACGTTTTGCCGGCCTGGTCTCCAGACAGCACCCAGATTGCCTTCGCGCGCACCAAAGAGCGGGCTGAAGACATGGATGGCAAGATGGATGTCGAAATCATCGAGGCGCGCCCGGGCGCTATCCCGCGCCGGCTGCTGCGCCCCTACGCTCCCAGTTTTCAGCATCTGGCTTGGAGTCCTGACGGCAAGCTGATCGGCTTTCTGCAAGGTCTGGAGTCAAAGTTCACGATGTACATGCATGATGAGCTATGGGTCGTGCCCGCCGCGGGCGGCACGCCCCGCGCGCTGACCGCGAAGCTCGATCGCTGGATCAGCGCTTACGATTTCTCGCCCGACGGCAAAACGATGAACCTGCTGGTCGAGGACGACGGCAATCAATACCCGGCGCGCCTCAATCTCGCCAACAACGGCATAGAAAGGCTCACCGCGCGTCCGCTGGTCGTCTACGCCCAGTCGGCCGCCGGCACGCACCGGGCGATCGTGGCCGCAGACAATACGACTTCCTCCGAGGTCTACGCACTCGAATCCGGTCGGATGCGGCGCCTCACCCATCACAGCGACAAGCTGCTCGATGAAATCGAACTCGGCGCGACCGAGGACTTTAGCTTTCACAGCAAGGATGGAACGGAGATACACGGCATGCTGGTCAAGCCGCCCGGCTTCGTGGCCGGCCGCAAGTACCCGACGATCCTTTGGATCCATGGGGGCCCGGACCTGCAGGACGATCATTCGGCCGACTTCGAGAACAGCTATCAGTTCCTGCGCCAGATCATCGCGGCCAACGGATATCTGGTAGTCGGCGTCAACTATCGGGGCAGCAGCGGCCGTGGATTTGCGTTCGCCAATGCGATCAACGCGGACTGGGGACACAAGGAGGTGGAAGACCTGCTCACCGCCGTGGACACCTTGGTAGCGCGCGGTATCGCCGATCCGAAGCGCCTGGGGATCGGCGGCTGGAGCTATGGGGGCATGCTCACGGACTACACCATCGCCAGCGACCCGCGCTTCCAGGCGGCGGTCAGCGGCGCCGGTTCTGGCAATCAACTGGCCATGTACGGGAGTAGCGAATACGTGGTGGAAAACGAAGCCGAGCTCGGGTCCCCGTGGCACAACACCGACCTTTGGCTGAAGGTTTCATACCCCTTCTTCCACGCCGACCGCATCCACACACCGACGCTCTTCATGGGAGGCGATAAGGATTTCAACGTGCCCATCGTGGGCGGCGAACAGATGTATCAGGCACTGCGCGTCTTGGGGGTGCCGACGCAACTGATCGTGTATCCGGACCAGCACCATGAACTTACCCGGCCCAGCTTTCTCAAGGACCGATACGATCGAGTGGCCGCATGGTACGGCAAGTATCTGCAACCTTCACCGCAGTGAGTCCGCCCCCCAGGGTCAGCTCGAGTAGTACACGGCGAGCTTGTTGCCTTCAGGATCACGGAAAAAGGCGGCATAAAAATCCTCGCTCCGGGCGCCGGGGGGCCCTTCGTCTGTGCCGCCCAGCTCGAGCGCCTTCTTGTGGGCGGCATCGACCTGCGCTTTGGAACTGGCCACTAACGCCGCCATCGATCCGTTCCCGACGCTGGCTGACTTGCCATCGAGCGGCTTGATCAGCAGCAGCAGCGAATCGTTGGGTGAAACGCCCCAGCTGAGGTAGCGTTCCGTTTCGCCCTGGCGCTGGGCACCGAGCACGCCGGTGAGTTGATCGTAAAAGCGCGCCGCGCGCGCCAAATCGTTGGTACCAATGCAGACGTAGCCAATCATGGAATCCCCTCGGGTAATGTTGGGCAGGTCCCGCCACAATAACAGGCGGGTATCCTGCGCGAAATGGCGCGTTACCGAATCCGCTAAGGCCGGGCTTCAGCCGGGGCGCTGATGCTGGCCGGTGGCGGCTTTGAGCGCGCGCGCGCGCGCGGTCGCGCTCAGCGAGGAGGCGACATCGAGAAAAGAACAGCGATTGCGGCCCTCGGCCTTGGCCGTGTACAGGGCACGATCGGCCGCGAGCATCACGGCGTCGACCGGCACCTCGTAGCTGGTTTCGGCCACACCGATGCTGATGGTGACGGCGCGCTGCGCCAGTTGCCGCAGCGACTCAGCATCGGCCACCGCCATGCGCATGCGTTCGGCGATTGCCATCGCCGTGGCGCGATCGGTGGTCGGCAGCATCGCGGCAAATTCCTCGCCACCGTAGCGCGCCACGAAATCCCCGGCTCGCAGAGTCCGTTCCAGAACGCGCGCCACTTCGCTCAGCACCTGGTCACCGACCGCGTGTCCTGCTTCATCGTTGATGGATTTGAAACGGTCGACGTCGATCATCAGTGCCGACAGCGGCCAGGCTGGCGCGGCGTTGGGATGGAGCAGCTGCTCGGCGCGACGGAAAAAATAGCCACGATTGGCCAGACCGGTCAGTGCATCGACCTGCGCCAGGTGCCGCAGCGCGGCGCGGCTGCGCTCCAGGTCGCGCAGCAGCCTGCCGATCTTGTAGGAGATCGGGATCGTGAGGATGCCGGTGACCGCGGCGGCCACCGCCAGTTCTTTCGAGCTTACCCCTCCGCGCGCGAAGGCAATCAGCGCGGCGGTCACCAGCACCGCCAAGGCCACGGTGATAGCGGTCCAGCTCAACACCAAGGCCGGCAAACCGTGCCCGATGGTGGTCCGATAAATTATCGAACCCATATGCTCGGAATCACCCATGGAATCGGGCGGAGGCGGTGTGAGACGGTCGGTCATCGGCGTCCGGTCCCCGCGATATCCGGAGGGATATGTCTCTTAACTTACAACAATGCAGCGTCCCGGGCTACGCGCAGGCCAGGACCGGGGTCGGCTAAGGGTCACGGCCGGCGGGGCCGGGGTATGATGCACGCCTCCACACCAGCAAGACTCCTCATGCCGCGTACCGGTCAGCTGTACGTCATTTCGGCGCCCTCGGGAGCGGGCAAGACCAGCCTCGTCCAGGCGCTGCTCGCTGCGCGCAGCGAACTCGCGGTGTCCGTATCGCACACCACCCGGACGCCGCGCCCGCATGAGCTCGACGGCCGCGACTATCATTTCGTCAGCGCGATGGAGTTCCAGCGCCTGGCTGCGAGCGGCGAGTTTCTGGAGCACGCCCAGGTTTTCGACAACTACTACGGCACCGGCCGTGAACAGGTCCGCACCCGACTCGCGGCCGGCCGCAGTGTGCTGCTCGAGATCGACTGGCAGGGCGCCCGGCAGGTCCGCCAGAGCGTGCCCGAGTGCGTGTCGATATTTATCCTGCCGCCCTCACGCGCTGTATTAGAGGAGCGGCTGCGGGCACGCCGCACCGACAGCGAGGCGGTCATCGCCCGCCGTCTGGCCGACGCCGCCGCAGACATGTCCCACTGCCAGGAATTCGATTACACGGTCCTCAACGACCGCTTCGAGCAGTCGGTGGCCGATCTGCTGACCGTCATTGACGGTCACGCCAGCGCGCTGAGCTCCAAAAGGCCGGAAATCAGCGACCTGCTGCCGTCTTTGGTGTCGTAAGAGCCCGCGAATTGGCGTATACTTTGTGAGTCTGTCACCCGACCATTTCTAGGGATTTCCAGTACGCCATGGCCAGAGTCACCGTCGAAGACTGTCTGCAAAACGTCGATAACCTGTTCCAGCTCGTGTTGCTGGCCTCGCAACGCGCGCGGCGCCTGGCCAACGGTGCCGAAGCCACCGTGCCGGTCGACAATGACAAGGCCACCGTGCTGGCGCTACGCGAAATCGCCGCCGGCAACATTACCCCGGAAATGCTGCGCGAGCCCGAGCCAGAACCGATAGCCGCGCCGATGCCTGACGCGGAGAACGAGTCCAACTTTCGCGCCCCGCAGTTCGGTCTGATCGATCGCGACTGACGGAGTACCGCGCTAGCGCCCTACGGCCCATGGATTACGCAGCGTCGTTACTGGGCCTGCTTCCGGGCACCCGACGCACACCGGGCCTCAAAGACCTGCTGAGCAAAGTCAGTAGCTACCTACCGGCCGAGCAGGTCGAACGCGTGCGCGCCGCGGCCGAATTCGGCGCCGCCGCTCATCTGGGACAAAAACGCCTTAGCGGCGAGCCGTACATCACCCATCCGGTGGCGGCCGCGGAAATACTGGCCGAACTTCACCTGGACGCCGACACGCTGATCGCGGCGATCCTGCATGACGTCATCGAGGACACGCCCACCCCCAAGGAAGAGATCGCCGCGCGCTTCGGCAACGACGTCGCCGAGATCGTCGATGGGGTGACCAAACTTGATCAGATCCAGTTCAAGAATCGTCAGGAGGCGCAGGCCGAAAGCTTCCGCAAGATGCTGCTGGCGATGGTGCGCGACCTGCGCGTGATTCTGGTCAAGCTGGCCGATCGCACCCACAACCTGCGCACCATGGCCGCAGTCGCCCCGGCCAAACGACGCCAGGTGGCCCGGGAGACACTGGATATCTATGCTCCGGTGGCCGAGCGCCTGGGGCTTTACACCATCAAACTGGAACTTGAGGAGCTTGGTTTCCGGACCTTGTACCCGCAGCGCTACGGCGTGCTCGAGCGCGCGCTGCGACGGGCGCGCGGCAACCAGAAGGAATTTCTCGCCAAGATCCGCGCGCAACTGGAACCGGCGCTGAAAAAGGGCGGCATTAGCGCCGAGGTCGAGACGCGCGAGAAGCACCTGTACAGCGTCTATCAGAAGATGCAGCGCAAGCGCGCCCCGCTGGCCGAGATCGTGGACGTCTATGGCCTGCGCATCATCGTCGACAACGTCGATACCTGCTACCGGGCGATCGGCGTGGTGCACAGTGTGTTCAAGCCGATGCCGGGGCGCTTCAAGGATTACGTGGCCATCCCGCGGGTCAACGGTTATCAATCGCTCCACACCACGCTGTTCGGTCCCAACGCGGTACCGATCGAAGTGCAGATCCGCACCCGCGACATGGACCGGGTCGCCGAATCCGGCATTGCGGCGCACTGGAAGTACAAGGAGCACACCGGCGAGGGCTCGGCCCAACAAGAGCGCGCACGCGCGTGGCTGAGCCATCTGATGCAGATGCAGGAGAGCGGCAATTCGGAAGAATTCATCGAGAGCGTCAAGGTCGACCTGTTTCCGGACAAGGTCTATGTGTTCACGCCGCGCGGGGATATTCTGCGATTGCCCCGCGGGGCGACTGTGGTCGATTTCGCCTATGCGGTGCACACGGACATCGGCAACCGCTGCGTCGCCGCCAAGGTCGACCGGCGCCTGACACCGCTGCGCACGGTGCTGCGCAACGGCCAGACCGTGCACGTGATGACCGCCAAAGGGGCGCGGCCCAATCCCGCCTGGGTAAACTTCGTAGTCACCGCCAAGGCGCGCACCGGCATCCGCCACTATCTGAAGGGACTCAAGAGCCACGAGGCGGTGGAACTGGGTCGGCTGCTGCTCGAGCAGGCGCTGGCCGAATTCCAGGTGGCACTCGACAAGGTTGACCCGCCGACGCTGCAAACGGCGCTGGGCGAATTCGCGTTGCGCACGAGCGCTGAGCTGTACGAAAAAATTGGCCTCGGCGAGCGTCTGGCCCCGATGGTGGCCCGGCGCCTGCTGCCCGGGGACCAGGCACAACGCAGCGACGGCCAGGCCGAGCCGCTCGCAGTCGCCGGGGCGGAGGGACTGCTGGTGGCCTACGCGCATTGCTGCTACCCGCTCCCCGGCGATCCGATACTCGGTTTCCTGAGCACCGGCCGCGGTATCGTTATCCATCGCGAGACCTGCGGCAACGTCACCGATTACCGCAAGCACCCGGAGAACTGGCTGCCGGTCAACTGGAAATCGAGCGAGGGCCGCTTCTTCTTTACCGAAATTCGGGTCGAAGCCGTGAATCGCATGGGCCTGCTGGCGGCGGTGTCCGCGGCGATCTCGGGCACGCAGACCAACATCTGCAGCGTGAATTTCCAGCATGATGAATCTGAAACCGCCACCATGATCTTCATGCTGGAGGTGCATGATCGCGAGCACCTGGCACGCGTGATGCGCACCGTGCGCCGCATGAGCGATGTGGTGCGCATCGTCCGCACCATCGCCGGGCAGCACCGCCGCAGGGATTCCTTGCCACCGTGAGTACCATATGAGCACAGCCATCCACACCGACCGGGCCCCCCAGGCGATCGGCACTTACTCCCAGGCCCGGCGCGCTGGCGATACGGTTTATATTTCAGGCCAGATCCCGATTGATCCGGCCACCGGAACGCTGATGAGCGGCGATATCGACGCGGAGATCCGCCGCGTGTTCGACAACCTCAAGGCCATCGCCGAGGCGGCCGGCGGCACGCTGGCCAACGCGGTTAAGCTGAGCGTTTTCCTGACCGATATGACCCACTTCGCCAAGGTCAATGAAATTATGGCGACCTACTTTGCCATGCCCTACCCGGCGCGGGCGGCGGTCGGCGTCGCCGCCCTGCCGCTCGGTGCCAGGGTCGAGATGGAGTGCATACTCAGTCTCGCCTGAAAGAGCCGGGCGCCGAGGCGCCCCTGCCAGGCGTTGGGCCGATGCTGGCCGAACGTCTGGCGCGCTTGGGCGTGCGCCGCGCGAACGATGTGCTGTTCGTGCTGCCGCTGCGCTACGAGGATCGCACGCGCATCGTGCCCATTGGCGCTCTGCAGCCGGGGAGCCGCGCCGTGGTGGAAGGCGAAGTGTTGCTGGCCGAGGTGGTGTTTCGACGGCGCCGGCAACTGCTGGTGCGGCTCGGCGACGGAAGCGGTTCGCTCACGCTGCGCTTTTTTCACTTCTCGAACGCCCAGCGTGCCGGTCTGGCGCGCGGCACGAGGCTGCGTTGTCACGCAGAGGTGCGCCGCGGACCGCTCGGTCTTGAGATGGTGCATCCGGAGTACCGCGGTATTGGTGCTGCCGGCGAGGCCCTCTCGCAAACGCTGACTCCGATTTATCCGAGCACTGAAGGGTTGACCCAAGGGCGGCTGCGCAGTCTGGTGCGCCGTGCACTACTCGCCACCGACTCCGATGCGTTGATCGACTATCTGCCGCAGGCCTTGCGCGATGATATGAATCTGCCCGAACTGCGCGCGGCTCTCCAGTTCCTGCACCAGCCGCCGGTCGGGAGCGAACTGGCGACCCTGGCCGCAGGCGCGCACCCGGCGCAGCGCCGCCTGGCGCTCGAGGAGCTGATTGCCCACCAGCTCTCGTTGATGGCCCTGCGGCGCGTGACCAAGGCCGACAATGCGCTTGGGCTGCGGGATGCGGCGCAATTGCAGACCAGATTTCTGCAGGCATTGCCGTTTGGCCTTACCAGGGCGCAGGCGCGCGTGCTGGAGGAAATCAACTCCGATCTGGCGCTCGCCCAACCCATGACCCGCCTGGTGCAAGGCGACGTGGGTTGCGGAAAGACCGCGGTAGCGGCGGCGGCGGCCGCCCTCGCACTGGGCGACGGACGCCAGGTGGCCTTCATGGCCCCGACCGAGTTGCTGGCTCAGCAACACGCGCGCACCCTGGCGGGGTGGTTTGCTCCGCTCGGCATCCCGGTCGCACTGGTTACGAGCTCGCAACCGGCGCGGGCGCGCCGCAGCGCGCTCGCGGGGATTGCCGCGGGCCAGCTCCCGCTGGCGGTCGGCACGCACGCGCTCTTTCAGGAGAGCATGAAGTTTGAGTCGCTGGCGTTGGTGATCATCGATGAGCAACATCGCTTCGGCGTGGAGCAGCGACTGCAGCTGCGCGACAAGGGTCGAGGCGCCATGCCGCATCAATTGATCATGACCGCGACCCCGATACCGCGCACACTGGCCATGACCGCGTACGCCGACTTGGACATCTCGGTCATAGACGAGTTGCCGCCGGGCCGCACTCCGGTGCGTACTGTCGTCATGCCCGAGGAGCGCCGCGCCGAAATCGTGGCACGGGTCGATGAGACCTGTCGTGGCGGCGGCCAGGCGTACTGGGTGTGCGCGCTGATCGAGGAGTCCGAGGAATTACGCTGCCAGGCGGCGGAAGAATCGGCAGCGCTGCTGACCGAAGCGCTCCCGCAAGTGCGCGTGGGCCTGGTGCATGGCCGGCTAAGTGGCGTGCGCAAGGAGACCGTCATGCGCGCCTTCGGCGCGGGCGAAATCCAGTTGCTGGTGGCCACCACCGTCATCGAAGTCGGAGTGGACGTGCCCAACGCGAGCGTCATGGTGATCGACAATGCCGAGCGCATGGGACTCGCGCAGCTCCATCAGCTGCGCGGGCGCATCGGTCGGGGCGCACAATCGAGTAGCTGCGTGCTGCTGTATCGTGCACCGCTGTCGGGGCTGGCGCGGGAACGCCTGTCGGTGCTGCGCCAGACAAATGACGGCTTCGAAATTGCGCGGCGGGATCTGGAGTTGCGCGGACCGGGTGAACTTCTCGGGACCCGCCAGACCGGCCTGGCGCAGCTGCGCGTCGCCGACCTGATTCGCGACGCCGATTTATTGCCGCAGGTGCGGGCCGCCGCCACGCGCCTGGAACGGGAACAGCCCCAGGCCTGCCAAGGCCTGATTGCGCGCTGGGTCGGTGCAGGGGAACAATATGGTCGAGTCGGTTGAATTCGAATTGCCCGCCGGCGCCGGCGCCAAACCAGCCGATCCGGATGATGCAGACGCGCCCAAGACGGACGCCACCCCGGTAGGACCGGCGCCGGTCGCCATAGTGGCCGCGCCGGTGCACTGGCTGCGACAGCGGCTGGTGGACTTCGCCCTGCTGATGAGGCTCGATCGTCCGATCGGCATTTGGTTACTGCTGTGGCCGACACTCTGGGCCCTGTGGTTCGCCTCAGGCGGACATCCGCAACGTCGCTTGCTGCTGATCTTTTCCCTGGGCTCCGTACTGATGCGCTCCGCGGGCTGCGTCATCAATGACCTGATGGACAGGGACATCGACCCCCACGTCCGCCGCACCAGCAACCGGCCGCTGGCCGCGCGCCGTGTGGCACCGATCGAGGCGCTGGCTCTGTTTGCGGTCCTGGTGGGTGCGGCCTTCCTGCTGGTGCTGCAGCTGAACAGCGCCTGTGTGCGGCTATCGCTGGTCGGCGCGGGCCTCACGCTTTCTTATCCGTTGCTCAAGCGTTTTTTCCCCATCCCGCAGCTGTACCTGGGACTGGCCTTCGGGTGGGCGGTGCCGATGGCCTTTGCCGCCGAGCTCGGCGAGGTACCGCGCGCGGGCTGGGTGCTGATGCTCGCCACGGTGGTCTGGGCCGGGGTCTACGATACTTTCTACGCGATGGCCGACCGCCCGGATGATTTGCGCATTGGGGTCAAGTCAAGCGCCATCACCTTCGGTGATATGGACTTGCTGATGGTCGGCGCCATGCAGGTGATGGTGTTACTGGCGCTGCTGTTCGCCGGTCGGCTGGTAGGACTCGGCGCGCCGTTCTTTTGGGCGCTGGCGGCCGGCGCGGGCTGTTTCGTGTGGCAGCAATGGCTCGCGCGTCCGCGCGACCCGGAAGGATGCATGCGTGCCTTCCACAACAACAACTACTTCGGCATCGTCATCCTGGCAGGAACAGTGCTCGATTTCGCGACGCAGCGCTGAAATCAACCGCGCCTGCCTGGGGAACGTTGGTATGACGCGTTCTAAGTTCACGGGTTCGCTGCCCATGCAACGCAGAAGCTGGGCGCGAGTCCAAAACCGATTGCAGCGCCTTCCTCCCTCTTAGGTTCGCAAATACCGGCTGCGGGTTGCAATCGAGTCCTCGGCAAACGGCGCCACGGTTCCTCATCCCACGGCCGCCCTCCCCGTCAGTCGGTGAGAACTGCAGTCGTCACTTGGCGCAGCGCCTCGGAAAAATTGGCGACGCGCTCCGCACTGGCGAAGCGCGACCAAATCCGGTCCAGGATTGCCGTGGGCTGTGCTTGCAGGTCGCACAGCATCACCCGCGTGCCGTTGCCTTTGGCCTGACGTACGAAAGCCTCGAGAGCCCGCGCGCCACTGGAATCGACGTAGGGCACAAGCTCCATGCGCAGCACGATGGTCTGCGGCGTGCGCCCCGAGCGATGCAGCACGTCCAGCATCTCGCCGGCAACTCCAAAGAACATGGGCCCGGCGAATCTGAAGACCTCAACGCCCTTGGGCAGTGATGCGCGCTGGGCGGGATCATCGAGGCTCTGCTCCGAGGGCATCAGGCCCGCGGTCTCACTCATGCGCGCCATAAACAGGAGCGACGCCAGCGTCACGCCCACCCCGATCGCCACCGTCAGGTCCACCAGTACCGTCAGGCCGAAGGTCAGCAACAACAATGCCCGGTCGCCCCTGTCTATGGACAGGAGGGATCGGAAGCGATCGAACTCGCTCATGCCCCAGGCGACAACGAGCAATATCGCTGCCAATGCCGCCATCGGCACGTAGGCGATAAGCGGGCCGGCCAGCAGCAGGAACAACAGCAGGAATAGCGCGTGGCTCAGGCCGGCGATGGGCGTGCGACCCCCTGCGCGGATATTTGTGGCCGTTCTGGCAATCGCCCCGGTCGCCGGCAGACCGCCCAATAACGCAGACGCCAGGTTCGCCACGCCTTGCCCTACGAGTTCCTGCCCCGAGCGATGGCTGTAACCCGTCATGCCGTCGGCAACCACGGCCGAGAGCAGTGCTTCTATGCCGGCCAGGAACGCGATCGTGAATGCGGAAGGCAGGAGGGCCCGCACCAGTGTCAGCGATATGTCGGGCAGGTGGGGCGCGGGGATTCCAGTGGGCATGCTCGGAAAGCGGTCTCCAACCGTCTGCACCGGCAGGTGCAGCAACGCGACCCCCAGCGCGGCGGCAAGCAGGGCAAGCAAGAACACGGGTAGTTGCGGCGCATAGCGGCGCAGTAACACGATGACGGCCAGCGTTGCGCAGCCCACCGCGGCGGTTGGAGCGCGGATCGTTCCCAGCGCCGCAAAATAAGCCGACCATTTGGCAAGAAAATCCGCCGGCACCTTGCCCGCGTCGAGGCCGAGAAAATCGCCCACCTGGCTTGAGGCGATGATGACGGCAATGCCCGCGGTGAACCCAGTCACGACCGGTGTCGGGATAAAACGTATCAGTTTTCCGAGTCCCGAATATCCGGCCACGATCAGCATGACCCCGGCCAGCAGGGTAGCGAGCACCAGGCCCGAATAACCATGTGCCGCGATCACTCCAGCCACGATGACAACGAAGGCGCCGGTCGGACCCCCGATCTGGACTCTAGATCCCCCCAATAGCGAGACCAGAATCCCGGCGACCACGGCCGTGATCAGGCCCTGGCGGGGGGAGGCGCCGCTCGCGATCCCGAGAGCCATCGCCAAGGGTAACGCCACGATGGCCACGGTCAGTCCGGCCACGACGTCCGCCCGCCACAGTTTTGCGAGCTGTCCCTCGCGCCAGACGATGATCAGTTTCGGAGTGAAGTTTTGCCAGAACTGGCGGTTGAGAATGGAGGACACGAACCAGATTATCGCTCGAGCGCGACTTGCGAGGATCTAAAGTGATCCTGAGCGGCACTGATTTCACGGCGGGCGCGGGATGCTCCCGCGTTGACGGCGGCACCCCCGGGGCCAACTCTGATTGTCGACTTGGTTAGTCGATCCAAGTTGACAGAGCAGGCTGCGCCCGCGACCATTCCTGCGCCTGCCGGCGGCGCCCGCCGTGCGTGGAGCCGCACTGCATTCGCGCAAACCTCAAGGAGCATGGGCACATGGATCAACCCCGGCACGACTGGACCCTCGCGGAAGCCGACGCCCTGTTCGCACTGCCCTTCCCAGTGTTGCTGTATCGCGCTCAGCAAGTGCATCGCCAATGGCATGACCCGACCGAAGTTCAGATGAGTACGCTGCTGTCCATCAAGACCGGTGCCTGTCCCGAGGACTGCGCCTACTGTCCGCAGAGCATCCGCTTCGACACCGGCGTGGCTAACGAATCACTTTTGCCGCTCGAGACGGTGATCGAGCACGCGCGCGCGGCGCGCGCGGCCGGCGCAACGCGTTTCTGCATGGGCGCGGCGTGGCGCTCGCCCAAAACCAAGGACCTGCAGAAGGTCGCCGCCATGGTGCGTGAAGTGCACGCACTCGGACTGGAGACCTGCGTGACGCTCGGCATGGTGGACGGTGCGCAGGCCAAGCAACTCAAGGAGGCGGGCCTGGATTATTACAACCACAACCTCGACACCTCCGAGGAGTACTACCGCGAGATTATTTCGACCCGGACCTACCAGGATCGACTCGACACGCTCGAAGCGGTGCGCAGCGCCGGTTTGAACGTATGCTGCGGGGGCATTATCGGCATGGGTGAAACCGCGCGGGACCGCGCGCAGCTCCTGGTTACCCTGGCGTGCCTGCCGGAACATCCACAAAGCGTGCCGATCAATCAGCTCGTGCGGGTCGCGGGCACACCGCTGGCCGGCGCCACGCCCGTGGACCCGTTCGACTTCGTGCGCACCATTGCGGCGGCGCGAATCATGATCCCGCGCGCCCAGGTGCGCCTGTCGGCCGGTCGGGAAACGATGAGCGATGAGCTGCAGGCTCTGGCCATGCTGGCCGGAGCCAATTCCATTTTCTACGGCGAGAAACTACTGACCACCGGGAACCCCGACGTAGAGCGCGACCGCGCGCTGCTCTCGCGCCTCGGCATGCAGGCCGAGCGGCCTGGCGCACTGGCGCGCGCGGCCTCGGGCTGACAGGCGCCCGACCGTGCCGGCGGCAAGCGCGCGGCTGCGAATCACCCTTTCTGCAGCCCACACTGAAGCTGACGTCGAGCAGCCGCTCGTCGCCCTGTGGCGCGCGTGGCGCACGGGCATCGCAGCATGACCGCAGCCGCGCGGTTCCGCCTCGACCAGCGTGCCGTGGCGCACTCGTTCAATCGAGCCAGCCACGGCTACCGGAACGCCGCGCATTTGCAGGACCGGATAGGCGGCGAACTGCTCGAGCGCCTGCAGTTCTTCAGCCTTGAGCCGCGCGTGATCCTTGACCTGGGATGCGCCGCGGGAACTGCGGCGGTGCAATTGCGGCGACGCTTTCCCCGCGCACGTGTCATTGCCATGGATTTGGCCTATCTAATGACACGCGAGGCGCGCCGCCGCCAACGCTTTTGGCGACGCTTTGAGTGCGTGTGCGCCGACGGGCGGGCCTTACCGCTGGCCGCGCGGTCGGTCGATCTGGTGTTCAGTAACCTGATGCTGCACTGGAGCGATGATCCCGCGGCGGTGTTTGCGGAAGCGCAGCGCGTGCTCCAGCCAGGGGGTTTAATGTTGTTCAGTACTTTCGGGCCCGACACGCTTCATGAATTGCGCGCCGCCTGGGCCCGTGCCGATACGGCCTCACATGTCAGCGCGTTTGCGGACATGCCCCAGCTGGCGGCCGCCATGTCTGACTCCGGCCTTAGCGAGCCGGTGATGGATCGCGAGCTTCAGCTCGCCCATTATCCTGACGCGAGCGCTCTGATGAACGAACTGCGCACGCTCGGCGCACGCCATGCGGGCGTCGACCGGCGCCGCACCCTCACCGGCCGGGGACGGCTGCAGGCCATGCTCAACGCCTATGAACAAGCACGCACCGGCGCCGGGATCCCGGCGAGTTGGGAAATCATTTACGGCGCGGGCTTCGCTGGCGCGCCGCACACCGATCGGGCAGCCATCGTGCGGGGAGAGTTTGCCGTGCCGATAAGCGCGATTCGATCGCCAGGAAAATCCACTTGAACGCGCAGGCCTTTTTTGTCGCGGGCACCGACACCGGTGTGGGCAAGACCCGGGTCACCGCCGCGTTGCTGGCGGCCGCGCGGGTCCAGGGGCTTTCGGCCAGTGGCATGAAGCCCGTGGCGTCGGGGGCGGAGCTCATATCCGGAAGGATGGCGAGCGCCGATGCTCTGCAGCTGGCGGCCGCCTCCCAGCAAGCCACCCCGTACGAGGAGTTGAACCCGTACTGTCTTGAGATTGCAATTTCGCCGCATATCGCCGCAAAGTTGGCCAACATCAGTATAAACATTGCCAAGATCGTGACAATTTCCACAAAACTGCGGTTGGCTTCAGATTTACTCCTTATAGAAGGGGCCGGAGGCTGGTACACGCCGATCGGCGAGCGCGAGTCAATGGCCGATCTGGCCCGCGCGCTCGGTTGCCCGGTAGTCTTGGTGGTAGGCCTCAAACTCGGGTGCCTCAACCACGCCCGCCTGAGCCTGGAAGCGATCCAGCATAGCGGCTGTGCGTTCGCCGGCTGGATCGGCAACTACGCCGATCCTGACTTTATGGCGCCGGAAGAAAATCTCGCAACGCTCGAACAGCTCCTCGGAGCCAAACCTCTGGGGCTGTTGCGGTACTCGGCGCGCACCGAAAGTGACGACGCGCACATGCACCCAGCACTGCTACAATTACTCGCATCGCGTCAACGTCAGATCACTTAAGTCGTTGAGTTGGATTGAAAAGCCGCATCCGCTAAGATGCCGCCCCGTGAGCGGGTGCCCACAGCACTTTTAGTCGCCGTCGTGACCTGGCAAGAGCGCTCAGGGTGCTCTTCAGGATAGCTGCGCGCCATAAATGGATCGCCACCGCTGGCGAGTTGAGCCGGGAATCATCTAGGGCCAGTTAATGAATATAAAGAAACTCGCAGCAGCCATCACCACCGCCGCCGCCTTGGCGCTTGGCTCGCCTGCCGCGCTCGCCGCCTGGACGCTGAACATGACTCCGGGCATTACCGCGGTCTCAAGGCGCATATTCGGACTGCACATGCTGATGTTTTGGTGGTGCGTGGCCATCGGTTTCTTTGTGTTTGGCTGGATGATTTATTCGCTGATTGTGTTCCGCAAATCGCGCGGCGCTATGGCCGATGCCAAGCTGACGCACAACACCAGAGCCGAGATTATCTGGACCGTGCTGCCGGTTTTGATCCTGATCGGAATGGCCGTGCCGGCGACCCGCACCCTGATTGAGACCGAGGATGCCACCAACACGCAACTGACCATCCGCATCACCGGTTATCAGTGGAAGTGGGGCTACCAGTACATTGATTCGGGGGTCGAAGTCTTCTCGACGCTGGATCGGACCAGCAACGCGGCGCGTCAGCTGGGCTCGGGCATTGATCCGCGGACCGTGCCCAACTATCTGCTCAGCGTTGATCACCCGCTGGTGGTGCCGGCCGGCGTCAAGGTACGCGTGCTGATCACCGCGCAGGATGTCATCCATGCCTGGTGGGTGCCGGCATTGGCAATCAAAAAGGACGCGATCCCGGGCTTTGTAAACGAGGCTTGGTTCAAGATCGACGCGGACAAGACCGGTTTGTACCGCGGCCAATGCGCGGAACTGTGCGGCCGCGATCACGGCTTTATGCCGATCGTCATCGACGTGCGCAGCAAAGCCGATTTCGACGCCTGGATGAAGACCCAGAAAGCGCTGCAACGGCCGGCCGATCCGGCGCAGCCGAGTTAACCGGAACTGCCACAACCGACCTGTAAATTCATTTAAGACCTAGTCGCGAGATCACAACATGGCTTATACCGCACACGCCGCAGCCCACGACCATCACGACCACAAACCGTCGGGCCTGTGGCGTTGGTTGTCGACCACGAATCACAAGGACATCGGCACGCTGTATCTGATTTTCTCCTGCGTCATGTTCTTTGTCGGCGGCGCGATGGCGATGGTGATCCGCCTGGAACTGTTTAAGCCCGGCCTGCAGTTTGTTGATCCGCAATTTTTCAATTCCATGACCACGGTGCACGCGCTAGCAATGATATTCGGCGCAGTGATGCCCGCCTGGGTGGGGCTGGCCAACTGGATGATCCCGCTGCAGGTGGGCGCGCCGGACATGGCCCTGCCGCGAATGAACAACTTCAGCTTTTGGCTGTTGCCCTTCGCCTTCACGTTACTGCTGCTGGGTTTCTTCGTGCCGGGCGGAGCACCGGCGGGTGGCTGGACGCTCTATCCGCCGCTGAACCTGCAGGGCGGGGACTCTTTTCCGATGACCATCTTCGCCATCCACCTGATGGGCGCCTCCTCGATCATGGGCGCCATCAACGTCATCGTTACGATCATGAACATGCGTGCCCCGGGCATGTCGCTGCTGCGCATGCCGCTGTTCGTATGGACCTGGCTGATCACCGCCTACCTGCTGATCGCGGTGATGCCGGTGCTGGCCGGTGCCGTGACGATGCTGCTGACCGACCATTTCTTCGGTACCAGCTTCTTCAGCGCCTCGGGCGGCGGCGATCCGGTGATGTTTCAGCATATCTTCTGGTTCTTCGGCCACCCCGAGGTCTACATCCTGATCCTGCCGGCCTTCGGTATCGTTTCGGAAGTGATCCCGACTTTTTCGCGCAAGCCATTGTTCGGGTATGACGCGATGGTGTACGCCACCGCGTCGATTGCTTTTCTGTCCTTCATCGTCTGGGCGCACCACATGTTCACCGTCGGCATGCCGTTGGCCGGTGAATTGTTTTTCATGCTCTCAACCATGCTGATTGCGGTCCCGACCGGCGTGAAGGTGTTCAACTGGTGCGCGACGATGTGGCGCGGATCGCTGAGCTTCGAGCCGCCGATGCTCTTTGCGATTGCGTTCCTGTTCCTGTTCACGATCGGTGGATTCTCCGGCCTGATGCTGGCGGTTGCGCCGGCCGACTTCCAGTACCAGGACACTTACTTCGTGGTCGCGCATTTCCACTACGTGCTGGTGCCCGGCTCCATCTTTACGATCATGGCGGGCGTGTATTACTGGTTGCCGAAATGGACCGGCCACATGTACAGCATGACGCTGGGTAAATGGCATTTCTGGCTGTCGGCGATATTCGTCAACGTGTTGTTCTTCCCGCAGCATTTCCTGGGGCTGGCCGGCATGCCGCGCCGAATTCCCGACTACGCCACCCAATTTGCCGACTGGAACATGGTCTCCTCGATTGGTGGTTTCGGCTTCGGCCTCTCGCAGCTGCTGTTCCCCTACATCATCTACAAGTGCATCCGCGGCGGCGAGAAGGCCACCAGTCGGGTTTGGGAGGGTGCGCGTGGACTGGAATGGGAGCTGCCTTCGCCGACTCCGTACCACACCTGGGAAGTGGCGCCGAGCATGGCCCTGATCCATCAGGGCGCCGAGCACCACCCGGAACAAGGGGGCGATTGACGATGGACGACCGCTTGCGTGATCAACAGCGGCGGCGGGCACGGCTGATGGCTTTCGCGCTGATGTTGCTGGCCCTGGCCATCTACGGCGGGTTTATCCTGATGTCCGTACATCGGAGCCATGGGTGAGCGATCCCGCCCACTGGCGCCGCGAAAACCGCAGCCTCACCGGCAAGCTCTGGTTGTTCGTCGCCGCTAGCTTCGCCTTTGGATTTGCGCTGGTGCCCTTGTACCGGGTGCTCTGCCAGGTCACGGGTTTCGGCGATCAGAAGCGGCTCAGCGAAGCGGTACCGGCGGCGCAAATGGGTGCCACGGACAGCGCACGGGTGGTCACCGTGGAGTTTATGGGGAACCTGCCCACGGTCGGCAACTGGGAATTTCATCCGTCGCAGCAGTCCCTTCGCGTCCATCCGGGCCAGTTGTACGAGGCCACCTTCATCGCCCGCAACCTCACCGGCCATGACACGGTGGCGCAAGCCGTGCCCAACATCGCGCCCGGCGAAGCGGCCGCCTGGTTTCACAAGACCCAGTGTTTCTGCTTCTCGCCACAGGCCTTCAAGCAGGGTCAGGAGCGCGTGTTGCCGGTGCATTTTTTTCTCGACCGCGCGCTGCCGGTCAATATCGATCGCGTGACGCTCAGCTACACTTTCTACGACACTCCGGCTCGAGTCGCGGCCCGTTAGCGGCGCGCAACCTTTAGGAACCACAAATGTCCCAGCCCCACGTTCCGGTCGATTCCAGCAAGTACTACCTGCCGCACGGAACGCCCTGGCCGATCATCGGCTCGGTGGCGCTGTTCTCAACCATGCTCGGCGTAGTCGCGTGGCTCAATGGCTGGTTCGGGCCTGAACTTTTCGCGGTCGGGCTGACGCTGCTGGCTGTGATGTTCATAGGATGGTTTCGAACCGTCATCGGCGAGAACCAGCAGGGCGTGTACAACCTCCACGTGGACCGGTCGTTCCGCATGGGCATGCTCTGGTTCATTTTCTCCGAGGTGATGTTTTTCGGAGCGTTCTTTGGCGCGCTATTCTACGCGCGCACGTTGTCGGTGCCTTGGATCGGCGGTGAAGGTGTGAAGATCTTCAATAAGCTGTTCCTGTGGCAGAACTACGACGCCGGCTGGCCGACCAATGGTCCGGCGAAGCTCGGACCGCGCGCCGATGGGACCTTCGAGGTGATTCCGGCCTTCGGGGTGCCCGCGCTCAACACGGCGATACTGCTCACTTCAGGTGTGACCATCACTATTGCCCATCACGCGCTCAGGGCGGGCAATCGCGGCGTGCTCAAAGTCTTCCTGGCCCTGACGTTTCTGCTCGGATTCCTATTCGTAACCTTGCAGGCCAACGAGTACGGTGAAGCCTACGCGCATCGGGGGCTGCAGCTGAGCACCGGCATATACGGATCGACTTTCTTCATGCTGACCGGCTTCCACGGCTTGCACGTGACGATCGGCGCCATCATGCTGACGATTATCTGGCTGCGCACCCTCAAGGGCCATTTCACGCCCACCCGTCATTTTGGATTCGAAGCCGTGGCCTGGTACTGGCACTTCGTCGACGTGGTGTGGCTCGGGCTGTTCGTGTTCGTCTACTGGGTGTAGCCAAGGCCGGGGCGCCGCGCGCGCGCTGCTCCTCGTCGCTTAAGGCGTGGTTCCCGGCGGGTGATGCGTCGCGTCGTAGCTGGCAATATCCGCCGCGTCGATATTCTCGGCTTTCCAGACCATCGCTCGATGGATGCGGTTCCAGCCGCTCGGGTGATCGAACATCAGGGTCTCTTCCAGCAATCCGGGGTGCATCTTGCGGTACTCCGATAGATGCAGGGCCGCCTGGGCAAAACCGTCGGGCTGGCGGGAGGCGTTGAGTCCAAAAGCGTCGGCCTCGATTTCCATGGTGCGCGTAATGGTATTGAGCACCGGGGTCAGCATGAACAGATAGAACGAAAACAGCGCCACCAGCAGCGGCAATCCGGCCACGTCGGTAATGCCGCGAAGGCCCCATGCCTGTTCATGGCGCCTCGACATCCTGTCGTATGCCCAGGCCAGAAATGCGAAGCCGAATATCAGGATGATGCCGATCGACACCAGTCCCTTGTACTGGTGGTTCAGCACATAGTGGCCCATCTCGTGCCCGAGCACCGCCTTGACTTCCTCCGGGGAGGCGCGGCGCATCAGGTTGTCGTTCAGGCTGACTTGGGCCGAGCCGAGCAGGCCGCTCACCTGAGCGCTCATCTTCGTGGTCTGCTTGGAGGCATCGAACTCGTAGATCTGCTGGACCGGAATCTCGTTGGCGCGCGCCATCGACAGGATCTGCTGCTTGAGCGGACTTTCAGCCAGCGGATAGAACTTATTGAACACCGGCTCCACGTAGGTGGGGCTGATCAGGATCGAAAACGCCATCAGCGCGAGGGAAACGACCGCGCCCCACAGCCACCAGTTCCTCGCCGATTTGCGCACCACCGCGTAGAGCACCGCGAGGGCCGGGGGGACCATGATCAGCGACAGCGCCAGCTGCTTGAACTGATCCGTAAGCCAGCCCAACAGCGTCTGGTTGGACATTCCATATCGGTGCTCGCGGAAGAATCCTTCGTAAGCCGACCAGGGGAGTGTCACGAGCGTCGTCACGACCACGTACAGCACGGCGTAAAGCGCCACCTGCAACCAGGCGCGGCGCGTCAGGCGTTCACCGAAATTTCGCATGCGTCGCGACAGCGGGGTATAGAGCAGGAGCGCGGCGACGCCCATACCGACCAGAAAGTCCCAAAGCATCAGCCAGTAGCCGCCCTCGAAATAACGATCGGATCGGCCGCTCGCCTGGGTGGATAAGGTCTTCATGTAGGCCGCGGTGGCCCGCTCGGCATCAAAATGCACCGCGGCGGCGGCACGGCTGGGTACATTGACCATGTGTTCGGCCAATGCCACCCAGCGGCCACCGTGCTTGACATAGGTCGTAGTGATTCGAAGCACTTCGCTGTACGGCTTCCCGGCCCGCAGCGCATGCACCGTGTCGAGCTCCGTGACGGCCGCGCTGTCGCCGGCCACCACAAAGTTCTGATCGCTGAGCTCCTCGGAAATTATCTGGTCCCCGTCCTGGTCGACCGCATCGCGAATGAATTCTTTCTTGCCGACGGGTTTTTCCGCACCGGAGGTACTGACAAATCGCTTATCCAGGATCCGCTCCAGCACGCTGGCATCGCGATTGATCTCGGCTGTGGTCCACTCGAGTTCGAGCTTGCGCAGCTGCTGTTCCGCATCGCTCACCGGTGCCCCGGCCGCCGCCACGGTGCAGGCCGCCAGCGCGCACGCGCCGATCCAGTTCCGCAGGGCGGTGTGCGCCCTCAAGCGACGGAGCCTGGTCCGCGCAGCGCGCGCTGCAGCGCCGCTCTGGCCAGCAAGCGCGTTGAGTCGAAAGTCGGCAACGAGGAATTTGAATCGTCGATGATCAGGGGAATCTCCGTACAGCCCAATACTACCGCATCACATCCGGCCTGCTGCAAGCGGCCGATCACACGCTGAAAGCAGGCGACCGATTCGGCCTTGAAAATGCCGCGCACCAGCTCGTCCATGATGATTCGACTGAGCTCCTGGCGTTCCTCCGGCGAAGGGCGCACCGCCTCGATGCCCTGCGCGTTGAGTTTCTCGGGATATACCTCGCTGTCCACCAGCCACTGGGTGCCGGTCAGTCCGACGCGCCGGAATCCGCGCGCGGCTGCGTTGGCAGCGACCGCCTCGGCAATGTGCAGCCAGGGCAGGGGCGATTGCGCCTCGATCAGCGGCAAAGCCTGATGGATCGTATTGTCGGGACAGATCAGAAAATCCGCGCCGCTCCCGGCCAGCTTCCGGGCCGAGGAGAGCATGAGAGCACCCACGCCCGCCCAGTCGTTGCGGTCCAGATGCGTGACGTATGCAGCCAGCGAATGCGTGTGCATGGAAATTTCCGGATGCCCGTGCGGCCCGAGAAACTGTGCGCCCTCGGAGCAGATGGTCCGATAGCAAAGCGCAGCGCCCTCCGCGGAGCAGGCGACGATACCAACATGAGAGGGCATGTGCAGTCGCGCGCCGGCGGCCCGCTCAACGGCAGTGGTGAGCATTCACCGCATCAGCATAACAGAGGAGCAAAACTGTGATAGACAAGGCGCGAAACTCGGCGCGCTGCGCGGCTCGGCTATACTGATGACACGTTAAGAGGCGATTTATCGCGGCATGCACAATGACACTGCGCCGGGCGCGACGCCGGGCCTGACTCGCGCGCTGGGCACCATTGATCTGGTGCTGCTTTATGTAGCCGCCATCATTGGTTTGCGCTGGTTGTCGACCGCGGCACAACTCGGGCCCGCGAGCCTCATCCTGTGGGCACTGGCGTGTTTGGTTTTTTTCCTGCCGTGCGGACTGGCCATCCAGGAATTGAGCTCGCGCGTACCCCACGAGGGCGGGCTGTACCTGTGGACCCGGGCGGCCTTTGGCGAAACCCATGGCTTCCTCGCCGGCTGGGCTTACTGGTTGCAGAACCTGGTTTTCTTTCCCTCGTTGCTGTTGTTCGTGTCGGGGGTGGTGCTGCACATCGCCGGCCGATCATGGTTGTCGCTGGCCGACAGCCCGCTGTACAACGGAGTTTTCTGCCTCATCTTGTTGTGGGCGGTCACGCTGCTCAACATCATTGGTCTAAAACGCGCCAAATGGCTGCAGAACATCGGCGGCATTGCCGCCATGGGCAGTGCCTTGCTGGTGCTGGCCGGCGGCGCCCTCGCCTGGTGGCGCTACGGTTCGGCGACGCAATTCAGCGCAGCGAGCCTCACGCCGGAATGGACCTCGCCGGCCACGCTCAATACCTTTGCGCTTCTGCTGCTTGCCTACACTGGCCTGGAACTTGCGCCGGTGCTGGGGGATGAAATCCGGGATTCGGCCCGCTCCATCCGCCGTGCGATGCTGATATCGGGCTTGCTCATCGCTCTTATCTATATTGCCGGCACCGCCGCGCTGCTGGTATCTCTGCCCGGGAGCCAGATCAGCGCCATCAGCGGCATACCACAGGCCATGGAGAGCATCGGCCAGCGCCTGCGCATCCCCTCGTTCGGAGTGATATCCGCGCTGCTGCTCACGCTCGCCGCCGCCGGCGGCCTGGGTGCCTGGGTCACCGGAACGGCGCGGCTGCCCTTCGTCATGGGCCTGGGCCGTTACCTGCCGCAACGGTTGGGGGCGATTCATCCCAAATACGGCTCGCCGCACGTGGCGTTGCTGGTTCAGGCCGGAGCCGTTTCCCTCGTGCTGCTCGCCGCGGTATCGGGCTCAACGATCCACGAGGCCTTTCAACTCCTGAACGACATGACCGCGGCGCTCAACTGCGCCGTGTGGGTGTACATCTTCGCTTCGCTCCTGGTCCTGCGCTCACGCGCCGCCGGCCACAACGATGGTATAGCGCTGATTCCCGGAGGCTTCGGGGTATGTGCACTGGTGGCCGTGCTCGGTGCCAGCGTGTCGGCCTTCGCCACCGTGGTGGCGATGATTCCTCCCGCCCGCAGCGCCAGCCCTGGATTGTTTCTGGTCAAGGGAATCGGTGGCTGCGCGCTGGTATTCGCGCTCGGAATGATGCTTTGCAGGCGGGCCGCTCGGCGCCACCAGCCGCGCGTGCGCTCGGCCGAGTCCATCAAAAATTGACGCGGCGCGCATGCCCCTTGCAACGCGCTTTGCGTGATGCCATGCGGATCGCTAACATTTGGGCATGAACCTCGAAAAACCCAGTGTCTGTCCGCTCGACTGCCCCGACACCTGCAGTTTGACGGTGACCGTGGCCGATGAACAGGTGATCGCGGTCAAGGGATCGAGGGCCAATCCCCTGACGCACGGCGCGGTGTGCACCAAGGTCGCCAAGTACTATCCGGAATTCGTGCACGGTCCCAATCGCCTGCGGTATCCGCATCAGCGCATCGGCGCCAAAGGCGACGGCAAATTTGCGCGCATCGACTGGCAGCAAGCCCTCAACATCATTCACGAACGCGTCAGCGCCGTGATCGATCGCTACGGCGCACAGGCGGTGCTGCCCTTCAACTACGCGGGCCCGCAGGGAATGCTGGCCGCCGACTCCATGTCGCTGCGTTTCTTCCATAAGCTCGGCGCCACGCAACTGAACCGGACTCCGCTGTGCGGCGGAATCCGCACCGCCGCCTATGAGGGCACCTTTGGCGAGTGTCCCGGAACTCCGCTCCAGCAGGTGAGCCTCGCGAAGCTGATCATCGTGTGGGGCAACAACGCGACGGCCTGCAACCTGCATCTGATGCGGCACGTCAACGCCGCCAAGCACAACGGCGCCAAGCTGGTCGTGGTAGACCCGCGGCGCACCAAAGTGGCCGAGCAGGCGCATCTGCACTTGGCGGTCCGACCGGGCACGGACGTGGTTTTGGCCTGGTCGCTGGCGGCCGAACTGGAGCGCATTGGAGGCCTCGATCGCGCCTTTATCGAACAGCACGTGCTGGGATTCGACGCTTACATGAGCGAGGCGCGCGCCTACCCCGCCGAGCGCGCGGCTGAAATTTGCGGCGTGCCGGCCGAAGACATCCGCACCCTGGCGCGCTGGTACCAGGAGGCAACGCCGGCGACGATCGCCTGGGGCAACGGGCTGGAGCGCAACCAAAATGGCGGATCCGGCGTGCGCGCCATTGCCGCGCTGCCCGCCCTGGCCGGCAAGTTTGGCGTTCCCGGCGGCGGGCTGGTTGCCGCGGCCGGCAATGCCTTCCCTACAGACTCGAACCGCCTGACTCGTCCGGACCTGGTGCCGCCTCGCACGCGCACGGTCAATATTCTGGACGTGGCCCCGATGCTGCTCGATGCCACGCTCGATCCGCCGTTCAAGGCGCTGTTCATCTACAACCACAACCCGCTCGTTGTGCATCCGGACCAGAATCGCATGCGCCGGGCTCTGGCGCGCGAGGACCTGTTCACGGTCGGCATCGAAATCGCGATGACCGACAGCATGCAATACGCCGACGTGATTCTTCCGGCCTGCACGCACTTCGAGCAGGCCGATATACACACCGCCTACGGCCAGCAGTACCTGCAACGCAGCGCCCCGGTCATTGCCCCGGTCGGCGAGAGTCTACCCAACACCGAGATCTTTCGCCGCCTGGCCGCCCGCTTCGGCTTCGACGAGGCGGCGTTCACCGATTCCGACGCGACGCTGATGGACGCGGCACTGGACTGCGAAGACCCGCGCATGCGTGGGGTGCGCGCCAGTGAGGTGCCACTCGATCGGGCCATGAGCATGGAGTACGACGGAGAAGAGCCGGTGCTGTTCGGCAATGTCCGGCCGAAGACCGGTAGCGGCAAGATCGAGTTGCAATCCTCGCTCCTGAGTGAGCGCTACGGCGCTCCCTTGCCTACATTTCGCCCCGTGCACTCCACCTATCCGCTGACCCTGATCAGCCCGGCCTCCGACAAGCGCATCAGTTCCACTTTTGGCGGACTGGTGGCAAGCGATGCCACCCCGGTGCTGCAGATGCATCCTGCCGATGCCGCCGGCCGAAACCTTAAGGATGGGCACTGGGTCAGAGTGTGGAACGAGCTGGGCGAGGTCTACCTGCCGCTGTGCATTACCGACGCCGTGCGCCCCGGAGTGGTGTGTTCAGAAAAGGGTGCCTGGTTGCGCACCAGTTCCAACCGGCAGACGATTTCTGCGCTGGCACCGATCCACAAGGCCGATCTGGCCGAAGGCGCCTGTTACAACGATGCGCGCGTCGAAGTGGCGACGCACCAGGGCGCCGCGTCTGTTAGCCCGGGATGAGTTCTACGCGCTCGGAGTCGGGTGCGGCCGGATCGTGCAATTCGGTGTTGAACGACACGCTCAGGCTGGGCCGCTCGCCGGTGTTCTTGAACGCGTGCACAACCCCGGGCGGAAACTCGAATCGCCACACCTCGCCCACGGGCACCTGCGCGTCGCGGGTTTCATTACCCGCGTGATACCGCACCAGCGCCGCGCCTGAGACACTGCTGATCTCGGTACCGCGATGATGCCGGTGATTGCCGCGCACCGCGCCAGGCTCACTGATCACCGTGTGCGCGTTGCGCCAGCCGCCGAGCCGGGGGCGGCTCCAGGGGCTCAAAGACGGCGCCGCGCGCATCGGCGTGCACCTTGAGCTTGGTGACCACCACGCACTCGGAAGCGGCCACGGGAGGGAGCGCGCCTAATGCAACAGATGATCGAGTGTGGCGAGCGGGACTGCGCCCTCGTTGAGCGCACGCTCATGGAATGCCTTCAGCGAAAAGTCTTTCGGATGGCGCCTCTGGTAGTGGGCGCGCACGTCGTTCCAGCCCTTGGCCCCGGCGTAATACATGTCCAGCTGGCAGGAGCTGAGCTGCGCGCGCTGCAGCTTCGCAGTCGCCTCCTCGCGCTCCTGGTAGGTTTCATTGAGCATAAAATCGAGCGCTTGCTGGTCGGTCATGCCCATGGTCTGCATCCGGATGTCGAGGATCGTGTTGCCCACCGACCGCAAATACCATTTGAGCAGCGACAGCCGCAGGTTAGGGTCGTTGTTCAGGTACCCCTCCTCTGTCATGAACTGCTGGGCATAGACCGCCCAGCCCTCGATGTAGGGCCCGTTGCCCCAGATATTGCGCAGCAGCCGCCGTGCCGGCGGCTCGATGCGATTGGCGTACTCTGCCTGCACGTAATGGCCGGGCATGGCCTCATGGATGGTCAGCTGCTGCATCCCAAAGCGATTGTATTCACGCAACTTTGATTCGACGCGTGCCGCCGGCCAATCGCCCGGAATCGGTGTGACCCAATAGAACGCGCCGAGCTGCGGCTCGAGCGCCGGTGCCGCATTGAAGCCGCCCACTCCATAGACACCGCGCATAAAAGCCGGGGTATCGATGACGGCCAGATTGTTGTTCGAGGGCAGCGTGAGCAGATCCTTCTGCTTGACGAACTCGGTCGCCTCGGCGAGCGTGCGCCGCGCCTCATCCATGTACGTGGCCGGTGTTGCATGCTGACTGGCCATTTCGGCCAGCGCCACTTCCACCGTGCGGGGCGCGGCCAGCCGCGCCATTGCAGCGCGCGTCGTCGCCAGATCCGCTTCGGCCGCGGCCAACAACTGCGCCGGGGTGCGCCCGGTGTGCAGCGTATAGCGGCATTTCAGGTCGTAATTGTCTTTGCCGAGTCGCCAGTCGCTGGTCCTGCCCGCCAGTGCAGTGGCCAGGTAGGTGCTGAAGTCGCGCAGTGATTGCAGGGCCGGGGTCGCCGCCGCGGCGTAGGCCGCGCGCAGCGCGGCGGGCGCTTCATCGCGCAGCGTCTTGTCAATCAGTTCGATGTTGCCCTCGTTCTCCTCGCGCGCGACCCGATTCCAGACTTCGGGCGCGTCCAGCAAATTGGCCTTGGCCTGCTCAACCAGCGCCGGCAAGCTCCGCAAACGGCCAATCAGGTCCTGGAAGCGCACTTCGGGCGGTGCGTAATTCAATACAAAGGGCGTGTACAACCCGTTGCCGATCAATTCGACGTATTGAGTCGGGTTATGGCGGAAGTCCTGAATGCGATCGAGCTCAAGAAGCTTAAGGTTGGCCGCATCGCGAATGATCTCCAGATCGGCCTGGTGCTCGGGGTCAAGGCGGGCGTGCTTCAAAGCATCGATTCGCTGCAGGAGTTGCCGATTGAACTGACGGATCTGGTCCACACCGCCCGCACTGTAATCATCCCAGACCGCATCCAGGCGCACCGAGTCGTGCACGTGGTATCCCGCGGCGGAGGCGGCAACCGGTGACAACGCCAGGCTCTGATAAACGAATTTCGTCACCAGCCCATCGGCGTCGGCCGCCGGTACGCCCGCGCGACCCGCCAGCCCCGGCGCCAGCAACACTGCGGGCAGGAGCGCGAGCGCACTAAATTTGAAGGCTTTCATGGCCGTCTTGCGCTCCTTGGACTTGTTTCGCTCGATGATAACCAAGCGGTCAGGGTGGGGCAACGACGAGGGGGGGATTGGCCACGGCGGTATGCCGCAATAGAATGAAATCGCCCCGCGATCCAACTCCAGATCAGGAAATTGCTGCCATGCGCATCGTACCCGGCCTGTCTGCACTGATTTGCGGCGCTTTGCTTCCGTCGCTCGGCGCAAACGGCGCCGATGCCGCCACCGGGGCGCCCGCGGCCGAAGATCCTTATCTGTGGCTCGAACAAGTCGACAGCCCGCGTGCCATGGATTGGGTGCGGGCGGAGAACCTCAAGACCGCGGCGGTGCTCGAGCGCGATGCCCACTATCCTGTGATGTACAAGGATGCACTGACCATCGCGCAGGCCCAGGATCGTATTCCGCAGCCCAGCATCGTGGGCGGGCAGGTCTACAATTTTTGGCAGGACGCAAGCCACGCGCACGGCCTGTGGCGGCGAACCACGTTACAAGAATATCGTGGGGCGAACACCGCCTGGATCCCGGTCCTTGATCTGGACGCGCTGTCCGCTGCTGAAAAAGGCAACTGGTTCTGGGGTGGCGCGGGCTGCGCGGAGCCCGCCGAGCGGCTGTGCATGATCTCGCTGTCGGACGGCGGGGAAGACGCCACGACGGAGCGCGAGTTTGATCTGCGCTCGGCAAAATTCGTCAGCGGTGGCTTTTCATTGCCCAAGGGTAAGCAGACCTCCGCCTGGGAAAGCGAGAATTCACTTCTGGTAAGCCGGGAATGGTCGCCCGGTGAGCTGACCACTTCGGGCTATCCGTACATCGTGAAGCGGTTGACGCGCGGCCAGCCTCTCAGCGGGGCAACCGAATTGTTCCGTGGCACCACCAGCGACGTCGGCGTCAGTCCGTTTGCATTTAATGACGGCGACGGCCACCAGGTGCTCGGCATCCTGCGTGATGTCACTTTCTTCGAGTCGGAAATTCATCTGTTGACTGCCAAGGGCCTGAAAAAACTGGCGCTGCCGCGCAAGGCCGCCATCACCGGACTCATCGCGGGCCGGCTCATCGTCGAGCTCCGAGAGGATTGGAAGCCGGCCGACGGCGCGTTGATGCCCCAGGGGGCGCTGGTGGCGATCGAGCTGAGCAATGCGCTCGCCACGCCCGATCGGCTCCACCCGACGCTGGTGTACGCACCGAGTGCGCGCAAATCGTTCGCCGAGGCGGCGGCGGCGCGCGATTTCCTGCTGGTCACTGAACTGGACAACGTCAAGGGCCGCGCCTACGTGTACACGCCCGAGAAATCCGCCGGCTGGTCGCACCGGGCGTTGGCGCTGCCCGATAACGCCACGGTCGAGATTGTCGACGCTGACTTGCACAGCAACCGGGCATTCCTCAGCGTTACCGGGTTTCTGACCCCCTCGAGCCTGTGGCTTGCGGACCTCAGGGGCAGCGACCTGGCCGTGGTGAAAACCCTGCCGGCCAAATTCGATGCCTCGCGCCTCAAGATCGAGCAACTCGAAGCCATCTCGCGCGACGGCACCAGGGTGCCCTACTTCGTAGTGCACCGCGCCGACATCAAGCTCGACGGCAGCACGCCGACGATCATGACGGCCTATGGCGGCTTTCAGGTTTCCGAGACACCGTACTACTCGGCGACCAATGGCAAGTTGTGGCTGGAGCGCGGGGGTGCCTTTGTACTGGCCAACATTCGCGGCGGCGGCGAATTCGGACCGGCTTGGCACGAAGCGGGCCTCAAGACACAGCGCCAGCGCATCTACGATGACTTCGCCGCGGTCGCCCAGGACCTGATCGCCAAGGGCTATACCAGCCCGGCCCGCCTCGGGATTCGTGGCGGTTCCAACGGCGGACTGCTGATGGGTGTCGAGTTCAATCAGCATCCGGACCTGTGGGGCGCCGTCGATATCGAAGTTCCACTCCTCGACATGATGCGCTATGAGCAGATCGCCGCGGGCAGCTCCTGGGTGGGCGAATATGGAAGCGTGTCCGTACCCGAAGAGCGCGCCTTCCTCGCCTCGATATCACCCTATCAAAACCTCAAGGCGGGCGTGCACTACCCCTTGCCCCTGGTGTGGACTACGACCAAGGATGATCGTGTCGGCCCGCAACATGCGCGCAAGTTCGCCGCCAAGCTCTCGGCACTGGGACTGCCCTACCTGTATTACGAAGTCATCGAGGGCGGTCACGGAGCGGGTGCGACGCTGGAGGAGAAATCGGCGATGACCGCGCGCGAATTCACTTACTTTGCGCGCCAGCTCTCGCAGCCTTAGACCCAAGTGGAGGCGCGCTGTTACAACGGGCCCACGCGCGGGCATGAATTGACTAGGCTGTTGCCTGCGGCCGCTCGCGCGCAGCGCCAGATTCGGTGCTCGCCGTGGCTACGATCCTCACGCCGTAGACCACCAGCGCCGCTCCCAGTAACTGCAGGGCACCGAGTGATTCGCCGAGCAGGAGCCACGCCAGCAGCAGCGTGATCACTGGGCCCAGGGACCCGATCAGTGCCGTGGGCCCGGCGCCGAGCTGGCGCAGCGCCACGCTCACAAACCAGACCGGCAGCACCGTGGAAAAAACCGCCATGGCCAGGCTCAGAATCTGCACCTGCCAGGGTTGAGCGACGATCGTGGCGATCGGCCTCAGCACCACAAATTGCGTCAACGCCAGCAGGCAGGCAATCGTGGTACCCCAGGCGGCGACGCGCGCGGGACCCAATCGCACCAATAACGGGCCGGCGCGCAGCAGATAGAACGCGTAACTCACGGCGCTTGCAAACACCAGTGCGCTGCCGATCACGACACCGCGGCCACCGGATCGCAAATCGTGCGCCCCCACCAGGGCTACGCCGGCATAGCACAGCAACAGCGCGCTCCGGGTCGAGCGGGCTGGCGCGCTGCGCTCTCGCCAGGCCGTAAGCAGCACCACCATGGTCGGGTAGGTGAACAAGATCACCCGCTCCAGTGCGGCCGAGATGTACTGCAGTCCCAGAAAATCCAGGTAGCTCGCGCTGTAGTAGCCCAGCACGCCCAGTAACGCCAGGGCGCGCCAGTCGCCGGCGCTGATGGGCGCCGCGGCATTTCGCGTCGCGGTGAGGCCGATAAGCAAAAACAACGGCAGGGAATACAACATGCGCAGGGCGAGCAGCGTCTCGGCGTCGACTCCATAGCGGAACGCGGCCTTGACGAATATCGCCTTGATGGAAAATCCGGCCGCACCCAGGATGGCGGCCACCAGCCCGCTCGAGCGCGAATGCACCTTCAGTTTGCGACGCCGTGCGGTTTGATCAGCCCCAAGCGCCAGGCGATCATCAGCAGCACAAACAACGCCACGGACAGGACGATGCGAACCGTGAGTGCGCGGAGCATCTTGCCCGAGCTCTCCGCGCCGCTCGAGAGCTGGTAGAGCGCCACGCCCAGGCTGACCACCGTTGCCCCCAGCACCAGGATGACCAGCAGTTTGATCGGCTCCATCCGTTATTTTCCTTTGGATTAATGCGCGGGTCTATTGAGCCCGATATGGGCCGGATTATAGGTCCGCGCCTGTACTACGCGCCTACCCGGCGGCACAATGCCTGCCCGCAATTTCTGGGCTGGAGTGCGCTGCCGTGCTGCGAGTGGAATTTGGCGACTGCCGCCTGGTGGCCAGCTGGTGGATGACGGTCCTGGCGCTGGCCGGCGTCTTGCTGTTCGCACAGCTGGGGCGCTGGCAGTGGCACCGCGCTGAGGAAAAACGCGCACTTGCCGCCGCTTTCCTCGCCGGCGCGGCGGATTTTAGCTCCGACTTGGGGCTCCGCTCGACCGGCGACCTGCCACGCTACACCCAGCTGCGGGCGCACGGGCACTACGAGGGGGACCGTCAGTTCCTGCTGGACAACATGACTCACGGCGGTCGGGCGGGCTATCAGGTGCTGACGCCATTTCGGCTCGACGATGGCCGCTTGTTACTGGTCAATCGGGGTTGGGTCCCGCTGCCCGAGGACCGCCGCGATGTTCTGCCCGACCTGGGCGTGGCGGACACCGCGGATCTTAATATCGGCGGACGCCTGGACACCCTGCCGGTCGCGGGCCTCGCCTCCGGACAGGCGGCTCCGGGCACCGACCCCCACTGGCCCAAGCGCACCAGCTTTCCGACTATGGCCCAGCTGGCCCTGGCCCTGGGCCAGGGTCTGGAACCTCGCCAGCTGCTTCTGGCTCCGGGCGAGGCCCAGGGTTACCTGCGGGATTGGCAGGACGCCAGCCTCGGATTTCCGCCCGAACGGCACGTCGGCTACGCGGTGCAGTGGTGGGGCCTGGGCACACTGAGCTTATTCCTCTACCTGTTTATGAATGTGGAGTGCCGGCGTTGACCAAGAAGAACGGGCGCCCCCTGCTGGTGCTGCTGCTGGTTTTTATCGCCCCCCTCGCCCTGGCGTTCTGGTTGTATTACGGCTCCTACTGGCGCCCGGCCCTGCGCACCAACCATGGCACGCTGGTTGAACCGCCGGTTCCCCTACCGGCGCTTTCAGTCGGTGCCCTCTCGCCCAATGCCCTGACTGGTAAGTGGTCGCTGGTGGTCGTGGGCGGCGGGGAATCGGGGTGTGATGAGAGCTGCCGTGTCGCCCTCACATATGCGCGACAGACCTGGCTGTCGCTGGGGAAGCTCACTCCCCGGGTGCAGCGTGTGCTGCTGGCCGGAGTCGGTTGTTGCGACCGGAGTTACCTCGCCACGGAGCACCGAGGTCTCGCCGTGGCGCAGGCACCCGATCCTGCCGTCGCCGCGGTACTGGCCGCGCTGCCGCCGCCCCGCGAGCACACAATATTTATTGTCGATCCCTTGGGCAATCTGATGATGCGCTACGATGTGCAGCAGGACCCCAAGGGTCTGCGCGAAGACCTCAAAAACCTCCTCGAGCTATCGCATATCGGCTAGACGATGCCCCGCGCCGCCCTCATACGTCCGCTCGCGGTCACGGCCCTTTTTCTGTGCCTGCTGGTGGTGGTGCTCGGAGCCTACGTCAGGTTGTCCGCCGCGGGGCTTAGCTGCCCAGACTGGCCCGGGTGCTTTGGCCACCTTTCGCCGGCCGGCGCGGCAGCTGACACGCACCCGATCGAGGTCGGAAAGGCGTGGAAGGAAATGGTCCATCGTTACGCAGCCGCTACATTAGGTCTTATAATCCTTCTGATTGCTGCACTAGCGATACATTATCGGGCTCAAAAAACAGTCTCTCCTGGGTACGCCGTGGGCCTTTTGCTGCTCGTTGTGACGCAGGGAATATTTGGCATGCTCACGGTTACGCGGCAGCTCGAACCGGCCATCGTCACTGCTCATTTATTGTTCGGAATGGGCACCCTGGCGCTGCTATGGTGGCTGGTGTTGACGATCGGCCGGCGCCAATCACCCGCCTGGCGCGGCAGCACGGCGTTTCTGGGTTCGAGCCTGCCACGGACCCGCCGGCTCGCGTGGCTTGGCCTCATCGCACTCGTGATGCAGCTTGCGCTCGGCGGCTGGACCAGCAGTCACTACGCGGCCACCGCCTGCCCGGATTTTCCGACCTGCCAGGGGCAGTGGTGGCCGGCCATGCGGGGCGCGGTCGGGATACATTTCGCCCACCGGCTGGGCGCGCTTTGCACGACGCTGTTGTTGCTGCTGGCCGCCGCCCGGGTGCTGCGATCGCGAAGCGATATTTTCGCCCGCCGGGCGGCCCTGGCCGTATTGATGGCGCTCGCATTACAGCTGCTGATCGGCGTGAGCATGGTCCTGCGGGGCTTTCCGCTTTGGCTCGCCACGGCGCACAACGCCGGGGCCGCCGTGCTGCTGCTGGCGGTCGTGGCCTTGGTTCGGTCGCTCCGCCCGGCCTGGAAGTTGTCGTGAACGCCCCGCTGGGCGCTTCGGCCGACGCCATGGCGGCGGTGCACAAGGCGCATTGGCGCGATTATCTCGCGCTGACCAAGCCGCGGGTGGTCGCGCTGATCGTGCTCACGGCGATCGTCGGCACGCTGCTGTCGACGCCGGGCCTCCCGCCGCTCCAGGCGCTGGTGTTCGGGAACCTCGGGATCGCCCTCGCGGCCGGCTCCGCGGCCACCCTTAATCACGTGCTCGACCGGCAGATCGACGCGCGCATGGCGCGCACACGGGGCCGTCCGCTGCCCACCGGCGCCCTCAATTATCGCCAGGCGCTGGTTTTTGCCGCAGTTTTGGCCGTCATTTCGATGCTGGTGCTCCTGCTGCTGGTCAACCCGCTTACCGCGGCGCTCACCTTCGCTTCACTGATCGGCTATGCCGTGGTCTATACCGTATGGCTCAAGCGCGCGACGCCCCAGAACATCGTGATTGGCGGCGCCGCCGGAGCGGCCCCGCCGGTGCTGGGCTGGGCGGCGGTCACCAACAGCGTTGATCCCCACGCTCTACTGCTGTTTCTGATCATCTTCGCCTGGACACCACCACACTTCTGGGCACTGGCGATCGCGCGGCGCAATGAGTACGCCAAGGTCGAGATTCCGATGCTGCCGGTGACGCATGGGGTCGAGTTCACGCGGCTGCATGTGATGCTGTACACGCTGATCCTGTGCCTGGTCACGCTGCTGCCGTACCTGACAGGCATGAGCGGGTTGATATATCTTGTGGCCGCACTGCTGCTCAACGGGCGCTTTTTGGCGCATACGATTGCGCTCAAGGTTACGCGGCGCGACGATCTGCCCATGCGGGTGTTCCGATTTTCGATCAGCTACCTGATGTGGCTGTTCCTGGCGCTGCTTGTGGACCACTATCTGCCGACGACGCTTTAAAATGGCCGACTGCACGGCCACCCACCACATCGGAATTACCGAACCATGATTGTCGAGCGCATCTGGGCGGCCAATGAACTGCGCAACTACCACTACCTGGTGGCCTGCGGCGAATCCGGCGAGGCGCTCGCCATTGACCCGCTGGACTGGCGCGCGTGCCTCGCGCGAGCCAAGCAGCGCAACTGGAACATCACGCAGATCGTGAACACCCACGAGCACCAGGATCACACGGCCGGCAATGCGGGCCTGGTGCAGGCGACGGGGTCCAAGGTGCTCGCGCATGCGGGCGCGGCCGCCCGCATCGGCGGCGTCGATCGTGGCCTCGAGGCGGGCGATGTGATCCGCGTGGGCCGGAGCGTGGAGCTGGAATGCCTGGATACGCCCGGGCATACGCTCAGTCACGTGTGCCTGCTGGCGCACGCCGAGGGGCCGGCGCTGTTTTCGGGCGACACGCTGTTCAACGCCGGCGTCGGTAACTGCCGCGGCGGCGGTGACCCGGAACGATTGTACGAAACCTGCGCGCAGCAACTCGCGGGGCTGCCCAACAGCACGCGCATTTACCCCGGCCACGACTACCTGCTCAACAACCTGCGCTTTACGCGCCACGTCGAGACCGGCAACCAGGCCGCATCCGACTGGCTCAGGCGTTCGGAGAACGTGCGGGCCGAGGATCAGCCGGTGCTCACCCTGGGCCAGGAAGTGACTTTCAATGCGTTCTTCCGCCTTAGCGAACCGGGCCTCATCGAGACCTTGCGAGAACGCGTTCCCGAGCTGCCGCAACGGCCCAGCCCGCGCGAGGTTTTTCTCGCCCTGCGCGAACTGCGAAACAGCTGGTAATGGCACCCATCGCGGCCGCGCCCGAATCCGGCGGCGGGGTAGAATTTGCGCCCGATTATTCGCAGGCCGTCATGGACGTCTCGCCCATCCTCAGTCCCCTCAACGACGCCCAGCGTGCCGCCGTCACGGCCCCGCTCGGAGCAACCCTGGTGCTGGCCGGCGCCGGGAGCGGCAAGACCCGCGTTCTGATCCATCGCATCGCCTGGCTGATCCAGGCCGAGGGGGCGACTGCGCACGGGATCCTGGCCGTGACCTTCACCAACAAGGCGGCGGCCGAGATGCGCGCACGCGTTGAAGTGCTTCTGGGCAGCTCCGGAGGCGCGCTGTGGCTGGGCACTTTCCACGGCCTGGCGCACCGGCTGCTGCGACTGCACTGGCGTGAGGCCGGCCTTTTGCAGAGCTTTCAGATTCTGGACAGCGAAGACCAGCTGCGCCTGATCAAGAAGGTCATCAAGGCGCTCGAGCTCGACGAGGCACGCTTCGTGCCGCGCGAGGTGCAGTACTACATCAACAAGCACAAGGACGAGGGCCGTCGTCCACAGCATCTTAAGGATGGTGGCGACCCGACCGAGCGGACCTTGCTTAGGCTCTATGCCGAGTACGAGCAGGCGTGTGCGCGCACCGGCGCCGTGGATTTCGCCGAGTTGTTGCTGCGCGCCTTCGAACTGTGGCGCGACAACTCCGAGCTGCTGCGCCATTACCGCGCTCGCTTCCGGCACGTGCTGGTCGATGAGTTCCAGGACACCAATTCGATCCAGTACCAGTGGGTGCGGCTACTGGTCGGAAGCAGCGGCCACCCATTCGTGGTCGGTGATGATGACCAGTCGATCTATCGCTGGCGCGGCGCGAAGATAGAGAACCTGCAGAAGTTCCGCAGCGATTTTCCGGACGCCCAGTTCTACAAGCTCGAACAGAACTACCGCTCGACCGCCGCGATCCTGGAGGCCGCCAACGCCCTGATCGCCAACAACTCCGAGCGCCTTGGGAAGGAGCTTTGGACCAGTGGCGCACGCGGCGAACCGGTTCACCTTTACTGCGCGTACAACGAGCGCGATGAGGCCGAGTTTGTGCTCAGCCGCATCCAGCAGTGGCTCGCAGGAGGCGGCCTAAGGCGCGAATGCGCGATCCTGTACCGCTCCAACGCGCAATCACGGGTGTTTGAGGAGGCGTTGATCCAGGCCCGCCTGCCCTACAAGGTTTACGGCGGCCTGCGGTTTTTCGAGCGCGCCGAGATCAAGGATGCGCTCGCGTATCTGCGCCTGATCGCCAATCGCGATGATGACGCCTCGTTCGAGCGCGTGGTCAATCTGCCGGTGCGCGGCATCGGCGCACGCACGCTCGACCTGTTGCGCGAGGCGGCCAAGGGCCCCGGCAGCTCGCTGTGGCGCGCCGCCGGCGCATTGTTGAGCGATCCACAGGCTGGTGCGCGCGGCGCAGCCGCGCTCGGAGTGTTCCTGGCCCTGGTTGAGCGCCTGGCGCGGGACATCGAGGGGCTGGCACTCTACGAGCAGGTGGACCACGTCATCAACAACAGCGGGCTCATCGAGCATCATCGAAAAGACAAGGCCGACCGCGGCGAAGCGCGCATCGAGAATCTGGGCGAACTCGTGAGCGCCGCGCGCGGCTACGAGCCGGAGGCCGATGACCTGCCTCCGCTGCAGAGCTTTCTGGCACACGCGGTGCTGGAGTCGGGGGAAACGCAGGGCAGCGAATGGGAAGACTGCGTGCAGATGATGACTTTGCACACCGCTAAGGGACTAGAATTTCCTGTCGTGTTCCTGTGCGGCATGGAAGACGGCTTGTTCCCCCACCAACGCTCGATCACCGATCTGGCCAGCCTCGAGGAGGAGCGACGCCTCTGCTACGTCGGCGTCACCCGTGCCATGCGCCAGCTGTACCTGTGCTATGCCGAGCAGCGACGCCTGCACGGCGTCGATAGCTACAACACGGCGTCGCGCTTTATCCAGGAAATACCGCCCGCGCTCCTCGATGAGGTGCGCCCGCGCATCCAGCTGGCACGCGCCGATCGCAGCGGGCTCGATGCCGGCCGCCGTATCGAAGGCGCAAGCCGTGGGCGCCTGCTGCACGACACGGCGGATCTGTCCCCCGGCGGCATACGCCTGGGTGCACGCGTGCGGCATGGTAAATTTGGCGAAGGGGTCGTACTCAACCTTGAAGGCCAGGGGCCACACGCGCGCGTGCATGTCAATTTTGAGCAGCAGGGCGCCAAGTGGCTGATGATCAGCGTCGCCCGGCTCGAGACTGTGTAACGGGGCAATCATGAAGATACTGATTCTCGGGGTCGGCCAGGTGGGCCGCAGCGCTGCATACAGTCTGGCGCGCGAGCCTGCCAACGAGGTCACGGTCGTCGACCTCAACGAGCCGGCGCTGCGCGAACTCCAGGACCGCATCGACGTGCGCGCGGTGGCCGGCAACGCCTCGTACCCCTCGGTCCTGGAGGCGGCCGGAATCGCCGATACCGACATCCTCATCGCCCTGACCAACAGCGACGAAGTGAACATTGTCGCCTGCCAGATCGCGCAGCTCCTGTATCGCACGCCGACGCGCATCGCCCGCATCCGCGCCGCGGAATACACCAGCCGGCCGGTGCTGTTTGCGGAAGGCGCCCTGGCCGTTGATGTCTGGATCAGCCCCGAAGAGCTGGTCACCGATTACATCGTGCATCTGCTCTCCAACCCCGGCGCCCTACAGGTGGTGGACTTTGCCGACGGTCGCGTGCAGCTGGCCAGCGTGCGAGCTCGCACCGACGGTCTGCTGGTGGGCAAGCCGCTGCGCATATTGCGTGAGCACCTGCCCGGGAGCGATGTACGGGTGGCTGCGGTATACCGCGACGCGCGCCTGATCGCGATCGACGGCGACACGGTGATCGCCGAGAACGACGAGATTTTCTTTGTCGCTGCGCGCGAAGATCTGAAGAAAATGCTGGCCGAGCTGCGCCGCCGCGAACCCGCGGTGCACAGGCTGGTGATCGCGGGCGGTGGCAACATCGGCCTGCGGCTGGCGCGAACGCTCGAGCAAACCCACCAGATCAAGCTCATCGAGCGCGACCCGCGCCGGGCGCGGCGCGCCTCGGAGATCCTCCAAAATACCATCGTCCTGCTGGGCGATGCGGCGGATGAAGAATTACTGATTGAAGAGAACATCGACAGCGCCGACGTATTCGCGGCACTTACCAACGCCGACGAAGCCAACGTCATGGCCTCCATGCTGGCCAAGCGCCTGGGGGCGCGTCGCGTCATGGCGCTGGTGAACCGCGCCGCTTACGGCGAGCTGATGGACAACCGCAACATCGACGTGGTGATTTCGCCGCAGACCATTACCATCGGCTCGCTCCTGGCGCACGTGCGGCGGGGCGATGTGGTGCGCGTGCACTCGCTCCGGCGCGACGTCGCCGAGGCGATCGAAGTGGTGGTGCACGGCACCGCCGACCGTTCGCGCGTGATCGGCCGCGACATCAGCGAGGTGGAACTCCCCCAGGGCGCCAGCATCGTGGCGATCGCACGCGGCGAGCAGGTCATCATGGCTCACCGCGACACGCGCATCGAAGCCGAAGACCATCTGATTGTTTTTCTGGCTGACCGCAGGCACGTCGATGCCGTCGCCCGTTTGCTCCAGGGCGAGCGCTGAGTAAGTAAGGACGATGCGCTCGCTATTTGGCGTCGTTCACTTGCTCGGCTCGGTGCTGGTGCTCTTTTCAGCGCTGTATGCGCTTCCGATCTTCGCCGCGCTCTACTACCACGAGGGCGCTATCGTCCCGTTCCTGGCCGGCGCGCTCTCCAGCCTGGCGGGTGGTCTGGTGATCCGCAGTTTGACGTTGCGGTTTCGGACCGACCTCAAGCCGCGCGATGCCTATCTGCTCGTGACGCTTACCTGGTTGGTGCTGGCGGCGGTGGCCACGGTGCCGTTGCTGATGCTGTTACCCGGGCTGTCCTTCACTCACGCCTTCTTCGAGAGCATGTCGGGACTGTCGACCACCGGCTCCACGGTGCTGGCCGGCCTCGACGGATTGCCGCACGCGGTGAACATGTGGCGCGCTTCGCTGAGCTGGCTGGGCGGCATGGGCATCATCGTGATGGCGATCGCGATTTTGCCGTTGCTGGGCATCGGCGGCATGGAGATGTACCGCTCCGAGACCCCCGGCCCGGTCAAGGACGCCAAACTCACGCCGCGCATTGCCCAGGCCGCGAAATTGATGTGGTTTGTGTATACGGGGCTCACCGCGACGTGCGCGGTTGCACTGCGCGCTGCCGGCATGAATTGGTTCGACGCCATCTGCCACGCCTTTGCGGCACTTTCGCTGGGTGGCTTCTCGACCCATGACGCCAGCATCGGTTATTTCCACTCGCCGCTGATCGAGGCGGTGCTGATGGTGTTTATGCTGGTCGCCGCCATTAACTTCGCCACGCATTTTGTGGCGCTGCGTAAGGGGGAGCCGGCCACCTACCGGCGCGACCCGGAAGCGAAGTGGACTCTGGTTTGGATCGGCCTAAGTTGCCTCGGCGTCAGCATTCACGTCTGGCTGCATCACGTATATCCGGATTTCGCTACCGCCTTCCGTTTTGTGAGCTTCAATCTGGTTTCGATCGCCACCAGTTGCGGGCTGGTCAACACCAACTATGGTCAGTGGCCGGTGTTCGCGCCGATGTGGATGCTGTTCTTGAGCTGTGTGTGCGCGAGCAGTGGCTCGACTGGCGGTGGCATCAAGGTGTTCCGGGTGCTGGTGCTGGTCAAGCAATCCGTGCGCGAGATGTTTGCGCTGGTGCATCCACAGGCGGTCGCACCGCTTAAGATCGCCGGGCAGCTGGTATCCAATCGTGTCGTGTTCTCGGTGCTGGCATTCATCTTTCTGTATTTCATCACCAGTGTGGTGCTTACTTTCGCGCTGCTTATTTCCGGACTTGATTTCACCTCGGCGGTGACCGCAATCGTCGCCAGTATAAATAACGCGGGTCCAGGGCTGAACGTCGTCGGGCCTGGTTCCACCTACGGTACCCTCAGCGACTTCCAGCTGTGGATGTGCGCGATGGCCATGTTACTGGGACGCGTGGAGATCTTTACGGTGCTGATCCTGTTCACGCCGACGTTTTGGCGCAAATGATTGTTCCCAGGACGAGGTTATGAACTCGATGCGCACCTCGCGCATGCGCGTGCGCTGGGTCATCTTCGGCTACATGTTCGCCTTTGCCTTCGTGATTTACCTGCAACGCACGAGCTTCAGCGTGACGGCCGTGCAGATGATGCCGGAACTGGGTATTACGCAAGTCGAACTGGGCTGGCTGTTCACAGCGTACCTGATCGTCTACATGGTTTTTCAGCTGCCGGGCGGAATATTTGGCGAGTGGTTGGGTGCGCGCAAGGCCTTGGTGATCACCGGACTGGTCGGCTTTTGCGCAGCGCTGGCCACACCGCTGGTGCCGATGCTCCTGGTCGGATCCGCGATGCTGGTCACGTTGCTGGTGGCGCGCATAGTGCTCGGCCTGGCGCACGCACCATTGTTTCCAATTTCGACGGGCGTTTTCGAAACCTGGTTTCCGGTCGGGCATTGGGGATTTCCCAACGGCCTGCAGACTGCGGGTTTGCAGTTCGGCTCCGCGGCCGCAACACCCCTGATCGCCGTCCTGATGCAATCCTACGGTTGGAAGAATGCGCTGTTGTGGACGACGCTCCCGGCCCTGGTGCTGGTGATGCTGTGGAAATGGTACGGCCGTGACACTCCGGCGGAGCACCCGCGTGTCTCAGAGGCTGAGCGCGCCGAACTTAAGGCCAACGCCACAGGACACACCGCCCCCGGCATCAACCGGCGCGACCTGCTGCGCGTGCTCGGAAATCGGGACATTCTGTTACTGGCCATTTCGTACACGACAATGAATTACGTGTTCTATCTGCTCAGCACCTGGTGTTTTCTATACCTGGTGCAGGAACGGCATTTGTCGGTGCTGGAAAGCGGGTGGCTGGCGAGTCTGCCGTTTATCGCCGCCGGGGTCGCGGCCGGAATCGGCGGCAAGGTGTCTGATGCGCTCGCCGCTCGCTACGGGCTGTGCATCGGCTACCGCGCCGTGCCGGTCGTAACGCTCCCGCTGGCCGGGCTGCTGCTGTTTGCCGGCGTGGAATCCACCAATCCCTATCTGGCCGTCGGCGCACTGTCCCTGGCCTTTGCTGCGATTGAGATCACCGAGGCTGCCTATTCGGCCGCAACCACGGCGGTGGCGCGCGAGCACACGATGACGGCCTGGGGTGTGGTGGGCACGGGCGGTAATCTTGGGGGAGTGCTCGGCACGCCATTGGTCGCGGTACTGTCGGCGCATCACGCCTGGACTGCGGCCTTCCTTACCGGAACCGGATTCGCGATCGTCAGCGGAGTGCTTTGGTTATGGATCGACGGTGGGCGGCCTCTTGACGGCCGGCTCGCGCAGAGCCGGGCCTAGTGAAAGAGACGGCGTTGCGATTGATCTGTCTGGCTGTGCATCGGTTTTAGTTCGATCTTGGGACCCTTGGCGCACTAAGCGCGCGCGGGATTTACCCGCAGATCCACGCCGGGATTATTCACCGACCAATCCAGGGGCTCGATCCGGTGCACGATCACACCGAAGGCCAGCGCGGCGGTTGCCGATATTGCACCAGCGACGATGAACGCCCAGTTAAAACTACCGCTGTGATCAACGATCAAGCCGGTAACGATGGGACCTAGAATACCCGCGAGATTTCCGAAGAAATTCTGCAGGCCCATCCATTGTCCGGCCGCCCGCGGGCCAGCCAGCGTCTGGAGAATCGTGAACAGCATCGGCGTGTACAGGCCCAGGAATAATGCCATGCACAGCAACCAGACAACGGTCATGGCCGGGGTGGCACTGACGGTCAGTAGCAGGCAGGCCGCTGTGCCCAGCGTGCCGCCGACCATAAAAGATTTGCGGGCGAAATTGGGTGTGCGTCCGGCGACAATGCAGCGGTCTGACGCCCAACCGGCCAGGGCGCAACTGAGCGCATACACGCCATACACCGCGGCGCCGATTTTCGACATTTCCGTCAGCGAAAAGCCGCGCGACTTCACCAGGAAAAGCGGCAGCCAGCCCAGCACGAAGTAGAGCGTGTAGTTATTGCAAAAATGGCCCAGACAGCAGCCACGCGCGGCGCGGCGTCGCCAGATCATCGCGTAGCTGGGCACAGGCCCCTCACCCGCCTCCGCGACCGTCGAGGGTGCGCGTCGGGTGGTAGCGATCCACGGCCACAGCCACATAAGCGAAAGCGCCCCGAAACCGAGCATGACCACGCGCCAGCCGAAGTGAGCCATCACCAGACCACCGATCAAAGTGCCGAAGGCCGGGCCCAGCGCCTGGCCGGCCGAGGTCACTCCGTTGGCCGTTCCGCGCTGGTGCTCCTTCGCCCTGAGCCCCAAAAGTTTTGCGTGGCACGGATACACCACGCTTTCCCCTAAGCCGAGCACCAGGCGCAGTCCAAGCAAAACCAGGAAACTTCCGGCAACGCCCATCAGCATCGTGGCGACTGACCAGAGCGCCAGGCCTGCGGGCAACACTTTATGGACATCCAGTCGCTCTGCCATCCAACCGGCCAGCAGCTGCAGGGGCGCGTAAGTCCAGAAGAATGCCGACAGCAGTACCCCGATCTGCGTGTTGGACAGATGCATTTCTGATTGTAGAAGCGGTGCGGCGATCGACAGATTTCCGCGATCGACGTAATTGATAAAAATCGCGGCCGCCAGTAGCAGCACCACGCGCGCGGACACCCCCGGTGGGCCCGACGTCACGTGCGCACGCACTCTTGGCTCGCCCGGCATCAGTGAGCGCCCTGATCGAGCGCCCGGACCTCCGCCGCAGTGATCAAGTCTGTGTAGTGATTGCCAAAATGCGAACGAACATAATTGATGACCCCGGCGATCTGCTCTTCCGTGAGGGTTGCGGGAGGACCGCCAAAGCCAATGGCGTGCTTGGCGCCAAAGGCGGGCATGTTGCGACGTCCCATCAACAGCGTGATCGCCATGTATTGGCGCGAGGCCAGCGTCGGGTCCTTGGCCAGCGCCGGATAGTGGCCCGCCCCGACCGCACCCTGCGCCGCGCTCATGTGGCAACCCTGGCAGATTGCTTCGTAAATGCGCTGACCATCGGCGGTGTCGACCTGGGCGGCGTTTAGTATACCGGCATCGTCCGCGCGTACCGCTGGCTCGTCAGCAACGATCGCCAGAGCAATCCAAAGCGCAACATTTACGCGCCGCCAGCATGGGTTCGGGAGGCGCGCCATCATGCCGATGCTCCCGCCGCGAGTGCGCGCCGATGGAGCCGGCCTATCGCATCGAGCGCCGAGGTCACGGCACCCTCCTGCCAGGCCGGCAGATACGAGGCATGTTCTCCGGCCAGCACGATGCGGCCGTCAAGCTGGCACAGATTGTCGTAGTGCTCGGCGCGAGTCGCGTCATTCCACAGACCAAAGCAACCCAGGGCAGTGGGCACCCGGTGCCAGGCGACGCCGACGCCGTTGTCAAATTCCTGGCGGTATTGCGGATGTATCTGGTTGCCGTATTCGACCGCCTTTGCCACGCGTTCGGCGGGCGTCATCGAGGTGAATTCCATCGAATGGAGCATGTCCCAGATGTAGGCGCCCAACAGCACGCCCTTGCCCTCACTGAAGAAGCCGCTGCTTGGGTAGCTGATCTGCCCGATCGGCAGATCGGTGTACGTGACTCCGCCATAGATCTGTTCGTCGGTTTCCCAGAAGCGGCGCTTGAACTGGAGTCCAACTTTGACCGAGGTGGCGTAGGGAACCGCGGCAATCGCACGAATCAGCGGCGCGCCGACGTTCATCGGAATCTGGCCCAGAATGGACAGCGGGATCGTGCATACGCACCAGTCGGCCAGCACGCTCTGGCGTCCCGATCCGCCCGCGGTGTCCTCGTAGGTCGCACGCACGCCATGCTCGTCCTGGCTGATCTCGAAAACCTTCGCGTTGTAGCGGATCAGCGGGGCGAGTTCGCGCCCAAACGCTTCACCGACCTTGCCCATGCCGCCGACCGGCTGAAACATCGTGGTCTGCATGTCGTACCACTCACTGATCGGGAGAGCCGCCCAGAGCCCGGAGTGCAGCACGTCCCCGAGAGCGATCGGTTCGGAGAATTCCGGCCGCGCGCTCAGGCCGCCGCCTGCATCGCGCGCGAAACCGCGCCGGTCACTGCTTTCGGGCCCCTTGGTGAACTTGAAATTCTTATCCAGCGCGCCCCAGAAGCGCAACGAATCCAGCAGCAGCGCCCGGTCCTCGGAAGTCACCTCGGCATCGAGAGCGTTGTCGCGCGTTGCCTTGGCCAGCAGCTCGGCGACATGGCCTTGATAATCCGCCTTGACGGCGCGAAACCGTTGCGGTTTGCCTCCAAAAGCCTTGCCGCTGTGCAAGTAGGCGTTGTTGTTGACCTGCATGAACGGCTCGAGGGCCACTCCCAAGCGCTTGCAGTAACTGAGCATCCCGCGATGGTGATGCGGCAAGCGCCAAGGACCCGGATTGATATAGAGCCCCGGATCGAATTGAACCTGCTGGGTTGCGCCGCCCAGCTCTGTGTAACGATCGCCGCCGCGCAGCGTCCAGTTGCGACCGCCGGCGCGACTGCCGTACTCAAGCACCTGGACGCGGTAGCCAGCATTGCGCAATTCAAACGCGGCCACCATCCCCGCGATGCCTGCCCCAAGCACCAGTACGGAGGCACCCTTCGGAGCGGCGCCCAGGCGGATTGGATCGCGAAAACTGGAGTCGGCGGCGAACCCCAGACTGTGCATGGCCTGGTACATCACCGAGCTGCCAGCGCTCAGTCCGATCATAGTCAGCAGCCGGCGTCTCGACATCGAAGCGCCCAAACGTTCGCTCATGCGATCCCCCATAGTCTTGAATTGAAGCATAGCCGATTGAGCGTTGGCGCTCTCAAGACCGTGGACCTGCGATCAGTCACTGTGCGCAAAAAAAATAACGGCACGGAAACCGCACCGCATCGAACCAGGGCTCGCGGTAAACGGGAGTGTCCTCAAAGAGCCCGAAAATGGAATTCGCGCTCCAAAGGCAGCGACGATTCACTTTGTCGCCGCCAAGTGCGCGCACGCGCGCGATTGCCTGTTGAGTCGCCACGCTGAGTTCGTTTCCGTGCTGTGACCGCAGACACAAGAGGTCTGTTTCCTCGCCCCTTAAGCCCGCCCCCTTAACCCAGCTGCACCGCCAGCATCGAGACCGATGCGCCTTCAATCCCGCTAACCGGAAAGGTGACGGGCTCGTCCACAAGCCGGCTTCCCAGCACGTACAGCAGCGGCAGGTAATGCTCCGGAGTGGGGATGGACAGCGTGGCATCGGAGCCCAGCCGCCGGTAATCCACCAGAGGCTGGTGATCACCGGCGCGGATCATCTCGCGCGCCTGGCGTTCGAATCGGACCGCCCAATCGTGCGGTGCCTGAGGTTCGCGCCCCCAGGCGTACATACTCAAATTGTGCACAATGTTGCCGCTGCCGACGATTAGAATCCCCTCGCTCCGAAGCGGTGCCAGCGCCTGGCCCAGCGCATAGTGGAAGGACGCGGGCTGACCAGCGTCGATGCTCAGCTGGACGATCGGCACATCTGCGTTCGGATACGCGTGCCGCAGGACCGACCAGGTCCCGTGATCAAGCCCCCAGGACTCGTCCAGGGAGACCGGCAAGGGCGCCAGCAGCTCGCGCACCCGCGCGCACAGTGCGGAGTTCCCGGGGGCCGGGTATTGCACCTGGAACAGCGGCTGCGGAAAACCCCCGAAGTCGTGGATGGTGCGTGGCAGCGGGCCGGCCGTGACGGCGGTCGTCGCCACGTACCAATGAGCCGAGATCGAAAGCACGGCACGGGGCTTGCCGACCTGCTGGCCGATCGTCGTCCACGCTTTCGTATAGACGTTGCTCTCGATCGCATTCATCGGACTGCCGTGGCCGAAGAAAATGGCCGGGACGGGCCTCGTCATAAGTCAGTGCATCCTTGGCCAGATAGGTATGAGTATCGACCGCCGCAATGGCCTGTCCTCGCCCGTTCCGTCAAGCCGCCTCGACGATCAGCACTGTGCCTTCCACGGCCGTGACACGCACCGGCGTGCCGATCGGAAGATCAGGACCACGTACCTTCCAGTAGCCGTCTCCGACACGAGCCCTGCCGTTGCCCTGCACGATGGCTTCGCTCAGCACGCACACCTGCCCTATGTATTGCGCCGCACGCTGATTGAGGCGCGGCAGATCTGAGGTCTCAGGATGAGCGCGCTTCCAGTATCGCCACGTCGCCAGGGCGCCGATCGACAGGACGCCAAACAGGACTAGCTGCAGCTGCCAGGCAAGCGGGATGACCAACAACAGGGCTCCAATCACGGCGGCCGCGGCGGCGAACCAGACGGCCACGGCCCCGGGCGCCAGCGCCTCAATGATGCCAAGGACAGCGGCGGCAATCCACCAATGCCACCACTGCAGACTCGAAGCGAACTCGATCATCACCGGACCCCTACCGAGCGCTGGTCGGCTGTGCCTTCAGTGCATCCTTGGCAAGTTCGGCCACTCCTCCGAGCGAGGAAACCAGCCCGGCCAGCTCCATGGGCATGAAGTACACCTTCTGGTTCGGCGAGGTCGCGAATGCCTTGATGGCCTCGACGTATTTTTGCGCCACGAAGTAATTGATCGCCTGCACGTTGCCCTTGGCGATAGCCTCGGAAACCATGGCGGTCGCCTTCGCTTCGGCCTCGGCCAGCCGCTCGCGTGCCTCGGCGTTTCGGAACGCCGCCTCCCGCCCGCCTTCGGCCTGCAACACGGCCGCCTGCTTTTCGCCCTCGGCCTTAAGAATGGCCGCCTGCCGGAAGCCCTCGGCCTCCAAAATGTTGGCGCGCTTGTCGCGCTCGGCCTTCATCTGCCGGCCCATCGAATCGATCAGGTCCTGCGGGGGCTGAATATCCTTGATTTCGATGCGCGTCACCTTAATGCCCCAGGGCATGGTCGCATCGTCGACCACGCGCAACAGTCGGTGATTGATGTCATCGCGCTTGGAGAGTGTTTCGTCCAGATCCATCGCGCCCACCACCGTGCGGATGTTGGTCATGGTCAGATTCACCACCGCCAGACGCAGGTTGTCGACCTCGTACGCCGCCTTGGCCGCATCCTGCACCTGATAGAACAGCACCGCGTCCACGCCCACCATGGCGTTGTCCTTGGTGATAACTTCCTGGCGCGGAACGTCGAGAACCTGCTCCATCATGTTCATGCGCCGGCCCACGCTCTCGAAGAACGGCGTGATCAGATGAAAGCCCGGCTCCATGGTGGTCTTGAAGCGACCAAAACGCTCGAGCGTGTACTGAAATCCCTGGGGGACCGTCAGCCAGGCCTTGGACACGAACACCAGCACCGCGACCAGAATCACGATCGGGAGCACGTTGAAATTGAGACCCAGCATTTTGCGGCACCCCGGCGGCAAGGGCCGCCTTGACAATCAACATACCACGTATGCCAGCACCCAGTAATGAGCGTCCGGCCGGCCAATAAGGCCCTTAAGCGACGGCGCGTCGCTTCTTCAGATGCACCAGCAAGATGGCCACCGCCGCCGGCGTCACGCCGGCGACGCGCGCGGCCTGACCGAGCGTGGCGGGGCGAATTGCGGTGAGCTTTTGCCGAACTTCACTCGACAGCCCGGCGAGCGTTGCATAGTCCAGATCGGGCGGGAGTTGAGTGTGTTCGTTGCGACGGGCGCGCTCGATCTCATCCTGCGCGCGCTCGATGTAGCCGGTGTAGCGAGCCTGCACCTCCAGGGCGAGCTTCAGCTGCGCCTCGATGCGAGGGTCGATCTGGTCGTCCCCAACGGCCGTTTCGGCATGACCGATCAGTTCCAGCACGTCCTCGTAGCGCAGACCCGGGCGACGAAGCAACTCCAGCGCAGTGACCTCGCGGGACAACGGCGCGCCGCCCAGCACCCGCCGACACCACTCCGGGGTGCCCTCGCCAGGACTGATCCGCCGCCCGTTCAGTCGCGCCAGCTCGCGATCGATTACCCCCTGCTTGCGTTCAAAAAACGACCAGCGCGAGTCATCGATCAGTCCCATCTCTCGTCCTGCCGGCGTGAGCCGGGCGTCCGCGTTGTCTTCTCGTAGCAGCAGTCGATGTTCGGCGCGGCTGGTGAACATCCGGTAGGGCTCGGGAGCACCCTGCGTGACCAGGTCATCCACCAGCACCCCTAGGTAGGCCGTACTTCGGGCGGGCACCCAGGAGGCCAGGCCACGCACCGTGCGGGCGGCGTTGAGCCCGGCGAGCAGACCCTGAGCGGCCGCTTCCTCATAGCCGGTGGTGCCGTTGATCGGCCCGGCAAAGTAAAGCCCACGCACCGCCTTGGTCTGGAGCGTCGGGTGCAGATCGCGAGGATCAAAATAATCGTACTCAATCGCGTAACCGGGCCGCGTGATGTGGGCCCGCTCGAACCCGGCGATGCTGCGCACGAACTGCTGCTGCACGTCAAAGGGCAGGCTGGTGGAGATACCGTTGGGGTAAATCTCGTGGGTGTTCAGGCCTTCGGGTTCGATGAAAATCTGGTGCGAAGGGCGTCCCGAAAAGCGTTGCACCTTGTCCTCAACGGAGGGGCAATAGCGTGGACCCGTACCCTCGATCGCACCGGTATACATGGGCGAGCGATCAAGGGCCGCGCGGATGATGTCGTGCGTCCGCTCATTGGTATGAGTTATGTGACAATCAACCTGCTTTGGATGGTCTTCGGATCGCCCGAGAAATGAAAACACCGGTAACGGTGTGTCGCTCGACTGGCGTTCCAGCCGCGAATAATCCACGCTCCGTCCGTCGATTCGCGGCGGCGTACCGGTCTTGAGGCGCCCGACCCGGGGCATCCTTTCGCGCAGCTTTTTAGCCAGTGCATTCGAGGGCGCGTCCCCGGCCCGCCCGCCCTGGTAACTCTCCAGCCCAACGTGGATGCGCCCACCCAGGAACGTGCCCACCGTGAGCACCACGGCGCGCGCATCGAAGCGGACGCCGGTCAGGCATAACACCCCACACACAGCGTCGCCATCCATGACCAAATCGGCCACCTCCTGCTGGAAGAGCGTCAGGTTGGGTTGGTTCTCGACTAACTCGCGCATCGCCTGCTTGTACAACTGGCGGTCCGCTTGCGCGCGGGTCGCTCGCACCGCCGGACCCTTGCTCGCATTGAGGGTGCGCAACTGGATACCGGCGCGATCGGCGGCCCGCGCCATGGCCCCACCAAGTGCGTCGATTTCGCGCACCAGGTGACCCTTGCCGATTCCGCCGATTGCCGGGTTACAGCTCATGGCCCCGAGCTGCTCGATGCTCTGGGTGAGCAACAAGGTGCGCGCCCCCGCACGGGCCGAGGCCAGAGCCGCCTCGCAGCCGGCGTGGCCGCCGCCAATCACCACGACATCGCAGGGGTCCGCGTAACGCATGGCCGGTATTCTACCGGCGCGGGAGGCGGCCGCGGAATTTCGAGGCCCGAAGGTATCCAGGCCTTGATCTGCATGCTCGACCGACCTCTCAGGAGCACGGTCAATACAACGATGCTACAGATCGGGGGTTTGCGGGACTACTTTCCAATACAGAACGAGGCGAATATTCGTCCCAGCAATTCATCCGGGGTACTCGCGCCGGTAATTTCGCCGAGCTCGCACTGCGCGCGGCGCAATTCCTCAGCCACCAGCTCCGCAGCTCCCCCCTCGCGAGACTGACTCTGGGCGGCCTCCAGACGGTCCGCCGCCGCGGCCAACGCCTCCAGGTGGCGGCGACGGGCCGATACCGTGCCCGAGCTCTCCGGCTGGTAGCCGGCGGCGGCCAGCAGATGGGCGCGCAGCTCCTCTAGCCCGGCCCCATTGAGCGCCGACAGTCGCAATACCGTTACCCCGACCGGGTCCTGAGAGAATGGGCTGTCGGGGGGCAGCAGATCCATCTTGTTGTAGACGAGCGTGACCGGCACCTGAGCCGGGAGCCGGGAGCTCTCGGACGCAAAACCTGAAGCTTGTGGATCGGCGGCGGCATCCACGAGAAATAAGACGCGATCCGCCTGGCCCATGGCGGCGCGCGCGCGCCGGACGCCCTCGGTTTCTATCGAATCGGCGCTATCGCGCAGACCGGCCGTATCCGTCAGCAGCACCGGGACGCCCCCGATTTGAATGCGCTCGCGCAGCACATCGCGCGTGGTGCCGGGTATTGCGCTCACGATCGCAGCATCGTGGCCGCTCAGGCGATTGAGCAATGTCGACTTTCCGGCGTTCGGCGCCCCAGCGATTACCACCGTCAGGCCTTCAGTGAGCAGTCGCCCCTGCTGTGCACTCGCCTGGAGCGCTGCGCATTGTTCACGGACTGCAGCCAGCCGCTGAGCGAGCGCGCGGTCGGCGAGGTCATCAATCTCATCGGTCGGGAAATCGATCGTCGCCTCGACGTGGGCGCGCAATTGCGAGATCGCCTCGTCCAGAGCACGCGCCCGCAAGGAAAATTCGCCCTGGAGCGATCGGAGCGCGGCGCGGGCCGCCGCCGCGCTACCGGCGTCGATCAGATCAGCGACCGCCTCGGCCTGTGCCAGATCGAGCTTGTCGTTCAGATAGGCGCGCTGCGTGAACTCGCCCGGCAGCGCGCGCCGTGCGCCAAGTTCCACAACCCGCGCGATCAAGGCCTCGCCCAGCAGCGGGCCGCCGTGGCCGTGCAACTCCAGAACCGCTTCGCCGGTGTAGGAGTGCGGCGCCGGAAAATAAAGCGCCAACCCTTCATCGAGGGCAACGCCATCGGCCCCCATAAATCGGGCGTGCTGCGCGTAACGGGGTGCGGGCAAGCTCCCGAGGATCTCCGCGGCAATGTGCGTCACGTTTGGGCCTGAGACGCGCACGATGCCGATGCCGCCCCTTCCCGGCGGGCTGGCAGTGGCGACGATGGTATCGGCGGGTGTGGGCATGCGCCCTTGAGGTCTCGACCGCGAGCTTAGTTGCGTGCCTTGGCTTGCAGGGCGAGGCGACGATTGATGTTCCACTGCTGCAGGATCGACAGCACCGTGTTGGTGGTCCAGTACAGCACCAGCCCCGAGGGCATGAAGGCGAACATCACCGGCATCGCGATCTGCATGATCATGAACATCTTCTGCTGCGTCGGGTCACCCATCTGCGGGTTGAGCCTGAAGTTGATGTAGTTCGCGCCCGCCATTAACACCGGCAGAATGAAATACGGATCGCGCGCCGAAAGATCGCTGATCCATCCGACAAAGGGCGCCTGACGCATCTCGACGCTCTCGAGCAAGACCCAGTAGAACGCGATGAAGACCGGAAACTGGATCAGCATCGGAAGGCACCCTGCCACCGGGTTGACCTTCTCGCGCTGGTACAGCTCCATCGTCGCCTTACCGAGCTTGTCGCGCTGGTCCTTGTACGTCTCCTGCAGCGCCTTGATGCGGGGTTGCAGCGCCTTCATGCGCGCCATCGAACGCATGCTCGCCTCGGAGAGCGGGTAGAACAGCAGTTTGAGAAGAAGCGTGGCGACCATGATCGTCCAGCCCCAATTGCCGAACAGCGCGTGCACCTTGTCCAGCAGCCAGAACAGCGGCAGAGCCAGGAAGCTCAGCTTGCCGTAGTCGGTCACCAGGTAAAGTCGCGGACTCGCCTGTTCCAACAGGGCCTGGAGCTTCGGCCCCACGAACAGCGTCTGGTGGAGCGTGGCGCTCGCACCCGGCGCCAGCTGCTGGGGCCCCGCTGTGGCGGCCAGCAGGTATTCGTTGCCGCTGGTCGTGATCTGGTAATGCCAGGGCGCGCCGGGCGGCGGCACGAACGCGGCCACAAAATGATGCTGCATGGCCGCCAGCCAACCCCCGTCGATCTGCCGATCGAGCGTGGGCGGATCCTTGCCCATCTTGAGCTTTTCGTACTTATGGCCGTCGTCGTAGGCCGGACCCTTATAGGCGTAGCTCTCGGGATGAAAATAGGAGCTCACCACCGGCTCGTTATTTCGCAACACCTGCGCGTAGGGAGCAAAATCCCAGGCAGTCGCCGACGCGTTCTGCAGCTGGTAATCCAGACCGATCGCGTACTGGCCGCGCCGGAAGGTAAAGGTCTTGACCACCGTGACCCCTGCACCGTCGGTCCAGCTCAGGGGCAGGCGCACCTCCGTCTCACCCGGCCCCAGCCGCAGCTCATTGACCGACGATGTGTAGCGGGCCAGGTGGGTGGGCATGGCCTTGCCGGCGGCACCCGTGAGGCCAGACTGCAGGACAAAGAGACTCTCGTCGCTGTCCCGGTTGAGCAATCGTACCCGTGTGGCTTGACCTTTGACCAGGGGATAGGCCAGCAGGTCGGCGCGAGACAGTTCACCGCCCTCGAGGCTTACCTGCAGATCGAGCACGTCCGTGACCACGTGCACCCACGGAGCGGCCGCGGCCAATGTCGAGCCGGGGTTGATCGGTGGTGCGCTCGTTGCGGATATCGCGGGCGCTTCAGTCGCAAGCGGTGCGGGGCGGGCCTGGGTGAGGGGGGCGGGCGCCGTCAATGCGGGTGCGGTGCTGCCCAAAGCCGGAGTCCCGCCCGAGGCCGGCGATCCCGGGGTTGCCGCGCTCGTGGCCGCCGGCTCTGCCGCCGGCGGGTAATCGTGCATCCAGGTGATGTAATTCATGAACAACGCCATGGCCAGCGTTGCCCACAAGATTCCCCGGAGGTTACGCGTGCCGAACATGCGTCGCCTTGCGGCACTGTGCGGTGGGCACGGGATCCAAGCCGCCCGGATGAAGGGGATGGCAACGCCCGATCCGGCGCAGCCCCAGCCACACGCCGTAGGGTACGCCGTGAATCTGCAGCGCCTCGAGCGTGTATTGCGAGCAGCTCGGGTAGAAACGGCAGCGTGGTCCCAGCAGCGGACTGAGGCTCCGTTGGTACCCGCGTATCAGGCCTTGGAGGATCTTTGTGCCCATGCTTCGTTAATCTGTTTCCACAACCGCTCCAGCGCCTCGCGCAGGTCCCGCCCCGCCGCCGCCCGCGCGGCGGTGCGTGCGCCGATTACGATATCCACCGGCGGCAAACTCGGCTGCCGCAGCCGAAAACTCTCGCGAATCTGCCGGCGCAGCCGATTACGGCTCACCGAGTTGCCCACCGCGCGCGCGGCAATCGAGAGCCCCAGGCGCGCGCTCGCAGATCCCTCGTTAGCGCGGACCGAAGCGGTGAACAATTCGTTCCCGAACCGACGACCCTGGGCGTATGCGGCCTGGAACTGGGCCGGCCGACGCAGTCGCTGTGAGCGCTGAAACCGCGTTGTGCCCACCGGCGCCACGCTGCAAGTCCCAGACGCTCCAAGAAATTCTTTTACGGGATCAGCCGCTTGCGCCCTTTGGCGCGTCGCCGGGCGAGTACCTTGCGGCCATTCTTGGTAGCCATGCGGGCGCGAAAACCGTGAGTACGCGCGCGTCGGACCTTGCTCGGCTGGTAAGTGCGTTTCATGATGTTAACGAGGTCCGACAACTGACCGGAAAACGGGCGGGCAGGGTACGTTTGGGGACCAGCCGTGTCAATACACAAACGCTTTCTGGCCGGGTTCGGATCAGTATAGACTTCGACCCCTTTTCCCCGCACACCCACGCATATAGGCAGCCGCCCGCTTGAGCGCAACCTGGTCCCGCTGTGTCGGTGCGCTCGAGCACGAGCTGCCCGAGCAGCAGTTCAATACCTGGGTCAAGCCTCTCCAAGCCATCGAGAGCGGCACGGAGTTGCGCTTGCTCGCGCCCAACCGCTTTGTCGTCGACTGGGTCCGGACTCATTTGCTCGAGCGGATCGAGAGCCTGTTGCTGGCCGACGGTGGCCTGCCCGTTTCTATCGAAATCGGTTCGCGCGAGCCTGCGGTGAGCGCCGTGCCCGCCTCGGCCGCGCCGCAATTTGGTATCAGCCCGCCCCCGACACCGGCGCAGTTTCTGGGCGTGCCGCTCAATGCCAACTTCAGCTTTGCCACCTTTATCGAAGGCAAGAGCAATCACTTCGCCAAGGCCGCCGCCCTGCAGGTCGCGGAGAATCCCGGTTCCGCGTACAACCCGCTGTTCATTTACGGGGGCGTCGGCTTGGGCAAGACGCATCTGATGCACGCGATCGGCCACTTGATTCGCGAACGCAATCCCGGTGCGCGAATCGCCTATCTGCACTCGGAGCGCTTTGTCAGCGACATGGTGCGCGCCCTGCAGCACAACCGCATCAACGAATTCAAGAATACCTACCGCACGCTGCACGCCTTGCTGATCGATGATATTCAGTTCTTCGCCGGCAAAGATCGCTCGCAGGAGGAATTCTTTCACACCTTCAACGCGCTGATCGAAGGCCAGCACCAGGTGATCCTCACCTGTGATCGGTATCCCAAGGAAGTCGACGGCCTCGAGGAGCGCCTAAAATCGCGTTTCGGCTGGGGCCTCACAGTAGCCATCGAGCCTCCGGATCTGGAAACCTGCGTTGCTATTTTGCTGGGCAAGGCGCAGTTCGTCGGAGTCGCATTACCTGAGGAAGTGGCGTTTTTTATAGCGAAATGCATCCGTTCAAACGTACGCGAGCTCGAAGGCGCGCTGCGTCGGGTCATCGCCAACGCCCGCTTCTTGGGTCGGCCAATCACACTGGATTTTGCGCGTGAGGCGCTCAAGGACCTGCTTACCCTGCAGGCGCGATTGGTGACGGTTGAAAATATTCAGAAAACCGTCGCCGACTACTACAAGGTGCGCATTGCAGACCTGCTATCGAAGCGCCGCAGTCGCTCGGTCGCACGACCTCGCCAGGTGGCGATGGCTCTGGCGAAGGAACTCACCACGCATAGCCTGCCGGAAATTGGCGATGCTTTCGGCGGACGCGATCACACCACGGTGATGCACGCCTGCAAACGCATCCGTGAGCTGCGTGCCAGTGAGCCGCGCATCCAGGAGGACTTTTCAGCCCTGTTGAGAACCCTAGCGGGCTGAACTGGCATATCCTGTGAGCAATTATTCGAAGCTTTCTGCGCACAGTTCATCCACAAGGTGCGTGCGCGGTTTGGGCTAACGCTTAAGATCTTGCTGGGCTGCTTTTTTCGATCGAACTGACATGAAAACGGGTTGTCCCCGATCTTCACAGGCCTAATAATCATTACTGTCTTAACTCTTAAGAAGAAATAACTACTATGAAAGTCTCCGCGTCGCGCGAAAGCCTGCTCGCACCGCTACAAAGCGTTATGGGCGTCGTTGAGCGCCGGCAGACCATGCCGGTGCTGGCGAACGTGCTGTTGGTCGCGCGCGGCGACAAGCTCACGGTCACCGGCACGGATCTCGAAGTGGAACTGGTTGCAGGGGCCGCGGTCACCGTGCAGCAGGCCGGAGACGTCACGGTACCGGGCCGAAAATTACTTGAGATCATGCGCACCCTTCCCGAGAAGGCGAGCGTGTCGCTGGCCCGCGAGGCCGAGCGCGTGGTCGTCAAGGCCGGGCGCAGCCGATTTACGCTCTCGAGCCTCCCTGCCAGCGAATTTCCGGTCATCGAGGAAATCAACGCCAAGCAGGTCATCCGCGTAGGCCGCGAACATTTTCGCCGCCTGATCGAGAAGACGCATTTCGCTATGGCGCAACAGGACGTTCGCTACTACCTCAATGGCACCATGCTCGAAACATCGGGCAAGACGCTCCGCGCCGTAGCCACCGACGGCCATCGCTTATCGCTGGCCGAGACCGAGTTGGCAGCCGGCACCGAGGGCGGACAACAGGTTATCGTGCCCAGAAAAGGCATCTTGGAGCTCCAGCGCATCCTGGGTGGTGATGGGGAATTGGAACTCAGTATTGGCTCAAATCACGTTCGGGCCCAGATCGGCGACATTCGCTTCACTTCGAAGCTGATCGATGGAAAGTTTCCGGAGTACGGGCGAGTGATTCCGGCAAAACCTCCTTTTGCGATGAGTGCCGCCCGCGACATCCTGCGCCAGGCGCTGCAACGCACCTCGATTCTCTCGAATGAAAAATATCGCGGCGTGCGGCTCACATTTGCAAAAGATCTCCTTACAATTCAAGCACATAATCCAGAACAGGAAGAAGCTGAGGATCAGATTGAGGTGGGGTACACGGGCACCGAGATGGAGATCGGTTTCAACGTAACCTATCTTCTGGACGCCCTAGCCGCGATCGACGTCGATACCGTGGAAGTGGCCCTCACTGATTCGAATTCGAGCTGTCTAATACGCGCGCCTGGAGAAAACTCGGTGAAGTTCGTCGTCATGCCCATGCGGCTCTAGCCCGGCGTGAGCTTGCTGGCACTCGAAGTCGAGGGCCTGCGCTGCCTGCAGCCAACCAAGCTCGAGCCACACTCACATGTCAACCTGATCACAGGCGCCAACGGCGCCGGCAAGACCTCTCTCCTCGAAGCCATTTACTTACTGGGCCGGGGACGCTCTTTCCGCACCCGCCAAACTGTAAAGCTGGTCGCGCACGCTTCCGAGCGTCTGTTCGTGTTCGGTCGCACCGACTCACCCAACTTGCCGACCGTAGGCTTAGAATACGATCGTCAAACGGGGTTGCAAGCGCGGGTCGGCGGCCGGGAGGCTCGATCACTGGCCGAGCTATCCGAAGCGCTGCCTGTTCAAGTTGTCGATCCAGGGATCCATCGACTGGTGGAAGAGGGGCCCGCCTATCGACGGCGCTGGTTGGATTGGGGTGTGTTCCACGTGGAACCCGGTTTCGTGGATGCCTGGTCCGAGCATGCGCATACACTCAAGCAGCGCAACGCCGCGCTCAAGAGGCACGCCGATCCGAGCCCCTGGGAGCCCGCGCTGGTTCGTTATGGGACACTGTTGTCCTTGGCGCGCGCGCGTACCATGCAATTGCTCGAACCTTTCTGGCGCCAAACTCTTACGGCGCTGCTCGGGGAGCCCGTGGCATTGAGCTATTTCCAAGGGTGGCGGCAGGACGCGAGCCTGGCGGATACGCTCGAGGCGCAGCGGCCCCGCGACCTGGAAAGGGGGAGCACCGGGCAGGGCGCCCATCGTTTCGATGTTCGGCTGACGATCCACGAGCGCAGTGCTCGCGAAGTGCTCTCCCGTGGCCAGCAGAAATTGCTTGGAGCCGCCTTGGCCCTGTCAATGGCGCGGTTGGCTGGAAGTGAAGGTCGGCGGCCTCCGACTCTCTTGCTCGACGATCCGGCAGCGGAGCTGGATCGCCAACATACCGACGCGCTGGTGTCGGAAATCAGGACGCTGCGGGGGCAGTTGGTCGTCACGGCCTTGCACCCTGAGGAGGCTCGATTCGGAGACCCCGACAGGGCGTTTCACGTGGAACAAGGTCGCGTTACCACGCTATAATAACAGTACGGTAACCAAGGTCATTTAATGTCAGTTACAGACGTCTATGATTCCAGTAAAATCAAGGTCTTAAAGGGTCTTGATGCAGTGCGCAAAAGACCGGGAATGTACATCGGGGATACCGACGACGGTAGCGGTCTGCACCATATGGTATTCGAGGTGGTGGACAATGCCATTGATGAGTCGCTGGCGGGGCATTGTGACCGCATTACCGTCACTATCCACGCGGACGAATCGGTGACGGTAACGGACAACGGCCGGGGCATACCGGTCGATATTCACCCCGAGGAAGGGCGGTCGGCAGCCGAGGTCATCATGACCGTGCTGCACGCCGGGGGTAAATTTGACGACAGCTCCTACAAGGTTTCAGGCGGACTGCACGGCGTGGGCGTGTCCGTGGTCAATGCACTTTCTGACACGCTGCTGCTGACCATTTCCCGCGATGGACGCGTGCATCGGCAGGAATACCATCTGGGCGACCCGGTCGCGCCTCTGGCGGAGGTGGGGCCGACCACGGAGCGGGGCTCCATTATTCGTTTCAAGCCCAGTGCGCAGGTTTTTACGAACATCCAGTTTGTCTACGACACGCTGGCCAAGCGCCTGCGCGAATTGTCGTTCCTCAATTCGGGCGTACGCATTGAACTCACTGACGAACGCGAAGACCGCAGCGATGTATTTGAACATCAGGGCGGTCTGCAGGCCTTCGTGAACCACCTGAACCGGGGCCGCACGCCGGTGCACGAGAACGTCTTCTGGTTCCGCACCCAGGAGGGCGTGGTCAATGTGGAGGTCGCGTTGCAGTGGAATGACTCCTACCAGGAGAGCATGTACTGCTACACGAATAACATTCCGCAGAAGGACGGCGGCACGCATCTGTCAGGATTTCGCGCCGCGCTTACCCGCACGCTCAACGATTACATTGAAACGGAAGGTGCCGCCAAAAAGGAAAAGGTGCCGACCACCGGTGACGACGCGCGCGAAGGACTGACCGCCATATTGTCAGTGAAGCTTCCGGATCCAAAATTCTCCTCGCAGACCAAAGACAAGCTGGTCTCCTCGGAGGTCAAAGGCGTGGTCGAAACCGCTGTCGCCGGCAAACTCGGCGAATTCCTGCTCGAGCAACCGGGTCAGGCCAAGGCGATTGTCGCCAAGATTATCGATGCGGCGCGTGCGCGGGAGGCCGCACGTCGCGCGCGCGAGATGACCCGCCGCAAGGGCGCGCTCGACATCGCCGGCCTCCCAGGGAAACTTGCCGACTGCCAGGAAAAGGATCCGGCGCTTTCAGAAATTTTCATCGTCGAGGGCGATTCGGCCGGTGGCTCCGCCAAGCAGGGCCGCGATCGGCGCACGCAGGCCATCCTGCCGCTCAAAGGCAAGATTCTCAACGTCGAGCGCGCGCGCTTCGACAAGATGATTTCCTCGGCCGAGGTCGGCACGTTGATTACGGCACTGGGGTGCGGCATCGGCCGAGACGAGTTCGACATCGCGAAGCTCCGCTATCATCGCGTCATCATAATGACCGACGCGGACGTCGACGGCTCCCACATCCGCACGCTGTTGCTGACCTTCTTTTACCGGCAGATTCCGCTGTTGATCGAGCGCGGCCACATCTACATCGCACAGCCGCCGCTGTACAAGGTTAAGCGCGGCAAATCGGAAACGTACGTCAAAGACGAGAACGAGCTCAACGCGCTGCTGCTCTCCAGCGCCTTGGATTCCTCAATGCTGCGGGCCAGCGCGGGCGCCACGCCCATCAGTGGCTCGGCGCTGGAATTACTAGCGCGCAAATACATGGAGGTCCAGGCCATCATCCGGCGCTGGGCGCGCCGCTACGACGAGCGACTGCTCGATGCGCTGATCTACCTGCCCGAATTGACGCTCGATAATTTTGATCGGCCGGAGTTTCTTTCCGGCTGGTGCGCTTTGTTGGCCAGCAGTCTCAATGCCGTCGATGATTCGGCGCGGAGCTTTCGCGCCGAGGTACGCAGCGCCAGCGATGGGCATGCAGCGCGCGTGGTGGTGCACCGCACCGAGCATGGGGCGACGACCGACAAGCAACTGACGCGCGAATTTTTCGAGTCTGCGGAATATCGCCGCATTTGCGAACTCGGGCGCACACTGGCCGGACTCATCGGCACCGGCGGTTCAGTATCGCGCGGTGAGGAGCACCAGGAAGTGGGCTCATTCAAGGAAGCCATGCGCTGGTTGTTCGAACAGGCTCGCAAGGGCCAGTCGATTCAGCGCTACAAGGGACTGGGCGAGATGAATCCGGGCCAGCTCTGGGATACGACGATCAATCCTGAGTCGCGCCGCCTGATGCAGGTGCGAATCGACGACGCCGTGGCCGCCGATGAAATATTCACCACGCTGATGGGCGATCAGGTCGAGCCGCGGCGCGAATTCATCGAGAAGAACGCGCTCTCGGTCGCAAACCTCGACGTTTAACGCGCGGCTCCGGCGGCGTCGGGCGCCAGTGACTTCACACCATTCCATCGTGCGGGGTCGGCAACATGCGCACGCCGGATGGACATTAGCTGTCTTGCGGCGGCGCGCGCACAACCCCACCCGGCGTGCTTTACTGACGTAAGGGTTTCAGCAATGATGTTTGCATACCGTGGCGGGCAGGCGTGCAACAGGGGCGGCGGCGACGTTGCTGACCGACACTCCGGCAGGACCGGCAAGGCAAACATGACTATTGCTTATGCTCTCGAGCCCAATCTCGCAGCCGCGGAGTTTCGCATGCTTTGCAATGGGGACGTCATCGTCACAGCGCGCGATGGCGAGCGCTTGATGGGCGTGACCAGGGCGATTACTGATTTTGCGTACTGCTGCGACCTATCGGATTTGGGGGATCGATGTCGCCTACCAGCGCCAGGGCATAGGCAATCAACTGGTGGCGGAGACCCAGAGCGCGGCAGGGGAGAGGGCCTTATTGATGCTCATCTTGATGCTCATCGCCGCCCCGGCCGCGGAGGTTTATTATTCGAAGATCGGCAGGCAACAGATCAAAGCGCCTGGCTAATTTCCACGAAGCGGCTAGCGGTGGGCGCCCGTTAAGTTCATATCCATGCCAGAAGCAGCCGTCAACGCAGATCCCACCGCCGGGCCCTACAATGGCCTCAAGCAGCTTGAGCACACGCTGGAGAGCTCCTGGTATTTCGACGCGCTTCATTACCAGCGCGAACTGTCCGGCATATGGCGACGTAACTGGGTGTACCTGTGCCGCGTCGATTCGCTCCCCGCTGCGCCATCATTCCGGAGCTTCAGCATCGGCGACCAGCCGGTGTTGCTAGTCCGCGACCAGGGGGGCGAAGTGAGAGCCTTCTACAACACCTGCCGGCATCGCGGTTCGATGCTCTGTGCGGCTCCTTCCGGGCGCCTGCCGACCGGCCAAATTACTTGCCCTTACCATGCCTGGAGCTACCGGCTCGATGGCTCGGTTGCAAAGATTCCCTCCAAGCGCCCGGAAGGGTACCTCGATACGCAGCAGCTTTCGCTGTACCCGATCGCGCTGAAGAATTGGCGCGGATTCCTCTACGTGAGTCTCGCTGCCGACTCGAATCCGTCCGCGGAGCATTTTAATGCGAACCGCGACACCTTTGGCAACTGGCCACTCGAGGAGCTGGCGGTCGGGCGCACGCTCACCAAGCGCCTCAACTGCAACTGGAAAATATTCTGGGAAAACTACAACGAATGTCTGCATTGCCCGGGTGTGCACCCGGCCTTGAGCAACCTGGTGCCCATCTACAAGCGCGGCATTATGGAACCGCGCGACGATCCTGACTGGCGCGCGCACGCGGCAGCGGATGACCCGTGCTATGCCGGCGGCCTGCGACGCGGAGCTGAGACCTGGTCGCTCGACGGGCAGATCGTGGGCGCGCGCTTCGCGCGACTGACCGAAGAGGAAACGCGGCTCGGCTATCACTACATGACGAGTCTGCCTTCGCACTACGTGGTGTTGCATGTCGATCACGTGCGCTCCACACGTGTGCTGCCGCTGGGCCCGGAGTCGACCGAGCTGGAGATCGAATGGTTGTTTCCACGCGAGACACTGGCCGACCCGAAGGTGGACATCGGCCGCGCCTGCGACTTTTCCGCCCAGGTGATGGCCGAGGACGGGGCGGCGTGCGAGCTGGCCCAGCAGGGCCTGCACGCGGCGCCGCATGTGCAAGGCCGGCTCCTGCCCGAGGATTACGACGTCTATCGATTCCAGCAATGGGTGCGCCAGCAGCTGAGCTGAACGTCGAAAGAGGCGGTACAGTTTATTAATCCACCCGCCCTCGATGTAGTGCTGCTGCTCTTGACGTTCGTGCTCGGCGCACTGCTGTCGCGCGTGAGCCTGTGCGCGGTCGCGGGAATGCAGCAAGCCGTTGCTTACGGCGATCTCACTGGCTTGAAGCGTTTAACACTCGCCACCTGCGGCGCGGGGCTGAGCCTATTGCTGCTGGCCGGCCTGCTGCCCGGGCAGGTTCGGCTGCCAAATGACATGCACTTGCACCTGAGCCTGATCGCGGGCGCTGTGTTGCTGGGACTTGGCGCGATGATTAACGGCGGCTGTTATCTGGGCAGCGTGCTGTACCTAGGAACGGGCAACCTCAATTTTCTGTTTACGCTCCTTGGACTGGGACTGGGTCTGCGTGGTGCCGCCGTGTGGTCGCCGCTCCCCTTTGCCGCGACGCCGATGTTCCGCATGGCGATGGGCTATCTGTGGATGGCGGGGCTGGGAGCGTTTGTGATTCTCATCGTCGTCCTCACTTGGCGCGGGCGTGGCAAGGGACAGTGGCTGGCACTGTGCGCAGGGCTGCTGGCCGGACTGGTGTACGCACGCCACCCCAACTGGAGCTATGGCTCAGCGCTCGAGGCGCTGGCGCGAGGACACACCGCTCTGACGCACTGGCGCGCACATGTCCCGGCATTCGCTCTATTCGCGGGTGCCATCGGCGCCGGCATTGTTGGCGGTCGGTTTAATCTTAAGTGGCCCAAGCCGGCGCGCGCGCTGCGCTGCCTTAGCGGTGGTGCGATCATGGGCTGCGGCGCGGCGCTGATTCCGGGAGGCAACGACAGTCTGCTGTTATGGGCCATACCGGGACTAACTGCGTATGGCGCGGTGGCCTTCGGCCTCATGCTCGGGGTGATGGCTGCGGGCTTCGGACTCTCGGCGCGCTGGCCGCGTGCCGCGGGTGGCCCGCAGACCCCGGGACAGTAAACTAACGACATGCCACAGACCGCCAACCCCTATCACGCCCGCAGCCTGGATGGTCTGCGGCTCATCGGCCTGATCAAGCTCGGCAAGGCTGCGCTGGTGCTGGCCACTACTTATGGACTGTACCGGCTGCGCAAGCCGGACGTAGTTGACCATTTGTATGACTGGCTCTACACGCTGACCGATAGTTTCGAGCGACGGCTCCTCGAACGGGGACTCGATTGGGTGGGCTCGCTTGGAGCCGACCGCATTCACAACATCGTCCTCGCCACGAGCGTGTATACGGGGATCCTTCTGGCCGAGGGCATAGGTCTGTGCATGCGCAAGACCTGGGCCGAGTGGTTTACGGTGGTCGCATCGGCCTCGCTGATTCCCTTCGAGCTATGGCACCTCTTCTCTGGTACACGCCACAACACGGCGGCGGTGCTGGCCGCGACGGTACTCAACGTGGCCATCGTGATCTATCTGGTGCGGGTCTTGCTGCGAGCACGTCGCGCGCGCCTGCGGCAGGCGTGATGGCGAGCAAATCCCCTCTGCGGGCCCTGGCGCTGCTGGCGCTGGTATTGGCCGCGCTCGCCGGATCGCTGATCGCGCGTCGATCCATGGGACACCCCATAGCGCTGTCCGCGGTCGCACCCGATGTGCTGCGATTGGGCCACCTGACGCTCGAGCCTTGTACGATTGGTCGTGCGAATGCCGGCATCGCGACCGCGCGTGCCTATTGCGCGGCCGTGCCCGTTCCGGAGAACCGGCGCGCAGCGAACGGCCGCGCGCTGCGCCTCAAGGTGGCCGTTGTGCCATCCGAGTCCGCACAGCCCGACGCCGATCTGATCGTATTTCTCGATGGCGGACCAGGCGGGGCCGCGACCGAGGATTATCCGGCCCTGGCGCCGGCCTTCGCGCCACTGCGTAAGCGCCATGCAGTGCTCCTCATCGATCAGCGCGGCACCGGCGGTTCCAATCCGCTGGATTGCGGCAAGGACGAGAGCACCGATGCGGCGCCCAACCTCGAGCAGCTCAGGGCGTGCCTGCAAGAGCTCGCGCCTCACGCGGCCCCGGAGTTCTACACCACAAGCGCTGCGGTGGAAGATCTGGAGGCGGTGCGCCGCACGCTCGGCAGCCCGCCGCTGGATCTGCTGGCCGTGTCCTACGGCACGCGCGTGGCGCAGCAGTACGCACGCCAGTACGGCACGGCGGTTCGCGCCATGGTGCTCGATGGCGCGGTGCCCAACACGCTTGCCCTCGGGAGCGAGCATGCCGCTAACCTTGAGGCGGTGCTGCGCGACTTATCGGCACGTTGCCGCACGAGTGCGGCCTGCGCCGAGCGGTACGGTGATCCGTACCAGACACTGCGGCGGGTGCACACGCGCCTGCGTACCGAGCCGCAGCGAGTCAGTCTGCGCGATCCGTACACCTTTCGCGTCCAGCAAAAACAAATGACGGCCGACGCGCTGGCGCAACTGGTGCGGATCTACGTCTACAGCCCCTACACAGCCGCGCTCCTGCCGTATGTACTGCAGCAGGCGGATCGCGGCGAGTACGCGCTGCTCATGGCACAGGCGCAGGTGGTGGTGGGAGATGTGGCCGAAAGTCTCTCCGGTGGCGTGGCCTTGTCGGTCAGCTGCGCGGAGGACGCTGATCGGTTGCGTGTCGATGCGTCCGCGGCCGACACGATCCTCGGCAACAGCCTGGTCAGCGCTTTGCTGAGCGCCTGTCCGCTGTGGCCTCACGGCGCGCGCCCCAAAGACTTCAGTGAACCGCTTCGCGGCTCGCTGCCCGTGCTGGTGCTTGCCGGCGAGCACGATCCGGTGACGCCGGCCCGGTACGGCGAGGCGATCGTGCAAACGCTCCCGCGCGCACGATTGCTGAAGCTCGCCGGGCAGGGCCACGGCCTGCTGGCGGTGGGCTGCGTGCCACGGCTGGTGGAAGAGTTCGTCCGGACGTTGGACGCGCGCTCACTCAATGCGCATTGCCTCGATGTCCTGGCTCAGGCCCCGCCCTTCGTGGATGCCAACGGAGCGGGTCCGTGATCGAGGCAAGGGGCCTGCGAAAGTCCTTCGGCGCTCATCGGGCCGTCGATGATGTGTCCTTTATCGCGCGCGACGGTGAGATCACCGGTCTATTGGGACCGAACGGCGCCGGCAAGACCACGACGCTGCGCATGCTCTACACCCTGATGCGTCCTGACGCCGGCGCGGTCCTGATCGACGGTCGTGACGCACTGCTCGAACCACTGGCGGTGCGGAGGCTACTGGGTGTGCTCCCGGATTCCCGCGGCTTGTACAAGCGACTGACCGCTCGCGAGAACATCCAGTACTTTGCTGCGCTTCACGCCATGGCACCCGCCGAGGCACGCGCGCACGCCGATGCGCTGATCGAAACGCTCGGCATGCAGGACATCGCCGAGCGCCCTACCGGCGGATTTTCCCAGGGCGAGCGGGTCAAGACCGCAATCGCGCGCGCGCTGGTGCACGGGCCACGAAACGTGTTGCTCGATGAGCCCACCAACGGTTTGGACGTGACGGCCACGCGAAGCCTGCGCGAATTCCTGCGCGGCCTGCGGGCTTCCGGACGCTGCATCCTGCTGTCCACGCACTTGATGCAGGAAGTGGCCGCGCTGTGCGATCGCATCGTCATCATTGCGAACGGACGCGTTGTGGCCGACGGTACGGCCGATGAGGTGCGCAAGATCGCCGGGGAGCAAAACCTGGAAGAGGCCTTCGTGAAGCTCATCGGCGCCGCGACTATGGGTAATGTGCTGTGAGCCCGGCATTCACCGTGTTCATTAAGGAATGCCGCGAGAGTCTGCGCGAGCGCCGTGTCCTGATAAACAGCCTGCTGGTGGGCCCGCTGATCGGACCGGTTTTGGTCTTGGTGCTGATGCGCCTGGTCGTCGGGCGTGAAGTGGAAAAGGCCGAGCGAGCCCTCCCGGTAGTCGTTATCGGAGCCGAGCGCGCGCCGGAACTGATCGGCGCGCTGCACCAGATGGGCTTGCGCCAGTTGCCTGCGGTTTCTGATCCTGAACGGGCGGTGCGCGAACAGCGGATCGATCTCGCATTGCGGGTCCCCCCCGACTTTGGCGCCGCGTGGCGCAGCGGACGTCCGGCGCAGGTCGAGTTGATCTACGATTCCTCGCGCCGCGAAGCGCAGGGCGATGTGGAGCGCGTACGCGCCATGCTTGAGAGCTACAGCCGGCGGAGCAGTGCACTGCGGCTGCTGGCGCGGGGCATCGCGCCGGCGATCGCCACGCCGCTGCTTGTGGCCAGCCGCGATGCCGCTACGCCCCAGGCACGAGGCGCACTGCTGTTTGCCATGTTGCCGTACATGCTGGTGCTCACCATGTTTATTGGCGGTCTGTGGCTGGCGATCGACTCGACCGCCGGCGAGCGCGAACGCCTGTCGCTCGAGCCGCTGCTGATCAATCCGGTGCCGCGCGATCGCATCCTGCTGGGCAAGTTGCTGGCGACCGCTGCCTTTAGCCTCGCGAGCCTGACCTTAGGATTGCTGGCGTTCCTGTGGGCGGGCCATTTCATGCCTACCGAAGAGTTGGGTCTGAGCCTGGCCCTAGGGCCGCACTTCTTCGCGGTCGCGCTGCCGATGCTCGTGCCGCTGGTGCTGCTGATTGGCATTACCCAGATCCTGATCGCCGCTTTTGCACGCAGCGTGCGTGAAGCGCAGACTTACCTCGGCCTGGCGCAGCTCGTGCCGCTGATTCCTTCCGTCGTGCTTAGCCTGCTGCCGGTCAAGGCGCAGCTGTGGATGTACGCGGTGCCGCTCCTCGGCCAGCAGTTGGCGATCATGCGGCTGTTGCGCGCCGAGGCGGTTCCTGGCATCGCGCTTGGTCTTAGCGCACTGATGACGCTGCTGGCCGTGCTTGGAGTGTTCCTGCTGGCGCGCCGCGTCTATAACTCCGAGCGATTGGCCATCACGGTCTAGTCGCCGATCGAGGTCAAGCCGATGTGTGGACGTTTCGTGTCTCGTGAACAAGCCGCGCTCGAGCGCGAATACAACATCAAGGTCCGTAAGCCGTTTGAACGGGTCTACAACGCCGCGCCGACCATGATGCTGCCGGTTATCCGGCAGGAATCGGGAAAACCTCGCGACCAGCGCGAGGCCGTCGGGATGCGCTGGGGGCTCATTCCCAGCTGGTGGTCACAACCCGCCCTGCCGAACTCGACCATCAATGCGCGATGCGAGGAGGCCGCCGCGAAGCCGATGTGGCGTGGTTCCCTGCGGCACACCCGCTGCCTGGTGCCGGCGCTCGGATGGTATGAGTGGCATACGACCCCCGATGGCAAGGTACCTTATTTCTTTCACGCTCCAGGAAAGGCAGGGATCTGTTTTGCCGGGCTGTGGTCGGAGTGGCGAAATCCGGCCGGGGAGCCGCAGCTGAGTTTTGCCATATTGACCCGGGCGGCAGCCCCGACCTTCAGTTTCGTGCATCACCGAATGCCGCTGGTTTTGGGGCCGGAAGCCTGGGACGGCTGGCTTGCGGATTGGCCCGGGGACCCTGCGCCCCGCCTGGAAGAGCAGGCCGCGGCCGCGCCGAGCGAGTTCGAGTATTACCCCGTGAGCCGGTACGTTAATACGCCGCGCAACCAGGGCGAGCGTTGTATCGAACCGGCAACAAACCAAGGGCCGAGCAGCACTGAAAACCGCACTGGAGCTTAGCGCAGGCGCACTGGGAGCGGGGGGCCGGCGAGGCCTAGAATGCGCATCCTGAAGATGGGGCCCAAGGGCTTTGAAACCTCCGGCCACATTGCTGAGTCTAATTAGCTAATGATGGGCGGGGACGTGCCTGTCGCGTGCAGGTGGAGCGCATTATGAGCGGAGTTTTATCGGGCCCGAGAGGTCGAAAGCCTTCTCGTCGGCTTCTTATTGGGATCGCGATAGCGGTTGTCCTGGGACTGGCCTTGGGCGGGTGGCGCATGACAAGAGCGCCAGCCGCTGGCGACGCCATGGCCAAGGAAAAGGACGGCCCGACGCCGCCGTTGGTGACCGTCGTGGTGCCGGCCATGGGCAATGTGGCCACCACCGTGTCACTGACCGGACTGATCAGCGCCCAGAATGACATGCCGATCGGCGTTGAGGGCGATGGTGGGCGCGTGGCCGCCGTGCTGGTAGAGCCCGGCGATCATGTAAAGCGCGGGCAGGTGCTGGCGCGACTCAACCCGCTCACGGCCCAGTCCGTGGTGGAAAGCGCGCAAGCTTCGCTTGAAGAACTCAAGGCCGCGGCGGCCTCCTCGCAGGCCGAATATGCGCGCGCGGAAAAGGCCCGCGATTCATTCTCGGTCGAGGAATTCGAACGGCGCCGCACCAACGCGCTCACGGCGCTGGCCAAGGCCAAGGCCTCTGAGGCTCAATTGGCCGAGGCGCGCACGCGCTGGCAGCGCATGACCGTGCTGGCGCCGAGCGACGGCATCGTGCTGACGCGTGCCGCCGAAGTGGGCCAGATTGCGATGCCCGGCTCACCGCCCTTGTTCCGTCTCGCGCGTGATGGTGCGATCGAGATGCGCGGTGAGGTGGCCGAGCAGGATATGCCGCGTCTCAAGGTGGGACAGACCGCCACGGTGCGTCTGGATGGAGTGGCCCAGCCGTTCGTCGGCAAGGTGTGGCAGATCGGTGCGGTCATCGACGGGGTGACCCGCCAGGGGACGGTACGAATTTCGCTTCCCAACGAGGATCACAATTTGCGCCCGGGCGCTTTCGCTCGCGCCGATATCCAGGCCGACGCCATGGTCGGGGTGATCCTGCCCCAGACAGCGGTCCTGAGCGATGATCAGGGGACCTACACGCTGATTGTCGGTGCGAATGACAAGGTCGAGCGGCGCGCGATCAACGTGGTTGGGGCGCGCGCTACCGGATTGCTGGTGGACAGCGGCCTTAACGGCAATGAGCGAGTGGTCGCGGTGGCCGGAGCGTTCCTGCGGACCGGCGAGCAGGTCAAGGTCGCCCCCATCGCGGTGGCCGCCGGGGGTTCCGGAGACAGTGGCAAGAATGTAAGTGTCGTGGCGGGCAACGCGGGTGCCGCGGTGAGTCCGCCATGAGACGCATATCGGCCTGGGCGATTACCCATCCGGTCTTCCCGTTGGTGTTGTTCGCCGTGCTCACGGCCTTTGGCATCGTCGCCTTCGTGCGCATGCCCGTCACGCTCAACCCCGACGTTTCTGCGCCCTTCGTGCACGTGCTGATCGGTGTCCCGGGCGCCGCGCCGAGCGAGATCGAGACCCAGGTTCTGCAGAAGGTGGAAGGTTCGGTTTCGAAAGTCGGCAACGTCAAGAACATCATTTCGCGCGCCACCGAAGGCCAGGCGATGTTGTTCGTCGAATTCCAGATCGGCACGCCGGTCGATCGCGCCACCACCGACGTGCGTGATGCGGTGGCCCGCGTGCGCGGTGAACTACCGCAGGGCATCCTCGAACCCAATATCGGACGCGAAGAGATCGACGGCGGCCCGATCGTGTATTACGCGGTCAACACCACCGGCATGACCGAGGAGCAGCTTTCCTGGTTCGTCGACGACACGATCAACAAGCGACTGCTGGCGGTACCTGGGGTCGCACAAGTCAATCGTTCGGGCGGCGTCGATCGGGAAATCCGCGTCGACCTGGATCCGGCACGCATGCAGTCCTTTGGCATCACCGCGGCCGAGGTCAACGACCAGCTGCGCCAGGTCAACATCGACGCGGCCGGGGGCCGCGCCCAGGTCGGCGGGAGCGAGCAATCGATCCGCGTACTCGGTGGCGCGCGCAGCGCGCAGCAACTGGCCAACACCCGCCTTACTGTCGGCGTCTCGGGCCAGTCGGCCCGGCTCGGCGATATCGCCGAGGTGCGCGACGGAATTGCCGAAGTGCGCTCGATTTCCAGGCTGGACGGCCGGCCGGCCACCACCTTTGGCGTCATGAAGGCCAAGGGGGCCTCCGACGTCGAGACCCTCCGCCTCGTGGAGGCGGAACTGGCTAAGGTCAGCGCCGAGAACTCGAGCATCAACCTCAAGCAGGTTTTCACGACGGTCGATTTCACCAAGCAGCAGTACCACGCTTCGGTCGAGGCGCTCATCGAAGGCGCGCTGCTCGCCGTAGCCATCGTCTACCTGTTCCTGCGCGACTGGCGCGCCACCGGCATCGCCGCGCTGGCGATTCCGCTGGCGGCACTGCCCACCTTCGCGTTCATGCAGTGGTTCGGTTTCACGCTCAACCAGATGAGCCTGCTGGCGCTTTGCCTGATCACCGGAGTGCTGGTGGATGATGCGATCGTGGAAATCGAGAACATCACACGCCACATGAAGATGGGCAAGAGCGGCTACAGGGCGGCCATGGATGCGGCCGATGAGATTGGCTTGGCGGTGGTGGCCTGCTCGATGGCGATCATTGCCGTGTTCCTGCCGGTGAGTTTTATGGGCGGCCTGGTCGGGCAGTTCTTCATACAATTCGGCTTCACGGTCGCGGTGGCCGTGTTTATGTCGCTGGTGGTCGCACGGCTCATCAGCCCGTTGCTGGCCGCTTACACGCTCAAGCCACACGCGGAACTGCGCAGTGCCGACGGGCCCCTGATGGAGTGGTATTTGCGCTCCCTTCGATGGACGGTAAAGCACCGGGTGCTGACGCTGGCCGCCGGCCTCGTGTTCTTTGTGCTTTCCATCGTCGGACTGACGATGGTGCCGCAGACCTTCATTCCCGACAGTGATAATTCCTCTTCCGCCATCACCGTCGAGTTGCCCCCGGGCGTGCTGCTCAGGCAGACCGCGCAAGCCTCGAATGCCGCCTACCAGATCCTGCGCCGCCGACCGGAGGTGAAAAGCGTCGTCGAGTCGATCGGCGAGGACGAGGATGGCGAAGTTCGTTCAGGCAACATCTATGTGCAGCTGGTCCCGCCGGGCCAACGCAAGCTCAGCCAGAAGCAATTCGAGGCCGAGGTCACCAAAGACCTGCGCATGATTCCCGACGCGCGGCTCAACTTCAAGAGCCAGGCGGACGGTGGCGGGCGCGATCTGACGCTCTTTGTCGTCGGCAGTAATCCTGATCTGGTTGAGCGCACGGCGCATACCGCCATCGAGCAGATGCGCACGCTCAAGGAACTGCGCGATCCTAGGATCAACGGCGACATGGCGCGCCCGGAGCTGGTGATTCATCCGCGGCTGGACCTGGCCGCGCAGCTCGGGGTCACCGTGGCGTCCATCAGCGAGACCGTGCGGGTGGCGACGCTGGGCGAAATCGCGCAGAACGAGGCCAAGTTCTCTCTGGCCGGCCGGCAGATTCCGATTCGCGTGAGCCTGGTGGAGTCGGCGCGTAGCAATCTGGCCACGCTCGAGAACCTGCCGGTGCGTACCGCCAGTGGCGCGACCGTACCACTCAAGGCGGTGGCCGAGATCGGCTTTGGCCAGGGCCCTTCCAAGATACGGCGTTACAACCAGACCCGTCGCCTGTCGCTCGAGGCGGACCTCAATCACACTGAGCTGGGGCCCGCGCTGAAAAAGATTCGGGCCCTGCCGATCTTCAAGAATCTGCCCACCGGCGTGCAGATCGTGGATGTGGGTCAGGCCCAGTACATGGCGGAACTATTCACCAGCTTCGTGCTGGCGATGGTCGCGGGGATCATGCTGGTGTTTGCCGTGCTGGTGCTGCTGTTCGCGCGCTTGTTCCAGCCGATTACGATTCTGGCCGCGCTGCCCCTTTCGCTGGGCGGCGCCGTGGCGGGGCTTCTGATCACCGGCAGCCCGTTCTCTATGGCGACCGTTCTGGGCATTTTGATGCTGATGGGCCTGGTGGCCAAGAACTCGATCCTGCTGGTGGAATTCGCCATTGAAGAGATGCGCGCCGGCAAGGACCGCCTGACGGCGCTCCTGGAGGCGGGGCACAAGCGCGCGCGCCCCATCGTCATGACTTCCGTGGCGATGATCGCCGGCATGATGCCGCTGGCGCTGGGCATCGCCGGCGACGCGGCTCTTCAGGGGCAGATGGCGATCGCCGTGATCGGGGGACTTGTGACCTCCACCGCGCTCACCCTGGTCATGGTGCCTGCGGCCTTCACCGTGATGGATGACTTCGAGCATTGGCTGGGACGCAAACTGCACGTGCACTTCGGCGTCAAGAACGCCGAAGCGAACGAGCTGCCGGCAGCACCTCCGGCGAAGGCCTAGGGATCGGGATCGATTCTCCGGGGAGCCTAAGGTCAGTGGCGCGAGTGCGCCTCGATCCATTTCTGGGCTTCCTCGTTGACCGTCCGACCATCGCGACCCGCGGCGGCAATCGGCGGGCCGATGACCACGCGAATCGTGCCTGGCTTCTTGTATAGGCCGCGCCGCGGCCAGTAATAGCCGGCGTCGTGCGCCACCGGCACGATGAGCCGTTCGTTTTCTGCGGCGAGCAGCGCCCCGCTGATTCCATAGCGGCGCGTCTGGCCCGGAGCCATGCGGGTGCCTTCGGGAAAAATCACGATCCAGAGTCCATCCGCGAGCCGTAACTTGCCCTGCGCAAGTACGCTGCGCACCGCCGCGCCGCCCGCGCCACGGTCCACGGCGATGGCGTGCATGAACTTCAGCGCCCAGCCCAGAAACGGCACCCAGGTCAGTTCGCGCTTGAGCACCCACACCTGATCAGGGAGCAGTGCGACCTGGGCAAAAGTCTCCCAGCTGGAGGAATGCTTGAGCAGCGCGATGTGGTTGCCCGGCGGCAGGTTCTCGGCGCCCTCGATGCGGTAGTCCAGCCGGCAGATGAGTCGCAGCATTATCAGCAGCGTCTTGCCCCAGCCGCGCGCCAGCTTGGAGCGGTATCGAAACGGAATGAATATGGCCGTGGCCGAGAAAAGCACCGCATAGGTGCCGGTCCACAGGAACAGGAAGATCGTGAATACCAACGATGCCAGCCACTGCACGCGCTAATTCCCCGGCCGCCTCAACATGGCCCCTCAGCCCGGCAGCCGCGACAAATCGGCGATGCCGGATATCAGCGCGTGCAGTTCTCCGAGCAGCGCCAGGCGATTACCGCGCAGCTGTGGGTCCGGATCATTGACCAGCACGTCCTCGAAGAACGCGTCAACCTCGGGCCGCAACAGCGCGAGCTCGGCAAACGCGGCCCCGTAATCTCCCTCGCCCAGCGATCGCTGGACCGCCGAGCGCCGGGCGGCGAGTGCCGCGTGCAGGGCCTGTTCGGCCGGCGCGCGCAGCAGCCTTGGGTCGATCGCACTGGGGGCGGCGGCGGCGGATTTCCTGAGAATATTGGCAATGCGCCGGTTCGCCGCCGCAAGACTCACGGCCTCAGGCTGCTTCAGAAATTCCACCAGTGCCTTAAGTCGGGCGTCGGCCTCGAGGGGCGAGCGCGGGGCCGTGGCCAGCACCGCATCGAAGATCTCGGTGCTCACACCTTGAGCGGAATCTTCCAGGTACTGGGCGCGCAGGCGCTCCATGAGGAAACCATAGACTTCATCAGCCACGGCGGAGCGCCTTGATCCAAGCTCGGCGACGGGCTGTGCGGCAACAGCTTGCTCAATCAGCGCGCGCAAATCGACCGGCAGCGCGCGCTCCCGGACGATGCGCAGCACCCCGATGGCAGCGCGACGCAGGCCGAACGGATCACGCGTGCCGCTGGGCTTTTGCCCGATCGCAAATATCCCGGCGAGTGTGTCGATACGATCGGCGAGCGCGAGCGCCATGCCGGTCGGGGTTGCCGGCAGCTGATCGCCCGCGCTGCGCGGCAGGTAATGCTCGCGGATCGCCGCGGCCGTCTCGGCATCCTCGCCATCCGCGCGCGCGTAGTAGGCGCCCATGACGCCCTGCAGTTCAGGAAATTCACCGACCATGGAACTGAGCAGGTCACATTTGCACAACAGTGCGGCCCGCGCCACGCGTTCGGCCGTGGCGCCGCAAGGCGCACTCAGGCTCAAAGCCAGAGCCCCAAGGCGTGCTGCCTTGTCGGCCACACTGCCGAGCTTCGCCTGGAAAGAAACGCCTGCGAGCGATTCGACGTTCATCGCCAGTGGCGAACGCCGGTCCTGCTCCCAGAAGAATGCAGCGTCCGCAAGCCGGGGTCGCACCACGCGCTCGTTGCCTGAGCGCACCACGGCAGGATCGCGGCTTTCGATGTTGCTGACAGCGATAAAGCGGGGCAGCAGCACGCCGGCAGCCGATTCCACCGCAAAGTAACGCTGGTGGTCTTGGAGCGCGGCCAGTAGCACCTCGCGCGGGAGCGATAGAAAGCGCTCCTCAAACTGCCCCGCGAGCGCCACCGGCCACTCGACCAGGGCCGTGACTTCTTCGAGGAGCGCCGCTTCGATAAGGGCGCGACCGCCGGCCAGTTCGGCGGCGGAGGTGACCTGCGCGCGCACGCGCTCGCGACGCTGGGCAAAATCGGCGATCACCCAGCCGCGGGTGAGCAGAGTTTTCTCGTAGCTGGCCGGCGCGCGCAGCGCCAGTTCACCCGGCGCGTGAAAGCGATGCCCGCGCGTGCTGCGGCCCGATGGAGTGTCGAGAATAGTCGCCGGCACCACCTCCCCGCCGTAGAGCATCACCAGCCAGTGCACGGGACGCACGAATTGCGCCGCTCCTGCTCCCCAGCGCATGCGGCGCGGTATCGGCAGCGCGTCGAGCACCGCGGTGATGATTCCCGGCAACAGGCCCAGGGCCGCTGCCCCCGGGCGCGTACCGCCGAACCACAGATATTCATTGTTCTGTTCGTCGCGTTCGCGGCCCAAGAGTGTCAAGTCCACCCCGCAGCTGGCCGCAAAAGCCTGCGCGGCGCGCGTCGGCTGCCCGGCCGCGTCGACGGCGACGCGCAACGGCGGTCCGCGTCGACGCACGGTTTGCTCGGGTTGTCGCGACGCCAGGCGCGATACCCGCACCGCCAGCCGACGCGGCGTGGCGAATGATGCGATCGGACCATGGCGCAGATGGGCGGCTGCAAGTTGCGTTTCCAGCCCTGTGCGCAGCGCCTGTTCGAGTTCAGGCAAGGCCTTAGGCGGCAATTCTTCGGTGCCGATCTCGAAAAGGAAATCGCGCCGTTCGACGCCCGCGGAGCCGTTCATGCGGGCGCCTGTGCGGTTGCGCCCGCACTGCGAGCAAGCAGCGGGAATCCTAGCGACTCGCGGCTGCCGAAATAAACCTGCGCCACGCCGCGGGAGAGCGTGCGCACGCGAAGGATGTATCGCTGACGCTCGGTGACCGAAATCGCACGGCGCGCGTCGAGCAGATTGAACACGTGCGAGGCCTTGAGCACCTGTTCATAGGCGGGCAGCGCCAGGCGCGCCTCGAGCAGCGCGTTGCAGGAGCGCTCGTAATCATCGAAGTGCCGGAACAGCACGGCCGTATCCGCGTGTTCAAAGTTGTAGACCGACTGCTCGGCCTCGTTCTGGTGAAACACATCCCGATAGGTCACGCGCCCGTGCGCTCCTTCCGTCCACACAATATCGAAGAGACTCTCGACCTCCTGCAGGTACATCGCGAGCCGCTCCAGACCGTAGGTGATCTCACCGCTCACCGGGCGGCAGTCAAGGCCGCCGACCTGCTGGAAGTAAGTGAACTGACTGATCTCCATGCCGTTGAGCCAAACCTCCCAGCCCAGGCCCCACGCGCCCAATGTGGGCGATTCCCAATTGTCCTCGACAAAGCGGATGTCGTGGACCAGGGGATCAAACCCCACGGCCCGCAAGCTCCCCAAGTACAGGTCGATCATGTCGGGGGGCGATGGTTTGATCAGCACCTGGAACTGGTAGTAATGCTGCAGCCGGAAGGGGTTATCGCCGTAGCGGCCGTCAGTCGGGCGCCGGGAAGGCTGCACGTAGGCCGCCGCCCAGGGTTCCGGGCCGATCGAACGCAAGAAAGTGGCCGTATGAAAGGTCCCGGCGCCGACTTCCATGTCGTAGGGCTGCAGGATGACGCAGCCCTGGAGCGACCAATAGCGCTGCAGAGCAAAGATCAGTTCCTGGAACGTGCGTGGCCGGTCGCCGGTTTTGGCGGTTTTCATGCAGCTCCTCACCACTCTGCACGCCAGGGAATTGGCGCGCGAGTATACAGAACGTGCGCCCCGCGCTCTTCGGTGCCCAGCCCCGGTAGAATTTGCACACTAATAGGGCAAAAAATCTATCGGCGCCCTATAATGGTGCATCCGCAATCGAGATGAAAGACGGCGTATCGCCGAACTTGCTGATTTTTAAAGGGATTTGATTTTTCGGTGATTTGGCACGACCCGTGCAATGTAACGGGGCTCTACGAACACTCATTCTTGAGGAGGCAACATGATCCCGACCGACGTCGTGAAGCTCATAAAAGAAAAAGAAATCAAATTTGCGGACCTACGCTTTACCGACACTCGCGGCAAGGAACAGCACGTCACGGTTCCGGCCAGGTACGTGACCGCGGATTTTTTTGTCGAAGGGAAGATGTTCGACGGATCCTCGATCGCCGGGTGGAAGGGCATCAATGAGTCGGACATGATCCTGCTGCCGGACGCCGCCACCGCCGTACTCGATCCTTTTTTCGCCGATCCCACGGTCAACATCCGCTGCGACATCATTGAGCCGGCCACCATGCAGGGCTACGAGCGTGACCCGCGTTCGCTCGGCAAGCGCGCCGAGGCGTACCTGAAGTCGACGGGCATTGCCGACGGCGCGCTGTTTGGTCCCGAGAACGAATTCTTCATCTTCGACAGCGTGCGTTGGCAAAACGACATGCACAGCTGTGGCTATGCGATAGATTCGGTGCAGGGCGCGTGGAATTCAAACACCGCTTTTCCGGAAGGCAACATGGGCCACCGGCCCGGCGTAAAGGGCGGCTATTTTCCGGTGCCGCCGGTCGATGGCTTTCACGATATCCGTGCCGCCATGTGCAAAGCCCTCGAAGAAATGGGCCTCACCGTCGAAGTGCACCATCACGAGGTCGCCACCGGCGGCCAGTCGGAGATTGGCGTGGGCGCCGGCGGGCTGGTCAAGAAAGCCGACGAAGTCCAGATCCTCAAGTACTGCGTGCACGGAGTGGCGCACATGCATGGCAAGTCCGCGACGTTCATGCCCAAGCCCCTGGTCGGCGACAACGGCTCGGGCATGCACGTGCATCAGTCACTGCAAAAAGCCGGCACCGCGCTGTTCGCGGGTGACAAATACGGCGGCCTTTCCGACACGGCGCTCTATTACATCGGCGGCATCATCAAGCACGCCAGAGCGATCAATGCCTTTACCAATCCAGGCACCAACAGCTACAAGCGTCTGGTGCCCGGGTTCGAGGCGCCGGTGATGCTGGCGTACTCGGCTCGTAATCGCAGCGCCTCGATCCGCATTCCGTGGGTGCCCAATCCCAAGGCACGCCGTATCGAAGTGCGTTTCCCGGATTCCGCGGCCAATCCGTATTTTGCCTTCGCGGCCATGATGATGGCCGGACTGGACGGCATACAGAACAAGATGCATCCGGGCGATCCTGCCGACAAGGATCTTTACGACCTCGAACCGGAAGAGGCCAAGCACATTCCACAGGTGTGTCACTCCCTGGACATGGCGCTCGAGAGCCTGAACAAGGATCGCGAATTCCTCACCCGGGGCGGGGTATTTACCAATGATCTGATCGATGCGTACATAAGCCTGAAGAACCAGGAGGTGACCCGCTACCGCATGTCGACGCATCCGTGCGAGTTCGATATGTATTACAGCGTCTAGGCGCGGAACCGGGGATTAGCCCTACGTGGGCACCAACAGGTGACGATCATCACAGGATCGCGCCTTAAGCTTTGCGCGCCCGAGCGCGAGAGGACTATGCTGTGCGCTGTGCGTACTTGTATGGGTTTCCTGAGCCTTTTGGTGGCGGTGGCCTCGGTGGCCGGCGGTTCCCCGACCTATCGCTGGGTCGACGTCGACGGGGTGCATTACTCCGACCAGCCGCACCCAGGTGCGGAGCAAATTACCTTAAGCCAGACCCAGACCTACAGCAGCGCGCAGGCCTCGCCCTCTGTCCCCGCCGCCTCACCGTCGCGTCCCGTGCGCGAAGCGCCCGATGGGGGAGAGTTTCGTTACGACAGCTGCTCGATTATCCAGCCGGCGCAGGACCAGATGTTGATCGACGTCCAGTCAGCCAATATCGCCGTACACGTACAGCCGGACAAACGCAGCACCGATCGCGTGGTGCTGAGCATGGACGGCCAGTCGATCGAGCCCACAAGCAACGAGCAGGTGGAATTTGTCATATCGCCCATAGACCGGGGCACTCATACCATCACCGCCAGCGTCCGCAGCTCGGATGGCCGGAGTCTTTGTCAGTCGGCGGCGTTGACCTTTCACGTGCGCCAGCCTTCGGTAAGAAAGCCGGCGTCCATGCCCCGCCCTACGCCCCACTAGCGCCCGCGCGCGGCTCGCATGTCCGTTGAGCTGGCCCGCGCACCGCTGGCCGGCCACTTCCATGACAGTGAACTGCTGGACCTGCTGTCCACGGGCCTGGTCCTGCTCGATGCACAAATGTGCGTGCTGTACGCCAACGTCGGCGGCCAGGACCTGCTGGGAGTGAGCCTCAATCAGGCGCGCGGCCTGCCGCTCGGTGACTTGTTCGCTGGCGCTCAGCCGCTGGTCGAATTGTTGCGCCGCGCGCTCCAGGACAATAAAAGCTGCGCCGGGCACGAGCTCGCCCTCGTCCCGGTAGCGACCATGGCCGCCCTGCGCGCGCCGGCCGTGGTCGATTTCACGGTCACGCCGCTCGAGAACCCGTTGGTAGGCCGGCAACTGCTGCTCGAACTGGTTGATGCGCGGGCCCGCCAGCGAATCGCGCGCGAAAGCGAATCGCGCTCTCGTGCCGACGGGAGTCGCCTGATGGTCCGCCAGCTCGCCCACGAGATCAAGAATCCGCTCGGCGGACTGCGCGGCGCGGCGCAGCTGCTCGAGCGGGAGCTGCACGACTCGCGGCTCAAGGAGTACACCGCGGTCATCATCAATGAGGCCGATCGGCTGTGCAGCTTGGTCGACACCATGCTCGGACCCTTCGGCCCGCCGCGCACGCGGCTGCTGAGCGTGCACGAGATCTGCGAACACGTGTACCAGTTGCTGCGCAGCGAAGCCCCGCCTGGGGTGAGCATCGAGCGCGATTATGATCCGAGCCTGCCCGACGGACGCTTTGATCGCAACGAGATCATCCAGGCGCTGCTGAATATCGCGCGCAACGCTTTGCAGGCGCTGGCCGGTAGCGGCAAACTCGTGTTGCGCACTCGCGTGCTTTCGAACCAGAACATCGGCCCGCGGCGGCACCGGCTGCTGGCCTGCGTGCAGGTGCAGGATGACGGTCCGGGTGTACCGGAGGAGATGCAGCAGACTTTGTTCCTGCCGCTGGTGACCTCAAAGCCGCAAGGCACCGGCCTTGGCCTTTCGGTGGCACAGGACATGGTGGTTCGACATCGGGGGGTGATTGAGTTTGAGAGTCGCCCGGGGCACACCGTGTTCTCAATATTGTTGCCGGTGCAGGACCCGGCATGAGTACCTCGCCGCTACGAGTCTGGCTGGTGGATGATGACGCCTCAATCCGCTGGGTGCTGGAGCGCGCTTTACGGAGCGACGGCATATTGCCCCAGGTGTTCGATGCGGCCGAGCCGGTGCTCGCGGCGCTCGCAAGCGATACGCCCGATGTGCTGATCACCGACGTGCGCATGACCGGCCGTTCAGGTATCGAGCTGCTCAAGCGCGTGCACGCCACGCATCCGGCACTTCCGGTCATCGTGATGACCGCGCACTCGGACCTGGGCACGGCCGTGTCCGCCTACGAGAGCGGTGCGTTTGAGTACCTGCCCAAACCCTTCGACATCGATCACGCCCTGCAGCTCGTGCGCCGCGCCGCGCACGGCAATGCGCGGCCTCGGGCGGATGCCGCCGCAGCAAAGGCGGCGAGCCCGGAACTGCTCGGACGTGCCCCTGCCATGCAACAGGTGTTCCGCGCGATCGGGAGACTGGCGCGTAGCAGCGTCAACGTACTGATCACGGGCGAGTCGGGAACCGGCAAAGAGCTGGTTGCGCGCGCCCTGCACGAGCACAGCCCGCGCGCTGCTAAGCCCTTTATCGCCCTCAACACCTCGGCGATCGCGCCCGAGTTGCTCGAGTCCGAATTATTCGGACACGAGAAGGGCGCATTTACGGGCGCGGAGAGCCTGCGCCGGGGGCGTTTCGAGCAAGCGGATGGCGGCTCGCTGTTCCTGGATGAGATCGGCGACATGTCCCTGGCCCTGCAGACCCGACTGCTGCGCGTGCTGGCCGAAGGGGAATTCTATCGCGTGGGCGGGCAGAGCCCTATACGCGTCGATGTGCGCGTAATTGCCGCGACTCACCAGAACCTGGAGGCACGCACCCGCAGCGGCAAGTTTCGTGAGGACCTGTATCATCGCCTGGACGTGATACGGATCGAATTGCCACCGCTGCGCGCGCGGCGCGAAGACGTTCCCGATCTTCTGCACCATTACCTGAGTCTGGCTGCGCACGAACTCGCGGTCGCGCCCAAGTCACTCAGTGCCGAATCCAGCGCCCTGCTCGCCGGCTACCCGTGGCCTGGCAATGTGCGCGAGCTGGTCAATTTCTGCCGTCGCGCAACCGCGCTTGCTCCTGGGAACGAGATCCGTGTGGCCGATCTGCCCGCGGCCATGACCCGGCCCGGCGAAGATGTGCGCGCGGATGCGGAGTGGACCCGGTCGCTTGCAGAGTGGGCCGAGAGCTGCCTGGCTGCGGAAGAGATTCCGCTCCTCGATGCGGCCTTGCCCGAATTTGAACGCACGCTGGCGCGCATCGCCTTGCGCGCCAGCCAAGGGCGAAGGCAGGAGGCCGCGCGGCTCCTGGGCTGGGGACGCAATACGCTGACTCGCAAACTCAAGGAACTGGAACTGGACAATTTCGACTCGGTTCCCTGAAACAAACTGTTGTTGACGGTGCCGCCTTGCAATCGGCAGGTGCCGGCGCTGGGCGCCGCCGCCGGAACTTCTTGTCCGCTACAGAGAATTAAGGAAGGCGACGAGGTCCGCTTTCTGGCGGTCGCTTAAGTTCATGGCAAAGCGCTCGTTGTAGAAGTTGATCAGTTGTCTGAGGGTCGCCGCCGCGCCGTTATGGAAATACGGCGCACGCGCGGCCAGGGCGCGCAGAATCGGACCCTTGGTGCGATTAAAATCAGCACACTTTCCCGTAATCAGGGCCTTGCCCGGATCGCTGGTGTAGAAGGATTCCGGCTCCTGCGCAGCGGATTTAAGCAGCCGCTGACCAGGTAGACGGGCAGGTCGGGCATGCCTAGCTGTGCGAGTCCGGCCGCAATGGCCGGATCGGTCTCCATGTTCGGCAGCGCCGCGTGGCTGGTGCCGATATCCAGTGGGAGCGGTAAAGAGTGATTGCCGACATTGGGCGTGTCGTGGCAGCTCGTGCAGTGACCGACGAATGTTGCGGGACTGCCGATTGCCGCGTTGTCGTTGAGACCACGCACGTTGGTGATCTGCATGGGCGCTGAGTTGAAGAGCGTCTCGCCGGCTGCGATCGCACTCCGGGCATCGAGTAGCTCGCCAGAGCCGCTTCGCACGTCATCTGCAGGTGAAGCCCAGGCGTCAAACAGCGCCATCGCGTTCGAGTCGAATGGCACCCCGCCCGGATCTCCACCCAGCGAGTCATTTACCCCGGGGTAGTAGCTCTTTCGAAAGCAGCAAGGGACCGCCCTGCGCGCCGGCGACGTTCAGCGCGCCGGCGGAGCGGTCCCGCCACTGCGCCGTGAACAGGCCGAGTTCGAAATTCACGATCTCCGTAACTTGCGCGTCGGTGGGCGGATTCGACGCCTGCGCGTGGCCGGTGGTGGCGTCTATGGCCTGATGCTTAAGATCGGCAGTGAGGTTGGCGAGAAAGACCGTACTGTCGATAAGAGGGACGATCGTCTCGCGGCCGTCGAACATTACCGCGCTCAGGAACCTCAAGTTGGCCGTGGGCAGGGGTCTCCGGTACACCGAAAGCATGGTCTTGTTGGTTGCCGGATCGACCTGCAGTGCGCAGCCGTAGGGATCATGGACCACGCTCACGGTAAATTCTGCAGCGTCGGGCACGGGCAACGCCACGCGGATGAGGCCGCTATGCAGGATGAGACTGTGCCCGCGGCTATCGGCCGTCGGCACGTTTGCGCAGTTGGCGCCATCGACGGGCGCGAACAGCGGGTCACCTCCATGAGTGCGCTCGAAGCGATTACGCGCGTCGTCCGCGCTAAAACTGAACGCCTGGCCCGCCACGTGGCAGGTAGCACAGCTTCGCCCGTTGGTTCCAAGTATTTGAAAGAAAGCCCCATCGGGGTGGGTGCGGCCGTTGATGTTAACCGTGGCCAGAACCCCGCTCGGATCCTGGAACGCGCGCACTTCCACGCCCGATGAGGATTGAGAGTCTGCAAGCGACGGCCCGATCACAGCGATCGCCAATGCGACTACGCACAGGTTTTTCTTCATGGGACCCCCCCACATGATCGGGTCATACTACGCCTTCACTGTCGGATGTCTACTAAGTCGCAATGTGCTGAAAGCGGGCCGGGCAGGCTCAAGCCCCCCGAAGGGGCGCTCCGCCCACGAACCCGATGGTGAATGCGGTGCCCACGAGCGTCATAAGCATGCCCGTCACGATGTGCCCTGTGACCTGCTCGTGCAAAAACACAGCGCCCCACAGCACGCCGAATACTGGGATGACGAAGGCCACGCCGGTCAGGGCCGTGGCGCTAATCCGGAGGATAAGCTGGTAATACAGCAGGTACGCGCAGGCCGTGCACAACACCGCGAGTGCTCCGACGGCGAGCCAGTCGGCGGCCGGCGGCACCATGGTGGGCCACAGCCAATAGCCCAGAGGAATCACCATAACGGTTGACGCCAGCATGCTGCCGGCCGCCGGCAGCATCACCGGCTGGCCAGCGAAGTGACGCTTACCGAAATGCGCGGCACAGGCATAGCAGGCCGCCGCGGCGAGCGTGGACAAGACCGCCCACCCGCTACCGCCCTTGCCGAAGTCCAAGTGGTGCCAGGCGAGAATGATCACGCCACCGAATCCGAGTGCTAGCCCGATCAATCGGTGCCGGTTGAGCGGCTGGCGCCACCACAGCGCGTCGATCGCAACCGCAAACAAAGGCACCGTGGCTCCGAGTACGGCGGTGCACCCCGCCTGCAGGCGGAGCGTTGAAAAAGCCAGAAGCGAAAACGGGATGGCGGAGTTCATTGCGCCCAGCACCATCAATCCACCCAGGTTTCTGCGCAGCAGCGTTCGCACCGGCGCTCGAAGCAGCCAGGGCAGGAAAAACAGCGACGCACCGCTCAGGCGCAGCAGCACCAGTGGCAGCGGACCGAAGCCCGGCACGGCGATGCGCATAAACATGTAGGAGGAGCCCCATATCGCCGCGAGTGACACGAAGCGCAGCAGGTCGATCTGTGCCACCTGAGAGCTAGCCTGGCTTCGGCGGCGTTGGCGGCGGCGCCCCGGCCGGGATGAAGATCCACAGCAGCAGGTAGAACAACAATCCGATGCCAAAATAGAAAGTACTGACGCAGAAGATCACACGCCAGGCCCAGGAGGGTAAGCCGGTGTGGGCACCGAGCCCGCCACAGACTCCGCCGATCACCCGATCGGTAGTGGAAAGGCTCAGGCGGTGCAGAAAAGTATCGTGGGCCGGCGGGGCGGGCGTCGCCGCGCCGCCGAGTGCGCGCGCCTTGGCCTGTGCAAACTCGCTCTCGCTGATCGCGCCGCGCTCGCGCAGCGCCTGGAGGCGTTCAAGCTCTTCGGTGACGTTCATCTTCATTTACCCCTGCAGTGTGCCGACCAACTGCTGCACGTTCGCCAGCTGCGCTTCGCGAAGATAGGCAGCGATGCCCTGATTGATCTGCGGACAGATCAGGGGCTCGTAAAAAAGCGCGGTGCCAATCCCGACCAGGCTGGCGCCTGCGATCAGAAATTCGATCGCGTCCGTGGCGTTGGCAATTCCGCCCTGGCCGATGATTGGAATGTCGTGTGGCCGCGCCACTTCGTAGACCTCACGCACCTTGAGCAGCGCGATGGGCTTGATGGCCGGGCCGGACAAGCCCCCGTGGATGTTTCCCAGCACCGCCCGGCGCGTGCGCGCATCGATCGCCATGCCGGTCACGGTGTTGATCACCGCGAAGGCGTCGGTGCCGGCCTCGATGCAGCGGCGCGCGTTCTCGCGGATGTCGGTCTGGTTCGGGGAGAGCTTGGTGATCAGGGGCTTGCGCGTGAGTGCGCGACAGGCCGCCACCACGCGCGCCGACATCTCCGGTACATTGCCAAATTGAACTCCGCCTTGCTTGATATTGGGACAGGAAATGTTGATCTCGATCGCGTCAATGGGCGAATCGTCGAAGCGCCGGGTGACTTCCACGTACTCCTCGATGGTCGAGCCACAGACGTTGGCAATAAAACGGGTCTCGCTGAAATCGAGCGAAGGCAGGATGGTGCGCACGACGTGCTCGACGCCCGGATTTTGCAGGCCGATGGCGTTGAGCATGCCCTCGGAGGTCTCGGCCAGACGATGGGGCGGGTTGCCAAGTCGTGCCTTGCCCGTGGTGCCCTTGAGCACGATCGCGCCCACTTCACGGTTGGAGAAGCCGGCGACCCGGGTGTATTCCTCGCCAAATCCCACGCAGCCTGACAGCAATACGATGGGTGAGGCCAGCTCCAGACCGCAAAAGCGCGTCATGAGGGCGGCGGGGAGGACGCCCGTGGGCGCGCTGGCTGAGGCGGTGGGCGCGGCACTCATGGGCGCCAATTATCGCCTGAATGTGGACCATGTTTGAGGTGATTCTGTATCGGCCGGAGATTCCGCCCAACACCGGCAACATCATTCGCCTGTGCGCAAATACCGGCTCGCACCTGCACCTGATCGAGCCGCTAGGGTTTAACTTGGAACAGCGCGAATTGCGCCGCGCCGGCCTCGATTACGCCGATCTTGCGGTGGTCCAGATACACCGCGACCTGCAGGCGTGCCTGGCGGCGCTTAGCGGCGCGAGACTCTACGCGGTGGAGACCGCCGGAACCCGACTTTACAGTGCGGTGCAGTTCCGGCGCGGCGATGCCTTGCTGTTTGGGCAGGAAACTCGTGGGCTGCCCCAAGAGGTTTTGCAAAGCGTCGTACCGGAGAATGTGCTCAGCATACCGATGCGGCCGGGAAACCGAAGCCTCAACCTGTCCAACGCCGTCGCACTGGTGGTGTACGAGGCCTGGCGTCAGCAGGGCTTCGCCTAAGGAGCAGGGTTCAGTCGAATTCGGGCCGGATCGGTCGCATCATCAGGCCGCGCACGACCTCGTCCGCTGGCAGTCCGGAGTAGAGCACGGCGTAGATGCCCGCGCAGATCGGCATCGTGACCCGCTCACGCTGCGCCACTTGGTGCAAAGCCCGCGCCGCGCCGTAACCTTCCACGATCTGGCCGATCTCGGTGAGCGCCGCCTCTTTGCCCAGTCCCTGGGCCAGCAGCAGGCCGAAGCGACGGTTGCGCGACTGATCGTCGGTGCAGGTCAGCACCAGATCGCCCAGTCCCGCCAGGCCCATAAAAGTCTCGCGCTGCGCGCCGAGGGTAACGCCCAACCGGGTCATCTCCACCAAGCCGCGCGTGATCAGCGCAATGCGCGAGTTGGCCCCGAACCCTAATCCGTCGGAGAGCCCCGCACCAATGGCGAGGACGTTCTTCACCGCACCGCCCACCTCGACGCCGACGATGTCGGTCGAGGTGTAGGCACGGAAGGCGGGGGTCGAAAAATCATGCGCGAGCTGCTCGGCATAATCCGCATCGCGCGAGGCGATGGTCATCGCCGTAGGCAGGCTTGCGCCCACTTCGCGCGCGAAGGTGGGCCCGGAGAGCACCGCAGTTAGTCGCCCGGTGCCCAGGACTTCCCGGGCGACCTCATCCGGGAGGCGTCCGCTGCTGATCTCAAATCCCTTGGTGGCCCAGCACAAGCGCTGGCCCGCGGTGAGCAGATCGCGAATCGCGGTTAACAGTTCCCGAAACGCGTGGCTGGGAACGGCGATCAGCACGTCCTCGGCCTGCGCCAGCGCGCCCTTCAGTTCGCTCGCCACCTGCAGGTTGTCGGGAAACCCCGCCTCGGGCAGGTAGCGCTGGTTGACGCGTGCCTGTTGCATCGCGTGGCGATGGGCTTGTCCACGTCCCCACAGCCGCACGAGATGGCCCGCGCGTGCGAGTTGGATGGCGAGCGCCGTGCCCCACGAGCCCGCTCCCAGCACCGCGATCTGTGAGGGCGACTCGACGTTCACGATCAGTTTTTTGCGAGGCCTGTGGTCTGGTTGGCGCCCGCGGCGAACAACATTTCGAAGTTGACCGGCGGCAACAGCAACTGCGGAAAGCCGCCCTGGCTTACCAAGTGTGAAACGACCGCCCGCGCATAGGGAAACAATACGCCCGGGCAGACCACCCCCACGGCACGCCGAAAATCCGGTTCGGCCAGGTTCTGCATCAGGAACGCCCCGCCCTGCTTGACCTCCGCGAGAAACATGGTCTGCTCGCCTTGCTTCGCCGAGACAGTCACGGTGAGCAACACCTCATGCAGGTCGCCTGAAATGTTGCTGACCGCCGTGTTGATGTCCAGTCCGATCTGGGGGCTCCACTCCCCGGTGATGCGCGGGCCCTGTGGGGCCTCGAAGGAGCAATCCTTGAGATAAACCGCCTGCATGGTCAGGGTTATGCCGGCGCCGGCGGCGGCGTCATTGGCGGATTGTGGTGCTTCGATGCTCATCGTTAGGATTTCCTTGGTAGTTGCAGGCGAATGCTCTGTACGCGGCGTTCATCAGCCGGCCAGCAGTGGGTCGAGTTCACCGGCGGCGTCCAGATCATACAAATCATCCGATCCGCCGATGTGGCGCTCGCCGATAAAAATCTGTGGCACCGTGTGACGACCACTGCGCTTGATCATCTCGGCGCGGCGCTCGGGGTGTTCTTCCAGGCTGATTTCCTCAAAGTGTACGCCCTTGCCGCGCAGCAGGGTGCGCGCGAACTCGCAATAAGGGCACCAGGAGTTGGCATACATTTCAATCTTGGGTGCGGCCATTATCGGCGGGGGGGAAGAGGTGCGCGTCACTAGCCGCCAGTCTAGTCGCGCGCCACCGGCAGCTGCTCGGCGCGCCAGGCATTCAAGCCGCCGCGCAAATTGACCACCTTGCCAAAACCCTGTTGCGAGAGTTGTCGCATCGCCGCGCTGGCGTTGGCTCCGCGCTCGCAATACACGATGACCGGTTTGTCCTTGTAGCGTTTGAGGCTGTCGAGCCCGTCGGCGAGACGCCCAAGCGGCAGACTGCGCGCACCGCGGATGTGGCCGGCCGCGTAGTCCTCGCTGTCACGCACATCCAGCAGTGCAGCGCCCTGATTCATGAGCCGCACCGCGTCCTGGGGCGAAACCGCGCCCGCGCGCTGGGCGCGTTCGCGCCATTCGTAAATCAGTACCGCGATGACCGCGGCCACGGCGAGCAGGCTCAAGGCCTGATGGTGGGCGGTGTATTCGAGCAGGCGCTGCATGGGTGGATGTGGGTCCGTGGGGTTAGACTGGCGCCGCGTTGAAGCGGGCCGCGCATTATAGCCTCGCTGCGTTAGACTTTTCCGTATGGCACTGCCGCGCCCACTGATTTTCCTGCTGATATTGCTGGTCCTGTGGCCCTTGGATCCGCCGCGTGCGCCCGCGGCCGCACCATCGGCCGACCGGACCCAGGCGCAGTTGCGGGCGCTCAAGGAGCGGATCGAGCGCGTCAGTCGTGACGTGGGACGTGACGCCGTGGAGAAAGACCGCCTGGCGCGCAATCTGCGCAGCGCGGAATTGGCGGTGGCGTCGGCCCAGACCGAACTGGACGGGCTGCGCACGCAGGAAGCGGCGCACACCACGCAACGCGCGCAGCTCGCCGGGGAGAAAGAGCGCATCAGCGCCTCGTTGGCGCGCGAACGCGACAGCCTCGCCACGCAGCTGCAGGTGGCCTACCAGATCGGGCGGCATGAACCGCTGCAACTTCTACTCAACCAGCGCGACCCCGCCGGGGTCGCGCGGATGTTCACCTGGTACGGATATTTCGGTCGGGCGCGAGCCGCGCAGATTGAAGGTATTGCGCAGCAGGTGAAGCGTATCGACGAACTTGACGCAGCGCTGGCCGAGCAGGAAAAAGCGCTCGCACAACTGCACCTCGCCAAAAAAGAGCGACTCGCGCAACTGCAAGGCGGTCGTGCGCAACGCCAGAGCGCACTCACTAATTTGCAGGTTGAGGCCCACTCGCGCCAGGCAAGCCTGACGCGCCTGCGCGCGCAACAGGCGGACCTGGAACACTTGTTGCGCGAACTCGCCCGGGCCGTGCCCCCGAGCGCGCCGATCGATGACAGCAGCGGCTTTGGTCGCCTGCGCGGACGGCTCGACTGGCCGGTCGCCGGACGCGTGGTTGCGAGCTATGGCGAGACGCGCGCCAGCGGCGTGGACTGGGACGGCATGGTCCTCTCCACTGAACGCTCCGCGCCCGTGCACGCGGTGGCGGCCGGGCGCGTGATCTACGCCGATTGGCTCCCGGGACTGGGACTGCTGACCATCGTGGACCACGGCTCGGGGTACTTAAGTTTATATGGCTACAACGACCAGCTGCGCCGCTCCGCGGGGGAGGCGGTGGCCGCCGGCGATGTCATCGCGGCGGCCGGCGACAGCGGCGGACGTCCCGAGCCGCAGCTTTACTTCGAAATTCGCCGCGGCGGCAAGCCGATCGACCCGCGCCCCTGGTTTCGTCAGCGCCGTCCTTGAGGCGCCGCGCTGCATTGGGACCTGCGTCACAGTGGGCGGCGCGCCAGAGGCGTAGGCCGTTTCACCCTATTTGACTAAAGCGCGAACCCGGTCAAGGTTACTCGCTGCGCTTTGCCCGATGCTTGCCCGTGGCAATTGACCCATGATTTCCGACACTCCGACAGCAGGGGCCGGCGAAGCGGCGGCCGATTACGAGGCCTACACGCGGCTGCTCCGTGCGTTGCTGCCGCGCCTGACTGGCGTGTCCTTGTTTGATGCGCAGGGCGAAGTGATCTGGTCGAGCGACATGGTGGCCGACACCGCGCTGCCTAAGCTAATTGTCGATTCGATGCGCACCGCCTGTGACAGTCCCGGGACGCCTGGTGTGCTGATCAACGACAACGAGCCGATATACATCTTCTGGCTGTGGCGCGCGGGCGAGAACGCGCCCAATCCGCCACGCGCGGCGGTAGTACTGCGTTGCAAGGCAGGCTCGCAGTCCGATCAGCGGACGGTGGCGTTTGTACACGCCCTGGTGCGTCCGGCGCTGGAAATTCTGGCACGCGAGCTGATGAACAAGGACCAGATAAAGAACCTGCACGGCTCGCTGGCCGAGCAGGAGGGCGACCTGGACATGCTCTTGTCGGTCAGCGCCGGAGACGCCGCCAGCGACGATATCGGGGGCGATGAACTAAAGGCAATCCTGCGCGCGGCGGTTGAGCGGATCCGGGCAGGCCTGGTTGCGATCATCGTTCCGGACAAGGGCCTGGTGATGGTGCGGCGCGAGCCCAAGCATGCTATCGACGCCAGCCTGGTCGCACGCGCTCACCGCCATCTGATGTCGACCGCGCAACTGAGCAGCGAGCCGGTCATCGTCAATAACATGAACCTCAAGGCCGGGAAAGACACTCATTCCTACCGCGTCCTATCCTGCCCCATCACCCGGTCCGACGAGCGCGCGATCGGGGTACTGGCATTATTCCGGCCGCTGACCATGCCCGAATTCACGCCGCGCCAGGCGCGGCTCAGCGAACTGCTCGCGCAGCGCGTGGCCACCGTCATTGCCGGCAGCTACGACGCCCTGACGGGGCTGTTGAACCGGCCGGCCTTTGAACATCGTGTGCAAAGCACGCTGCGGCAACCCAACAGCGCGCAGCGCTGGTGGAGCGCGCTGGCGATCGACACCAACCGGATGCACGTCATCAATGACAACTACGGCATGCACGTCGGTGACAAGGTCATCGCACAATTGGGAGAGCTGATCCGCAATCGACTGCCCCCGGGCGCCTTGGCGGCGCGAATATCCGGGGACCGGTTCGCGATACTGCTGCCGATCGGCCTGGACAATGCAGCGAGCTTCGCCGAGTCGGTGCGACAAGCGGCTGAGCAGCTCGGGACCACGATCGGAGATGGCACCCTGGTCGTATCGATCAGCGTCGGCGTCGCGGCCATTGAGCCGCGCGCGCAGGAATTCACCCACGCCTTCGCCGCCGCCGAAACCGCGTGCAAGACGGCCAACGATCGCGGCCGCAATCGCGTGGAAATTTTCCAGGAGGCCGACGAGAGCCTGATCAGGCGCTTCGCGGACATCAACGTCATCACGGATTTGCGCGCCGCCATCACCGACGGCCGCCTGCACCTGTATGCGCAGGTGCTGTTACCGCTGGGCGGCTCGAAGAGCAAGCCGCACTTTGAATTACTATTGCGCATGTTCGATGCGCAGAACGAGACCGTGGGTCCGAGTCATTTCATGTCGGCTGCCCACCGCTACCAGCTCATGTCAGAGATCGACCGCTGGGTGGTTTCCGAGGCGCTCAATCTGCTCAAGCCACACGCGCAGTTGCTGGCCAGCAGTGGCATCGTATTCACGATCAATTGCGACGGACAGTCACTCAAGGACGACGCCTTCACCAATTTTCTGGAGAGCGAGATCATCAAAAGCGGCATCAATCCCGCGGCACTTTGTTTCGAACTCACGGAAAGCGCCGCTGTCGGAAATCTAAGTCACGCGGAGACGCTGATGCGGCGCCTGCGAAAACTAGGCTGCGGCATCGCACTCGATGATTTCGGTACCGGCTTAAGCTCGCTCGCCTATCTGCGCTCCCTGCCGATTTCGATGCTCAAGATCGACGGCAGTTTCGTGCGCGACGTGCTCAAGGATCCGAAGGCCGAATCCACCATCCAGGCGATCGCCCAGCTGGCGCGCGCCATGGCATTGACCACCGTGGCCGAATACGTGGAGACCGACGAGATCCGCTATCGCATCGCCAAGCTCGGCGTGGACTACGGCCAGGGTTTTGCCATAGGCAAGCCGGTGCCTATCGCCGACGTGCTGGAGCAGTTGCCGCTGTATGCGGCGGTCTCCGAGGCGCCGTTGGAAAATATTGATGTACGTGAGGCCTCTCCCGTCGCTCAAGCCATGTAGTATCCGCCAGGCATGTATGCGGCGCGGCGTTCCCCTCAAGTAACCTCTGTGACCAGTGCGGGCCGGCGACGCGGTTGCGTTGCGGCCGGCGCGGGACTGGTCCGGTGACAGCGCTGCAATGGCTGTCCGATGTCGTGCTGCATCTGGATCGTCACCTGGTCGAGCTCGTCGCGCGCTACGACTTGTGGATCTACGCGCTGCTGTTCCTGATCATCTTTGCCGAGACCGGCCTGGTGGTCACGCCCTTTCTGCCCGGGGACTCACTGCTCTTCGGGTGCGGGGCTCTGGCCGCCGTCGACACCACGCATACGCTGCACCTGTCCTGGCTGTTTCTGCTGCTGGCAGGGGCGGCGATCGCCGGGAACAGCGTCAACTACCACATCGGGCGATACGTGGGGCGGCGCGCCTTCGACGGCAAGCACCGCCTGTTCAAGCTCGAGCATCTGCAACGCGCCGAGAGCTACTTCCTGCGCCGCGGCGGCTTGGCGATCGCGGTGTCGCGCTTTATGCCGGTGGTGCGCACCTTCATGCCTTTCGTGGCGGGCATCAGCCGCATGCCTGAGGGGCGTTTCCAGCTGTTCAATGTCGTCGGGGCGGTGGCGTGGGCGGGATCGTTCCTGAGCGGGGGTTTCCTGTTTGGCAATCTTCCGATCGTAAAGAATAATTTTGGCCTCGTGACGCTGTCGATTGTCGGCCTGTCGCTGTTGCCGCTGTTGTGGATGATGTTCATCGATCATCGCCGTGGCACAGAACACCGTGGCTGAACGTACTCGCGGTTACGCGCATCGGGTCAACGTCAACGCTCCGATCGAATTGCTGTGGCGTGGCCTGATCGAGCCGGAGCTACTGGCCCTGTGGTGCGGCCCCGGACCGCGCGTTACCGCGCGGGCCGCGGGGAGTTTCTATGTGCGCCTCAACGGCGATCTGGAACGCGAGGCGCTCATCGATGTGTTCGAGCCGGCGCGGAGGCTGCGTCTGATTTATTTGCCGCCCCGTGACCTGGCGGGCAGCGAGGCGGTGATCATCGATGATTTCATACTCGACACCGAGCAGGGCGTCGCCGTGCTACGACTGCTCGGGTCGGGCTTTCCGCAGGACGCCCTGTGGGAACCCCTGTTCGTTCGTTTGCGCGCAGGCTGGGCGCTGGCGCTCGCGCGCCTTAAAGTGTGCATGGAGCAAATCGCCAGCGGCAAGGTGCCCGGCAAGTTCCAACCGCCCGCCGCTCCTAAGGAATAGTTCAGATAGTACTTATCAGGGTTGCTAGAAGCGCACGCGAGCGATCCATCGGTACAGCAGGAACATGGTCAGAGCGAAGGCGCCGCCACCAATCCACACCGCGGCGTGGTCCGCAAACCCGTCACCCACCAGGGACAACGGATAATCCTGACCCGAAAAAGCCACAAATGCGGCGAGCAGCACCCCCACCAGCCCTTCCCCCACGATCATTCCCGAGGCCAGCAGCACGCCGAGCTGCTTGCGCGCGTCTGCCTTCGGACCTCGATTGGCGCGGCGGTCGTAATACCAGCCGGCGACGGCGCCCACCACCACCATCAGGGTGCTCTGCGTCGGCAAATATATCCCTAGACCCACGGCCAGCGGGGAGAGGTGGGCTGACTTCGTGCAGCGGCGCAAGGTTTCGTCGGCGCCGATCACCAGCACGCCGATCAGCGCGCCGATCTTGATCAGGCTCCAGTCCACGTTATTCTGGATTACGCCCTGCGCCAGTGCCGAAATCAGGCCCGCTTGGGGCGCGGGCAGGGGGTGCTCGTGGTGCATGCCCGGCGCGCCGGCGAAGCCGTAGGCGTGATTGAGCAGATCGAGGATCGGCGGAATGATCGCCGCACCGGCCAGCACTCCAACCACCAGCGCCACCTGCTGCTTCCAGGGCGTGGCGTCGACCAGCTGACCGGTCTTCAGGTCCTGCAGGTTGTTGTTGGCGATGGCCGCTACTGCAAACACCACGGCCGTGACGAACAGCGCAAAGGCCACCAGTGCCTGCTGGCCGCTGGCGGCGACACGCCCCTGCACTCCAAACACCAGCAGCAGCGCCGCGCCGATCACCACCAGGATGCCAATACCTGAGAGCGGGCTGTTTGAAGATCCAATGAGCCCGGCCATGTAGCCGCAGACCGCCGATACAAAGAAGCTCATCAGCGCGATGTAGATCAATCCACCCACAACCAGCACCACCATGTGCTCGGCCAGACCGCTGATGGCCGCAAAGTGCACCAGCAAGGCGCCGATGGGCACCATGCACAGGAGCGAAACTATGGCCACCCAGCCGATTGGAATGTCCTGCTCGGTACGGGGCAGCAATGACCCGGTGCCCGCAGCCCGCGCCCGTGAGGCCGCCATGGCGGAGGCCAGTCCAGCCGCGACCGGCTTGACCAGTTTCGCCAGCGTCCATACGGCCGCCACCGCGATGGTCCCCGCACCAACGAAGCGCACCTTATGGCTCCACGTGGCCAGGGCCAGGTGGGCAATCGAATCGGCCCCGCCCGCCAGCGCCGAATAATGCGGTACGCCCCAGACCCAGCCGATTAGCGCGCCGACCAGCATCGCCACCCCAACCCACAATCCGACCAGATGTCCCACCGCAAATAAGGCGAACGACAGGAAAAAATCGAAGCCGGTCACCCCGCCGCCTTCGCCGCCGACCCGGAAATAACGCACCACATCGCCGGCAAACACGCGCGTGGCCACGATGCAGGCAAAGACCGCGGACACTATCGAACCCCAGAGCACCGCCGCGAGTCCGGCGCGGCTCTCGTCCACGGCCGACGCGTCGGCATGCTCGCCGCCCCCGACCTTGAGCACCTCGGCACAAGCCACACCCTCGGGGTAGGGCAGGTCCGACTGCGTGACCAGCGCGCGCCGCAGCGGGATCGAGTACATCACGCCGAGCGTGCCACCGAGCGCGCAGATCGCGAACGAGACCCAGTAAGGAAAGCCGGTCCACCAGCCGATCATCACCAGGCCAGGCAATACGAAAATGATCGAGGACAGCGTGCCGGCCGCTGAGGCGACCGTCTGGACGATGTTGTTTTCCTGAATGGTCATGCCGCGGAAGCCACGCAGCACCGCCATGGAGATCACCGCTGCCGGGATCGAAGTGGCGAAGGTCAGCCCGGCTTTGAGGCCGAAGTAGACGTTGGCCGCGGTGAACACCACCGTGATTACGACACCAAGAATGAGACCGCGGATGGTCAGCTCGGCGCGGACCGCCTCGCGCGATGCGGCCAGCGTTGGCGTGGGCTTGCTCATGAATTCTCCCCCTGCGAATCTTTTTTCTTTGCGCGAGCGCGCGTCACCATGCGTGCGAACAGGATCCCGCCCTCGTACAGCAGGTACATTGGCACCGCCATCACGGTTTGTGAGATAGCGTCCGGAGGCGTGAGTATCGCGGCGATGACAAACACCGCAATAAGCACGTAGCCGCGGATCCGGGTGAGTTTCTCCAGCGGCACCAGGCCCATCAGCACCAGCAGCACGACCGCGACCGGCACTTCAAACGCGATCCCAAAGGAAAAGAGCAGCACCAGCACGAACTCCACGTACATGGAGATGTCGGCCATCATCTGCACACCGTGCGGGGTGGTGTTTACAAAAAAGCCGAACATCATCGGGAACACGATGTAGTAGGCAAAGGCGATGCCTACATAGAAGAGAACGACCGAGGACACCAGGAGCGGTACGGCGAAGCTTTTCTCGTGGCGATACAGTCCCGGCGCCACGAACGCCCACAGCTCGTAGAGGATGTAGGGCATCGCCACGACCAGCGCGGCCACAAAGGCGAGCTTGAGGGGCGTAGTGAAAGGCGCGGTGATGCTGGTCGAGATCAGCATGCTGTTGGCCGGCAATTGCTGCAGCAGCGGGTGAGAAAGCCACTCGAACAGCTGGTTCGAGTAGAACGCGCAGGGGATGAACACGATAACCACCGCAATAAACGCACGCATCAGTCGCGTGCGCAATTCCAGCAGGTGCGAGATCAGTGTGCCCTCGAGGAGCGATTCACTCTCGCCGGTCATGCGGCGCGGCATCGGTCGTGGGTGGTGAGCTTGGGGTTGTGGAGACGTCGGAAGCCGGCGCAGGCGCAGGGGCAGGCGGAGGTTCTGGCGGAGGCGCAGGTGCGGCCGGGGGCGACACGTTCAGGTCGAATTTAAGGTTGTCGGTTTCCGCCTCCAGCTGATCCCGGAACTGGCGCGCCATCGCGCGTGCCCGCCCGGCCCAGCGGCCAATGGCGCGCGCCACGTGCGGGAGCTTGTCCGGACCCAGGACCACCAGCGTCAGACCGAAGATCAGCAGGACCTCGGAAAAGCCGATATCAAACATCGCATGCGCCGATTCAGGCGCGCCGGTCGTCCTGGCGCGGGGTTTCGCGCGCCGCGGCTGATTCCGGGAATTCGGCGTCCTTGGCGGCGCCCGTGGGCAGCTGCTTCTGGGTCGCGGCCTGCTGCTGCTCCTCCTCGCCCTCACTCATTGATTTCTTGAAGCCACGAACTGCGGAGCCCAAGTCCGAACCGATGGTGCGAAGTTTCTTGGTGCCGAACACCAGCAATACGACCACCAGGATGATGATCAGGTGGCGGGGTGAAAACAGGTCCATAGCGTTCTCCAGAATCAAGCCGTAAAGGTCCGGCACTCAATAATAGGCGAACTTCAGCCCCAGCCGTAGCGGCGCTCTTCCGACTCTGCCGCGGGGTTCACGCTTTCGGGGGTACTTGCAGCCAGAAGGTCACGGGCCCGTCGTTGGTTAGGGACACTTGCATGTGGGCGCCAAACTCCCCGCTGGCCACCTCAGGGTGGGCGGTGCGGGCCGCGGCCAGGAATTGCTCGAACAGTTTCCGCGCCAGCGCCGGCTCGGCGGCCGTAGAAAACCCGGGGCGGTTCCCCGAGCGGGTATCGGCGGCGAGGGTGAACTGGGGCACCAGCAAGAGGCCGCCGTGCACGTCGCGGAGCGATTGGTTCATGCGCCCGGTGGTGTCCGGAAAGACGCGGAATTCGAGTAGCCGCTCAAGCAACCGCACGACCAGGGACTCATCGTCGTCACGCTCCACTCCGATCAGTGCCAGCAGCCCGGTGTTGATCTGCCCACGCCTCTGGGTGTCGATCACCACGCAGGCGCTCGTCACGCGCTGAATCAGTGCGATCATGCAGTGGCAAATCCGATGCTGAGTCCGTACACTTTGCCGCCATTTTACGGCCCCTGCAGGCCGTCGGTTGCTCTCGGAGTTCGATTATGCCTTCCATGTTGCGTTGCTGGGTCAGGGTCGCGGGCGCACTGCTCGCATGGGCGCTCGCCACGCCGGGGCAGGCGGCCGGGGATTCCCAGCGCGGCAAGCAGATCGGCTACACCTGCCTGGGGTGCCACGGCGTCGAGAATTACAAGAATGTCTACCCGACCTACAGCGTGCCCAAGCTGGTCGGGCAACATCCCGAGTACCTCGTGGCGGCCCTCAAGGCCTACCGCGGCAAGCAACGCTCGCACGGCACGATGTATGCGCAGGCCAGTTCATTGAGCGATCAGGACATGGAAGACGTCGCCGCCTACTTGTCCAAGGAGCCATTGGCCGCCACTGCGACCAAAGTCGGCACCGCACCGGCCAAAGTAACCGCCCTGTGCTCGGCCTGCCACGGCTCAAACGGCGTGGGACTGATGGGTGCGTATCCGACGCTCGCAGGGCAGCACGCCGACTACCTGGCACGCTCGCTTGTGGAATATCAGAAGGGCGATCGCAAGAATGCCATCATGCAGTCCTTCGTCGGGCAGCTGTCGCCCGCCGATATCACCTTGATCGCGGATTACTACGGCGCGCAGCGACCGCAACTGCAGACCGTGCTGCGTCGCAGCTGGCTGTAGACCTTACAAGAACCACGCCCCCCCGCCCCCTCTATCCGCCCAGCTGGCTGGCGATAAACTGGGCGATCACCGACTGCGCACCGAGCTGCTCCACCTCGCTTGAGAGCCTCTCGCCCCGGTCGCGCGGCGCCACAAACCAGCTGTCGATTTTCGCTGAACGCAGCCGCCACAACAGCTGCTCGGCCGAAGCGGCATCCAGCGCCGGGCTGCTCAGGCCGCGCACCAGCAGCACGGGCTTACGGATCGGCATGACCTGTGCGCTGGAGGCCATGCCATCAACGCTCACCGCGGCGCGCAAGCGGTCGCCATAGAGTCCCAGACCCGTGAGGGCGAGCGTGCCGCCGGCATCGCGCCCCAGCACCATGACACGGTCGCGACGCATGTCGGGCTGTGCACCCAGCCAGGCCAGCAACGCGCCGAGGTCGAGCACGCCCGACTCGCCCTCGCGCAGCCCCGGGGCGATCACGGCCACCTTGAGTTCATTCACGCAGTACTGCACGAAAGGGTCGAGCTGTGCGCTGGGAGCTGTGCCGGCGCCATTGAGCATGACCAGCACGGGATAGGGTCCGGGACTGCGCGGGCGATAGAGCAGCGCCGTGAGCGCGCTGCTGCTGCCGCCCGGACGGTCCCAGGTCGGGAAGCGCACGGTCAGCGGCGCGATAAGCCGCGCGGCGGAATACGGCCCGAGCTTGCTCTCGGTCCAGCGTCCACAGGCCTTCGCACCGAGCTCGCACACGTACACGGCACTCGGCGTCGTGCTGGCGGTGAGTTCCACGGCGAGGCGCGTGCCGCCATGATCGAAACGCAGCGCGCTCACCGCACCTGGCGGCAAGCTGGGAAGTACGCTGACCCCGTTGGTTATCCGATCCAGCAGCGCGATCCGGCTGTAGCCGAATTCGGTCCAGCTCAGGGCGATCGAGCGGTTGGCGGTGCCGACGTCAAAGTGTTCGACCTCATGGCCGAGCGGCGCGCTCAGTTCCACTGTGGCGTGGTCGTACAGGTCGACGTAGCGCAGTCCGCGATGCCCACCGGCCGGTTCGCTGATGTAGTAAACCCCGCGGTCGTCCTGCGCGAGTCGTGCTTCCCCGATATGGGCGGAAGCGCTAGCCCCTGCTCCAGCGGCATCCACGCGTCGCGCGCCGCCCGTCTCGAGGTCGACCAGCAGCAACTCATCGCCGCTCCCCGCAATCGTGTGGCGCACCAGCAGGGAACGATCCGCACTGGTCCAAGCCAATACCTCACGGGCATCCGCGTTGCCGCTCGACACCAGGCGCGGCCCGGACGAATCGGCGGTATCGAGCACATACACGTCGGTACTGCGGCCATCGCGCAGCCTCGCAGTAAAGGCCAGGCGCCGGCCGTCGTGCGCCCACACCGGCGTACCCGGATGAGCCCGAGGCGGCACCAGTATTTTCGTATCAGCGCCCGAAAGCGCCCGCAGGCCAAGCCCTGCGCCCTCATGGCCGTCCTCACCGCGCGCAACACCCAGGTAGGCGACCCAGTCGTTGTGAAATGATTGCGCGGCAGCAAAGCGCACTAGGCCGCCCGGCGCGCCAAGCGGCTGCGGCTGGGAATCTGGAGGGGCACCCGTGAGGCGGCGAATCTGATCCTGGCCGCCCTCGCGCACGGCGACCAGAAGGGCGCCGTCGCTCGTCCAGTCCAGGAAGCGCGCATCGGCGTCGCTCCGGTATTGCTGCAATCCGGCGCCGATCTGCGCGCCGATGAGGGGCACGCCGTCCTTGAGCACGCCATCCTGTACGCTGCGCCCAGCCCAGACCGGGACACAACTGAGCGCCAGACACAGGCCGAGCCAGGGCGCCACGGCGAGTGCGTAGTTCGGTCGGCGCATCCTTGATATCGTTCCTGAATGGACTGCGGGTATTGTGCCTGCAGCGGCGCACAAGGCAACCCATGCAGGCAACTTCTGCCGCAGATCTGCGCGGCGCGGCGCAGCAGCTCGGCGTGCCACTGGACGCTGCCATGGCGAGCAAGCTGTTGCGATTGCTCGACGAGCTCCAGCAATGGAATCGCGCCTACAATCTGACCGGCATCGACAATCCAGAAGCGATGGTGGCAACGCATTTGCTCGACAGTCTCGCCGTGAGCGGCGATCTGGCGGGCTCGCGTATCGCGGATCTGGGGACCGGCGCGGGCTTCCCGGGTTTGCCGCTGGCCATCGTGCACCCGGAGCGACACTTCACGCTCATCGACGCCACCGCGAAGAAAGTCCGGTTCGTGTCCCACGCAGCGCGCGCGCTCGGCCTTTCGAACGTGGAAGCCTTGCAGGCCCGCGCGGAGTGCATGCGGCCCAAGGAGCTTTTCGATACGGTGATCGCGCGTGCCGTGGCGCCGCTTCCTAAGCTTGCGGGGCTGGCGCGGCCCTTAAGCCGCCCGGGCACGCGACTGCTGGCGCTCAAAGGCAAGCGTCCCGTGGCCGAGCTCGCGGCGATCCCCTCCGACTGGGAACTGCTCGGTGTGCGTGAACTTCGCGTGCCCGGACTTGAGGCCGAGCGCTGCCTGGTGACCCTGATCGCGCGGCCCGGGGTTGCACGCGGTGCAAGTTCTCCCGTAACCGCGTGAGCTGACCTACACTAAAGGAACATGAAACGCGTAATCGCAGTGGCTAACCAAAAGGGCGGCGTCGGTAAGACGACCACGGCGGTAAACCTAGCTGCATCACTCGCGGCCACCCGGCGCGCGGTGTTGCTCGTGGACCTGGATCCACAGGGCAATGCCACCACCGGGTGCGGCGTCGACAAGTCCACCCTGCAGCGGGGTACGCTCGAAGTGTTGCTCGGCGAATGCAGCGCGGCCGAGGCAATCCTGCGGCCCGAGGGCCTGACGATGGCGCTATTGCCGGCGAATCAGGATCTGACCGCGGCCGAGGTGCGGTTGCTGGCGATGCCCGCCGGTCGCGAACAACGGCTCAAGGAGGCGCTCGCCCCGCTGCGCACCGGGTTCGATGTGGTGCTGATCGACTGCCCTCCTTCGCTCAACATTCTGACCGTTAACGCCCTGATCGCCGCGGACAGTGTCCTTATACCGATGCAGTGCGAGTTCTACGCGCTCGAAGGACTTTCGGCATTGGTGGCCACCATCGAGCAGATACGCGACGCGGGCAATCCGCAACTGGAGATCGAGGGGATCCTGCGCACGATGTACGACCCGCGCAATAACCTCGCGCTCGAAGTGGGCGGTCAATTGATGGAGCATTTCGGCGAAAAGGTGTTCCGCACCGTCGTGCCGCGCAATGTGCGGCTGGCCGAGGCGCCCTCGTTCGGCCGTCCGGCGATCCTCCACGACAAGGACTCGCGCGGCGCGCTGGCCTACCTCGCGCTCGCCGGGGAAATGCTGCGACGGGACGACGTGGTGCAGGCCGGAGCGGCGACATGACGCAGAAAAAGCCGACCCTTGGGCGTGGCCTGGCCGATCTGCTGGGGCAGGCCCGTCCGACCGCGCCTGCTGCGGACAGAGTCGCGCCGCTCGTCGGGGAGCAACTGGCGCGCCTCCCGGTCGAACTGCTACAACGCGGCCGCTATCAGCCGCGCACCGATTTACGCTCAGATACCTTGAACGAACTGGCCGAATCCATACGCCAGCAGGGCATTATCCAGCCCATCGTGGTGCGGCCCTTGGGCGGCGCCGGCACCGAGCAACGGTACGAAATCATCGCCGGCGAGCGTCGCTGGCGGGCGGCGCAGCTGGCCGGCCTCACCGAGATTCCCGCGATTATCCGGGAGGTGCCCGATGAGGCGGCCGTGGCCATGGCCCTCATCGAAAATATCCAGCGCGAGGACCTCAACCCGCTCGAGGAAGCCCACGCCTTTGAGCGCCTGATCGGTGAATTCGGGCTCACCCATCAGCAGGTGGCCGACGCCGTCGGACGTTCGAGGGTGTCGGTGACGAACCTGCTTCGTCTGATCGATCTGGCCCCGGAGGTGGGCCGGTTGGTGGAGCGTCGCGAGCTGGATATGGGTCACGCCCGGGCGCTACTGGGTCTCGAAAATCATCGAAAACAGACCGAACTGGCCCTATTGGTTGTGAAAAAGGGGTTATCTGTACGGGAAACCGAAGCCTTAGTCCGGCGTCTCAACAATCCCGAAAAGCATCGGGCCGCCGAGAATGGCTCGGCGGTGGCCGGACGTGATCCCAACGTAACGCGGCTCGAAACCGAGCTGGCAGACAAGCTCGGGGCCCAGGTGCAGATCCAGCACACGAGTGCGGGGCGCGGCAAGCTGGTCGTCGCGTACAACAGCCTGGATGAATTGGACGGAATTCTGTCGCACATTCAGTAGTGCGGGGCCACCCGCGATCGGCCTTTTGCAATGCATTAAAAGCGTTGAAGCCCGGTAGCGTCCTCCCTATAATGCGCCGCCTTTGCGATGGGGCCTGGGTCGCGTCCTAGCCATAGGGATTCCGCTGACGCAATACAGCTTTGCGCTTGCCCGCCGCCAGGCTTTGACGCTGGTGGCTGGCCAGGTGGCGATTGCCGGAATCGTCGCGCTTGTTTGCGCTGCGTGGCTAGGAGCACCGGCAGGAATTGCGGCCGCGATCGGGGGGACCATAGGAGCGATGGCGAGCCTGGCCCAGGTGGCCAGCGGCTTCCGCCGGAGCACGGCCGGCGATGCACCGGCGATCGCGCGCGGCTTTTACCGCGGTGAAGCGATAAAGATTGCAGTGACGGTGCTGCTGTTTGTTCTCGCTCTGCGCGGGCGGCGTCTGGCGGCGGGTCCGCTGTTTGCGGGGTACTTGGCGACATTTGTCGCGTACTGGATCGCGCTTTGGCGATCCGTGGGCACACGCGAGGCGTGAGCGGTTTGGTCGGGACTTATATATAGGTAGACGGGCAAGATGGCTGCAGAAGCTGCGCACGGACCGGCCACGGTCACTGAGTATATCCAGCACCATCTGACCAACTGGAGCTGGCAGTTTGGTTCGAGCCCGTTCTGGACGCTCAATCTCGACAGCCTGTTCTGGTCGGCCCTGATGGGCCTCGTGTTTCTGCTGTGCTTTGCGATCGCGGTCAGGACCGGCAAGCGTTCGCTGGATCGGGCACCCAGCGGGTTTCAGAAATACGCCGAAGGCGTCGTCACCATGGTCGATAACAACGTCAAGGACAGCATGCACGTGTCCAGCCCGTTGATCGCGCCGCTGGCCATCACGATTTTCTGTCTGGTGCTGTTAATGAACGCCATCGATCTGTTTCCGGTCGACTGGTGGTCGACGGTAGTCGCCGAGCGTGGCATCGGCCTGGAAAGTTTCAAGTCGGTGGCCACGACTGATCCAAACATTACCTTCGGCATGGCGATCACCGTGTTCCTGCTGGTGCAGTATTTCAGCTTTAAGATGAAGGGCGCCGGCGGCTACGCCAAGGAATTCCTGTTCCATCCCTTCGACCACTGGGCGCTGGCGCCGTTTAATATCCTGCTCAACCTGGTCGAGCAGATTGCGCGCCCGGTGTCGCTCGCGTTGCGGTTATTCGGCAATATGTATGCGGGCGAGCTGGTGATGATTCTGATCGGCCTGTTTGCCTTGTCCAAAGGATGGCCGACGCACGTGGGCGCGGCCAGTTTGTGGGTGCTGCAGTTCGTGCTGGGCCTGCTGTGGGGAAGCTTTCACGTGATCATCGTGCTGCTGCAGGCCTTCATCTTCATGATGCTGACCATCGTCTATCTGTCGATGGCGCACGAGCACGGTCATTAGTTTTTGTATCGGTATCAGAGTTTGTTTCTAAGGAGTTGACATGGGTAACGTAGCAAGTTTGGCGCAAGTCCAGGGCATGACCGCGGTCGCAGTGGCGATCCTGATCGGCATGGGCGCGCTGGGTACGGCGATTGGCTTTGGTCTGCTGGGCGGCAAGTTTCTCGAGGGCGCAGCGCGCCAGCCGGAACTCGTGCCCATGTTGCAGATCAAGATGTTTATCGTCGCAGGCCTGCTCGACGCGGTCACGATGATTGGCGTGGGCATCGGGTTGTTCTTCACCTTCGCCAGCCCGTTCCTAAAAGGCATTGGCTGAGCGGCATCCTGAGCTAGTCGCGAGGTACACGGCGTGAATCTGAATGCAACGATTCTGGCGCAGATGTGCATCTTCGCCCTCGTGATATGGGTGGCGATGAAGTTCCTGTGGCCCGAGATCACCGGCTCCATCCAGGAACGGACGCGGCGCATCGCTGAGGGACTGGCGGCTGCCGAGCAGGGCCGCAAGGATCTGGTAGAGGCCGAATCGCGTGCCGAGGAACTGATCAAGGCGGCGCGCGAGCGCGCTCTGGGCATGGAAAACCAGGCCCAGGCCCGGGCCAATCAGATCGTCGAGGCGGCTAAGCAGACCGCCCAGAGTGAGGCGGCGCGGCTCCTTGAGAGCGCCCGGGCGCAAGTGACACTCGATACCCAGAAGGCGCGCGAGGAACTGCGTGGCCAGGTTGCTTCCCTTGCGGTGAGCGGCGCGGCGCAGATCATTGGGCGCGAGATCGACCCGCGCGCCCACGCGCAATTGCTCGACAAGCTGGCCGTGGGCCTCTGAGCGAGCATGGCAGAGCGCATCACAATCGCCCGGCCCTACGCGAAGGCAGTATTCAAGCTGGCCCACAGTCAGAAGCGCTTTTCGCACTGGTCCGAAGTCCTGAGCCTGGGCGCGAGCGTGGTGAGCGACCCCCGTGTCAAAGCTCTCCTTAACAATCCTGCCGTGCCCGCCGACCAGCTGGTCGCTCTGATTGGCGACGCGGGCGGGGCCCGCCTGGATGAACAGGCGAGGAATTTTATGGCCACCCTGGCGGCCAACCGGCGCCTGGGGTATTTACCCGAAATCGCCGCGCGCTATGAGCAGCTGCGCGCCGACGCCGAACGCACCGTGGAAGTCACGGTGACCTCAGCCGTGGAACTGAGCGCGGCACAAAAGTCCCACTATGCCGCGGCGCTGGCCAAGCGGCTCGGCCGCGAAGTGCACTTGAACTGCCAGACTGATCCGGCCCTGCTCGGTGGTGCCGTGGTGCGCGCCGACGATCTGGTAATCGATGGCAGCGTACGCGCCGGTCTGACGCAATTGGCGGCGGCAATCGCGAATTAAAGAGCGCCTGCCCGAGTATGAGTTTTTAAGAGGAAGGTTTCCATGTCGATCAAAGCTTCTGAAATCAGCGACCTGATCCGCGAGCGCATTGAAAAATTCAGTGCCGCCAGCGAGGCGCGCAACGTGGGCACCGTGGTATCGGTCACCGACGGCATATGCCGCATCCACGGCCTGGCGGATGTGCGCTACGGGGAGATGATTGAGTTCCCGGGGAACTTGTTCGGGCTGGCGCTGAACCTGGAGCAGGACTCGGTGGGCGCGGTGGTGCTGGGCGACTACAAGTCAATCAGCGAAGGGAACACCGTCAAGACGACCGGGCGCATCCTCGAAGTGCCGGTGGGCGCCGAGCTGCTCGGCCGCGTCGTCGATGCGCTCGGCACCCCGATCGACGGCAAGGGCCCTGTCAATGCCAAGCGTTCCGCCGCCATCGAGCGCGTGGCTCCGGGCGTGATCTACCGCAAGAGCGTCAGCCAGCCCGTGCAGACCGGATACAAGGCCATCGACTCGATGGTGCCGATCGGCCGCGGGCAGCGCGAATTGATCATCGGCGACCGCCAGACCGGCAAGACCGCGCTGGCCATCGATACGATCATCAATCAGAAATCCTCCGGCATCAAATGCGTCTACGTTGCGATCGGCCAGAAGCAAAGTTCGATCGCCAACGTTGTGCGCAAGCTCGAGGAACACGGCGCCATGGCGCACACGATCATTGTGGCCGCCTCGGCTTCGGTCCCGCCCGCCATGCAGTACCTGTCCGCCTACTCGGGCGTGACGATGGGTGAATACTTCATGGAAAACGGCGAGGACGCTCTGATCATCTATGACGACCTGTCCAAGCAGGCCGTGGCCTATCGCCAGATATCACTGTTGCTGCGTCGCCCGCCAGGCCGCGAGGCGTTCCCGGGCGACGTGTTCTATTTGCACTCGCGTCTGCTCGAGCGCAGCGCACGCGTCAACGAGCAATACGTCGAGATGGTCACTAAGGGACGTGTCAAGGGCAAGACCGGCTCACTGACCGGGCTACCGATCATCGAGACCCAAGCGGGCGACGTCACTGCGTTCGTGCCGACCAACGTGATTTCGATCACCGACGGCCAGATCTTTCTGGAGACCGACCTGTTCAATTCGGGCATACGCCCGGCTATGAACGCGGGCATCTCGGTCTCGCGCGTCGGCGGCGCGGCGCAGACCGACATCATCAAGAAGCTGGGCGGCGGCATTCGCCTGGCGCTCGCGCAATATCGCGAGCTCGCGGCGTTCTCGCAGTTTGCTTCCGACCTAGACGAAGCGACCCGGAGGCAGCTCGAGCGCGGGCAACGGACCACCGAAGTGATGAAGCAGAAGCAGTACGCGCCGATGTCGGTCGCCGAGATGGCACTGTCGATCTACTCGGTCAACAACGGCTACATGGACAAGGTGCCGCGCAACAAGGTCGTGGACTTCGAGGCCGCGTTGCAGGGCTACGCGCTCAGCAGCTGCAAGTCCGACATCGACGCCATAAACGCCAAGCCCGAGCTCAAGGCGCACGAGGCGACCCTCAAGAAGATCTGCGAGGAATTCGCCAAAAGCGGGACGTATTAAAACGTGCAACCGACGATGCACAACAGCATGGCAAGCGTGCACGGGATGACACCCGGAGCGCGGGGCTGATCCATGGCAGGCACCAAGGAAATCCGCACCAAGATCGCCAGCGTCAAGAGCACGCAGAAGATCACCAAGGCGATGGAAATGGTGGCGGCGAGCAAGATGCGCCGGGCGCAGGATCGCATGAAGCTGGCCCGCCCGTACGCGGCAAAGATGCGCTCGGTGATCGGCAATCTCACCGAGGCAAATCCCGACTACCGTCATCCGTTTCTGATCGAGCGCGCCCCCAAGTCGGTCGGCATTATTATCATCTCGACCGATCGGGGCCTGTGTGGCGGGCTCAACACCAACGTATTCAAGGTCGTCATCCACCTGATGCGCGAGTGGCAGGAGAAGGGCGCGGCCATCAAGCTGTGCATCCTCGGCACCAAGGGCCTGGCCTTCTTCCGGCGACTGGGCCTGCCCATTCTGGGCAGCACCACGGGACTTGGCGACCGCCCGCACGTCAAGGACCTGATCGGCTCGGTCAAAGTGATGCTGGACGCCTATCGCGACGGCTCGATCGATCGGCTGTTCATGGTCAACGCGCAGTTTGTTAACACGATGACTCAGAGGCCGCTGGTGCAGCAGTTGCTGCCGGCGCTGGCGCCCAACGAGTCGGAACTGGCCCAGCACTGGGATTACATCTATGAGCCCGAGGCCATTCAAATCCTCGACGGCTTGCTGATGCGCTACATCGAATCCCAGGTGTACCAGGGCTCGGTGGAGAACGTGGCCTGCGAGATGGCGGCGCGCATGGTGGCGATGAAGAGCGCCTCGGACAACGCCGGGAACTTGATTGCTGACTTGCAGCTGGTCTACAACAAGGCGCGGCAGGCGGCGATCACCAAGGAGCTGGCGGAGATCGTCGGCGGCGCCGCGGCAGTTTAGCGAAACATTTTCAAGTTATGAGGCAGTGAGATGGTAACTGGCAAGATTACGCAGATCATCGGCGCAGTGGTCGACGTGGAATTCCCGCGCGAGTCCGTGCCGCGCGTCTACGAGGCGTTGCGACTGAGTGACGTCGACCTGACGCTCGAAGTGCAGCAGCAGCTCGGAGACGGCGTGGTGCGCACCATCGCCATGGGGGCTTCCGAGGGACTCAAGCGCGGTCTGGCCGTGCAGTCCACCGGCGCGCCGATCATGGTCCCGGTTGGCCAGGGCACGCTCGGACGCATCATGGACGTGCTGGGCGTGCCGCAGGACAACCGCGGCCCGGTGCAAGCGAAGGAAAAGCTCCCCATACACCGGCCGGCGCCATCCTATGACGAGCAGGCGGGCGGGCAGGATCTGCTGGTCACGGGCATCAAGGTCATCGACCTGCTGGTGCCCTTTGCGAAGGGCGGCAAGGTGGGATTGTTCGGCGGCGCCGGAGTCGGCAAGACCGTCAACATGCTGGAACTCATAAATAATATTGCCAAGCAGTACTCGGGCCTTTCGGTGTTCGCCGGCGTCGGAGAACGTACTCGCGAGGGCAATGACTTCTATCATGAGATGATCGAATCGGGGGTCATCGATAAGGACACGCTCAGCAATTCCAAGGTGGCGATGGTCTACGGGCAGATGAATGAGCCGCCGGGCAATCGATTGCGGGTGGCACTCACCGGGCTCACGATGGCCGAGTTCTTTCGGGACGAGAAGCAGGCGAACGGCCGCGGCCGCGATGTATTGTTTTTTGTCGACAACATCTATCGCTACACGCTCGCAGGCACCGAGGTGTCGGCACTGCTCGGCCGCATGCCCTCGGCGGTCGGCTACCAGCCGACTCTGGCCGAAGAGATGGGCGTGCTGCAGGAGCGCATTACCTCCACCAAGACCGGCTCAATCACCTCCATCCAGGCCGTGTACGTGCCGGCCGACGATTTGACCGATCCTTCCCCGGCGACGACGTTCGCGCACCTCGATTCGACCGTGACGCTGTCGCGGCAGATCGCCTCGCTCGGCATTTATCCTGCGGTTGATCCGCTCGATTCGACCAGTCGCCAGCTCGATCCGCTGGTGGTCGGTGAAGAGCATTACAACACCGCGCGCGGAGTGCAGGCCGTGCTGCAGCGGTACAAAGAGCTGCAGGACATCATTGCGATCCTCGGCATGGACGAACTATCTGAAGAAGACAAGCTCACGGTGTTCCGCGCCCGCAAGATCCAGCGCTTCCTGTCGCAGCCCTTCAATGTCGCGAAAGTGTTTACCGGCCAGGACGGCAAGATCGTCGCGCTCAAAGACACCATCCGCGGCTTTAAGGGGATATTGGCCGGCGATTACGATCATCTTCCCGAGCAGGCGTTTTACATGGTGGGCGCCATCGAAGAAGTGATCGAGAAAGCCAAGACGTTGCAATAATGGCGCACACCCTGCACGTCGACATCGTCAGCGCCGAGGGCGAGATATTCTCGGGCGAGGCGAAGATGGTGTTCCTGCCGGCGGCCGAGGGCGAGCTCGGCGTCGCTCCCCGACATGCGCCGCTTCTGGCGCTGCTCAAGGCGGGCGAGGTACGAGTGCAGCCGGTGGATGGTGCCGAAATGTCCTTCTACGTCGGCGGCGGAGCACTCGAGGTGCAGCCCTCCAGGGTGACGGTGCTGGCCGACACGGCGGCGCGCGCCTCTGATCTGGACGAAGCCGCGGCGCTCGCCGCCCGGCAACGGGCGGAGGAAGCCTTGGCCGCCAAGGTCGACAAGATAGATCTGGCGGAGGCGCAGGGCGAATTGATCCGTGCCGCCGCGCAGCTAAAGCTCATCCAGAAACTTCGCAAGATCAAAGGTTAAGCTTCGCTCCCGTACCGCCTGGCGGCCTGGCATTCCGGACTGGCCGCTGTGTTAGATTGTCCGTCCCCCATGACGGCAAAGTCTTTAAAACCTCATCCGCTGTCCGTAGTAATCCTCGCGGCGGGGCAGGGAAAGCGGATGCATTCGGACCTGCCCAAGGTGTTGCAGCCGCTGGCCGGGCACTCGCTGCTCTCCCATGTGCTCGATGCGGCCACCGCGCTTGACCCTGCGCTGATCCATATCGTCTACGGCCACGGAGGGGAACGCGTGCGCACGGCGGTACGGGCCCCGAACCTGCGCTGGGTATTGCAATCCAAGCAGCTCGGGACCGGCCATGCCGTCCAACAGGCCATGCCGGGGATGCCTGATAACCACCTGGTGCTCGTTCTCTATGGTGACGTACCCCTGATCCGCACCCAGACGTTGCGTGCGCTGCTCAAGCTTGCCGGACCCAAGAGCCTGGGCCTGCTGACGGCGAGGTTTGTCGACGCAAGCGGCTACGGGCGCGTCATCCGCAATGCGAAGGGCCAGGTGCGACGGATCGTTGAGCAGCACGATGCCAGCACAAAGGAACGGAAGATTCGCGAGGCCAACACCGGCGTGCTCGCGGTGCATGCCACGTTGCTCAAGCGTTGGTTGGGAAAACTCAAGAATCGCAATGCGCAGCAGGAGTATTACCTCACCGACATCATCGAGATGGCCGTCAAGGACAAGATAAAGGTCATGCCGCTGATCTCCACTTCGACGGTCGAAGTCCTGGGCGTGAACGATAAGCTGCAACTCGCCGGGCTGGAGAGCGAGTACCGGCGATTGCGCGCGAGTGAACTGATGCTGGCCGGGGTTACGGTGATCGACCCTGCACGAATCGACGTGCGCGGGGCGGTCAGCTGCGGACGTGACGTGCTGCTCGACGTTAATGTGCTGCTCGAAGGCCCTGTGCAGCTCGGTGACGGGGTGCGGGTCGGCGCCAATTGCGTGTTGAGCCAGGTAAAGATAGGTGCCGGTACCAACATCAAGCCCAACTGTGTCATTGAGCGTGCCGAGATCGGCGCTGCGTGCCAGATCGGGCCATTCAGCCGCATTCGTCCCGAATCCACGCTGCACGATGGGGTGCACATCGGCAATTTCGTCGAAGTCAAGAAATCAGAGATCGGAACCGGCAGCAAAGCGAACCACTTAAGCTACGTGGGGGACGCGATGGTCGGTGCCGGGGTGAACCTGGGCGCAGGCACCATCACGTGTAATTACGACGGCGCCAGCAAATGGCCCACCGAGATCGGCGATCAGGCTTTTATCGGCTCCGGAGTTATGCTGGTCGCGCCCGTGAGAATCGGTGCCGGCGCCACCATCGGCGCCGGTTCAACGATCACGCACGATGCTCCGGCAGGCAAGCTCAGCGTGGAGCGTTCGGCGCAGCGGACCGTCGAGCACTGGCAGCGGCCCGGCAAGAAATAGCAGGCCGGGCGGTCCACAAGCATGTGCGGAATAGTCGGGGCGATTGCCGGGCGCGATGTGGTGCCGCTGCTGATCGAAGGCCTGAAGCGCCTTGAGTACCGAGGCTACGATTCGGCCGGCCTGGCCGTGGTCGACGCCGATGGGCAGATGTGCCGCCTGCGCACCGTCGGGAAGGTGCGAGCCCTGGAAGATGAGCTTGCCGCGACGCCCACCTCAGCTCCCCTTGGCATCGCACACACCCGCTGGGCAACACACGGAGCGCCGAGCGAGCGCAATGCGCATCCGCATATATCGCGCGACGGGCTTGCAGTGGTGCACAACGGCATCATCGAAAATTATGAAGAGCTGCGCAAGGAGCTGAAGGCCGTTGGCTACGCGTTTGACTCCGAGACCGACACCGAAGTCATCGCACACCGGATCCACTTTCAAATGCGGCGCCTAGCCGATTTGTACAAGGCGGTCCGCGCCACCGTCGTAGAACTGGAAGGCGCCTACGCCCTCGCGGTGATAAGCCAACAGGACCCCAGTCGGATCATCCTTGCTCGCATGGGATGTCCGGCCGTCATCGGTTTTGGGCGGCACGAAAATTACATTGCCTCGGACGTGGCCGCGCTCCTGCCGGTCACGCGAAGTTTTACCTTTCTCGAAGAAGGCGACGTGGCCGAGATCACCCGCGAGGGCGTGCGTATCGTCGATCGTGAAGGCAACCAAGCCGTGCGCGCCGTGCGCGAAAGCGAGTTATCGGCGGACGCGGCCGAGAAGGGTCCCTACCAGCACTATATGCTCAAAGAGATCCACGAGCAGCCTCGCGCCGTCGCTGACACCTTGCAGGCGCGTGTTGCCAATGGGCACCTGCTCGAAGCCGCATTTGGTCCGGACGCTCCGGAGATTTTTGGGCGCACGCAAGGGGTGCATATCGTCGCTTGCGGCACCAGCTTTCACGCCGGCATCGTGGCGCGCTACTTTATCGAGCAGTATTGCCGTATACCCTGCCGCGTCGAGATTGCCAGCGAATACCGGTACCGCAATCCGGTTGTACAGAAAAAATCGCTGCTGGTAACGATCTCGCAATCCGGAGAGACGGCGGACACGCTCGCTGCGATGCGCCTTGGCAAGCAACTGGGGTATCTGGCGACGCTCGCGATCTGCAATGTACCGGAAAGTTCGCTGGTACGGGAAGCGGACCTGGTGATGCTGACGCGGGCCGGCCCCGAGATCGGCGTCGCCTCGACCAAGGCATTCACGACGCAGCTGTCTGCTCTGGGCATGCTCGTTATCGCACTTGCCCGCCATAATGGCGGCGACGCTGAGAGCGAACGTGGCTTGGTCAATCGGTTGATCGAGCTGCCGGGCATGATAGAGAGAACTCTGGAACTCGATCCGATGATAGAAAAACTCGCCCCGCGATTCGCCGAGAAGCAGCACGCTCTTTTCCTGGGTCGCGGTGCATTGCATGCGGTGGCCCTCGAAGGTGCGCTCAAGCTCAAGGAAATTTCCTACATCCATGCCGAAGCTTATGCGGCCGGGGAGCTCAAGCATGGCCCGCTCGCACTGGTGGACGCAGACATGCCGGTAATTACCGTGGCGCCCAACAACCAGCTGCTTGAGAAGCTCAAATCGAACCTGATGGAAGTGCGAGCGCGCGGTGGCGAGCTCTACGTATTCGCGGATCCCGACTCAGGATTTCAGTCCAGTGACGGCGTGCACGTCATACAGATGCCCAGAAACGTCGGGTATTTCCAGGCGCCGGTCGTGTACACGATTCCACTTCAACTGCTTGCCTACCATGTGGCTATCCTGCGCGGCACCGATGTCGATCAACCGCGAAATCTTGCCAAGAGCGTCACGGTAGAGTAAATCCGGTTTCCAAATCGACACTCGCGCCTAGCGGTCAAGTGGGCTGCGTGTTATGCGCCGGTTGTGTGGGTGCGACAAGGGAAACGCCAAAAGCTCCAAAGTAAGGGCTGGGAAGTATGCAGCGCCAAGGATTTGTGGGGCTGACCGAGCTGGGGCACTCGTGAGCACCCGAACACGCCTCCATACCCATTAGACATGCCGCCCACTGCGCAATCAGTGGCAAAAGTTGCCCGCGCCGCACCGTCCCACGCAGGCGTTCGGGGCCGACCGCATCTACACCGTGCACTGAAAACACGTTCTTTGCCAAACGAATCCCGACAGTAGTAACGTTGTTCATGTCCCCTTCTCGTTGATGATTGAACATGCACACTCACGTCAATCTTGGCACTTCGCCCGCTTCGGGAGGGGGAAAGACTTACATTCGTTATACGCGAGGTGCGCTATGCACGTGCCTCAGCGGAGAAGTGAGTAACGGGAAGATATGACGCTTAAACGGATGGACAACGTCCTCATCGTTGTCGACGATCTCGAAGCCGCCCAGGCCTTCTTTATCGAACTGGGCCTCGATGTGGAGGGCGAAACGACGGTCGAAGGGCCATTGATCGGGAGACTGATCGGAGTCAAGGATGTCCGGGCCGCCGTGGCGATGATGCGGGCCCCCGATGGGCAGGGCATTGAGCCGGATAAGTTTCACACGCCCAACGCGGTGAGGTGCGGTCCTTTTGACGCACCGGTGAATACGCTGGGCCTTCGTCGCGTCATGTTCGCCGTCGATGACATCGACGCTGGCATTGCGCAGATGCGCGACCAGGGGGCCGAGCTTATTGGCCAAATGCAGTATGAGGACTCGTACCGCCTGGCCTTCATCCGTGGGCCGAGGGCATCATTGTCGCACTTGCCGAGCAGCTCGGCGGGCGCGTGCCTGGCGTATAACCCCTCCATCGAGCGCACATCCAAAAGCCTGCTTGGCAGCCTTTTGGCTGCCGCTCATATCGAACGTTAGACATCGTGAACACAATCAACGTCATCGCCCCGTACAGATACCACGGCACGTGGGTTTTTGACGATCCACGAGTCGATTTAGTTCAAGAGCCTTTTATCAGTGGCGCCGATACCCTGATTGATCTTGCCGTGGCAAACATCGGCGGTGCCGATCGCGGGTTTTTCCTAATATTCTCGTGCGAGCACTTTCCTGGCTACGTAATCCAATTGACCTGGTGTCGTTCCGATATGCTTGGAAATTGGTACTACTCGGAAAGCCTTGACCATGAAGCATGGCTCTGTCCTGCGCTGTTGAAGTATTTTGACGATGTTCCTAAAGCATTGTATTTGCAGTGCAAGGCGAAACCCGAAGATGCCAAACATCCGTCGGATTGGTCCGTGGAAGGACAGCAATGCATCGCAGCTCGCCACTGCGACTCTAATGAGCCGGCGCTGCCAGTCCGGCCGCGTGGCTCGGCCGCTCATCTCATGCCTAGAGAGCCTGCGCACGTCATGCCAGACCCATACTTATCGCCATCACATCCATTAGGAGCCCCCGCATGGCTGCGACTTACCGCAGTACTCATTCTTTTCCTCATTGTCATAGGGAACCTCATGTTCGTTACGATGGGACTACTTAATGGCATCAGACCACGTAGATATGTATTCCTTTTCTCGGTATGGGTCATGGGGATTACGGGGCTCGTGATGCTCGCTCGGCTTTGGCGTGCGCTGGTTTTGCAGCGAGTGTCACCGCCAAGCGAGCCGCCCACGTGACGTCACTGGTTGTCTACCTACCGGGTCGCCCGCAGGGGCGCCAACGGTTCGATAAGGTCGGGGAGCGTCGATGATCGTAGTAAAAGAGTGTCGTCTAGGTCCGAGAGCGTCGCTCCGCGGTCAAGTGGAGCGCTTGGTGGCACATGGTCTGCACCCGGGCATCATCGCCGGGCCCGCGGTGGCCCATTTCGAGCACCGTGCCCGCGGCACGCATGCGGAGCGTTAGATCGCCATGCCCCAAGCGCCTCTCTTAGCCATTATCGCCGGATGCTCCGCTGGAGTTATCGGAGGATACCTTTTTACTAAGGCGATCATTCTGTGGCTCTCCCGAAGCTGCGCCAGGCCAGGTCTAGTCGCGTTGCTTGCCACTGTGGGCGCGCTAGCCGCTTTGGTGCCCGCCTTCTTCTTAAGTATCTTTGTGGGAGACACTCTGGGCGGGGGATTCGGGCAGATGACAAACCACATTCTCGGTCTAGAAACATTCGGTGTACCCGTTGGGCTTGGCTTGGGATTGGCCCTTATCCTCGCTGTGATAACCGGCTGCGGTGCGCTAGCCGGAGCAGCGATTGCACGATTTATTGCCGCCCGTCACCCACCTCGTGCAGTGCTCTAACAACGCATGGAGCGCCCCGTAGTACTATGTTCGCTGCGGTGCACGGACGGGTGGTTGCACACTTGGCTCACTCACTCATTTGCTCGATGGCTCAGCGCTCCCCGCCAGGGTTCGCCTCAATATGTACCCGCGAGTGCAAGCCTGCCGAATCCGATGGGCCGCAGGGCGTCTAACGATCGGATCGACTGCTACAGCGGCCCCAATTGCTCCGGATAGGCCGGCGAGAGGGGTCGATGATCGGCATAAATGAACTTCGTACTGTTTTGGGGGCGCCGCGCCCCGGTCAACCGGAGCGCGAGGCGTCATCGGGGTTATCGAATGATTGAGACCTCGTGCCACTGCGGATCAGTAGTGGTCCAGATCCCCCGGAGGCCGCGCACGATCACAGAATGCAACTGCTCGATCTGCAGGCGTTACGGCGCCCTCTGGGCCTACTACGCGCTGGGTGAAATCCAAGTCCGTGGGAAGCGCGGATCGACTTCCTCGTACATTTGGGGAGACGGAAGTATTCGCTTTGTTCGATGTCGGCGTTGCGGCTGCGTTACCCACTGGGCAGCAGCGGCGAAGGCGGCCGCCGGGCGGGTCGGTGTAAATATGCGCAATGCTGATCAGCTCGTCATAAGGACAGCGCGCATTAGATACGTCGACGGGTCTTCCATGTAAGGGTCTAGACCGAAATTATTCCTTGTTTGCACTGGGGGCAGAGCAGAGGCGAAAATTCGCAGAGGCGACGGGAAAATCCTACGTGTTGTACATTGAGAATACCCAGCCTAAAAAGGCGTTCGGTCGGTCCCTGAAGCGTAGTCGTTGGCGCGCTGTGAGCGCGTCTGTAAATTGTGCACCCTCGGCGCGCCAGTGCGGCCAGCTCGCGGCCGCTAACCGCGAACGCTGGACATTAGCATTGAGGTAAAGGTGTGACGTCCCGTCGAATAGTGGTCAATGACCTGATGCAACAGAACTACGTCTACCTGGTGACGGAGTCTATGGGACAGAATTTCCACCCTGATTTTGGTCCTGAACTTATTCCGAAGGAGATGCTGGACCTTGGCGTGTTCGGCGGCAAATATATGACCGACTGCGCCGCGGAGTACCCTGACAATTGGTTCGTAAACGCCAAGCTGTGCCCAGAGCGTCACGACCCCGAAATGAACTTCTTTGGCGTGAATGCCTCGCAACCGCTTTCTTCTTGGATAGCCGGGGGGTGGATATACGCCGAGGATCCGCGGGGCTGGTTTCAATGGTATTGCCGATACTTCCTTGGGCGGCGCTGTCCAGATGACGGGCGCCAGATTCAACGGTGGAAAGCCATGCGGCGTCACGCGGCCCAGGTTAAGAAACACTGCGAGCCAGCTGACTTGAACTGCCGGCGCAAGCAGAGGCAGGCGCTTCTCCACTGGGCGTATGACTCGCGCAAGATATGATCGAACGGGTGACACCGCGCATGCGCCATGTCGAACAGTCTGACCGACTCCAGCGGACCACCCGCGGCGCCGCCCGCCCGCCGAACCTGAAGTTTAGCGTCAAAGGAAGCGCACTCGACTATGCCCCCAGAAATCAATCCCCCGGGTGCCCGGGCGGCCTCATGCGAACTGTTAGAGGGCGCGTCAAATGACGAGAGCGCTTGTACTTGCTGCTATGGGCGTCGGCCTTGCTTGGCTTTACATGTGGGTGGTCCCGGTGGCGACGATTTACGCTGGGGCGCTGTCCGTTCCTGCTTGGTGGGGGCCGCTTTTCACTTCACGCAGTAGTGGAATACTTACTTGGCTGGTCACCGTCCACACGTTGGCAGTGCTCTTTGCATCGCTGCCGTTTGCATTAGCGATTGATTTTATTTACGGACGTGCGGGAGTGTGGGTGGCACTGGGGATAACGATCGGAGTGTACTCTCTGACGACACTGCCAAGCGCCGCTAGTTATTTCGGCACCAGTGCGCTTCGTTTAAAGGCGGTCACGCTTTTCGATGCCGTAAAGTTAATCGGCCTCCTACCCGCGCTGGTATGGGTAATTTATACGCTGCCTTCTAACTACCGCGTCGAGCGCCGGGGAAAACCTAGAATGCCAACCTCAGATGTCGGCGCCCGCGGCACTCGTGCGGAACGCTAGGCACTCGCGCGCCGGAAACGCTAGCCGTACCCTAATGAATCTTCGGAAGAAGGGATCGACCATCTACTTTGAAGTAGCCTATATCCACGCCGTGTATGATTCGCCGCGGTCCTAATGGCGTCATTTCCATGCAGAGCCGCACTCTGTCAACCGCCCTCCGAAGTCCGAATTGTGGCGGGCGGAATTCACCGGTCCTGATGGAATCCAGCTGGCGCGTCAATGCAATAGAGCAGTTGCGGGCGCAATAACCGCACCGAGGGCGCGTATGAACGTTAAAATACCGAACTCAGCGTGAGTGCGCGCGGCGCTTATACGGAGCGGAAGGCCTCCGCTTCGCGCAGCCAAGTTGATCAACTGAGAGAGAACCTCATGCCTCGCAGTATAATTCGGACTGCCGATGCTCCGCCTTCGCCTGCCACATACAGTCAGGCGGTCAAAGGCGGCGGGCTCGTCTTCGTGTCGGGCACAGGCCCCTTCGAGCTCGGCACCGGCAAGGCCAGGGGTGAAATAATTCAGGAGCAAACGCGCCGATGCCTGACCAACACCTTCGGAATCCTTAGTGCAGCAGGAATTTCATTGGACGAAGCAGCGAGCGCAATTGTCATTTTGCTCGAAGAGGAGGACTTTTCAGGCGTGAACGAGGAGTGGGTGAAGTGGTTTCCGGCAAATCCGCCGGCGCACCAAGCTACCAAGCTACCCGTCCGGATCCCAGGCGTCCTATGCAACCTCCAATAGTTTTCGAATCTGTTCTGGCCTGCCCGAAGTGCGGGGCGACAAGCGTCGAAACTATGCCGACAAACGCGTGCATTTACTTCTACGAGTGTCAAGGCTGTCACGCCCTCCTCAAACCAGCGCCAGGCGATTGCTGCGTATTTTGTTCCTACGGTTCCGTAAAATGCCCTCCGATTCAGCAGCAGCGCGATTGCTGCAGCGACAAGCTTCTCGCGTCGTAGTCGATAGTGCCTGACTACCGTATCGAGTGTCCGCGTGAGCCGTAAAGGACCCTTCGCCCTAAGTGCCCGCGGTTCGCGTGCAGAGCATTAGATGCCATACCTGGAAATTACGTTTTTTTGGTAACATTGGCGTGCGCGGCTCTAGCTGCTTGGGCTTGGCTCCTCCGGAGCAAACTTAGCAACGCGTAGCAATTGGGTGCCCTCTAATTACCGCATCGGGTGCTCCGGGATCTTCAACTGCCAAATTCCAGCGTGAGTGCTTTCCAACGCTCATTGGGGGAGTGATGGGCGGTACGCGCGCTTGTGAGTGACGATCATCTGTACGCCGACACCGATATGGAGCACCACTAGATGATGTCCCGAATGAAGCCGAGTTGGCCCCTAAGTGCCGCCCTGCTGCTGTGATTCGGGCGCTAACACCCGTACCAAGAGAATGACGTCGATGAACCAATCTCAGTTGCTCGATTTCGCTACGCTCTTTGCGGCCGCCTGGCTAGCCACATGCCAGGCGAACTTGCCGCGCTCTATTCGGAGGACGGGTCGCTGACTGTCAATGCCGGCACCCCCTGTGTCGGCCGAGCGGCGATCACAGCAACAGCGCGAGGATTCATGACAGCTTTTCCGGACATGTTGGTGAAGATGGATGCGGTCCGCGGACAAGGTGCGTACGCAGCTTTCCGGTGGATTTGGCCTGGCACGAACTTGGGCCCAGGTGGGACTGGCACCTCCGTTCGGGTCAAAGGGTACGAGGAATGGACAATTGGTGCCGATGGTCTGATTCGCGAGTCGAAGGGGCACTATGATGAGGCGGGTTACCAGCGCCAGTTGAAGTCCAGCGCGTCACTCGGGCGATGAAAGCGCACACGCTGCAGTTCGTGCCACGGTGTTGCTCTACTATTCATTGTAGCGGGCTGACTGGCGTTGCCAATGGGACTCACCGGCCGCAGCGTGCGGCCGCTCAACTTAAGCGCCCGAGGTGTAAGAGCATGCGCAGTGTCTGTGCCCTATTACTCGTTGGCGTTCTCACCCTGGGATATGCCGGTGACCTAGCACCCCAGGAGAATCGAAAGATCGAGTTTCTAATCGCTTCAATTGAGACTCTCCGCGATGCGAAGTTTGTGAGAAATGGCACTGAGTACGACGCCAAGACCGCTGCGCATCACCTGCGTCTAAAGTTGAAAAATGCCGGGTCTCGGGTAAAGTCGGCCGATGACTTCATCCGATACTGCGCCTCTGTTTCCTCGGTGTCGGGAGTCCCGTACCAAATTCGCTATGCCGACGGGCGCGTCATAACCTCGGAAGCCTTCCTTCGACAGAAACTATCGGAATATCCAACTGAACAGGAATAGAGAAAAAATGTCACCTACTACGTTTTCTATTCGGTCCCCGGTACTGGCGTTGGCGCTGGGACTTGTGCTCTTCGCTCTGTGCAGCTTACTGCGCGAAGCCATTGAGCCTCATCTAGGGAATTCAACTTTCGTGCGTGCATTACTCACCATTCTGGTCTTCGTATTGCCCGGTGCGCTTGTGGGGGCCTTGTCGCCGCGGCATTCCTTATTGTATGGAGTAGTGTTAGGCGTCCTGGCCGGGGCGTTTGTGACAATGCAAGTAGGGCACTTTTCTCACATCGACTGGAGCGCTCGCCCGACACTTCGAATCTTTGCAACCTTTGCGGGTATAGGGATCATGTTGTGTGAGATTGGTGCCTTGGCTGGCCGCGGTCTTGCTCGGAAATAATCTGCGGGATCCCTGCAGTGCTTTCATGGCATACCACTACCCGTAGCGTCTTTGCGATTCACAATGCTGCTACCGTTAAGCAGATGAGTAAACGTGAGCTCAATATACCCGCACATTGCGTACGCCGTTTAGGAGTGCATTTGGCAGGAGGTGCGACTACTGCATCAAGCCAACACCGTGTGGGTTCCCGCTGAGCAACCCCGTTCGACGTATCGTGAAACAATCCGTGATTTTCTGGCCCGCTATCGCGCAGGTCTTACTGACCTTAGTGGTGGCCATTCGCATGTACGTAGTCAGAATCGGTGAGATCGTGACGCGTCGCGTGAATCCTCAGTCCCTTGCCACCAGTCGTGAAGCGGCGGCGCAGCTTCAAAACATCGCAGCGGCGGATAACTTCCGCAATCTGTTTGAACTACCTGTGCTTTTCTTCGCGATTTGCCCGGCTCTCTATGTCACAGGCCACGTCACTGCATTTCAACTGGGCCTGGCGTGGGCCTTCGTTTCGGGCCGGTGCGTGCACAGTTTCATACACATCACCTACAATCGGGTAAGGCACCGGTTTCGCGCGTTTGTTCTGAGCATGTCATGCGTATTTTCGATGTGGGCCGTGTTCGCGGTGCAATTGATTCGAGAAGTGTAAAAGCCAAAGTAAGGCCTCGGAATGCTGCAGCGCCACGGTTGCGACTGGGTGCCAAGCCTAATGACGCATTAGATAGTCCGACAAGCGGTATCGTGTGGGCTGATATTCACGGGAGGTCGTTCAGTGCCCTCACACGGGTTTGCGCCGATCGCAGACGCCAATGCCCGAGTACTTATTCTGGGCTCGTTACCTGGCCGCGTGTCCCTTGAAATGCGGCAATACTATGCGCAGCCCCGCAACGCCTTCTGGCCAATCATGGGTCGGCTCCTTGGCTTCGATTCCGCAATGCCTTACGACACGCGGGCCGTCCAGCTCCAAAGAGGCCGTGTCGCCCTGTGGGACGTGTGCGCGTCCGCGGACCGCGCTGGCAGTTTGGATACAGCGATTGTGAATTCCTCCGTCAGGCCAAACGATTTTGCCGCTTTCTTTTCAAAATACGCCGGTATCGCGACGGTGTTCTTCAATGGAACCAAATCCGCGATGCTGTACAGGAGCCTGGTAATGCCTCATTTGGCATTGGCGCATCAACAGTTACACTATGTGACACTGCCCTCTACCAGTCCGGCTCATGCTGCGATGAACATGGCCGAAAAGGTCAGGCGCTGGTCCATAGTGAAGCGTGCTTGTGCAATCCAATAGCCGAGTGAACCGTCTAGGCTCCGAATGAGTTGGAGAAAATTGTTGATCAGTGGGGCTGGAAGTCGCGAAACTAGAGCGTCACCCTTGAACGCCCAGGGGTTGGAGGCCTTCGCCCACCCCGATCTATACGCGAAATGACGTCCATCCAATGCGTCGCCCCGAACGCCGCAGCTCAGGTGAGGTGCGCCCTGGGCGCTTCGGACGCTGGTGGGGCGGTATCTTTATTCACGCGCCTCCGCTCGGGCGCACGAACTAAGCGTTAGAGTAGCCAGTGGGCGTGTCTAAAACTAAGTGGCATGTTCTTACGATCGCACCCGATCTACCCTCTGCGCATGCACTAGTAGCCAATCTCATGGCGCAGGGCATTACGAGTCACGTCGTGCCCGACTCGACTCTCCTTGGACAGGCGCTGCCCTGTCGTGTCGTGGTTGATGCGACGCTCGCGCACCGGGCGAGATGGGTCATGGAGCAGGGGAAATTCACCGATGAGGAACTCACCTTCCTGGCCACCGGGTTTGTGTCCTGCGATGCCGCGAAAGAATAGGCGCCTCGCGCGGTCACCGGATGAATATGGCCTATGGTAGAGCCAAGGGATCGGGTGGACCCCGTGAACCACAACCAATCGACATGCGACATGAGCGACTGCGGAGTTTTTGCGCGCTCGCTGCACTTTTAGCTGCTACCGATGGCCCTCGTCTATCAATACCTTTTCATCGTCATGTGGTTGGCCTGGGCAGCCTATTGGTGGATTGCTGCAGCAGGCACCAAGCAGACCGAGCGCCGCGAGCCCTGGCGATCCCGACTCTTGCATATACTTCCCCTGATGGGCGCCGGATGGCTACTGTGGGCTGACCGCGTGCCGGGCGCCTTTCTTAATAAGCAGATTTTTCCGTGGACGCCCTGGGCATTTGGGGCCGGCGCGCTCCTCACCGCAGCGGGGCTGATCTTTGCAGTATGGGCGCGTGTTCACCTGGGGCGTAACTGGAGCGGCACGGTCACAATCAAGCAAGATCATGAATTGATTGACAGCGGTCCGTACGGCTCGGTTCGCCATCCCATTTACACCGGCTTGCTGGTTGCGCTCATGGGGTCGGCGCTGGCTCGCGGAGAATGGCGAGGACTGCTCGCGGTCCTGATGGCCTGGGGCGCCCTATGGCAAAAGCTTCAGGTCGAGGAGCGTTGGATGGCCGAGCGATTTAGCCCACAATACGAATGCTATAGCCGGCGTGTGCCTGCGCTTGTACCGCGGTTCAAGTCGGAGTCTGCTCGAAGTGACGGACACGCCGGATCGTGAAGGTTTGCGGGGAGCACTCTAAGCTCCAAGCCACCAAGGGCTGTGTGTCGTGCGGGTGCAGCGCCCCAGGTTCCGACACACGGCAAACTGCGGGACGCAACTTGGCTTCTTACGATATGTGCCTGGCTGATTCAGAGATGAACGCTAACTTCGCGCCGCAGAGTTTGGTATGACTATTGAAAGGAAAAACGAACGAACCGCACTACACCGTCCCGCAATTTTTGGGCCGGGCAGCTCGGCTCGAGCCTACTGCCCGCATCGCTTTTGGCCACGTGAAATGCCTCGAACCTTCACAGCCCTGCTGACGTGCGCCTTCGCCGCGTCGCTACGTGCCGCGTCGCCTGGCGCCGTGATGCCGACCCTTCCGGCGGAAACGCTGGCGGGAAAGCAAGTTTCAGTGCCCATCGACCTTCCGAATGTACCTTGCGTACTCATCGTGGGGTTTCCAAGCGCTCCCGGGCTCAGACGGAGCAGTGGTCGCGACGCCTGGACAGCATGGCAAGGCCCGATGCTGCTGTAGTCTATATTGTGTCTGTTATCGAGCATGTTCCCACCTTCTTGAGGGGGCCTGTCACCGGAAACAATCGACGTGATCTACCTGCATGCCTCTACGATCGATTCCTCATTGCCTCCCAGCAATCAACGGGGTGGAGGGAAGTGACTGCGTATAAAGAGCCCGACGTCGCCTATGTGAATTTGATGGACCGAAGGCACGAGATCGTCTGGCACACAATGGGGCCACTATCGGAGTCGAGCATTCGGGCCCTGACCAGGGAACTTGCAAATATCACCGAAGTCCAGCAACAGGTACCGTATGGAAGAATCTGGTGCGCAAGAGAAGATTGATGTACTCATCGGGCGATTCTTCTCGGCCTTTGATAATCGCAATGGTCTCATTCCGGGGCTGGCCACACTCATGGGCTGCTTTGCCGACAGAGCCACGATTGCTCACCGCTCCAGTGCAGGCTCAGTGCTGTATACGGTCATAGAGTTTGCGACTCCCCGGATAGAATTACTCACGAAAGGTGGTTTGCAATTATTCCACGAATGGGAAGTGAGCTCCGCAACTCAGATATTTGACGGCGTTGCCGCTCGCACCTCACGCTATCGCAAGTCGGGGCTGCTTAACGGCAAGGATTACGCCGGCTCAGGATCAAAATGCTTCCACCTTGTGGACTTCAGCACCGGCTGGCGCATCACATCCCTTGCGTGGGTGGATGACAATGTCTGACGATTTGCCTACGCGGTAGCCTGAGACAGCCCTTCGTTGCCACCACCAGTCCGGGCCTCAGTCCCATGAAAGACGAATTGCGGGCCATCAAGAACTTTCGACAGGCCTCTCCTGAACTCGCCACGTCGGGGCAACCTCGCAGCGAACATTTCGGCGCCATCGCCGACGCAGGCTATAACGTCGTCATCAATCTTGCGTTGCATGATGACCCACAGTACTCGTTGCCGGACGAAGCTGGCGACGTGCGAAACGCGAATATGGACTACATCCACATTCCAGTGCGGTTCGCTCGCCCCACGCTCGCCGATCTGAATGCCTTTATGGGCGCAATGGATTCTTATCGAGACAAGAAGATTTGGGTGCATTGTGCGGCCAATATGCGGGTCTCGGCGTTTGTCGGGCTCTATCGCGTGTTGAGGCAGGGCTGGGAACAAGGACCCGCGTTTGAGATCATGAATAGCGTGTGGGAGCCAAACGATGTATGGACCGCATTTCTTGCTGAGGCGCTCCAGAGCAAATTGCTACGGCAGACGACTACTTGAGTGTGACCTGACGCGCTTCCCGACTCAGTCGGCGGCGTGCGTGGCCGATCTGCGTGATCCCCCGCCGAGTCTGCTGAGATCGCCTGGGTCGATAATTGGCTCGATACACTTACCTGTGGGCCTTTCGAGTTCCTGCCGATCGAATCGAGGAATTTTTGGCTCGACCAGAGCGACCGGCGTTTCGTAACGGTCGACGACTGGGAAAGCGCGGCTCTAGCGCATATTCCGATTGCGGTTCTCAGTCGAATACGAAGCCCTCGACCGGAAATGTGAGGGTTTGACATCAGAAGAGACGGCGCTGGGACAGTTCAGTGATAGTGTCGCCTGATAGTCGTTCAACCCTGGGCATTGGCACCAGCGGCTCTTGTCTTGGGGGTTTGCATATGGAGGTGGCATCATCGCGTCTGCTCGAGGTTCATATTGGAACCACGGTAGTCGGGCATTGCGCGTACGCTGCATATGACGGCCGTGTGTTCGGAAGACGCCGCTCCTACAGTCGGTCGGATCGCCCAGTGGAGTTTTGGACCATTGTGCTGATCGTAGCTAGCGGTGCGGCGTTTCTGCTCGGAAGGGTGTCGTGGCGCTCCTAGGAATGCTGCCGGTGTACCGGATTCTCCGGCAAAGCAGATATCGACTACAGCGAGCAACCCTCGGGATCGCGCATTACCACACAAACGGCCTTTTGATTCAGACTACGATGAGGTGACACGGATGACGATTGGCGGGCAACCCAAAGTCAATGATAGCGAGCAAGGTTCTGCCGTACGCGGCACGCACGCGGGAAAAGCGGGCATTAGCATATCAAGACCAGTGAGACTGGGCATGTCAGCATTACGGTCGTGCAAAAAAATGGTGAGCGGTTTAAAACTCTGGCGCGCACTGTCCTCGGCAAGAGGGGTCGAAATGTTTAAGTCCCGCACAGGGATCAATGGAGATGGGCGCAACGGGCCTGGGCGCGGACGACGGCTGGTGCCGGAACGAAATCCCGTGTGCACACGTGCGCTTTAGGTGTAGCAAAATGCGGTTCGGCTCGGTGGCGTCATCTAGAAAACTTTCAGGCAATACAACGGAGGAGCGAGTGGCAAGACCTATCATGAACCTCGATGAGGTCGAGTTTGACGACGTGGAAGATAATGGACGCTACACCTCAAGTCGCGGGCAGATAAGCACCCATATCGGAGCTAAAAAGCTTGGGTACAATCTGACGGTTCTGCCCCCCGGTAAAGTGCAGTGTCCTTTCCATTGTCACCATGCTGAGGAAGAAATGTTCCTGATCCTTGAAGGTGAAGGTGAGCTGCGTTTCGGGGAAAAGAGGTACCCGATTGGAAAGCACGACGTGATTGCTTGCCCCAGCGGCGGCGCCGAGGTCGCCCACCAGATTGTCAACACCGGTACGGCGACCATGCGTTATCTGTCGCTATCGACGAAGGCGGATTTGGAGGTCTGTGAGTATCCGGACTCTCAGAAGGTCCTCGCTTCGGTGCGCAATCGGGGACCGTCAGGCCTTAGGAAATTGTTTAGGACCGAGGACTCGGTCGATTATTACGAAGGCGAGAAGCCCTGAACAGGCGGTGTCAAGCCAAGGGGCCTAGCTTATTCCCGCCCCGGCGCTGCGCGTGGGGCCGCGTCAATATGCCGCTGGCTCACTTTTCGCTCGCGCAGCAGTCGTTTCGCCCAGCATCGCGAGCACGCTATCCAACGAGCGGTGTCCGTTCTGATCCAGTTCACGGCTCACGAACTCGAGTAATGCGCGCTCGTGGTCCGTGACGAATCGCGCCAGCGGCAGCAACACTTTTGGCATCGTTGACTCAGCCATCTCGAAGTTGCGCACGAAACCGACCAGCTCCGGTCGGAGCCTTCCGAGTGCCTCGCGCCACGCCAAACCGGCGTACGGTAGCGCGGAACTCAGTCCACGTTGCACATCCGCCGCGACTGAAGGAACAGGGACGCCCCGCGCCTCGAGCGCCGACAGAAGCCGAGCACCGACATGCTGCTCGAGTTGCGCTAGCTTTCGCCACTTTGCTGCGAGCTCCGGCTCGCTGGTCCCTCGCGCTAGCGCCGAGAAGAAGGCGTCCCCTCCTACTTCGCCGCAATACCACTCCACTAGCTGGGTGAGGTAGTTCTCCATGGTTCTTTAACGTTTAGGTGGCAGTTGAAGCAGTTCAGCCATTATCCCGCAGCCGACTATCAGCGGTTTGCCATTTTTTACGGTGCGATGGCGTAGCTGTTGGCCAAGCAGAAATCGCGTGTTGTAGAATGGTTGCCGGTACTGGAAATGTTGCGCGGCGCATTGTCTGGCGTTCTGGCAGGGGTCGCTCCAGCGCGGCGCGCAAATTGAGGGCGCAGGACTGCAGCTGATTCCTTTTCCGCAATTGTCCAGCGACGCATGGGTGGGTGGGACAATTTGGAGGACGCGCGCTAGCGTGGACGCGTGCCTAGTAACCTGTGAGCGTGGCAGGAGGCGGTGCGTGAGTATGGAGTGCACTTCTCCTGCACTAATCGCCGGGTCTCGCCCGGAGGGCTTAGATACACGTGGCACTACATGGAATGAAATTTTCGGTATTCGCCGAAATCTATTTTTGGTTGTTGGTGGCGTGCTCCGCAGTCCTGCCGGCGGCTATTTATATCGGCTTGCTTTTCAAGCGCGCGGTTTCGCGCGCCACGATACTCATCCTTGGGCTTACGCTGGTGGCCGTTTCCGGAGTCGACGTTTTCCTGCTGCAACGGTTGGAGGCCATGTCGAAGCTGAGCCCCTCGCTGCTGGATGATGCGGTCTTTAATTCCGAAGTCACTATTGGGTTCTATCTGTTGCCGGCATTGTTTGCGGGCATTGGCATAGACGTCATCTCGCATGTTCTCATTCGGCACCTCGATCACGCTCAGAAGACTTTCCGTCGAGAGCGTCGGGATGCACAGCGTTAAGGAATATCAACCATGTCAACAGGTACCGTCCGCCTTCACCGCGTGTTGCGCGCAAGCCCGGAGCGAGTCTATCGCGCCTTTCTCGAGGCTGACGCGATGGCCAAGTGGCTGCCACCCTATGGCTTTACCTGCAAGGTGCATCATTTGGACGCCAGGGTGGGTGGCACTTTTAAGATGTCTTTCGCTAATTTCGGAAACGGCCAGGGCCACTCTTTCGGTGGGGAGTACAAGGAGCTGGTTCCAAACGCGCTCATTCGGTACACCGATCGCTTTGACGACCCAAACATGCCCGGAGAAATGCGAGTCACGGTGTCTCTCAAGCCGGTCTCATGCGGTACTGAGCTGAATATTGTTCAAGAGGGAGTTCCGACAGCGATCCCGCTCGAGATGTGTTACCTAGGATGGCAGGAATCGCTCCTACAGCTTGCCAACCTCGTGGAGCCGAAAAGCCCAGGTTAGCCCGTTGAGCTCAAGCGTCCATTGATCGGCCACTGTAGAGCTCACGCACTGTCATCCGAAGAACTGGCTATGGGGTGCATGTTCAAACGCCGCTATAACGGACGGCCTCCGCCTTCCGGGGCCCGGTCAAGCGTCCGAGAAGTCGGGCTGAATGATGACTGAGCCATTTGCCAGCCGCCCCAATTCGCCCGGCTGATTAGGATCAATGGCGCCCTCTGTGGGACGGATACAACGGTTGATACGGTCGCTCCGGAACTACGGCGCTACCAGAGGCCATTTCCGCCGCAACATGGGAGCGATTCTTCAGCGCAGGCGAAGCGGTCCATGCCTTCGTGGCCGGTGAGTGTCAAGATAGTTGTCGCCTGTTGGCGGGAGCGTCGTTTACGGCCAAGCCCTGTGGATTTAGCACTACGGATCCCACCGGCCCCCAGTTGCGAGTGTGGCGGGCCCACCGATCAGGGTTTGTACATCGCGCGCGTTGGTAGATCTGGTGTCGCCTGGCGAGGATTTGGGCTTCGCGCCCGTAGTGGCGGTCATCGGGGGTCACATAGCGGATGGCGCTGTGACGATGCTCCCCGTTGTACCACCTGACGAAGCGGTCGATCCAGCGCTGTGCCGTACCCAGATCAGCAAACGGTAGGCACGGGTAGGCGGGCGTGTGCTTGAGGGTTCGGAACAGTGCCTCGGAGTACGGGTTGTCATCGGAGACATGAGGCCGGCTGAAGGACGGCACGACTCCGAGCCACTGCAGGGTTGAGATCATCGTGCTTGCACGCATCGGTTTGCCGTTATCGGAGTGCAGCACAAGCCCGCGTGGATCGACATGGTCATCGCGGCAGGCCTGGGTGACGAGCTCAGCGGCGATGTCGGCCGACTCGCTGAGGGCGATTCGCCATCCGACGATACGACGACTCCAGACATCCATCACCAGATACAGATGCAGGTAGATGCCGCGCACGGTGGTCGGGAGCCAGGTGATATCCCAGCTCCAGACCTGATTGGGCCGAGTCGCCCGGTGCACAGTGCTTGAACGGGTAAGGTCGGTACGAGCCATGGCCGCCTTCTTCCGTCGCAGCGTGTGGCGGCGCTGCAGTCGATACAGGGTCGACTCGGAAGCCAGATATACGCCTTCGTCAGCCAGCTGCGGAACCAGCTGTTTGGGCGAGAGATTGGCGTACCGAGTGCTGCTCAGTACGGCCAGGACTTGGGCTTGCTCGACGGGGGACAGAGCGTTACGCGGCTGGCGATGAGGGCCGCAACGCCCGTCCTCGCCTTCGGGGCGGCATCGCCAGCGCTCCACGGTTCGCGCGCAGATGCCCACGACTCGACAGGCGGGCGCCAAGCGGGCCCCGGCCGATTGCGCTTCGGCGATCGCCGAGAGGATCGCCTCCCGTTCTACCCTTGGGTGTCGTCGTCCTCGTCTTGGTAGTGACTGTCGATCGTTTTTTTTAGCACGAGCAGCGCCGCGGCCTCAGCCAAGGCCTTTTCCTTACGGGCCAGTTCGCGTTCAAGATTGCGGATGCGCTTGGTAGTGGCTAAGGATTCCGTCCCGTCCTGTTCCAGCGCCAGTCGCCAGCGTTCGTAGTGCGCGAGCTTCACCCCTGCCCGATCCAGATATGTAGTGAGTTGCTCGCCGCTGAGTTTGGACGCCTCGGCCACTACCCGGGCTTTCCGCTCAACGGTCCATTCATGCAGGGTGGGTTTCTCGGAAGCCACCCGCGGAAGGCTACGCGCCTCTTCCAACCACCGCGACAAGTTCTGCTGTCGCAGGCCGGTTTCGCGAGCAAGCTGGGAGGCGTTCAATGCATTCCTGCCGATGAGCCGCTCGACCATTTTCTGCTTAAAAGCAATAGAGTACGGTCTGGTCATGTCGTCCTCGACTTCTCGATCCTTTAGGGATCAAATTATAGAAGGAAGCGACAACTACCCTGACACAGGGGG